>NZ_KL370785.1:0-126896 GCF_000701485.1 Mycoplasmopsis sturni DSM 22021
GATTTTTATAAGTTTTTATTTCGCTTGTTTTGTTTATAGGTAGAACAAAACCTCGCGTAACTTTAAAAATATCACCTATTTTACACTGTTCCCAAACGTTATTAATCTTAGTCCAAATATATATTTTAGAGAAAAACGATATTCTTGGGAACAGTGTAAACTAGAACAACTTGGAGTTTTTACATCAAATGGTGTTGATAAATTAAGTAAAGAGAATGAAATTCCTGTAAATCTTCTTAACTATATGGATGTTTATAATAGATTAAAAATAACTACAAACAATTGTACGGAATTAATGCAAGTAACGGCTAGGCCAGAACAAATTAAAAACAATAATGTTTTAGCTGGGGATATATATTTTACACCTACATCTGAAACCGCCGAAGATATAGGACATGTCTTAGTAATAGAAGAAAACCTACCAAATACAGTATATTCATATCATTTAATAAGATATAGACCAAAATATAATGTATTTTATTTAACTTATCCTAATTATGGTTTTGATACAGTATATCTACGTAAACAAATGGCATTAAAAGCTAAAGGGGTGCAGCGTTTTGTAATTTCAAAACCTGACTTTGAAACGTTAGAAGTTTTATATCCTTCATATGCAGAACAAGAAAAAATTGCTAAACTTTTAGGTAACCTTGACTCCCTCATCACCCTTCATCAGCAAAATTCGTTTCAAGCTTTGAATTATTTAATTAAAGACGTTTACAAAAACAATTTCTTATTTTCAGTGTTAGTAACGAAGCTTTACAAACATAAAAAAATTGTTCTTGAAAAAGTCTTCCTGCATCATAATAAAATTGACTTTAAAATTACATTGAAAGAATTTATTGAATCTTGGGAACAGCGTAAATTATTAAATATTGCATCATATAGAAATGGGAAAGCTCATGAAGATAATATTTCTTTTAATGGAGAATATATAGTTGTTAATTCCAAATTTATTTCCACAGAAGGCGGTGTAATTAAAAAAACTAGTAAACAAAAAGAACCTCTATATAAAGGGGATATATGTTTTGTTTTAAGTGATGTTCCTAATGGAAGAGCCATTGCAAAAACTTATTTAATTGAAAAAACGGGACTATATAGCTTAAATCAACGAATTGCGGCCATTACCCCAATAACAAATATTGATAATAAGTTTTTAAGTTTACGAATGAATAGAAATCAATATTTTTTAGATTTTGATGACGGAGTAAAACAAACAAATTTATCAGTAAATGATGTATTAGGCTTTGAATCTTATTATCCCAAATTGGAAGAACAAATAAAAATTAGTCATTTAATTAGTGATTTTGACTCCCTCATCACCCTTCATCAGCGTAAGTATGAAAAATTAATTAATATGAAAAGGTCGCTTTTAGAAAAAATGTTTCCTGTTGATGGTGAAGTTACGCCCAAAATTAGATTTAAAGGATTCGTGGAAGCTTGGGAACAGTGTAAAATAGAAGATCTTTTTAATTATTATCCCTCACCTTTACACAAAAATAGCGTTCTTTCAGAAGGAAAATATAAGGTTTCGGACACAAACCAATTAATAGGTTATACTAATAAATATTTTGTTCCAGAAAAATATATTTCTATAGTTAAAGATGGTTCTGCTGGAAAGATTAAATTAATGGATGAAAACACTTTTGTAACAAGCACTTCCGCCATTTTAGCAAACAAAAATAAGCATAATAATATTATGTATTTATATAATATTTTAGAATGTACAAAGTTAGAAAATTTACTTGTTGGTAGCGTTATAAAACATTTATATTTTTCCGATTACAAAGATATAGAAGTTAAAATAGCCAAAACTAGTGAACAATTTAAAATTGGTAAATTATTTAATAACCTTGAGTCCCTCATCGCCCTTCATCAGCGTAAGTGCGAAAAGCTTAAAAATATCAAAAAATCTCTATTAGAAAAGATGTTTATATAAAAAAGGAGTTTATTTATGGACAAAAATATCTGAGAAACAGAAAAAGAAACTCAAAATAAGGTTATAAATTTTTTTAAAGATACTAAATGATTAGATTATGAATATATAGGTAATCTTTCTAAAAACAAAAATAATAAAAACATAATAGAAGATAAATTGATATATTTTTTAACCAAAAAAATGAAATATAGTCAAGAAATTGCTCAAAAAGCAGTCCGTAAATTAAATAAAACTCTAACTGGGTCTGAAGATTTATATAAAAAAAATGAAAATATTTATTCGTTGCTAAAATATGGTATAAAAGTTACAGAAAATACAAACAATACACCAAAAACTGTTTATTTAATTGACTTTGAAAATCCAATGAATAATGATTATTATATTGCCGAAGAAGTAACCATTGTTGAAACGAGTGAAAAAAGACCGGATTTAGTTATTTATTTAAATGGTATAGCAGTAGCAGTTATAGAACTTAAAAAAGGTTCAATTTCTGTTGCTGAAGGTATTAGACAAAATATAACAAATCAAGAAAAAATGTTTATTCCAGAATTCTTTGCTACTATTCAATTTTGTATAGCAGGAAACGAAAGTGAAGGATTAAAATACGGAACAATTCAAACTCCAGAAAAAGAATATCTAGTATGACAAAATGACAAATTTATCGGTAATGAAGACGAAATTAATGAAGTAGATTTAAAAATTAATAATGATATTTCCTCTGGAGAAATTGAAAGTAAACTATTAAAAGATATTTATTCCATTTTTTATAAAAAAAGATTTTTAAATTTAATTGAAAATTTTGTAATTTTTGATAGAGGTTCTAAAAAAATTTGTAGATACAACCAATATTTTGCTGTTATGCGAGCCCAAAAAAGACTTGCCAAAAAAGAAAACGGCATCATTTGACATACTCAAGGTTCTGGTAAATCTCTAACCATGGTATGACTTTCTAAATGGATTATCTCAAATTTAGGTAAATCTAGAGTTTTAATAATAACCGACAGAGAAGAGTTAGATGAGCAAATAGAAAAATTATATAATGGCGTAAAAGAAAAGATCGTTAGAACAAAGAGCGGAGAACATTTATTTAATATACTTAATTCATATGAAGACAGAATAATTTGCTCTTTAATTCATAAATTTCGTAGACATGATAAAGAAGAAACCGAAGATGATGTTGAAGAATATATTAAAGAATTAAAAAAATCATTGCCGGAAAATTTTGAACCAAAAGATGATATTTATGTCTTTGTTGACGAATGTCATAGAACACAATCAGGTAAATTACATAAAGCGATGAAAACAATTTTGCCTAAAGCAATTTTTATTGGTTTTACTGGTACCCCAATTCTTAAACAGGATAAAAAAAATACCATGGAAATATTTGGTAATTTTATTCATTCTTATATATATAAAGAAGCCGTAAGAGATGGTGTAGTTCTTGATTTAAAATATGAAGCAAGAGACATTCCTCAAGATTTATCTAGAAAAGAAAAAATTGATCAATGATTTGAATCTAAAACATCTGGACTTATCGATATTGGTAAAGCAAAATTGAAAAAGAAATGAGCTAATATGCAAGCAATATATAGCTCTAAATCAAGATTAGAAAAAATAGTAATGGATATAATATTCGATTTTGAGACTAAAAATAGATTAAAAAGCGGAAAAGGGAATGCTATACTTGTTGCGGATAGTATTTACTCGGCATGTAAGTATTATGAAATTTTTACAAATAATAATTTTACAAAATGTGCGATTATATCTTCGTATCTTCCAAACAAAAACAAATTAAGGACAGAATTTGTAGATGATGAAAGTGATACTGAAGAAATTAAAAAATATAAAACTTATATGAAAATGATTGGCATTAATCCTGATTCTAATTTTAAAGATGATCAAATCACTACAAAAATAGAAGCTTTTGAAAAAGAAGCAAAACAAAAATTTATAAAAGAGCCTTCAAATATGAAGTTGTTGATTGTTGTTGATAAGCTTTTAACAGGATTTGATGCTCCACCTTGCACCTATCTTTATATTGATAAAACAATGCATGATCATAGTTTATTTCAAGCTGTGTGTAGAGTTAATAGATTAGATGGTCAAAGCAAAGACTTTGGTTATATAGTAGATTACAAACAATTGTTCGGATCATTAAATAAAGCAATGCAAACATATAACTCCGAAAACCCTTTTGCTGGATATGACAAAGAGGATGTTGTAGATCTTTTAAAAAATAATAAGGAAGAATCTGAAAAATATTTCTATGAAACATTAGACTCAATCGAAAGTTTATGTGAAGGAGTTAAAGAACCTAAAAATCCAATTAATTATCAACACTATTTTTGTGGTCAAAATGTAAACGAAGTAATCGAAGATAAAGAAAAAGCTTTAATCAGAAAAAAATTATACTCATTAACAGATAAATTGATTAGAGCTTATTCTAATTTTAAACCATTTCAAAATGATTTAAAATATAGCGAAGAACAAAAAAATATTATTCACAAAAAAGTTTTATTCTACACAGAATTAAAATCAATTATTCTCCGGGCAAGTGGTGATTTTACTGATTTAAAAGTATATGAACCTGATATGAGACTTTTAATAGATCATTACATTGTTGCCTGAGATAGTACATTGTCTTTTGCATTAGAAGATTTTACTTTATTGGATTTTATAAAATCTACAAAATCTAGCTTTTTAGAAAACAAAAAAAGAACTAATTTCGAATCAGAACAACAGGCTGCAGAAACTATCGAAAACAATATCGCAAAAAAAATAGTCGAAAAAAACCCGAATAATCCAAAGTATTATCAAAAAATGTCATCTATTTTAGAAGAACTAATTGAAGATAGAAAAAAAGGAGTCATTTTATATAAAGAACTTCTTGAAAAATACGAGAAATTAGCAAATAGCATAGAAACACCTAAAGATAATCTTGAATACCCAGAATCTATTAAAAATAGCCCTGCAAAGATAGCGTTTTATAATAATTTTGGGGAAGATGAAAAATTAGCTAACGATCTTCATCATGCTGTTTTACAAAACAAGATGGATTCTTTTAGAGGCAATAAACCTAAGGAACAAATAATAAAACAGGCCCTTTTTGAAATATTAAAAGATAAAGAAAAAGTTGACGAAGCGTTTGAAATAGTTTTAAAACAGAATGAGTATTAATGAAAATTAATGGTTTAAAAATAAAAGTTATAAGAAAAAAGATAAAAAATGTTCATTTGTATGTAAAACCTCCTTTTGGAAATATAGTAGTAACTTGCCCAATAAATTATCCTGATGAAAGTATAAAATTATTTATTTTGACGAAGCTTCCTTGAATTAGAAGACAAGTAGAATCATTTAAAAATCAACCTAGACAATCTAAAAGAGAATTCGTTTCAGGTGAGACAGTATATCTATTAGGAAAAAAATATTTCTTACAAGTAGATTATGATAACAAAAAATATAGCATAAACATAATAGGACATAAAATTAACTTTATAGTAAGAAATGGAAGTACATCCAAACAAAGAGAAGTTATTTTTAACAATTGATACAGGAAAATATTAAAAGAACAACTAGATATTCTTATTCCGAAAATTGAAGAAAAAACAGGTTTAAAATGCAGTAAATATACAATTACTAATATGCAAACCAAATGAGGATCATGTAATATCAAAACACAAAGAATTAATTTAAATCTTCAATTAGCTAAAGTCCCGATTTTAGGTATTGAATATGTAGTTTTACACGAACTCGCACACACAATTGAAAAAACACACAACCATAAATTTAAATCAATTCTAGATAAATTTATGCCAACATGAAGAGAAATTAAGAAATTATTAAATTCTCAAAATATAAGTCATTACTATAAGACTAAAGTTTAATTGTCAATTAAGATTATCTCTATTAAATATACAAAAATAAAAAGAAACTTATCCTTAGTACATCTTTGTTCTAAGGATTTTTTTCACTTACGCTGATGAAGGGTGATGAGGGAGTCTAAATAATTGAATAAATATCCAATATTTCTTTTTTCAATATCATTTTTTGGAATAAATAAATCTAATTTTTTAATTTTTTCTGCATTTAAATTAGATTGAGTGCCGGTTGAAATAAGTGGAGCCCATTCATTATTAAATTCCATTTTTTTAAAATATTGGTAAAGATAGTCTCTAACGCTAATGTTTTTGATCACCATATTATAAAAAGCTTGTGATGTAGCTGTATTTTCCTTTAAAATCGCCACTTTACCTACAGAAGCATACATAGCAAGAGATATCGATTCTTTGGGTACGATTCATGCCGATGATGATAATAAAGCTTCTTCGGTTATGTGCTTTTCTGTTTCAAAAATATAACCATCAGAATTGGATATATCTGTAATGCTTAAAAAATTTATTTTGCCTTCATAGAATTTTTTATTTGATGTTGAAGGTGTTCCTCCGGATCCTCCTTTTTCTATTAAGTGATCAATTTTACACTGTTCCCAAGCCATAGAAATCTTCAGTAAATCCAGCAAATCTTATCGATGGTTTTGTTTGGTTTTTTGACATATTATTTCACCCCAGACTTATTATGAAAAATGAATTAGCATTTATAAAGAAGGAGCAATACGCAAAGTGACCATGGATAAATACAGATTAACACTTCAATGGATCAAAAAACTTGCCCCTAAACTTAAAATAGCTGATTTAGATAGAATAACTTATCAAAAACTTCTTAATGACTATGCTGAAACACACGAAAGACAAACAACTATGGACTTTCATCATCAAATGAAAGCAGCCATTTTAGATGCAGTAGATGAAGGATATATATCAAGAGATCCTAGCCGTAAAGTAATTATTAAAGGTAAGGCTCCAAGACCTAAAAAAATAAAATATCTTAATCAATATGAATTACACGCTTTAATATCGGACTTAAAACTGGATCAAGGTATTAATTTTGACTGACTCATTTTACTCATTGCTAAAACCGGTATGAGATTTTCAGAAGCAATAGCATTAACTCCAAATGATTTTGATTTTGTAAAGCAAACTCTTTCAATTAATAAAACTTGGAATTATAAAGGAAAAGGCGGATTTCAACCAACAAAAAATAAATCATCAATAAGAAAGATCCAAATTGACTGAATGATTGTTTCGCAAATTTCTGCACTTATAAAAGATCTCCCTAAAGATCAACCGCTTTTTATAAAACAAAACAAACCAATTTATAATGCTACTGTTAATGATATTCTCGAAAGACATTGCAAAAGAGCTAAAGTACCTATTCTTACAATTCATGGATTAAGACATACTCATGCATCAATATTACTATTTGCAGGTGTTTCTATTGCTAGTGTAGCTAAACGTTTAGGTCATTCTAATATGAATACCACAGAAAAAACTTATCTTCACATTATTCAAGAACTAGAAAATAAAGACGTTGATCTTGTGATGAGATCATTAGCAGGACTTTAAAATAAAATATCACTTACGCTGATTTATGCCACTAGGATATACCTAGTGGCATTTTGTATTCTAATTTCGTGTTGTACAAATATAAACAAAAAGAAACTTCAATGCAGCAAAATATTAAATGAATAACTACCTTAGTACTGGATGCAATAATAAACCTATAAATATTTTAAAAAACTAAAATCGTCCTTTTAACTAAAAGTTTCTATGATTTAGGTTTTAACTATATTAACTTACTAATGAATATAGTAAATTAAAAAACAACAAAAAAATAGAAAGATATCAAAAAAATAAACAATCTTTTTAATTTTTATTTATTACAAAAAACACACCAAAATATCATGTGTTTTTTGTTAATTTATTTTTTATATCTTCTTCCTTTGAAAAATAATCCAAAGAAATGCTTATAAATAAATTTGCATTTAATAAATATTTATTTTTACTTGACTATAAACAATTTTTGAATTTAGAAACCGTAATAAAAAATTATAAAATAAGCATATGAAAATTTTTCATATATAAAATTTTTGTTTTCTGCCTGTTTTCTGGATGTTTTGGTTAAATTGCTCTTATTTTTTTACATTTTTTTACATTAAAAATTAATATAAATTGATAAAAATATATAATTTTATGCATATTTAAATTTTAATTATAAAGGATTATTCAAAATGAAAAAGAAATTAATTATATTATCAATTGTATCAGCTGGAGTAGTTGCAATTGGAGGAATTGGAATAGGTGTTTATTTTGCTACAAAAAGAGCACCCAATAATAGTGATGCACCTAATAATAGTGATAACGAAAATAAAACAGCTACAACTACTGAAACAAATCCTACCAAAACAAATAAACAACCACAACAAAAACCAAAAGAAAACCCAACCGATTCATCAAACACTAATGAAAAAAATAACGATTTATCTAAATATGATGTAGAAGTAACAAGTTTAGACAATAAAATAGAAAAATACAAAGATAACTTAACCAAAAAAGCTGAACCAAAAATTAAATTACTAAAATCATTTAACCAAGCTTTAAAAAATATTTCAATAGGTAATATCGGGTATAGTTTTACAGTTTCCCAAAATTTTTCAAAAGTATACACTAAAGATAGCATTTGACAAAAACGCAAAGAAATTTTTGATTATTATCAAAAATTTCTTGATAAACAACTTGATAAAATTGATAATTCAATTAGACTATTAGAAGAAAAAATTCAAAACTGAGAAAATATTAAAAAAGAAAAAAGTAATGAAAATTTTGAAAAATTAATTAAAGTTAAAAAAGAAATAAACGATTTATTTGATAAATCTATAATAAATTCAAATATTGACAACAAAATAGATAATTTAATTACAAATATTTATAACTTAACCTTTATGCCTTCAAAAGAAATTACAGAAGCTTTTGAAAATTCTTTTCATGATAAAGAAAAAAGAGAAAAATTACTTAGTCTTTGAACTGATGAATTATCAAAAACTCAGTCGTGATTCGAATTAATTATGACTCCATTGAATATTCTTAACTTTGGAAAACCTAATAATGGCGAAAGTTCATGAATAAAAAATCTTATAAAAATGAGTAAAAGAAGCTATCCAGAAAATCAAAAAGATAAAAATACTCAAAAAGAAGTAATCATGAATAAAGCAGCTAGTGAAATTATGAATTCTTATTATGATTGATTAGGTGGACTAAAATCGATTAATCTTAATGATAAAAATGAAAGCGAAATGATTTTTCACAAAGATGAAGTCAAAAAAATCTTTTTAGAAAGATTAAACAATTTATACGAAAAATATCTTGAAGTAGTTGAAGAGCAAGATAAAATAATGACAGATTGAATCAATCACTTTGATAGCGAGTTAGACAAAACAATAGAACACTATAAAAACGATCTCTTACCAAAGGTAGACCAAAAAATTACATTACTAACATCATTTAACCAAGCCTTAAAAAATATTTCAATAGGTAATATCGGCGCAAATGCAACAGTAAAAAAAGATTTTTCTGTTATTTATACAAAAAATAGTATTTGACAAAAACGGAAAGAAATTTTTGATTACTATCAAAAATTTCTTGATAGCCAAATCCAAAAAATAAATCAAGACAAGAAGAATATTGAGGATAAAATTACAGAATTAAAAAAATCCGAAGAAAACTCAAAAGAAGAGAATCTAAAAAACAAAGAACAAGTTAATGAATTAATTAGTAAAAGTTTAATTGATGATTCTTTTGATGAAAAGATAGATAATTTAATTACAAATATTTATAACTTAACCTTTATGCCTTCTGAGGAGATTGAACAATCATGAAGCAATTCTTTAAAAGATGAATCAACAAGAAAAAAATTATTAACTCTCTGAGAAGAATCAAAAACCAATAAAGCTTGATCATCATTGGTAAATACCTCTACCGATGTTCTTAATTACTCAGATTCTAATAATAAAATAAGTGACTGAATTATAAAAATTATTCAAGTAGTTCTAAAAGAATATCCCGAAAAAGAATCAGAAAAAACAAAAGAAAAATTCCAATTTGCCTTTGAAATATCAAAAGCTATTATGGATGCATATTATAATTGACTTGACACACTAAAATCTTTTGATTTTGAAAATAATCTTCAAGATTATAATGCTTTATTTTCAAAAGATAAAGCGAAAGAATTGTTTTTAGAAAGAATAAAAAATCCATATCAAAAATACCTTGAAGTTGTTTCCGAAAAAAATAAATTAATGGACGAATGAATAGCCAATTTCGAAAAAGAACATCCTAAATCAACAGAAGAAACAAACCAACCAAAAGAAAATACCGAAAAGTAAGAATAAATCTATTCTAACTTTTTTTGCAAAATACTAATAAAAATATTCTATATTGAAATTAAATAAACAAAAAACATCATATGTCTGATAATAATATATGATGTTTTTTAATTTTTATAAATCTATCATTAATAATGTTTATTAATTGATATCTTAATCTTACAAACAATGCAAAAGAGAAGAACTTTTTCATTATTTAAAAATATAACTTGTCTTAATTTATGAAAAATTTTCAAAACGAAAAATAATTTCTAGATCGCGATATTTTTATATCATAAAAATAATTCATTTATTTAACAAAACACAAAATAAAATTTATAAATAATATAAAAATTTATTTTACTAATTCAATTTTATTGAACTATAAATTCACAAGAAACTAATGAAGAAATTAAATAATATTTAATTGAAACACCAACAATAGATTTAAAAATTCAATTCTTTAGTTAAACTAAAAAATATTTTTCATAATTCTAATCCTAATTTAGAAAAAATATTTAAATTTTATTTTTTATAGATTTATTCTATTAATGATACTTAATAGCTAAATATGACAATGTTAATTAAATATCTTTCGAAAAAACTTTCTACTTTAGAATATATCGCATAATTATTAATATTTTTTATTAATTCATTTTATAAAGATACAAACTGAAATATAAAAGTTTTTACTTATATATTGGATTTTAATTATTATAAAATACTAAATAGGTAGAAAATTATAATAATAGGAACATCTAAAAATCAATTTCTTTTTAGAAATATTATTATTGGTAAATTATTGGGATTCAAAATTTTTATTATTTTCTTATAAATTTGTTCAAACAATATTAAATAAATTATTCTGTTTTTTCAATTCTAATTTATACTAAAAGATAAAAAACGATGATAACAAGTTATCATCGTAATTTTAATATTCTTAAAAAACACCTTAATCAAAGGCATTGAAATTAGTATTGTAATTTATTTTATTTAATTTAATCTTTAATCCCAAAAGAATAAATTAAGAGTTATTTTTCTTGTTCAGCTTCTGATTCAGGCGACGTATTGTTTGCTGAAGTTTGAGATTGAGTTGAACTCGTTTCTTCCTGAGTTATTTTTTCTTCAGTTTTTTCATCACCCTCCCCACTAGTAGATTCTCTCGATTGTTCTTCGGTGTCGGGTTTTGTATTTTTTTCTTCTTTTCCTAGTTGTTCATTATCCTCTTTTTTATCAATTTTTCCTCGATCTTCATCAGAACTAGGTTCTTCATTAGGATTTGAAGGTGCAGACTCACTTGATCCTTCACTAGATTCAACAGAAGTATCTTCATGATCTTTTTTTCCAGATTCTTCTAATTGTTTAACTGTAGTTTCTGTTTCTTTATCAATATTCTCATCTTTGCCTTGATTAGCGGTTGTTGATTCTTCTACATTAGTTTCGGTTTCATTAGATTTTTGTGATTCTTCTTTTGGATCTTTACTTGGTTGAGCAACATCTTCTTTTTCTTTTAATTCCGGATGTTCTTTAATATAATTTTCTTCAACTACTAATGCATATTCTTTAATTAATCTATCGTTATTTATTTGAAAGTCTTGAATAGAAAGTTTGTAACTTCCGCTATTATAAAAGAAAATCGAATCTTTTTGATTTCTCAGTTGTTTAAGTTTTTCAGCCATTTCGTTTTGATCACCAATTTGTAGAGCTAAATTTAATTCTAAAACTTTTGCATAAAAGTCTTTTAGTACTTTAACTTGTTTTTTAAACTCTTCTTCAGTTACTTTTCCTTCAGATATGTATTTAACTGAATCTTTTTCTAATTTTTCAAAAAATTCATTATAAGCATCAGCACGATACAAAGGAGAATATAAAGGAAGTTTTGTGATTTCTTCTTTTAATTCATTAGATGCTTTTGTTACATCAATTTCTTTATTGGAATCACTTGTATTTAACGAAGTAGAAGTTTCAACTGAAGTTTCATCTTTTTCTTTTATTTCTTCCCTTTCATCAATTTCTTTGTTTAATTCTGGTTTCCGGGTAATTACACTAGCCGAAACTGCAACCGCAACAGGAACTATAGCAGCGCTCACGGCTAACAATTTATATTTTATTTTCATAATATCATTCCTTCTTATTTATTTAATCAAAAAGAAATTACGTTTTGATTAAATTTAATGTATTTTTATTTTTAGTGCTTTTTTAGTTTTATTTTTTATCTAATTAAAAACTAAAAAAATTCAATTCTTCTTTTAGGAAAACTTGTAATTTATAATTTTTACTTAGACTTAAATAATAAATTCACTTTCAGTACACATTTTAACAATTAATTTCTATTATATATCCTTATATTTAAATTATATTAGGAATATCATTATATTAAATATTTGAGCAAGCAGATAACCATTTTTTAAACCGTTAAAAAAGTATATTCTTTTCTAAAACGTAAAAATTACTCTAAAAAGTCTATTTTTTAATCTTTTTCTTCTTTTTTAAAAAGTTTAACTAATACTGGAAAATTTTCACTTTTAACATAAGATAATCTTGTTTTATTATCAAAACATAATATTTATTGATTTTTAATTTGGCTTAAAACTAAGCACAAATAGGACAATTTTAATAACAAAATTACATAAAATAAAGAAACAAAAAATGCTCATTTTCAATTTGAAAATGAGCATTAAAAAGTGTTTTACTTTTTACGTTTAGCAAGTGTGATAATAATTCCTAAAATAAGTGCTGAATTAGTTGCTAAAAAGACTCATCATAGGAATTTAAGATTTTCACTAGCAATTGACAACTCATCAAGATTTTGTTTCAAGACGCTTTTTAAAACATTTGAAACTCCACTTAAATCCAGTTGTTCTAATTGATCTTTAATACTTTTAAGTAGTTGTTTTTGGTCAACGCGACCAGCAGCAATCTTTTTAAAGTAATTGAGATCGTTTAGTTGATTAGCTAAATTATTGTATTTTTTGAATTTTCCACGATTATTAAGATCTTCAATTAAAGTATTAAAATCTTCTTGATTGAGATCTAAAAGATCTTCAACAAGTCCAATTTCATCTTGGCCTTGAGCTTGGTAAGCTTTTAATGAAGTATTAATTTGATTAATTAACTCATTAAGTTTAGGATATTGAGTTAAATTAATCAATTCAATAAGGTTTAATTCTTCTTCTAATTTAGCTTTTATTTCTAAATATTCTTTTTGTTGAATATCAGAATTACGATATTTTCTTAGTGCATCTAATAAGGCGTGCAACTGTTGAATAGCTTTTTTAGTTTTAACGAAATTATCAGTTTGGACATTTAGATCATTTAAGTGTTTAATAATTGACTCAATTTGACTAACTAATTTAGGATCATTATTATTAAAATATTGTTTTTCTTTTTCGATTAATTGATTAATTGAATCGGAAATATCTTTTACTTTTTCAAGTGCATTAATTTTTTCATCTAAGTTGTTTTGGTTGTGAATATGATCTTTAATTACTGGTTTTTCATTATCTATTAAGCCATCTAAATGATCAACAATATCATTAATGGTTTGGTTCTGTTTGAGTTTGATTTGATCAATAAGTTCTTGCACCTGTTCTTTATTTAAATTAGCATCTTGGTTCCCATTAATTGGGCGGTTATTTAAAGTATCAAGTGCATCTTGAATTGCTTTTTCAAAAGCATTTCGAGTTTCTTGGGAAGCATTGTGATATGCAAGCGTGTTTTTAAGTTTTTGTGCATCATCTTGAGTTTTAGATAATTCATCCATTTTGTAATCAAGTTCATTAGCTTCATCTTGAATTTGGCTTTGGCTTTTTTGGTCTTCAAGAGCATTACTAATAATTTGTTCTTTAAAGTAATGTTTTTGATCATCATTTAAATGAGTGAGTTGGTTTATTTTATCAACAAGTTCTTTTTTAGTTTGATTATCATTTTTAGCTTGGTTAAAAATCTCACTAACTTGTTTTTCATTAGCTGTTTTAGTTAATGCATCTTTAAATTTATCTTTTTCTTCTTTTGAAAGATATTCAAGCTGATCAATTTGATCTTTTAAATTATTAATCTTGTTATTTTGCTCAATAACTTTATTAATGGTATCTTTGATGATTCTATTTAATTCATCAACTTGAGCTTTATTTCACCCTGCAGCTAAAGCTTCATTTTGATCTTTTGGTTTTGGAGCATTGTTTTGATTTCAAATAAGTTCTAAATTATGATCATTGCTTGTAATATCTGAGATGTTTTTATGTAAATCTTTTGCTACATTTAATGCATGTTCATAAGCATTTTGTATTTCTTTTGAAATTTGGTTATATGCTTGTGATTCTTTTATTTCTTGTTCTTGAGCTATTAAGTCTTGATTTTCTTGCATTGACTTATCTAATTTTTTTGCTTGGTTAATTACTTGCTCAGGAGTAGTCAATTCTGGGCTTGCTTTATGTAAATCATCACTAATTAAGGTTTGAGAGGTTAAAGAATCCTTAATTGCTTGTTTAAGTAATTCTTTTTGATCTTCATTAAGATATTTGAAGTTTTGTTCAACACTATTAACAAGTGGTTTTTTAATTTGTTCAATTTGTTCGCTAATTTTTTGTTGCTCCACAACTTCATCAGCAGTTTTAGCTTGTTTGATATTATCTAGTAATTTTGCTTGTTCTTCTTTAGAAAGATATTTATTGTTATTAATTGATTCTTTTGCTTTATCTACTTTTTGAGCAAAATCATTGATTTTATTCTTTTGATTTTCGATAATTTGAATTAATTCTTCAACTTGTTTTTTATCTCATTGAGCAGCATGATTACTATTATCATCATTTGAATAATCAGGTTTTAAGGCCTCATTGTTATCTCAAACTTTAGCAATACTTTCGCTTAAATAACTCTTATTATTAGCTAGCTTGTTAGCTGAGTCAATAGCATCTTGATAAAATTGCTTATCTTCTAAGATTGCTTTATTAAAACTATCTGAGTTAATGAAATTATCTTCAGTTAAAGCTTTTAAATATTCCATAGATACATCTAATTCGTGAGCTTGGTTTTGAACTTGAGAACTGGTAAGTGCATCTGGATGCTTTGCTTTAACATTTTGAGTTAAATCATTTTCATCAAAGACACTACTTATAATTTCTTCTCTAATTCGATTTCTTTGATCCTCATTAAGATGTGGGAATTTGACTTGAGAATTTTCACTTACATGAGCAAGGACTTCATTTACAAGTTTTTCTTTTGCTTGATTTACTTGTTCAATTCGTGCTTTGATTGTGTTGATTTGCTCAACTGTTTGAGCTTGATTAAGTTGCTCTTCAAAGCTCTCTTTTTCATCTTGTGAAAGGAATTGAGCTTGATTTAATGAATCATTGGTTGCTTGTTTAGCTTTTGCAAATTCACTGAGCTTATCTTTTGCCTGGTCAATTAAGCGTTGCAATTCTTCAACTTGTTCTTTAGTTCATGCTGCTGAATTATTAACATTAGTTTGATCAAGATTTACCTGGTCATTTGAATTAATCGGTAAATTAGCATTATTAGTGTTTCAAGTATTTTTAATCTTATCAACTTGTGATTTATTATTAGCTAAATCTTTAGCTGCTAAAATTGCATCATCATAAGCTTTTTGCAAGCTTGATGATGAGTTACTATAATCGCTTTCAAGGTGCGCTTGCTCAGCTTGAGCTACTTTATTGGTTAATTTTTTCATTGCTTCATTAAGCATTTGGGCATCTTGATTAACTTTTGAAACTTTTTCTTGATCTGTTAACTGATCTTTAATAGCGCTAGTTTGAGTATCTAAAATAGCATTTTTAATTGCTTGTTTAACCTCTTTTACTTGATCTTTGTTTAAATTTGGATAAGTTTGGACGACATTATTAATTAAGTTGCCTTTTTCATTATTAATACTATTAGCTTGTTCTTTAAGATTATTAAATTCATCAATTGAAGTGGCATTTTGAGCTTTTTCTTTTAATGCATCTTGCTCTGCTTTTGCTAAGTATGCCATTTGATCAATGCTATTAATTAAATCTTGACGTTGGTGAGCTTCCTTAGCTAAGGTTTGAAGCGCATTTTTAATTAATTGATTTAACTGATCTACTTGAGCTTTATTTCATGAAGCATCACTTGGTGAGGTAACATTATTATCTCAACCAGGAAGATTTGAATTAGCTGGATTGGTATTTTGTTCTAATTCTTGAGCTGCTTGAATTAATTTATCATAAACTTCTTTTGAAGCTTGCGAAGCATCTCCGTATGTTTTTGGATTTGTTTTAATTAAATCTGAATTATCAGCATAATCTTTTAAAGTTTTCATTGAATCATTTAAATTATTAGCTTGCGTTTGTACTTGTTCAACTTTAGCTGGACTTTGGTCTTGAACTTTAGAATTTAAAGCTTCTTGAGCAATTAAAGTATTTTCTAAAATTGCATCTTTAACAGCTTGCTTGATAGTTTCTTTTTGAGAATCATTTAAATTTACATAATTTTGACCAACTTGATCAATAATAGATTTCTTATTAGCATCAATTGCATTAGCTTCATTATTAATATTATCTAACGAACTAATTGAAGTAGCTTCTTTAGCTTGTTTAGTTAAAACTTCTTTTTCTTGTTGAGAAAGATTTTCTTTAGCATTGATATCACCAATAACTTGTTGTAATTTATCATTATGGGCTTTGATTGCTTCTTTAGTATGTTCAATAATTTGAGCTAAATTATCAACTTGTTCTTTGGTTCAATTTGCACCAGTTGAATCTTCTGATTGAGTTGGTTTTGCTACATTTCCTCAGATTTCATCAGCAATTCCCTCTAGCGAAGAAGAAGGAGAAGTCACATTAGTAACTTTTTTAGCAGCTTCTGTAGCTTTTTGGAAAAGATTTTTCAACTCTTCTGGTGCATTGTTAAATTCTTCAGATTGATCATAAGCGTTTTGTTCATTTTGCGGATCTTTAAGATCTGTTTTATCTTTTAGCACTTTCATTGCAGCATCAAGATCTTGAGCTTGTTGTTCAATAGTATTAGTTAAAGGATTGCTTGAATTATTAATTTTTTGGTGATTTGATTGCTTAATTTGATCTTTATAGTATTGTTTTTGCACATCATTAAGATTATTTAACTGATCAATTCTGCTACTTGCTGATTGTTTGTCGTTATCAGTTTGCCCTGCTTTATTTGAAATTGAATAAATTTCATTTTTAGCTTGTTCATATCTAGTTTGATCATTTTGAGTACTTGTTTGATCATAATTACTTAAAACATCATCTAGTTGTTTTTTGAAATGATTTTTTTCATCTTCAGATAAATATTGTTTTTGATCAATACTTTCTTTTACATCATTAATTTTATTAATAAGATCCTGGCGATTAGTTAAATAACCACTATAATTTGCTTCATCATTTTTAAGGACTTCTCAGTTGGTTGGTCGCTCAAAATTCATTTGCCTTAATACATTAGCTGTTTCGCTGTTTTCTGAAGGTAAGTTAACACGATAAAGTTCGTCTTGGGTTTTAGCAGTATCATAATCATAAGGAACCTCGATAGTACCATTTTGATTATTTTTTTCAATAATATCCCGTTTAACTCTTCCACGAACCTTATTTGAAGCTTCAACTTGTTGATCAAAAATAAAGCTATCATTTTGCACATCAGTAGGTAAAAGACTTGTCTTTTGGTGTTCGCTTGGGTTAATTAATGCTTCTTTAACAATCATTTGTAATGCATCAAGTCTTTGACTTTCGGTTTGGAACCCCTCCACTATTGCATAATAAAACTTTGAAATTGGTTTTTGATGATTAGCATCTTCGTGGTCTATATTGTTATCTTGAATTTGATATCCAACTAAGGTTCTACCGGTTAATTCGTCAAAACCCAAAATAGATTGATAAATTATTTGATAATGAGAATCTAAGTTTTGAAGTAAGAAATTATAATTTTGTACATTTTGGGCATCATTGTCACTTGCTAATGTTTGTATTTGATTATTTAAAGCATAAGTAACAACAACAGGGGAAGTCACTCCATATTTATTTAACTCATCTAAAGCTTTTTGATATGAAGTTTTAAATCCGCCTTCATTGAGGATAACTAATTTATTGGTTGATTTAACATTAGCTTTTAAATTTTTATTTTCAGCATGAGGGTCAAAATTTAATTCTTCAATAGTTTTATCAGTTTTGAAAAGAACTTCAACTTTTAAAGTACCTAATTTATCATTTGCTTCAAAAAGAGCGCTATCTCAATCAAGTAAGAATTTTTCTTGTGAATCTAATTGCGCAACAAAATCTTCTTTTTTAATTTGTGAAGGTAATTTAGTATTTTTATTAATTTCAGGTTGTAGATACACTTGTGCAATTTGTTGATCCGTTTGTTGTGCTTGTGTAACAAGCGCACTAAGACGATCTTCTTCGGTAGCAAAACCATCAACTTGGGTTACTTTGGCAGATTCTGCTGAAGTTTGATGATTTTCAAGTCCTAAAATGTTTGATTTAAGTTTACCAATTATTACATTAACTGTTCCGTTAATATCATTTTGGTTTACAAAAGTAATTCCCTGAGCAATTGCGCTAATTGGTTCATCAAAAACAAAACTTTGTTTTTCTGGTTGATATCTTCCAATAACACCATCAATAGTAATGCTTACTTTACTTGGATCAAAATGAGTTGCAGTTGGTTGAGTCTCTTTATCTTGATATTGTACAAGCGCTTTAGCTAATAAAGCCTCAAGACGCGAAACTTCATCATTTGCTTTAACAAAACCACTTGAAGCAAAGTGATGTGTATCACCTGAAGTAATATCTTGTAATCCTTTCCGTGTAGATTGAATTACATATTGAGCACTTAAAGTTCCTTCGCCAGCTAGTGCTTGAAGCACGCGAATATTTGAACCAGTGTTGAGGTTATTTTCAACAGTTGCTTGATTGCTTGTATAAAGCGGATCTAAAAGATTAGTTAATTCATTTTTAGTTACTGTTGAAGATGAACGATTTTTATTTTCAAAATCAAGTGCTTTACCATTTTTTGTTAATTCAACTGAATTAATAACTTCATTTAAACGTTGGGCTTCGGTTTTAAAGCCAACTAGAGTATTTGTTTTATCTTCACTTTTTGCATTAATGCCGGCAATTGTAGAAGAAAGTTTAACTTTGCTTTGTAATTGTCCATTTCTATCGTTAGCATTTGTAATTGGATCAAAAGTAATGTCATCTTTTTTGATTTGAACATCTAAAGCATCAAATACATAAGCTTGTTTGTTAACATCTCAAGTTCCTTCAATAACTTTAGTTATACCATTTACATTTTCATTTAAAGTAATGGTTAATTCTTCTTTAAGTTGCTGTGGATTAACATTATCAAATTGAAGCATTCTAGAAGCAGCATTTTTTGCTTGAATATTTACAATTGAAATGTTGTTATTTAGACGGTTAATTTCTTGTTCATTAGTTACAAATCCATCAAAATTAAGTTTTTGTGTACTTTTTGATTTTTGTTCACTTAATTGAGCACGTGTTGATTGTATTTTGAATTCAACAGTAATTCGACCATTTTGATCATTTTTAGTAACAACAAAATCGCTTCCTAAGTTTGGTAAATGTGAATCGCTACCTTGTAAAATCTGATTAATAAGATTTTGAATTTCTAAATCAGTTACTTGAGAAGCACTTCTATGTTTGTTTTTAATATCTAAACTTGATAATTGAGCACTTTTTGTGCTTAATACTTCATCTAAACGAGTTATTTCGGTTTTAAATCCGCTAAGATTTTGACTATTATGAGTTGATTTAATTCCTTCAACGCCAACAACTGTTCCGGTATATCCTTCTTTGGTTGTGGCTAAGTCAAAATTAATTAAAAGCGAACCGTTAGCATCATTTGCGTTAGTAATTGAATCAAAACTTAAGTTCTCAACTTTTAATTGAGGATTACTTTGAGAATCATTTAACGCCCTAAAAATTCCATAAGCATCAGAAATATAATCTTGGTCATCTTTTGTTAAGGTAATAATGACTTTTGAAGGATCAAGAGTTTTGATTTGAGGATAAGCCAATTGAATGTTATTTGAATCAGTATAAGCAATTGATTTAACAACAAAGGCATTAACTCTTGCTTGTTCTTGAGCAGGAGTAGTAAATCCTATAATTTTATTTTTAGCTGTATTTTCATTAGCTAGTGTACTTGATGTGGTTGATTTAACTTTAGGATTAACTACTTTAGTTGAAGTAATTTGGTAATTAACTTTAAGTACTCCAGTTTCATTATTTGAATTTAAAATAACATCGTCAGCCTTAATGGTCATATTTTGACCTTTATGGTCGCTTAACTTAAGAAGTTCTTCATTTAAACGAGCAGCAATTTCTTCTTTAGAAATTGTACTTGGTAAACGATCTTTATTATTTAAAAGATTCTCGAGAACATTATTATTTTGCAGATCCAAAATGACTTCATTTAACCGTTGTGCTTCAGTTTTAAAGCCATTAATTTCTTTTGTTGCTTGCGCTTTAATATCCAACTTATCTTTAAAATCATCTCTAGTTGAGGTGATGGTAAAGTTAATATTTGTTTTTCCTTGAATTGGATCATTATTAATAAAGTTATCTAAAGTTAATTTTAGATGTTCTTTGGTAAAGGTTCCATCTTCTTGTTTTGCTCATCCATCATTGGTTAATGATTCTTCTAAGTGAGTTTTATGTAAAGTTTCATCTTGGTATGGAATAATTGAGCCCTTACCTTGATAATCTAAAATAGCCAAAAGTTGATTTTTAGCATCATCAAGCTCTTTTTGAACTTTTGTGGTTGTTATAAATCCATTTGAAGTTACTGGAGTAGTAAAATCAGCGGTTTTAACTTCTTCAAAAACATGTTCATGTTTTGATTTGAGCTTATATTTAAGATCTTGAATTTCGCCAGTTGCATCATCATAATTTAAAGATAAATCAACAACTTGAACTTGTGCATTTAAATTCTTATCAAAGAAATCTTGAAGACGTCTTTGTAATTCCTCTTTTGTAAATTGTGAAGCAATACGTTCTTTGTTGGTAGCTTTAATAATACTTTGATCATTATTTGTCCCATCAATAATAGGTAAAGCAACATCCTTTGAAGTTCCTTGAACAATTTCATCAAGTCTTTGTCTTTCGGTTTTAAATTCTGAAATTGTTTTTGTTTCTCCTGAAAGTTTAGTATCTTGGAACTCCTCAAAGAGACTTTCAATATCAAATAGAACCTTAACTTTTCCGCTAACAGGATCAGCTTCACTAAATCTTAAATTAGTAATTTTAGCTTTAACATCTTCGTTATTATTAACTCAATTATCACCTTGTTTTTCTCAACCGCTTGGTAAAACAATTTTATCAAGACTTAAATTCGAATCTTGATAAGGGATAAGACTTTGCTTATTATCATAATTAAATTCAAAATTGTTAATAATATTTGAAAGTCTTGTTCCTTCGTTACTTGGGGTTCTAAATCCTGTGATATCTTCCGGATTAGTCTGAAGAGTTGAATAAACTGTGTTTAATCCTTCTTTGGTTGATTGCAATTTATAAGTAATATGACTAATGGTTCCATTACCATTATCAACGCGTTGAACCATTTCGCCATGGTTTTCGTATGTTCCGGTATTTTGTAGTTCATATACTTTTGCATCTTTATGATTTTCAGCTAATCACTTATTGATTTTTTCTTCTAAATGGGCATTATTGGTTGAAGCACGACTTTGTCTTTCTTGTTCATTAAATAAGTTTTGCAAAATCGGAAGCGTAGAATTTTCCTTTTCAGAAGCATTATTGAAGATATTAATAAGTTCATCTAAACGTTGAGCTTCGGTTTTAAATCCCTCTACTAAAGATTCATTATGAGAATTTGAAATTGATTCAAATCCTGTTTTTTGTGAAGTTAAGATAAAAGTAATTTTAGTTGTTCCATGAATTGGGTCATTATCAAATTGAGTTGAATCCTCATTTTGACGTTTAAAAGCAATATCACTTAATTTAGTAGAAGCTTTTGAATAACTTTGATCTATTGAATTATAAGTTCATCCATTTTCTTCAAGGGCTTTTTTAAAGTTGCTTACATCTAATGTTGTATTAGTATAAGGAACAATAGCAGAAGCTCCTTCATATGCTCATTTAATTGTTTTAGCTAACTCTTCAAGGCGTTGGCGCTCTTGTTGATTAGTTCTAAATCCGCCAATATTTTGAGTATTTGAAGTATCTGATTTTTGGTCTTCATAACCTGCTTTGGTTGATTTTAAGTTAAAAGTAATCTCTTTAATTGTTCCATCATCAGGATCATTAAATGAATAGCTTAAATCGGCAACTTGGGCCTCATTAGCTTGATTATTTATACTTTTATGTTCTCTTAATCACTGATTAATTTTTTCTTGAATTTGGCTTGCGGCATTTTCAGATTTAAGATCTTTCTCATTTTGGCTAAATAAGCTTTCAAGTGAAGGGATTGCATTTTTAATTTCATTGAGACGATCTTTTTCGTTTTTAAATCCATTAATAGTTGGAGAAGTAATTGTTTGTGAAATATTTTGATTTACAAAAGGCACTTCAACTGAAACATTTTCAAAGCCTTCTTTGGTTGAATTTAAAGTGTAATTAACATTAACATTTCCGTTTTTGGCATCTAAATTAGCAAATGCAAGGTTGTTAATTTTAGAATTTTCAGCACGGTTAACAAAGTTAGTATTTAAATTTGAATCATTTTTAATTCAACTAGAATCTGTTGAAGTTAAATGTGAAAGATCAAGATCGCTTGTTTGATATGGAATAATATTTGCTTTATTTTGATAATCAAAAATTGATCTTTGTGATAGATTTTGGGATAATTCTGTTAGTCTTGCCCGCTCTTTAGCTTCAGTATTAAATCTAGTAATTTCTTTATTAGAAATTGCCTCAGAAGATTGAACTGCATTTAATTTTGTATTTGATTGATATTGATCAACTTTAGATTGTAAATGAGCACTCTGAATAACTAATTTACCGTTTGTATCATCCACTTCAACTTGAAGATTACTAATAATTGCATTTTTGTTGTTCTCTTGCAATCATTTATTAAGTTTAGCTTCTAAGGATGACTGATTTGAAGATGCTTTTTTGTCTTTTTCGGTAGCATCAAAAAGATTTAAATCATCTAAATTGTTCAGTTCTCTAATAATTTCATTAAGTCTTTGTTCTTCGGTTTTAAACCCTGAAATAGTATTTTTAATGAAATTATCTGAGGTAGGTTCTATTGTAGCATTAACTGCTGTATATGAATCTTTTAATGAGGAAATTGTGTATTTAAGTTGTACTTGTCCAGTAATTGGATCAGCATTTTTAAATTCTATTCCGCTAATTTCCGCTTTTTGGTCTTGATTTCTAAATTTAATAACCCCATTGTCTTCAACTTTAGTTCACCCTAAACCTAACTCAAGATCTGTTGGATTTAATAATGAAGTTTCATAAGGAACTATTGTATTTTTATTGTTGTAATTAAAGTCAACTTGAAGACTTTCTAAACGCTGTCTTTCTTGCTCTGGAGTAAAGAAGCCACTAATTTGGTTATCCGCTTTAGTTGAATGTGAAGTAGCCACTTGTTCATTAGTATCTGATTTAATCTTTGGATCGGTCACTTTAGTTGATTCCACTTGATAAATTACATTAAGAGTTCCAGCATCTTTGTTGGCATTTAGTGTAATATCTTCAGCTTGAACTACTACATCACTGATTCCTTTTTCTTTAAGTGTTTGGTTAAGTTTTTCAGCAATTTGTTGAGCCGTCACTTTATTTGGAACATCATCTTTTAAAGAATCATTATCTAATAACTTCTTAATGGTATCATCATTATTAAGTTGTTTAATAATGTCATTTAAATGCGATTTTTCGTTTTTGAAGTTATCAATTACTTTGTGATCTTCGACTTTAATACTTTCATTATCAGAAAAATCAGGACGAGTTGATCTAATGGTATATGAAATCTGAGCAGAACCATTTTGAGCATCTTGGTTGCTAAAATCATTAATTGTTAACTGAGCGTTGCCACTAGTAAAAGTTCCATTACCATTATTGGTTCAACCATGTTCAGTTAGACTTTTAGCTAATTTGTCTTTTTCTAAAGTGAGATCTAAATATGGAACAATTTGATCTTTATTTTCGTAATCAAGATATTGTTTGATTTGCTCATTAACCTCATTAAGTTCTTGTTTGACTTGATCTGGTGTTTTAAAGCCAGTAATTGTAGTAGGTGTTGTAGTTTCGCTTGAAGCAACATCTTGGTAGTTTGTTTTAGTTGATTTAAGTTTATAGCTAATATTAGTAATTTCGCCACTTTGGTTATTAAATTCAGCTACAATTTCACCACCAACTTCGGCACCTTTATTATGATCCCTTAATCAAGCATTAATTTTTTCTTTGAGCTGATTTTTAGCAAATTCAGCATTGCGTTCTTTAAGATCTCTAGTTAAATCGTTTAAATTAGGTAAGTCACTATTACTTGTATTTTTAATAAGATCATTTAGTCGATCTTTTTCGGTTCTAAATCCAGCAATATTTGTACTATGATTTGTTTGAATATCTTTAAAATGTTCTCTTGTTGAATTAACTTTAAAGCTAATTGTTACATGTCCATCTTTAGCATTAGTACTGCTAAAGCTAATATCACTTAAAATAGCGGCTTTTTCAACATTACTTCAAGTTGTGCCATCTTCTGATTTTACTCAACCTTGTTTGGTTAACTCGCTTTCTAAGTTAGATTTTTCTAAATTAGTTGTCTCATATGGAATGACATTATTTTTATTTTCATAATCTCAAGTAATTTGGTTGGCAATATCATTGATTCTTGATTGCTCACTAGTTGAAGTATTAAATCCGGTAAGGTCCGAATTATTTTTAACCTCAGTAGAAGTAACTAGGTTTTGTCCGTTTTGCACTTTAGTTGATTTTAATTTATAAGTAATTCCGGTAATTTGACCATTTTCATCATTTGAAGTTGCTTGTAAATCAGTAACTTGAGCATCTTTATGATTTGTTGATAATCAAGCATTGATTTTTTCAATTAATTTTGCTTTATTTGCACTTGCGGTATCTTTTTTATCTTCACCATCAAATAAAGTATTTAAATTCGGAAGCCCATCATTATTTGTAATTAAATCATTAAGTCGTTCTTGTTCGGTTTTAAAGCCGACAATTGTTGCTTCTTTTGCGTTAGTTTTAATTGATTCAAATCCAATTTTAGTTGAAGTAATTTCAAAGTTTAGTTTGGTTATTCCATTTATTGGATCGGTACTTACAAACGAAGTCACTATAAGTTTTGCTTTTTGATTTTCGTTTCGGTAAGTGCCATCTGTTTGTTTTATTCAACCTTGCTCAACTAACTTCGATTCAAGAGCATTTTCTTGCAATTGTTCTTTATTGTAGTAAACATGATCGTGTTTACCTTGATAATCTCATTGAATTTGGTTTGCAAGTGAATCTAAACGACTTTGTTCTTTGGAAGGAGAATTAAACCCGGTAATTTCAAGCCCAGATTTTATTTGACTTGACTTAACATTTGTTCAATTATTAACTTTTGATTGAAGCTTAAAGCTAATGTTATTTAAACTTCCATTGGCATCATCAGCGGTATCAGTTAAACTCTGGCGATCAATTTCAGCATTTTCATGATTTTCGTCTAATCAATGGTTTAATTTTTCAATTAATTGATCTTTGTTAGCCGAAGCTTTTTGATCTAGTTCCGCTTCATCAAATAACTTTTTACCGTTTTTAAATGTTAAGGTATTTAAATTATTAAATGAATTTAATAACTCATTAAGACGATTTATTTCGGTATTAAATCCACCAATTTTAGTTTGCTCACTTGGTTGAATTTCAACTAAAGCTGATTCATATCCATTTTTAGTTGAAGTTAGTGTGTATTGCAATTGAATATTTCCGCTTTGAGCATCCACCGTAGAAATTGCAACATCAGTGATTTTGGCTTGGTTGCTATCACTAACTCAATAAGGTTTTTGCGTTGTTGGATCAATTTGTTTTGTAAATCCTGCAATGGTTAAATTATTTAAGTCTAAATTAGACTGGTTTTTTTCATACGGAATAATTTGTTCTTTGCCACCAAAATCAAATTGAAGATTATTGGATAAGTCATTTAAACGGTTTCTTTCGTTTTCTAAGGTTCAGAAGTGAGAAATCGTTTTATCACTATCGCTATTTTGTCTTGAAGACTTAATAACAGTAGCTCCTGAAGCGTTGACTTTCGTTGAAGAAAGCTTATATTTAACATCTAAAGTTCCGCTTTGATCATGTGCAGAAAGCACAATATCGTTAACTAAAACTTGCATTGAATCATTTTTTAGAAGATCATTTAGTTTCTTAGCAACTTCTTCTTTTTGCACTTCAGAAGGAGCTTTTAATTTTTCTTGAGCGCTAAATAAGTTTTCAATTGTTTTGCTTTGGCCTAATTCATTTAACTTGCGATCTAAACGTTTTTGTTCAGTATCAAATCCTGTGATCGTTTTGTTCAATTGTTCTGATACATTTTTAAAATGATCTCTTGTTGAATTTAATGTGTAAGTAACTTGAATTGATCCGTCAATTGGATTTTTATTTTCAATTGTTTTTAAGGTTAGTCTTGCATGTTCTTTGTCATAAATATTTGCTTGATCTTGAACTTTTGTTCAACCTTGAGTAACCAAAACATTTTCAAGAGTTAGTTGGCTTTCTAAATAAGGAATAATTGAGTCTTTGTCTTTGTAATCTAAATTAACAACTTGAGCTCTTAATTCATCATGCACTTGAGCTTCAGTTTTAAAGCCGCTTATTTGGTCATTATTAGTTGTATTGTCACTAATTACATCTTCAAGTGAAACATCTGATTGACTAATAGTTGATTGTAATTTATATCTAATTTGAGTAATTTGCCCATTTGCATTATCAACTTGGTAACTAAGATCTTTTGCTTTAGCGTGATTGCTTTGAAGTTTTTCATTAAGCTTGTTTTCAAGCATTAAAGCAGCACTTTGAGCGCTAATGTCTGCTTTATTTGCAAATAAAGAATCTAAATTAGGAAGACTTTGTGAATTTGTGATTAATGCATTTAACCTTTGTTTTTCTGTTTTGAAGCTATTAACTGCATCTTCTTGATTAGCCTTTTTAATTGAAGTAAATCCAGCACGAGTGCTTTGAAGATCAAAAAGAACTTTAACACTTCCATCTTTTGCGTTTGCTTGCTCTAGACGAATATTACTAATTTTAGCTTCTTTTTGGTTTGAAATTCAAGTTGTTCCATTATCAGTGGTACTTCAACCCTGATCTTTTAATGAATCAGCGACTTTGAGATGTGCATTGCTTTTATCTAGTGAAGATGCTTGATAAGGAATTGTAGTTGCTTTATTTTGATAGTCTCACTTAATTAAATTAGCAAGATTATTGATTCTTTGTTGCTCTAATGAATTATTATTAAAGCCTGATATAGTAGCGTTATTGGTTCTTGTAGTTGAAGTAATAGGATTGCTTTGATTTGGAATTTTTGTTGAAACTAATTTATAAGATACATTTTCAAGAGTTCCATTTGTATCATTAACAGTAAAGCTTAGATCATGAACTTGTGCTTCAAAGCCTTTTTGTTGTAGTTTTGCATTAATTTTAGCAACTAATTTTTGATTATCTATTGTTGAAGCAAGCGCTTTCTTTTCCTCTTCATTAAATAAATCATTTAATTGCGGTAAATCACTTACATTAGCAATAATTCTATCCAAACGTTTAACTTCCGTATCAAAGCCATTAATTCTTTGACTTTGAGTGTTATTAAGCTTGGTATTTGTAAAGTTGTCTTTTGTTGATTGTAAATCATAAGTAACTTGGACAGTACCACTAACCGGATCTGTTGAGTTGAAGTGAATGTTTGTTATTTTAGCTTTTTTAGCACTATTTTCTCAACTTTGTCCATCACTAGATTTAATTCAACCTTGTGGTAAAGTTAATTGATTTTTATCTAAATTACTTACTTGATACGGAATTTGGTTTTCTTTATTTGTATAACCAAATTGAATCGCTGGAACTAATTGACTTAATCTTTGCTTTTCTTTTGTTTGAGTATTAAACCCACTAAGACTTTGAGAACGAGTATTTTGAGCCGTAATATTAGTTAAATTAGGATCACTAATTGTTGATTTAATTGTAAATTTGATATTACTAATTGTCCCATTTTGGTTATTAACATCAGCTTGGTTTAAACTTGCAAATTGAGCATTATGTCCATTTAATAAGTTATTAATTTTACCTTGAAGCTTTTCTTTTCCGCTTTGAGCATCCTGATCAAGATCTTCACTGGTAAATTGATTTTGTAAATTATTTAATGAATCAACTAAATGTTGCAATCTTTGCTGTTCAGTTTGGAACCCAGTAACTTCATTACGTCCGACTTTAGAAGCAGCATTGGAAGTAATATTGGTATAGCCATTTTTAGTGGAATTAATTGTGTAATCAAGAGTTATTTTACCGGTACGCGGATCTCAATTGATAATTCTTAAATTACTAATTTTGGCTTGGTTGCTTTGTGAAGTATAATTTCCATCCTTTCCTTTAACTCAATCAGAAGCAAGAGTCAGCCCCGAAAATGGCGCCGCAGCATTATTATAAGGAACAATATTTTGCTTATTTGTGTAATTAAACTGAATATTTAGTTCATTTAATCTTTGAGCTTCAGTTTTAAACCCTGATATGTTCTTATCACTAGTATTATCAAGTGAAGAACGAACTGAAGGGACTAATTTTGATGTTAAACGATAAGTAACTTCTAATGAACCATTATTTAAATTAGGAACAAGCGAAACATCACTAACTATTGCTTGGTCATTGCTTTGGAGTTGATTTTGAAGTAAGTTTTTAATGTCTTGCTCAGAAACCTCTGAAGGTAACTTAGTATTTTTATTTGCAATTGCTAGGTTTTGAACAATATGTCTGCTTGATAAGTTAGTAATTAACTCATTAAGTCTTTGTTCTTCAGTTTTAAAGTTATTAATGCTTTTTCTATGATTTTGGCTTTGATTTTCAAAACCAGGTTGCGTCGAAGAAATTGTATAAAGTACATCCGTTGAACCTGAGGTCGGATTTTTAGAATCAAAACCTGTAATTTGGAGCTTAAAATTATCCTTTGAGTAGGTATTGTCTCTTGAGTTAAAAATTCATTGATTATCAGTTAAAGATTTTTTTAATTGAGAAACATCAAGTTGAGCATTTTGGTAAGGAATAATATTGCTTTTTCCTTGGTAGTCTAAAATAGCATAAATTCCTGTAGAAGCATTAGTTAAGTCTTGTTGAATTTGATCATTAGTTTTAAAGCCACTGATTGTACCTTTATTTGTTCTTAAATTTGAATATACACCTTTAACTTTGGTAGATTCTAGCTTATATGAAATGTCTAAAATTTGACCTTGGTTATTGTTTGGTGTTTTTTGTAAATCATAAACAGAAGCATTAAGGTTGCCTTTTTGTGTTATTTTTTGATTTACAAGATTTTGCAATTGATTAGCAGCTTCGCTAGCTAATTTATTTTTAGAATCTTGTGAATAAAGTTCATTTAATTTAGGTAAAGAAGATGTTTCGTTTCTAATTAAATCATCTAGTCTTTGTTGCTCGGTTTTAAACCCTGCAATCGTATTATTTAATTGATCTGTTGAAAGATTTTCAAAACCAGAATTAAGTGAACTTATAGTATAAACAACTTCAGCTGTACCTGTAGTTGGATTGAAATTTTGCGTATTAAAACTAACAAAAGTAACTTTTGCTTTAAGATTTTGACTTGTTCAAGTTCCGTCATTATTTGATACTCAATTATTACCAAGTGTAAGGTGGTTTCTATCAAGTTGACTATCATTATAAGGAACATATAAAGATTTGTTTATATAATCAAAAACAATACTATTTTTTACTTCATTTTCTAATCTGGTTTTTTCTTGTTCTTCGGTGATAAAAGTTTGAAGATTTTCAGAAACAGAAGGATTTGAAATTACATTATTAAGTCCTGTTTTTGTTGATTTTAACGTATATGTAACGTTGCTAATTATTCCGTCTCTATTATTAACATTACTATTTAAAATATTAATAGTTGCAACTTCAGCAAAATAAGGAGATTTATTAAAGTGAGCATTAAGAATACTTTGAATTTGATTCTTAGCTTGACTTGCGCCCATTTGTGAATAAGTGTTATTTGAACGCAAAATCGAATCAACTGTTGTAGATACTACGAGTTCATTTAAACGATCTTTTTCCGTTTTGAAACCTTCAACGAAAACACGAGAATGATTTTGTTCATTTCAAAGAGGATAAGTATAATAAGCCTCTCTTAAATACTTATGTGGAACGCTTGTGCTTGGACTATCATAATTTAATTGTTGATCACTAGTTGATTGAACACGATAAGTTAGTTTTATTTTCCCAGAATGCGAACTTCCATTTCCGTTTGGATTTACTTCTGTAATTGATATGGTATTAACATTTCATTTTTGATCTGAATTAACAAAAGTGATAGTGCCACTATTATTTTGTTTTGTTGCATTATTTAAAATTAATTTATCAATTCTTAAGTCTGTTGCATTATATGGAATTGTATTAGCTTTACCTTCATAATCAAAATTAGTTTGAATAGTCAATAAGCGCTGCGCTTCTTTATCTCATGTTCAAAATCCAGTAATTTCTACTGGGCTAGTAAATGATTCACTTTTGGTAGTTTTAATGCTTTCTAAACCAGGAATGTTAGAATTAATGTCAAACTTAATGCCAGCCATTTTTCCGTTGGCAAAATCATTTTTATCAGTACTTTTTTCAAGCGATGAAGCATCATAATTTGCATGAGATTGACTTAATACTGCAGTTAGCCTATTAACAAACATTAAATCATTTGGCACACTAGCAGCTTGAGTACCTACTTCTTTAAAACCTTCAAAAGCTGTTAGTTTATCTTTTTGTTCATTAGTATAAAGAGTAGTATTAAAGTTAGCTTTAAGATTGTTTAAAACCTCAATAAGACGCTGTTTTTCGGTTTTAAAATTACTAATACTTTGATTTTTTGTATCACTTTTAATATTATTTCTAGTAAATCTTGAATCAGTTGATGAAATTTTAAAATTAACTCTAATTGTTCCATTTGCAGCATTTTGATTATCAATTGTAATATCGCTTTTCAAAATTTTGACTTTTAACGAATTATTTTCTAAAGCTGTTTTGTCACGATTTCATGTTCAACCTTCAAGTAAAAGGTGTTCAATAGCCAAACGGTGTGCTTGCGGAATTGCAGTTTGTCCATTTTGATCAGGGTAATTTGATTTGTTATAAGGAATAATTCCTGATTTATTTTGATAATCAAATTTTAATCCAGAGACTAATTGATTTGCAATTTCATCTAAACGTTGTTTTTCGCTATTAGCTGTATAAAAACCGGTAATGCTACTTTCAGTTTTTTGATCAGATCTAACAGTTGTTAATCCATTTCTAAGCGATTTGAATTTAAATCTATAGTTAGAAATAGTCCCGTTAGTATCATTTATTGTCCCTTTATTAAGAGAAGCAGAATCAACTTGAACTTCATTTTGAATACTTGATGCTCATTCTAAATTTGTTTTATTTGTTTGAGATAATCATTCATTAATTAACGCTTCAATATCATTTTTTCCAACTGAAGCTAATTTAGTTCTTGGATTATTGGTGCCATTTTTTTGATCTAATAAGGTGTTAATCGAAGGCATTACGCTAAGAATTTTATCCAAACGTTCTTTTTCTGTTTTAAAGGTATTGCTTAGCTGTTTAGTTTCAGGAGATTTATCAGTATTGTGTTCTCCGCTATGTGCAGCTAAATTTTGTGTTGAAGCTAATGTATAAGTAACATTTAATCTTCCATTAATATCATTAGCATTAGTAATTTGTGCAAAATTAATGTTTTTAATTTCTAGTTTAAGATCATTAGAAGTATATTTTCCTGTTCTAGTATCGTATCTAATGGTAAATTGTCGATTTGGATCATTTGCAGGATCAGTTACAACAAAAGTTAATTTATTAGGATCCATTCCTCCACTAGCTTTAGATGAAAGTAAAAAGTCTTGGTTTTCATATGATACCGAAACAACTTGCATTTGCGCAATTCTTTCACGTTCTCTACGTTGCGATCAAAAACCACTAATAATTGCTTCTCTAACTTGAAGAGGATGTTGCTGTTGGTACTTATTTTTTTGTTCTTGAGTCATTGAGGCTTGATCTTGAATATAACGTGGTGATTCAACTTTATACTTAACTTTTAAAGTCCCTTCTTCATCATTTTGGTCATAAATGCCAATAAAACTTAAAAATCAACCATTCGGAATAACATTAGACTCCATCAATGGCGGTGTTCCGCTTTGTTGTCACACTTGTCTTCGATTAGTTGAACCAGTAGCTTGAGCCATTTCTACTGTTGTTGTGTTTGGATTGTGCAATGAGTGGCTTGTATATAATTGAATGTTTCCTCTATGCCCAAGATTATTACCATTGACAACTGAAGGTAAATTTTCTAAATATTTATAAGTGAATCAATTTTGAACATCAAGACCATTTAAATAGTCATATGCATCATCCATATTTTTAATTCATTGTTGATATTCACTTAAAGTAAAGGTTTTGTCTAACTTATAATCAGAATAACCTGAAGCGTCATTAAATCTAGAACCATCATTTGATCCATTTGTAAAATTAGCCTGATTTTGCCCACTTGGTCCGTTATAAACTTCAGCAAGCACCCGATCGAGGTTGCTTTTTAATTGATCATCAGCATAAGCGTAGACAATTGTATTAAGTTTTTCTGTGATCTGTTTTCTTTTTTGGATAATATCTTTGGCAAAACCTTTTTCTCTTCCGTTTGTACTACTTAAAACTCCAGTACCACTTAATTGAGTCGCTTCATGAACCAAGCTTGAAGCAAGCTTATTTGGATTATTGGCACTTCCATGAGCAATAATAAAATCGTAATATTTAGCTATCTCTGCTTTGTATTGTTCTTTGAGTCTCTTAGATAAATATGGTAAGTTATCAATTGTTGCTTGGTCAACTGTTTTCTGTTGAGCTGCTCTTTGTTTTTCTTTGATAATCGTTGTTCTTTTAAGTTCTTCAAGCTTAGTTAAAGCTTGCTGTCAATTATTTTTAATTTCTGTAGTAAATTCTTTTGAGTTTTTTGATCTTTGGTTATAGTTTCCTATAGCATCATGATTTGTGGTTGCATTATAAAAAGCCTCAACAATTTTTGTGTATCCTTGGTTATCAAAATTAATATTTTCGTTTAAATTTGCAGTATTAATATAATTGCTTTGTCTAGTAGATTCACTATTAAAAGTTAAATTAGGATATAAAGTAAGATTATTCATGTGTCCGTTATTTGCATAATACTCATAAAATAACTCATTAATTTTTTTAATAAATTTATCATAGCCTAATTTAAATTCATTATCATTTAAAATTTCATTTGAAAATTCCCTAACAGGCTTATTGCTAGTTGTAACTTTACTATAGTTAATAAAATTAATGTTCCGCACATTTAAAAATAATTCATTATTAGAAGGTGTTCCGCTAGCACCTTGTACATCGGCGTATTTTAATAATTTATCATTGTAATACTTACTTAAATTTTGTTTGGTTTTATCATAAGCTGGCTTTAACTTCGTTGAATCAAAACCAATATACTCTTCTAGTTTATTTTTATAAGTATTAAAATGACCTTCAATGCTTGCTTTTAAGTCATCAATTTCTCTAATAGTTAAAGTATTAGCAAGATCTTTATCAACTAATTTATTGTAATTTTGAATATCTTCATTAAAGGTGCTAACTATACCATCATTAAGCTCTTGGAACATTTTATTGGCTTTATATAATCCCATTAAAAAATCATTTGTCACTATGTTAATATAGTTATCTTGTCTAAATGGAACTAAAAAATTTCTTAAGATAAATCAATAAAGAATGGCTGCTCTGGCTTTTGCTTTATCGTTAATATTTGGATCAAATTTACGAATATTTTCAAATTCTTTGCTTGAATAAACTTCATATAATCCATAAATTAATTTAGAAAGTGCATTTTTTTGTTGCAAAACAATGTCACGATCTTCTTTTGATAAATCATTTAACGGTGCTCAATTAGACTGAATATCATTTAAAAAACGATTAGAATAATCTCTAAAGGCATCTAAATATAAATCAGATAAAACATAAGGTATTTTTTCATAGTTAATTTTGAAGTATAAAATTTTATTAATGCTGTCTAATTTGTATGAATTACTATCAATTTTAATTTTTCATCTATTTACATTTTCAGCATCAGGGAAAGATGCTTCTAATTTTAAATCGTTAATATATCTAAGAAAATCTGTGCTTTGATTAAATTCGTACATTACTAAACGATTAGGATTTTGGTTATTCGTCCTAGAATCTAAAGCTACATTAGATCTTCCTGAATTTCAATTAATTCTTTTTTCATTAGGGGCTACAATTGCATAATTAACATCAGGTAAAGCAATTTGCTTATTATCAGTTGAATTATTAGTAATAGACTCATCAATAATAATTTTATATTTAGTATTATTGGTTCTTGCTTTTGTGAACATGGACACACGACTGGGATCATTTTCTCATCCGTTACCAAAAGCTCCACCAACAAATGTTTGCCCTTCATCTAAAAAGAAAGGTTCATTAATAAAGGTCTTTAGACGATTACCTTCTGCTGGGTGCGAAGGATCTGTAGCACGCTGCGGACTGGTGAAATTTTTCTTGGTTTTAAAAGTAAATTTAATAATTTTGTTTCGTTCGTGAGTGTTTAAATAGCGAAAACTAAAAACAGAACCAATGTAAGGCCAAAAATCACCTTGACCAAATCTTGGTTCATGATTTTCTTGTGTGTTTCACAATCCCCCAATATTGATTGCTTTAGATACATCTTCACTTCTACCACCTCTATTTAAAATAGTATTTCTTTGTCTTTCAATATATTCATCTAATTGTGTTTGTGTACTAATTGGATATGAGGAATCATTACCAACAGATGGCGAGTACATAAAGTAAGGTTCATCTAAATATTCGATCTTATTAGGATCTTTATTAATGTTATTTAAAGTAACAGAATTAAGTCCATACCCCATTTCATTTGGTCTAATAAGAATTGGTTGATCATTTATTTTTCTAACAGATGGGTTATTTTCTGGGCCTGCAAAATAATCAAGTTTAATACCTTCATTGGTATCATCAATAATTTCAAGATCATTTGATAAAAAAACAGTTAAATATGGATCGCTTTCATAAGTACCCGGAATTGTTTCTTGAGCGTTAAAAGTGACCTCTCAGGTTTGAATTTGATCTTCAAGATCTCCGTCAACTAGCCGAACTTTAACACTCTTATCGACATTGTCATTATCGGTTTGAGTTGAACCTTCGCTTGAATATTTTATATATTCTGAACGTTGTGATTGAGTGATATATTCTCCATTATTTAAGTAAGGTATATATTGTTTAACAATATTTTTTTCGTGCACTACAGCACTAAAGGTATGATCTCTAATAAAATCTGCAATTCAATTCCTATCTTCATGAGACATTGTTGAAGTAGCAAAAGTAACTAAAGATCCTACTGTTAGTGTAGAGATTCCTAATGCTAATTTTGTCTTCCTATTCATAAATTTTCTCCTGTTTTTAGATTAAATTGTTTATTTTACTTATGTAAAAATATCTTTTCTAAAAAATAATTTATTTGATTATAAAATTCATTATAAAAAAAATTTAAGTAAATACAAATGTTAAGAAGGATAAACCAAAATAACTAATATTAAGTAAAAACCTTATTAAAAATAAAACTTGAGAGCGATCCCAAAAAAAAAAAAAAAAAAACAAGTTTCAGCGAAAAATCAAATAATACTCACAAATTAGCATCTTTGTGGTTTTTAATTTTGTTGTTTTTTGAAATTTTTTTCCTTAAAAAGACAGTTCTAAAAATATATGTAAATTGACTAATTAAATGATTTTTTTATTAATTTCAAAATCACAAAAAATTCAATATTCTTAACTTAAGTTTTTGATTAAAAAACCAAAATAAAATAAAAAAACTTTTACAAAGCGACAACAATGATAAGAGCATCATTTTTTAAAAACAAAGATAAAAAATAAACAAAAAAATATTTAGTTAAATATCTAATTAAAAATGCAACGAAAGCTTTTTTTAAAAGCATTTAAATTGTTTATAAATTACTAATTATGTCTTGAGTTCTTTAATTAAACATTAGATCATATTATTTAATTTGCTAAAATAATTAAAATTAAGGAGTCTTTTATGAAGTCTAAAAAATCACCAAAAAGCAAGAAATGAAAAATATCACTATTAGGTAGCTCCATAATTGTTCTAGGTGCTGCAGCGGGGGTTGGGTATTCCTTATACCAAAGAAAAGCCAAAAATAGCCAAACTAATGTTAGTAATGATAAAACAGTTTATGAACAAATAAAGTCTTATGAACTTAAAACAAATCATTATCGAATATTACATTGAAATGTACTTAATTTTGGCGGGTCAAAACATGTCTTTAATTCTTTTAAAGTAGTTGGAATTGCACAAATATTAGTTTCTTCAAACGCAACCGTAATGGGATTAACCGAAATTAACAATGGAGATACTAAAAAAGTAAAACTCATTGTTGATGCTATGAATAAAATTAAACCAAATACCTTTGATTATATTGTTCAAGACCCAAAAGAAGCAACTTCCAGCATTTATCCTAAAAGTAAAGAAAGTATTGCAATAATTTACGATAAAAATAAAGTCAAACCTTCTAAATTTAAAAACGGAAACATAGGAGAATCATACAAACATAATTACAAACTTCAAGAAAGCAATAGTGTATATAAATTATCTAGCGAGAATGATGAATATGTAAGACCTCTATTTGGAATTGAGTTTCAAATTATTAACAGTAAGTCTAAAACAAAATTTTTCACCACGTTTTTTGGTCATTTAGATTCTCCATCAGCTTCAAATAATGAATACAACATCAGCAAAGGAGAATTAAAATCTCCTCAAAAAACTTATAAAATTAATAACGTCGGTTCTAAAGAATTGCAAGAAGTTATAAACTTACCTGAAGCTTTTATGTTTTTTAAAGGGATATCAAATTCAAATAATATCATTTTCGGTGGAGATACTAATATTAATGCTTCAGCAGCTTCTTCATTTGATTACATTGCTGAAATTGGGAACTTAAATAACTATTATCCAGCTTCTGAGGCAAAGAAAGAAAAGTTTTTAACTTCACTTACTACAGTAGATTCTTTTAAAAGAAATCCTAAAAAATACCCATATGTAAATGGATATGATAAATGAATCTTTAGCGAAGATAATTTGGATTTTTTAGATCAAAAAGAAGACCCTGATGGATACTTTAAAATTGATATTGCTAAAGCATTTAATAATCAATTATTAAATCGTGAAGAAATGAAAAAGCGTTATATTCGTGATTATCAAAAATCAACAAATCCTGATGATAAAAACCCTACAGATTTTAGAATGATAAGAATTGGTTTAAGCGACCATGCGCCTATTATGATTGATTTTCAAGCTAAGAAATAACCAAAACACCAGAAGGTTTTCTGGTGTTTTTTGATTTCATAATAAAACATATTTATTAATTTAATCAAATAAATTTATTTACCTGCAACTTCTTGTAAAATTAAATTAATTTAATTTAAAAGTTTGCTTTGAAAATAAAAAACGCGAGCTTTTTAGCTCACGTCTTTCAAAAGGTAAAAAATCAATTAAACCATTAAGTGTACTAATTATTTTTTATACTTTTTAAATAACACAACAGAAATTAAAATAATTATTCCTAAACCTATTGGTAGAGTAATTAATCATAAAAGATGCAATTTATTATTTGAAGAATTTTTTGTGACTAAATTTTTACCCAATATGCTTTTAACAACATTTGGTAAATTATCAAATTCTTCTTTGGTAAATTTCCTTTGGATCTCTTGGATTAGTTGATTATTTTCATTATTTTTATTCTCTTTATTAAAATATCCAAGTTCTTTTAAAATATTACCTAATTTATTATAGATTTTAAAACTCGGATTATTTTGATGAAGTTTCTGAATATTTTTGTCAAATTCTTCTTGATTTAATTTTAATAATCCATCAATTAATCGCATTTCATCTATACTTCGATTTTTAAAGTCTTTAATTTTATAATTAATTTGATGAATCAATTGATCTAATTGTGGATAATTATTAGACTCTAATAATTCAATTGAATTAATCACTTTTTGTATTTTCTTTTTAGTTTCCTCATGAACTGAATCGTCTATATTTGAAGAATAATACTCATTTAATAATTTATCTAATAAGTGATATTTCTCAATCGAATCTTTAATATAGTTAAAATCATGATTATCAACGTCTAACTTATCGATGCTTTCAAATAATTTTGTTCAAGTTCTTTTTAAATTATTATCATTTTGATTTAAATATATTTGTGCTTGCTCAATAAAATCTGCAATTAAATAGTTAGTAGCTTCTTCTTTATTGATTTCATCTTGAGTTTTTTTACTATATTGAATTTTCCTATTTTCTTGAGCAAGCTTATCTTTTACTTCTTTAATTTGAACTCAAGTCGCATTTGGATTTTGACTAATTATTTTAGCTACTTCTATCAAGTTTTTTAAAGTATTATTTTTATCTTTTTCAGGAAGATTATTTGCTTTTTCAAGTTCTTTATTAAGCCGTTCTTTATTTCTTGCATCTAAAAACTCTTCACTTGCTTGTATAATTTTAGTTAAATCATTTAAATTAACTGCTTGTTTAGCTTTTAGAATTACTTCTGTTAATTTATCACTTGGATTTTTGATTTTATCAATTGCTTCTTCAATTGATCGTTGAAGTTCATAAGCTTTTTTAGCATTTTTTAAGTTTTTAGTTGCTTGTTGAAACTCTTCTTTTAAAACATTTGATTTATTAAAGATATCTTGTGATTGTCTATAAATATTTTGAATATTTACATTAGCAAAATTTTGTAATTCCTGAAAATTCTCTAATTTTGATCCCAATTCTTTTTTGGCTTCATCAAAATCTTGTGTTTTATTATTTTCAGCTACTAATTTATCTGCAATATTTTTAATTTCTGAAAAAGTAGCATTTGGATTTTGACTAATTCTTGTGGCCTCTTCTATTAAGGTTTTTAAAACATTATTTTTATTTTTTTCAACAAGATTATTTGCTTTTTCGAGTTCTTTATTGAGTTCTTCTTTTTTAAGAGAATCATTTAAATTTATAATTAGTTGGGTAAATACTAATGAATTATTTGATTCCAATGCTTTTTTAGCATTATCAACAACTTCTCTTAACTTAATGCTAGGATCATTCTTTTTATCAACTTGACTAATTATATAGTCTAAGTGGTCAAGATTTTCTAAATCTTCAAGGTTCTTAATTGCTTGCTTAACTTCTTCCTTTGAAATGTTTGGGTTATTAACAATATTTTGAGCTTTCTTATATGTATCTTGAATTATTTTATTATCTGAAACAAATAAATCATTATTGTTGTTAAGTTGATTTTTAAGTTCTTGTTTAAATTTAATTAATTCATTAGTTTTGCTTTTTTGTTGTATGATTTGTTCTTTTGCTAGATTGACTTCTTCTATAGTAGCATTTATTTTTTGAACAATCTGATTAGCATTTTCTATTGCTTCTTTTAATGAAGTACTTTTATTTCATTCAAAAATTTCATTAACATATTCAAGTTCTTTATTAAGTGCTTCTTTTTTAATGGCATCATCCAATGAAACAATAAACCACTCTACTTGAACTATATTATTTGATATTGAAGCTTCTTTGGCTTTAGTTATTTCTTGGGTAAGTTTTGTACTCAAATTATTTATTTTTTCTGCTTTTTGGATTAATTTTTCAAGTAAATTAACTTTCTGAGCATATTTTAATTTTCGGATTGTCTCATGAACTTCTTCTTGTGAAGAAATTAAATTATTAGAAACTCTATGGGCTTCTTCTATTGCGTCTTTTAGAATGTCACCTTTTTCTTCTTCGCTAAAATTATTTACCTTATCAAGTTCTTTATTTAACTCTTCCTTAGCTTGTGCATTATTCAAATTAGCAATAGCTTGCTCTAATTGAGAAAGATCTTTAGAATTTAGAAGATCTTTAGTTTGATTAATTATCATAATAAATTTGGTGCTAGGATTATAGGTATTTTTGGCTTGATTAATTTCTTTTTCAAGTTGATTTATTTTTTTAGCATTTTCTAAGTTTTTAATAGCTTGTTGAACTTCTTGTTTAGAAACATTAGAATTATTAAATACCTCTTGCGCAATTTTATAGGCATCCTGAATTTTTTTATTATTCAATGTTGAGAAATTGCTATTTTTAATTAATTCATTATGAAGTTCTTCTTTAATTTTATAAAGTTCATTATTTTTGTTTCTTTCAAGATAAAGTTTGTTCTTAGTGTTTTTAACTTGTTCTAAAGTTACATCTGGGTTTTTAATAACTTCTTTAGCCTCTTTAATAGCATTTTTTAATTTATCACTTTGATTTGCTTGATTTATTCCATTACTTTTATCTAGTTCTTTATTAAGTGATTCTTTCCTTTTTAAATCAACTAAATTATTAATTATTTTTTCAACTTGGTTGGTATCATTAAAGTTAATTGAACTTTTGACATCTTGAATGACCTTACTAAGTGTAGAGCTCATATTTTGAATACTTTCTACCTCTGAAATTATTTTTATAAGCTGATCAATTTTTCTGGCACCTTCTATTTTTTGAATCCCAGCTTGAATTTCCTCTTTTGTGGAATTTGCATTATCAAGTATTGTTTTTGAGTTATTATAAAGATTTTGGATATTTTCGTTTTTCGAATTTTTTAAATCATCATTATTTTGTAATTTAAATTCTAACTCTTTTTTGGATTCACTAAGATCTTGGGCTTGATTAATTTCTTGTAAAAGTTTATCTTTAGCTAGTTTAATCTCTTCTGTGGTAGCATTTGGTTTTAAAGAAATTTTATCGGCACTTTTAATGGCTTTTTCTAATGTTTCAAATTTATTTTTATTAGCAATTTGCTTTGCTTTATCAAGTTCTTTATTAAGGTCTTCTTTTTTAAAGATATCTTCTAATTTTTGTATTGATTTTTGTATTTCAAATATATTATTTGACTCGATAGCTTCTTGGGACTTTTTAATTGCTTCTATTAATTTATTACTTTTTTCTCTTGTCCTCGCTGCCTCTTTAATATATTTTTCTAATTGATCAAATTTTATAGCTTCATTAATTAGGTCTTTAAAATCATTAAAATCCGCTTGAGATTTAAACTGTAAATTAGTTAATGCATTAGTTGCATTTTGAATAGCATTTGAAAGCTTTGAATTAGGAGAACTAATTTCAAGAGCTTCATTTAAAATATTTTGAAGTTCATCTTTATTTATTTCTCTTTGTATTTCTGCTAATTTATCATTTAATTCTTGAGCACTATGTTTTTGATTAATATATTCAAGAGTATTATTTTTAAATTCTTTTAACTGAATGGATGAACTAAAGTCAATTAAGTTTAATTTTTCTTTAATTTGCGCTTTTAAATCAGCATTTTTTAATTTACTAATTGCTTCTTGTAATTTTTGAATTTGGTTCCTTATTACAGTGATATTACCATTAATTCCATTTTGAAAATTCAATTCAGGATTATAGGCTTTGGCATTAGCTAGTTCTGATTCAAAAATAGTTTTATCACTATTTGCAAGATCATTTCAACGGATATTAAAGATATTTTTGGTTTCTTTGGCTAAATTAATTACTTCTTTTAAGTTCGCCATTTCTTCACTAAGTTGATTTTTTTCTTCAATAACACTAATTATGTCATTAAAATTATCAAAATTAATATTACTTAAATCTCTTGATATACCATTTTTTTGTGATTTATTTAAATTTGGTTTAGCTTTTAATTTTTTATCAACTTCAGTTTTCAATTTTGCGAACAATAAATTGTATTGTTTTTGATATTCATTATCATTTTTAATTATTTGAATAGGGTTTTCTGAAATTATTTTTCATTCATTTTCTGAAAATAAATCTTTTATTTTTCTATCAATTTTTAATACTTCTTCTTTTAATTTATTATTAAGCCCATTCAAATCATTGAAAGCACTATTTAATTTATCATAATCATTTTTTAATGAATTAACATCAATATTTTTAGAAAATGCAGGTGAATTGAGAGAATAAAAAGCTTCTGTCAAATTATGTTTAAGATTATCATCAGCTTTTGAAAAAATCTCTTTTTGATCTATTTGATTAAATTTTGTTTCTCTCAAAACATTTTTTACAAGTTTTTTAATTGATTTAACTAAATTAACTAACTTATTTATATTATTATTTTTAAATTCATTTAATTTGTTAAATGACGGCATTGCATCAGCACTAGTTTTTGAGTTAATATTTTTAATAGAATTTATTAGTGATGTTTTTTGTTCTTCAGAAAGATCTTGATATTTTAAAGAATTTTTAAGATCATTTAAAATTGCAGTATAATAATTGTTGATACTTTTGAACTCACTAACTGCTGATATCGCATTATTTAAATTAGTCAATTTTAAGTTTAGGTCTCTGTTGAATTTTTCTTTTAGAAATTCTTTATCACTAGGTGATAAATTATCATTATCATTAACTTGTTTTTCAAATTTATTTTTAAGCAATTCATCAAAAACTTGCCTATAGTACTGATCAATTTTAGTATTTTCAAAATTATTTTCGTTTAAAAAATTATCATTATTTGAAATATTAGAAATATAATCACTAATATCTTTTTGTGTTAAAAGATTAAAAAGATTTTGATTTTTAACATTACTAATATCTTCAATTAATTTATCTCTTAATAAATTACCATTGAGTGAATTATAAGCACTTATCAACTCATTATTAAGATTTGCTACATCATTAGAATCATAATATTTTTCAAAATAATCTGTTGAATTAGAATTTCTATTATAAATTGATTGAGGTATTTTGTTTAGGTTGTCAGGTTTTTGGACCGCTATCTCAAGTACTTTTGAAACTTTTATAACTACATTATCAAAACTTTCTTTTAAATTAGTAGACGCTTGCGTATATTTTGCCTTATTAAAAACAAATTTTAAATCTGATGTATTTTTGGCATATTTTTCAAAATTAGATTTAAGTTGAGAGTTTTGATTTTTGATTTCATCTAACTTATTAGTTAGTTGAGCTATTTTAGTAAATGAATTTTGACTATCTTCAAAATCTTTTTTAAAGAATTCCGCTAGTTCTCATATAAGTTGATCTTTTTGCGCTTGATTGATTTCTTTTTTAGAATTAGCTCCTAGAATTTTTTGATAAAGATCTTTGAATTCATTGTTCAATATTCTTTTAAACTTATTTTTTAAGCTCTCAATATTAGTTTTGATGTTTTTGTTTTGCAAATTCTCTTCGTAATATTTTAATAACTCAGTTTTTAAATTATAAGTTCCGTCTTTATTTTTTGAAGAATTATATTTGTTATTTGAATTATCGATATTATTTCCTATGCTATTAATTACATCTAAAACTTCAGCACCAAAAATAACTTTAGCAATTTCTGTTTGTCTTTGATCAAAATTTTCTAATTGTCTATATTCATCTTGTCTTTGTAAATTATTAATTTTTGCTTTTTTGGCATTTTTTTCGTGATTGCTTAAGTTAGCTAAATTATCAATAGTTTTTTTAGCATCTTCAAAATCTTGATTAAATAGCTTATAACTTTGCTCAAGATCATTATTATTTAATAAGTGAGAATTTAAATTATTCAATAATTTATTAATTTCATTGAGAATTAATTTATCATATTGAACGCTATTAGAATCATAATTTTGTTGAAATTCATCTAAAAGATTGCTAATTTGATCGTGTTTTTGTTTAAATTCTGTATATTTTTGGTTATTATCTTTTCTTAAAGATTCATATTTAGGTTCTTTTACGACAGCATCATATTTATCATAGATATGTTTTAATTGAATGCTAGCATTTTTAACATTTTCAATAGATTGAATTAAGACATCAACATCATTTCTATTATCTAATTTTATTATTTTATTAATAATGGCTTCTTTTGTTATTGTTGAAATTCCGTTTAAATTATTAATCCGGGAAATTCTTGATTCAATAAATTCAAGGGCATTTTCTTCGTTATTAATTAAAGCATTATTTTCTTTGTAGGATTGGTTTTCTAAGCTATTTAAAGTATTTTTAATATGATCGATTTTTGTTTTTGTTGAAGATACAAAACTAGATGTCTCTACACCTTTATCATTAAAATTTAAGTTAGAATTTTCGTTTAAATCATTAGTCTTTAATCCGTTAACACTATTTTTAAAAGTATTTTTAGAATGTTCACTAGAAAAAGCATAATTAACTGCTCGAATCATATTAATTTGATCTTGTGTTTTATTCACAGATTTTCTTGCTTCTTCTAAGGTTTCTTTAGTAAATTTTGATTTATCAAATTTCCCTTCAACAATTTTTTTAGCATCTTCTATTTCTAATTTAATTGTTTTAATATCATGAATAGTTTGCCTAATATCTCTAACTTTTTTATCTCAAAACTCAACTCTTTGTGGACTTTGTAAGGTCCCAGAATAGAAGTGTTCTTTGTTCCAATCATTACCAACGGCGTCTCTAATTGCATTTTTTTGTTGCTCATTTAGCATATCATTAATGCCATAATTTAAATTTTGATAAGTATCACCTGATTGATTAGAACTTGGGTTAACATTAAATGGGAGTTCTTTGATTGTTTCTAATTTTTTACTTCCGGCTTTGCTTCATTTTAAATCAGAGATTGTGCTAAATGTAAATTGAGTATTAAATAATTCAGATATATTTTCAATATAAGTTCCTGATGCTTTATTTATTGTTGATTCATTTTTATCTCTAACTTTATAATCTTTATAATTTTTTAAAATATCATAATCAAAAAAATCTTTTAATTTTCAATTATTAGGTTCAATAATTTCAACTTTATAATTCTTTCAGTCATTTAAATCACTAGTTTTTGATAAATGTAAACTAGTTTCATTTTCGTTAACTCAGGAACTAAAGTTAGTTACGGCTGTATACTTAATTTTTAGTTTTTTATTTGAGATAGATTCATTTGTAAAATCATAAACTTTTGCTTTATCAATTGCTTCTGCAGGAATTTCTGCAATAGTTTTATCTCCAAATTTAATTCTATATCCTAAGCCCTTTGGCAAATACCTAAAATTAGCAAAAGCATCCTTTTCTGAATAAACATTCTCTGTTACATCAAACGAAAAAACTCTATTACTATCTCTTGTGTAAAATAATGCATCAGTACCCACCGTTGACTTATAAATATTTTGATCATCATAACCATAACCATGCTCTAATGCCGCTGCTGCAAAAACTCCCGAATCATTATTATCAACTAGAGGAAGTCAATTATCTAAAAAAACACTATTATTTTCGGTTTCAAAATCAACAACAATAGTTGGTACATATTCAGCATCTCAAAAATTCTTAGTTGAGCCTCTTTTTCAAAAACTTATTTCTCCTTGAAAAAATGCTCCAGCATTATCTAGACTTTGATTTAATAAAGTTTGTCTATAAAAATCTAATTCTGTATTTTTGAAAGTCCTTATAGCAGAAAGAGAACGACCTCCTCCTGAACCATATCCATCTTGATTTCATTTATCACCTAAAAAAATATTTTTTATAGTTTCTTTAAAATATGTTTTATTTTCTAAGTTAGCTCCATAATATCTTCAATTAACTAGTTTGAAATAATTTGAGTTATTATTATCATCATCCCCGTAAACATTATAATTTGTATTAGTAAAATTTTCTAAATTACCTTGCAGAGACATTTGATCTATATTATTACTATTTAATTTCAGAACTTCATTGTAAACTTTAAAAGTATTATTTTTATTTAAATTTTTATAAGTATTAATATTTCCATCATTAGGTCTTGATATCGAATTATCAGATATAATCGGAAGTTCTTTTTTGTCTTCCAAAAAATTATAAATTCTTCCATTAATAAATTCACCATCTGGTTGTTTCACTAATGTAGAATCCGAATAATTTTGGCTTAATTCTTTTTTCCGGTAAATAATTGAAATTTTTAATGAATTAGGTTTAATCTTTAAATCACTTGATAAAAAGAATCCAAATTTAAGGTTAGGTCTACCAATAGCATAAATATCTGCATTAGAATTACCACCTCCTTTTCTTGTTGATAAATCTTTGGGAAGATAATAGTTATTAAAAGTAATTTTTCATCTTCTTGTTTTATCTTGCTCGCTATCATTGTCTCGATAAATCTTGTTTAATCTTTCGATATTTGCAGAATGATTAGTAACAGGAGAATTCCCGTCTAAATTCACTTCTTGAACATTAACTCAATTTTTTACTTTACTGTCCAAATCAAGTTCAAAATCTGAGTTTGTCTGAGTAATACCTCGATAACTAGAAAAAGTTTTTCCATTAAATCAAATTCTTTGTTCTTTAACAACATCCTTAAAAGTTTTAAAATCATTTATAGGTAGATTATTAGAATTTTCTTGTTTTTTATTTTTTCAAATATTTAAGTATTCATTTTCTTTATATCTAGAAAATCATCACTTATCTCTTGGATTATCTTCTTTAACTTCCTCGCTTGGTGTTCCCGAAATAGCTACAAAAGCCATTCCTGTTGTAGTTAGTGTAGAAGAACTTAAAAGTAACAAAATTTTTTTATTCTTTTTCATAAAATCCTCGTTATATTTTTAAAAATATTATATTGTTTCATTAACACTTCAATTCTACACAAAAAGAAATAAAGTATCTTATTTTGTAACAAAATTTAGAAAAAAATAAATTATTTTAAATAAATAATAAAAATACACCTTATTTGGTGTATTTTTTATCTTTTATTTTTTATTTTTCCTTTTAGCAAGCGCAATAATAATCGCTAAAACTAAAGATGAATTAGTAGCTAAAAAGATTCATCATAAAAATCCCATATTTTCATATGCAATTCTAAGTTCGTTAAAGTTTTTCATTAAAGCACTTTCTAAAACATTTGAAATATTATCAAATTTAAGTTTTGAGAGTTCACTCCAAATACTTTGCAATAATTGATTATCATCAGCACGTCCTGCTAAAATTTTTCCAAAGTATTGAATTTCATTTAATGTTTTTGCAAAATCATTGTACTTATTAAAATCGCCACGCTTATTAAGATCATCAATAAATTTATTAAAGTGTTCTTTTTGGGCTGCTCTTAAAGCTTCAACTAAAGCCATTTCATCTTCACCTTGAGCTTGGTATTTTTTAAGCGAAGAATTAATTTGGTTAATTAAGTCATTAAGTTTTGGATATTGAGAAGGATTTAAAAACTTAATGTCTTTGATTTTTTTCTCTAATTTTTCTTTAATTTCTTGGTAATTAGGATCTTCAATTGAAGAATTTCGATATTGTTCAAGAGCACTAACTAGATCATGATATTGTCCAATAGCATCTTTGGTTTGAATAAAGTCCTTGGTTTTAACTTCTAAATCATCAAGATGTTTAGCTAAATCGTTAATATCATCAATTAATTTTGGATTATTGCTATTAAAGTATTGGTTCGCTTTATCAATAAGTTCGTTAACTGAATCTGAAATATCTTTGGCTTTAGCAAGTTCAGTTAAAATATCTTTTTCACTAACTTGATTATGAATATCTTCTTTAATTTGTGGTTTTTCAGATTCAATAAGTCCATCTAAATTATCAATAATATCATCAATTACACGGTCGTGTTCTGACTTGATTTTATCAATTAAGTCTTGAATTTGATCTTTATTAAGGTTTGCATCCGTATTATCATTGATTGCTTTACCATTGATTGTATCAAGCCCATCTTGAATTGCTTTTTCAAAAGCATTTTGAGCTTCTTTTGAAGCATTTTCTTCAAAGGCTGATTCTTTGGTAAGTTGTGAAGTAGTATCGATAATTTCTTTTAACTCATTCATTTTATCATTAAGATCTTTTGCTTGATCTTGCAAGTCAGTAATTGATGATTGATTTTCAGAAAGTTCATCATCATGAAGTGGAGTTTTTGTAATTTGATCTTTAAAGTGTTCTTTTTGATCTTTATTAAGATCTTGGTTTTCTAAAATTGAATTCACAACATCTTTTTTAGCTTGATTATCTTTTTGAGCTTGCTCTCAAATTTTATCGGCATCTTCTGGATTTTCGGTATTTTCTAGTTGATTTTTAAACTTATCTTTTTCTTCTTTTGATAAATATTCTAGCTCATCAATTTTATCTTGAAGTCCGCTTATTTGACCTTTAAATTGTTCCATTTGTTCAAGTAAATCATTAATAATTGTATTAATTTGATCTACTTGTGCTTTGGTTCAATTTGCTTTATGATCATTTGCTTGTGCATTTGAATTTTCAGGTTTAGTTACGCTAGAATCTCAAAGATCTTCAATATTATTGTTAGTTGAAGCAATGTCACTTCTATTTTTTTGAAGAGCTTTAGAAGCATTAATTGCTTGATCATAAAGATCTTTGAATTTTTTCGGTGCATTTTTGTATTTAGCTTCACTATGAATTTGTTGCTGATCTGCAACAAGTTGTTGGTTGCTTTCCATTGATTGATCAAGATCATGAGCCCGATCAGTTACTTGTTGTGGTGTTTCTAATTCAGGTTTTGAATCTTTAATACCTTGATAAATTGGGGTGTTTGGAATAATTGAATTAATAATTTCTTGAGTAATAGCATCTTTTTGATCTTGATTTAAATGAGGATAATTTTGATCAAGATTGTTAATTAAATCTTTTTTAGTTTCTTTAATACGATTAGCAATTTCAACTTGCTTTTGAATCTCTTCAATTGAAGTAGCATTTTTAACATTTTCATAAAGCTGATCTTGCTCTTCTTTTGAAAGATATGGATTATTTTTGAAACTTGATTCAGATTTTAATTTTTCAAGTGTTTGATCTATTAAATTATTTAACTGATCAATTTGTTCTTTATTTCAATTATTATCCGATGGTTTTTGCACTCCTGAATTTCATCCAGGAATATTAATTGAATCTTGATCATATTGATTTTCTTTTATTTTATTTGCAATATCAATTAACTCATCATAAATAGATTTGGTTCCCTCAGTAGCATCACCATATTTTGAAAGATCATTTTTAATTGATTGATCTTCATTTAAATGTTCATACAGCTCTTTCATTGAATTATTAAGATCTGTAGCACGTTGTTCAACTTCTAAGTAGTTTTCAACTTGTTGACCTTCTTGAATTTTGCTTTGAGCCTCTTGAGTAATTGAATCTGGCGAATCATCTTCAAGGATTGATTTGACAATATCAGTTCTAACTTGATCTTTTTGTGAATTATTTAAATATTCATAAGTATGATCCATAGCTGGATTTGCACTTACTTCATTGTATAAGTCTTCTTTTTTCTTATTGATTTCTTCTGCTTTATTAAGCACATTATTATAATCATTAATTTCATTATTTGAAGTTTTATCTGGATTATCAGCGCGAGCTTTTAAAGCTTCTTTTTCTTCATCAGAAAGATATGACATCTCATCGATTTGTTGTTTAACATAATCTAATTTATTAAGATTTTTCAAAATTTCATTTTTTACATCATTAAGCAACTGGGTTAACCCTTTAACTTGATCCGCACTTCAATCAGCATGTGTATCATCTTCAGAAGCTTGAGGAAGAGAAACATTATCTTGAGAATTTGGACTATTTGTCGCTTTATTTCAAGCATAATGTTCAATTCCATTAACTGAAGATTTATTTGCTTCAAGATCCTTAGCGTTATTAATTAAATTTTCGTAAAGTTCTCTAACTGAATTTGGAATTTTATTGTAATTTCTATTTCTTTTTAAAATAGAATCAGCATCGACAATTCTATGTAATTGATCCATTGCATTATTTAAAATGATGGCCTTGTCTACAATTGACTGAGTTGATGCATTGGTTGAATTTGGAACTTCTTTTTGGTTAGAATGAAGAATTTCTTTTTGACGTTCTTGTTTTTGTTTGTCATTTAAGTAATTTAAATTATCAATACTTTCAAAAGCTTCTTTCTTTTGAGTATTAACGTTATTTAAATCTAACTGAATAGCATCAATTGCTTGATCTGCTTGGTGGTAGAATTGATCATTTTGCTCAATTGTGTTTTCTTGATTTGCAGTGTTGTCTTTAAATTGTTGAATTTGTTCTTCTAATTGCTTGATGTAGTTTGCTTTTTCATCTTGTGATCAATAATTATTATTTGTTCGAGCTGCTTCAAGAGTATCATTTGGCAAGTTTAATATATTTTTTATTTCATTAACTTTTTCTGTTAGCACTTCTAAATATGTTTTGTAATTGTCAAATACCACTTTTGTAGTATCAATTATAACAAGATCACTTTGTTTTTTAGCATTAATTTGTTCATCACTTAGGTTTTCGAAACCTAATTGAGAAAGCATGCTACTTTTATCTTGAGTATTAGATAATTCAGCATCTTTAATGCCATATAACATGCTATTTTCTTTATTTGTTTGGTAAGTATGCGTAACTGTAATAGTTCCATGTGTATTATCTCTAATATACTCTTTCATTTGTGGTTGAACATAATTTGGTGTTTTATTTAATGTTTCTTGAGTATCTTGGAAACCAATATCGCTATTAGGTATATTTGTTGTATCTGTAGGAAGATATGGTCTTCTTTGCTCTGAAGTTTTAACATTATGAATGCTATCTTTAACAAGATTTTTAAGACTTTCAAGTCTTTGGTGCTCTGTTTGGAAATCACTCACTGTTGCATAGAATTTTTGCGATACTGGTAATAAATTATCACCATTAGCGTGATCTTCGTCTTTATCAATTAAATAATAAGCAACAATTGTTCGACCATTAATTTCATCATGAGCAACAACTTTTGGTAAGTATTGTTGGTATTGTGAATATAAATGACCTTCAATACTTTCAGGAGTAATAACTACTCAATTAGCTGAAATTTCTGAATGAGCATCTTTAATTGAATCTTTAATATTTAAAGTATATTGATTTGGATCTTGGGTTTGCTCTTGGTTAGCTGTTATTGTTGCTTTTACCGAATCATCTTTAAAGACAACACTTGCAGCATCTTTAAATCCGTGAGTTTTAAATTGTTCAATAACATGTGTGTAATTAGTTTTAAATCCACTAATTTGATTATTATTGGTAATTTGTGGGTTTTTTGCTTTTAATTGGTTGTTATTATCTGAATCTTGGGTTAACCCATTTACCGTTGAAGAAAGTTTAAACTGTACATCAATAGTTCCGTCTTTAGAATTTTTTGTCAGAGTAATATTTTCTGCTTTAATGCTTGCATCAGGATGTCCATTATTTAATTTAGCTAATTCTTGATTTAAAGCCTCTACAATCATTTGCTCTGTAATATCTTTAACTAATTTATCTGATTTATTATCAATTAAGTCATTAATTGTATCACCACGGATTAATTGTTTTAACAACTCATTTAAACGTTGTTTTTCAGTTACAAATCCAGTTAATTTTTTATTGTCATTTTTTACAAAATCATCTTGGTCTTTAAAATCTGGCCATTCAGAAGTAATTTTGAAGCCAACATTTGTTGAAGATGAATTATCAGCTGGATTTGTACTTGGTTCTCCAATAGGATTTGAATTACTAAAAGGTTTATTTGAGCCACTTGGATTAACAAATTCAAGTCTTGTATGATCTTTAACAAATGTAATTTTTCCAGAAGAATCTTCTTCTTTTGTTCAACCATTAGATGTTAAACTTTGATATAAGTTTGCTTCATCTAGCGTTGAATTATCAGTATAAGGAGTAGAACCTTTATTACTATAATCAAGAATATTTTTTACATTCTCTAAAGCATCACTAAGTTCTTTATTAACTTGACTTGCAGTTACAAAACCAGTTGCATTTTGCGAAGTACTGTAATTTGTAGAAGTAATTTTTGGTTGCGTTTGTGTTGGAACTAAATTTGTTTTTGTTGATTCTAATTTATATTTAATGTTTTGAATTGTTCCATTTTCATTATCATATTGCGCTTCAAGATTAACTACCTTAACATCAGCTCCATTTTGGTTATCAAATCATTGTTGAATTTTTTGAAGCAATCTTGTAGGTGCATTTTGATTATCTTGATCTTCTTTTGAATTAATTCAATCAACCGTGTGTTTTTTATCTTCTGAATTTAAAACGGTATTTGTACTATTTGCCTCATAATCAATTTTTGGCACATTAATACCATTACTTCTTGGGTCCTTAGTTAAAATTCAATCTAAACGATTTGCTTCTGTAGCAAAATCGCTAATCATTGTATTAGGAACTGGATTAGTTTGAGTTGTATTAGCGAAATCTCCTTGATGAGTTTTAATATCATAACTAATTTTAACTGTACCATCTTGAGCATTTACGTCGCTAAATCTGATATTTGTTAAAACTCCGTTTTGACCTTCATTATATCACTCACCTGGATTTGGACCTTGTTTTCAACCATCAGGTAGCTTAAGTTCTGAAATATTAAATTCATCAGCAGAATAACGAACTTTTTGCATTTTAAGATTTGTTTGATAATCAATTGTTAATGATCGAGCAAGCTGAGTTAATCTTTGTTGTTCTTCTTTAATTGTTTTAAAACCATTAATGTTTTGCTCGGTTCTATCTTTAGAATGTACATCAATTAAGTTTTCTTTAGTAGATTTAAGATTAAAGGTAATTGTTGGAATTTCCCCAGTATCTTGGTTAAATTTACCTACATTTAAATTATCAATTTCTGCGTAAGAATTTTCGTGAGTTTTACCGTGATCCTTTAACCAATCATTGACAATTTTCTTAATTTCATTTTGAAATTCTTGTGTTACATTATTTTGTTCATCAAAAATTTTCTTTGATCTATCAATCTTACCATTGAAAAGAGTTTGTAAGAAAGGTAATTGATCAAGAACACCATTAAGTCTTTGTTGCTCTGTTTTAAATCCATCAATAGTAGCTTCTTGTGATTTTTTAATATCTGAAAAACCTAATTTTGTTGTAGAAACCTCAAAACTAAGTTTTGTATTTCCGGTTTTTGGATCTGTACTTACAAAATCTAGGATTTTTAAAGTCGCTTTCTCACTTGCTTTTTGGTAAGTTCCATCAGATTGCTTAATTCATCCTTGTTCATTAAGTTTTTGATCAAGTGAGTTTTTTTGCAATTCGCTTGTACTATAGTAAACATGGTCTTGTTTTCCTTGGTAATCTCAAGAAATTCCATTAGCAAGTTCATAAATACGGTTTTGTTCCTTGGTTGCTGTATTAAATCCGTTAATTTGTAAGTTTTGTTTTTCTTTTGAAGAAACAACATTTGTTGCTCCTTCAATTTTTGATTTAAGTTTAAATCCTATATTATCTAAACTTCCATTTTCATCATTTGCAACAGATGTAAAACTATCAGTGTCAATTTCAGCATTATGTCCATGATCACTTAATCATTTATTTAATTTTTCAATTAAATGATCTTTATTAGCTGATGCTTTTTGATCAAGCTCTTCATCGCTAAATAATTTCGATCTGTTAGCAAGGGTTAAATTATTTAAATTAGAAATATTATCAAGAATTTTGTTTAAACGATTAACTTCGGTATCAAAACCTGAAATTGTAGTATGCTCAGAAGCAGGGATTTCTTTAGAAGCATTTGAATAATTTTCTTTAGTAGAAGAAATAGTGTATTTTAACTTAATTGCTCCAGTTTGAGGATCAACTGAATCAACAGTCATATCCGTAATTTTAGCGTTATTTTGAGTGCTTACTCAATAAGGTTTTTGTGAAGCTTCATCAATGTGCTTTTCAAAACCTGCAATAGTTAAATTATTAACATTAAGATTTTCTTGATCTTTTTTATAAGGGATAATTTGACCTTTTCCTAAAAAATCAAAACTAAGTTGATTTGCTAATTCTTCTAATCTATGAGTTTCATTTTCTGTTGTTCAGAAATTAGAAATAGTTTGTTCACTTGCTGCATTTTGTTTTGAAGATTTAACAGGGATATTATTTGCTTGGTTTACTTTTGTTGATGAAAGTTTATATTTAACATTTAACGTTCCATTTGAATTGTTTGGCGTTAATTCAACATCCTCAGGAAGAACTTTCATTGATTCAGAAGAAACTTTCTCAGTTAGTTTTTGAGCAATTTGCTCTTTTGTAATTTCTGAAGGAGCTTTTGATTTTTCTTCTTGTGTAAGTAAATTAGCAATTGTTTGACTACTATCTAAAGAATCCATTTTCTTGTCTAAACGATTTTGTTCAGTATCAAAACCAGTGATTTTTTTAGTAAATTGCTCTGATATATTTGTGAAATTTTCTCTTGTTGAAGTTAATGTATAAGCAACATCAATTGATCCATCAATTGGGTTTTTGTTTTGAATTGAAGTTAAAGTTAATTTTGCATGATCTTTTTGATATGTATTAGTTTGATTTGGAACCTTAGTTCATCCTTCAGTTACTAAAATATTTTCAAGAGATAACTCGCTGTCTGAGTAAGGAATGATTGATGCTTTACCGTTGTAATCTAAATTAACAACTTGTGCTTTTAATTCATTACGAACTTGAGTTTCTGTTTTAAACCCTGTAATTTGCCCAGCGCTTGTGGCATTCTCACTAGTTTCGTTTTGAAGAGAAACATCTGAATCAGTAATTGTTGATTGTAATTTATAAGTAATTTGATTAATTTGTCCACTTGCATTATCAACTTGGTAATGGATATCTTTTACTTTTGCCTTATTTCCACTAAATTTTTCATTAAGTTTTTGTTCCAATGTTAAAGATGCACTTTGAGCACTAATATCTGACTTGTTATCAAATAAAGATTCTAAATTAGCGATATTTTGTGCATTTGAAATTAAGCCATTTAATCTCTCTTGTTCAGTTTTAAAACCACTAATTACATTTTCGCTTGATTTGCTAATAGAGCTAAATCCATCACGAGTACTTTGAACACTAAAAAGAACTTTAACTGTTCCTGTTACTGCGCTTGCCTCTGAAAAACTAATATTAGTAATTTTAGCCTCTTGAGAACTAGATACTCAAGTTATACCATTATCGTTAGTTGTTCATCCTTGTCTAGAAAGTGAATTATGAAGTATTAGATGAGAATTGTTAGTTTCTAAATTTGACTTACGATAAGGAATAACCGAAGCTTTATCATTATATTCTCACTGGATCGCACTTGAAATACTATTTATTCTAGCTTGTTCAAGATCTCTGGTATTAAATCCAGTTACTGTTTTCGCTGCTGTTTTATTATTAGAAACAACTTTTGGAGTTGTTACTTTTGTTGATTCTAATTTATAAGATACATTTTCAATAGTACCATTTGCCTCATTAATATTCAAACTTAAATCATTAACTTGAGCATCAAGATTTTTTTCTCTTAATTTTGCATTAATTCTATTTTTTAGTTCTTGTTCAGAAATTGTTGAAGAAAGTTTCTTTTTCTCTTCTTCTGTAAAAAGATCATCTAAATTAGGAAGTTGATTTTCATCGGCTACAATTCGATCTAAACGCTTTGTTTCTGTATCAAATCCTTCAATATTTTTGCCTTGTGGACTATTTGCTTTTACTTCAGTAAAGTTATCCTTTGTTGAATGCACTTCATATGTTATAGGAACAATTCCAGTTACTGGATCTGGTTTTCCAAAATTAATATTTGTAATTTTGGCTTGTTGATTTGCATTAGTTCAATTTTGCCCATTATCAGATTTAACTCAACCCTCAGGTAAGGTCAGTTCATTTTTACTTAAATCAGATTCTTGATAAGGAATTTTGTTTGATTTATTAGCGTAATCAAAATTTAGGCTTGTAGCTAAATTACTAATGCGTTGCTCTTCCTGTCTTTGAAGTTCTTCACCATTTAAATCATTGTATGCTTTAACTAATTTAGCATTAAGTGCTTCAATATCATTTGCATCATAATATTTTTCGGAATAGTTTGTTGAACTAGAGTTTTGCTGATAAACATTTTGTGGGATTTTGTTTGTATCATTTGGTGTTTCTATTGCTACTTCCGAAACTTTAGAAGCTTCTACAACCGCATTATCAAAGGCGGTTTTTAATTCACTAGAAGCTTTTTGATATTTAATCTTATTAAAGACAAAATTATCATGTGTAGGGGTATTTGCATATTGTCCAAAACTTCTTTTAAGCTCATCATTTTTAGTTTTAATACTGTTTAATTTATTATTAAAATCAGATTCTTTACTAAATGAATTTCGATTAGCAACAAGATCATCTTTAAATGCTTGTAATAATTCTCATATAAGTTGATCTTTTTGAGCTTGGTTAATTTCTTTTGCAGAATGTGCATCAAGAATATTTTGATAAATATTTTTAAATGTAGGTTCTAAAATCGATTTAAAACGATTTTTTAGAGATTCAATATCATTTTTTGTTGTCTTTTTATTAGCCTCAGCATCATAGTAACTAATTAATTCAGTCTTTACAGAATAAGTACCATCTTGAGATTTTGTTGAAGAATTATATTTCTTATTTGTCTCACTAATTTTATTACCAAGATTATTAATTGCATCTAAAACTTCAGCACGCGAAACAACTTTAGCAATTTCTCTTTGTCTTTCGTCAAAATTTTCTAATTGTTTGTATTTATCTTGATTTTGTAAATTACTAATTTTTGCTTTTTCAGCATTTTTGTCTTGAGTACTTAAATGAGATAAAGAATCAATGGTACTTTTGGCATCTTCATAATCTTGATTAAGTGCTTTGTATTTGCTAGTAAGATTGCTATTTTCTGCTAAATGATTATTTAAACTAGTAACTAACTCATTAACTTTTGCAGTTGTTAATTCACTATCGTTAACTGTATTTGAGTTGTATTTTGTATTAAATTGATCTATTAATGTTTTAACTTGATCATACTCTGTTTTAAACTCATTATATTTTTGATTGCTATTTTTTCTTAAAGGTTCATATTTTTGTTGAGTTGTTACAGGAGTGTATTTTGTATAAAGCTCTTGTAATTGATTTTTAAGATTTTTTGCATTTTCAATAGCTTTCATTAAATCATCAGCTTCTTGTCTACTATTTGATCTTAAAAGTTTATTAATAAGGGCTTCTTTAGTTTTAGCAGAAATTCCATCTAATCCATTAATTTTTTGAATTCTTGTTTGAACAAACTCAATTGGTGTTTGATTTTGATCAATTCAAGCACCACTTTCTTTATACGAATTCTTATTTAAACTATTTAAAGCTTCTTTGGCCGTATCTATTTGTTGTTTACTATTTGTAACAAAATTAGTAGTTTCTACACCTTTATTAAATTCTAAATTCGAATTTTCATTTAACTCATTTGTTCTAAGTCCGTTAATACTATTTTTAAAGTTATTTTTAGAAGTTTCACTAGAAAAAGCATAATTAATAGCATCAAGCATATTAATTTGCTCTTGTGTTTTAGTTTGTGCACTATTTGCTTGTTCAAATGCTGACTGTGTAAAGTTAGATTTATTGAATCTATTATTTACAATATCTTTTGCTAATTCTACTTTTGGTTTAATATCTTTGATATCATGGATAGTTTGACGAATATCTCTAACTGTTTTATCTCAATAATCAACCCGACTTAAATTATCACCTGTTCCTGTATAAAAATGCTCTTTGGTCCAGTCATTAGCAATCCCATCTTTAACTTCTTCTTTTTGAGTAGCATTTAAAACATCTTGTGCACCATAAGTTAAAGTACTATAAGTATTACCTGTTTGTCCGTTTTCTAAGTTTTTAGTAAAAGGTAATTCTTTAATTGTTTCTAGCTTTTTACTTCCGGCTTTACTTCATTTTAAATCAGCAAAGGTATTAAATCTAAAGTCTGGATTAAATAAAGTTGAAGTATTTTGAATATAAGTACCAGTTGGGTTATTAGTTGAGTTTGCATTAGTACTTCTGGTTGAATAATTTTTATAAAGATCATTAGAACTATAATCAAAGAAATCAGCTAGATGCCAATCGGTAGGCTCAATAATTTCTACTTTATATTTTTGTCAATCATTTAAATCTCTTGCGGTTTTTAATTCAATTCCTGTTTGATTTTTATCTTTTAAACTATTTAAATTTGCAGTAGCTGTATACTTAATTTGCAATTTTTTATCTGTACTTGCAGTATCAGTAAAGTTATAAACTTTTGCTTTATCAATTACCTCTGCAGGAATTTCCGCAATAGTTTTATTTCCAAATTTAAGTCTATATCCCAACCCTTTTGGTAAATATCTAAAATCAGAAAAAGTATCATTTTCAGAATAAACATTTTCATTTACATCAAAAGAAAAAACTCTTTTTTCATCTCTAAAAAAGAATAAAGCATCCGTTCCTACGGTTGACTTATTAATATTTTCATCATAATTACCATAACCATGTTCTAAAGCTGCTGCCGCAAAAACACCAGATTTAGTGTTATTAAATAAAGTCAAATCACCATCAAGTAGTGCATCATTATTTTCTGTTTCAAAATCAACAATAATAGTAGGTACATAGTCTGAATCTCAAAAGTTTTTACTTCCACCGTTTCTTCAAAAACTTACTTCCCCTTGAAAAAAAGCTCCAGCATTATTAATTTGTTCATGCAAAAAAGTTTTGTTAAAAAGCTCAGAGTCAGTATTTTGGAAAGTTCTAATAACCGAAAGCGATCTTCCGCTTGATTCGTTATCATACCCATTACCATTGTTTTTTACTCCATAGAAAATATTCTTAATTGTATTTTTAAAATATGTTTTATTTTCTAAGTTAGCTCCATAATACCTTCAATTGACTAGTTTAAGTCTATTAGAATTATTTGGACCATAAACATCATAATTAGGATTTGTGAAATTTTCAACATTACCTTGCTGTCCCATTTCATTAACATTGTTGCCACTTAATTTAAGAGTTTCTTTATGAACAGAAAAATAACTTCCACTTTGATTAAGTTTCTTATAAGTATTAAAATCACCATCATTTGGTCTTGATATGCTTGTATCAGGAATAATAGGTTTTTGATTAGAGTCTTCTAAAAAATTATAAATTCTTCCTTTGATATCAGAACCATCATCTTGTCTTAAGATAATATTATCTTGGTAACCTGTATTTATATCTTTACTTCTATAAACTAAAGAAACCTTTAAAGAGTTAGGTTTAATTTTTAAATCTTTTGAGATAAAAAATCCAAACTTAAGATTTGGCCTACCAATTGCATATATAGATGCACTTCCGTTTCCGTCTCCATTTCCTGATGATAAATCATTTGGTAAATAGAAATTATTAACGGTTATTTTTCATCTTCGTGTTTTAACTGCGTTGTTATTATTTTCTCTATAAATATCATTAATTTGGTTTATATGGGTATAACTTTTGTTATCAATTGGGGCATTACCATCTAAAGTTACTTCTTGTAAATTTATCCAGTTTTTTACTTTATTGTTTTCTCCTAATTGTCGATCTGAGTTCTTTTCATAACCAAGTCCACGAACATAAGCAAATGATTTTCCATTAAATCACATTCTTTGTTCTCCGTTAATAGCAGGAAATGTTTGAAATTTATCCACAGGAAAATTATTTGAGTTAGCTTCAGATTTATTTCTTCAAATATTTAAATATTCATTATCTTTATAACTTATATACCATCATTTATCAGCTGGATTTTCTTGTTGTTCACTAGTGTTTGGTGTTGCCGAAAGAGCGACAAAAGTTACTCCTGACACCGTTAGTGTGGAGGAACTTAAAAGTAATAGTATTTTTTTATTCTTTTTCATTTTTCTCCTTAAAATTACTATGTTTTTGTTATGTTTTTATTTATGTTATTAATTAATTGAAATTAATTCCTTTTTTAAAAAAATTTTACAAAAAAAAAAAAAAAAAAAAAATTTAAGTTTCAAAATATATATAAAAATAAAAACATATAAGAATCTTCTATTAGAAATTTTCATACATCATATATAATCATTTATGCCTTTAACATCATCATAACAATAATAAAATTCAACCCTATTCATTTGTGTTATTTTTAAACAACACAATAATGTGGTATTGAAATTTTTGGTATCTCTACTTAATTTTTACCTTTCAATTCTCGAAATGACGAAATGAAAAAATAAAAAACATTAATTCAACCCATAATACAAAAAATATCAAAATTGATCTAAATAATTTTTAACTTTTAAATATAAAATTCAATTCTTGGATTATTTAAAATAATAGATACATAAAAATAAGTATGAAAAAATATAAATCTAAATAAACATAAACAAGAAATAAAAAATAATAAAAAGCGATAATAATTCTTTGAAAATATCATGTTTTTAAAAAATATAAATAAAATATGTTCAATAAAAAATAATAAAAAAATATAATTAATTAAAAAACATTAAAAAAGACATTTTAAAAACTTCAATAATTAATCGATAGGAGCGGGTTAATCATCTTTGTCTAACCCAAAATATAAAAATGGAAAAATTAACCAACTTGAATATTAGATCTTCGGCAATTGATCAAAATACACATCATTTAAAAGATGAAAACCATGCTATTAAAGGTGGAAACTCAATTCATTTACAATGAGACTCAGTCCCAACTGCTAAAAGCTATGCTATTATAATTACAGATTATCAAGCAGCAGGTGCTGTTTGTGCCCCTTTTATACATTGAGTTGGACTTACAAAAGGAAATATCACTTCAATACCGGCAAATTTAAATCAAGAAAATGCAAAAAAATATCTTTTTCCTTTTGAAAATTCCACTTCTAAGAAAATAATAAATTCTGCCGTGCCTAGTGCATTTCAGACAGATAATTCAACTTCATACTTTGGGCCTTTCCCTCCTGATTCAGATCATAAATACGAAATCAAAGTAATGGCTTTAGCTAAAGAATATAACGATGAATCATTAAGAAAATTATTGGGTAATGACAAAAATGAGCAAAGTTATGGTTGTCTTTTTGAACTTACAAAAATTATCAAAGATGCCGGGGTAATTGCATATGATGTGCTAACTTTTATCGCCAAACAAAGTCTTCCTGGGGATGAAAAAAGTGGTCCCAAATTTGCAAATAATAACTTTCAAATAAGCGGAAATTTCTTTAATAACAAAGATAGAGGCCATATTCAAATTGAAATCTTAACTAACCTTAATGATGAACAAGCAAAGGCATTAAAAAGTCAATTTGATGAAAAACTTCAAAAATTTATCGTAAGTGATAAACCTTTTGAAATATCCTTAGATGCCTCACAAGCCAAAAATGTCAAAAGTTATGTTGTTTTAGTGTTAGATAATTCAAAAACAAATTCATGAGCCGTTCAAACAATTAATGGTGTTGCCTATTCAATTGCAAATAATTGAGATAACAAAGTTCAGGTAAATCTTAACCAAAAAGAAAACGATGTAAATATTAAATTTGGGGTAAATTCATACAACCAAACCAAAACTGCTTTTGTTAATATTATTACTCAAAAAATAAACCTAAAAGAAATTCCTGATACAAACTTAATCTTAACTGATTTTGATTCAAAACACAAAAACCACTATACAATTATTGCTTTTGCAACTAATTTAGATGCAAATGATCCAAAACTAGCATTTGAAGAAGAAAAACCAAATATTGCCCAAATTCTAAAAGCTATCCATAGTAATGTTGTTGGTTATGGAAGTAAATCTTTTGAATTTTAGTTAAAAGAACACTATTTAAAGTGTTCTTTTTTGATTTTATAAATTAAGACCAATAATAATAATAATAACAATAAAAAAACACCGTAATAACACGGTGTTTTATAATTGAATAAAATAATTTAATTTTATTGTTTATTGCGTCTTTTAGCAAGAGCAATAATAATTCCTAAAATTAAGGCTGAGTTAGTTGCAAGGAAAACTCATCATAAGAATCCAAGTTTTTCTTCAGCTACTCTCATTTCTTTAAAGTTTTTTACTAAAGCACTTTCTAAAACATTTGAAATATCATCAAAATCAAGTTTTGAAAGTTCGTTTCAAATACTTTGTAATAATTGGTAATCATCAGCTCTACCGGCTACAATTTTTCCAAAGTATTTAATTCTATTTAAAGTATTAGCAAAGTTATTATATTGATCAAAGTGACCACGGTTATTAAGGTCATAAACAACATTGTTAAACTTATCTTTTTCAGCTGCTCGTAAAGCTTCAACTAAAGCAATTTCATCTTCACTTTGAGCTTGGTAAGTTTTTAGCGAAGCGTTAATAGTGTTAATTAAAGTATTTAGTTTTGGATATTTGGTGGTATTTAAGAATTTAACTAAACTAATTTCTTGCTCTAATTTTTCTTTGAGCTCTTGGTAATCACTTTCTTCTACTCCTGTTTTTCTGTATTTTTCAAGGGCATCAAGAAGAGAGTGATAACGACTAATTGCTTCTTTTGTTTCGATAAAGTCTTTGGTTGAAACACCTAAATCATCAAGGTGTTTAATGAGTTGATCAATATCTTTAACAACTTGGTTAAGATCACCTTCATTAAAGTAATGAGCTTCTTTGGCGATTAATTCATTAACTGAATCTGAAATATCTTTAGCTTTAGCAAGTTCGGCAAGAATATCATCTTCAGTAGGTTGATTGTGAATATTTTCTTTAATTTGAGGTTTTTCCTCTTCGATTAAACCGTCTAAATTATCAATAATATTATCAATAACTTTATCATGTTCTAACTTAATTTTGTCAATTAAGTCTTGTACTTGATCTTTGTCAAGATTTGCATTTGTATTATCATTAATTGGCTTGTTAGTGATAGTGTCATATGCATCTTGAATTGCTTTAATAAATGCATCTTGAGCACCTTTTGAGGCATTTTGTTCAAAAGCTGGTTGGTCAATTAATTTTGATGCAATATCACTAACTTGTTCAAGTTCTGACATCTTATCATCAAGTTCTTGAGCTGTTGTTTGAATTTCTGTTACTGATTTTTGATTATCTAATAATTCTTCTTCATGTAATTGAGTATTAATAATTTGATCTTTGAAATATTCTTTTTGATCATTGTTTAAATGTTTTTGTCCTAAAATCGAATCAACAATGTCTTTTTTAGCTTGGTTATCTTTTTGGGCTTGTTCTCAAATTTTATTTGCATCTTCAGGATTTTCGGTATTTTCTAGTTGATCCTTAAATTTAGCTTTTTCTTCAGGTGAAAGATAATCTAATTGATCAACTTTATCTTGAATGCTTTTAATTTTGTCATAAAACTCTGCCATTTTAGCAAGAACATCATTGATTATTTTATTAAGTTCATCAACTTGAGCTTTGTTTCAATTTGCTTTGTGATCAGAAGCATCTGCATTTGAAGTTTCTGGTTTAGCAACATTTGGATCTCAATCATTTTGAAGGTTATTAGTATCTGAAGAAATATCACTTCGATTATTTTGGAGATCTTTTGAAGCATTAATTGCATGATCGTAAAGATCTTTGTATTTTTTCGATGCTTTTTGATATTTAGGATCATTGTGAATTTGGTCTTCATCTGCAATTAATTTTTGATTATCATTCATTGAATCATCTAAACTTCCTGCCCGTTCAATAACTTGATTTGGCGTTTCAAGTTGAGGGTGAGAATTTTTGATTTCCTCATAAATTGGTGTATCAGGAGTTAATGAATTGATAATTTCTTGTTTAATAGCATCTTTTTGATCTTGATTTAGGTGTGGGAAGTTTACATCAAGATTATCAATTAAATCTTTTTTGGTTTTTTTGATGCTATTTGCTGTATCTATTTGTTTTTGAATCTCATCAAGTGAAGTAGCATTTTTAACATTTTCATAAAGTTTTGCTTTTTCTTCAGGTGAAAGATATGGATTGTTTTTGAAACTTGCTTCCGCTTCAAGTTTTTTAAGAGCTTGATCAATAAGATCATTTAAGTGATCCACTTGTGTTTTGTCTCAAGTATTATCTTCTGGTTTAGCTAGCTGATCACCTCAAGTAGGTAATTGAGTTGAATTTTTGTCATATTGATTGTTTTTCAATTTATTTGCAGCATCAATTAATTGATCATAAATTGCTTTGGTTTCATCAGTAGCATCGCCATATTTTGCAGAATCACTTCTAATTGCAGGAGCTGCGTCTTCACGATCTTTAAGTTCTTTCATTGAATTATTAAGATCTGTAGCGCGTTTTTCTACTTCTGAATAATTATCAACGTGCTCGCCTTCTGAGATTTTACTTTGAGCTTCTTGAGTAATTGAATCTGCTGAATCATCTTCAAGGATTGACTTAACAATTTCTGTTTTTACTTTATTTTTTTGATCGTTATTTAAATATTCATAAGTATGATCAGTAGCTGGATTTGCTGATACTTCATTAAATAAATCTTCTTTTTTCTTATTAATTTGTTTTGCTTTATTAAGCACATTATCATAATCATTAATTCCATTATTTGAAGTTTTATCTGGATTATCAGCACGAGCTTTTAAAGCTTCTTTTTCTTGATCAGAAAGATATTGCATATCATCAATTTGACGTTTTACATCATCTAATTTATTAAGATTTTTCTCAATTTCATTTTTAACAAGTTTAAGCATCTTAGTGAGATTATCAACTTGTTGTTTATTTCAATCAGCATGTTCATCATTTTCAGAAGTCTGAGGAATAGCAATGCTTTCGTTAAAATTATTTTCACGAGATGCTTTATCTCAAGCCTCTTGCTCAATTCCATTAACTGAAGATTTATTTGCTTCAAGATCTTTAGCATCTTGAATTAAATTTTCGTAAAGTTCTCTAACTGTATTTGGAATTTTATTGTAATTTCTATTTCTTCGCAAAATCGAATCACCATCAACGATTCTATGTAATTGATCCATTGAATTGTTCAATTCAGTTGCTTTTTGGACAATTGAATCCGTTGTTGGGTTGTTTGAACCTTCAATTGGTTTTTGGTTAGAATTAATAATTTCTTTTTGACGTTCTTGTTTTTGTTTTTTATTTAAGAAACTTAAATCATAAATACCATCAAAAGCTTCTTTTTTCTTATTATTAACATCTTTTAAATCAGCTTCGATGTTGGTAATGGCTTCTGCAGCTTGAAGATAGAAATCATCATTTTGTTCAATTGTATTTTGATCATTTGCTGTATTTTTCTTGAATTTATCAATTTCAGCTTCTAATTGTTTGATGTAGTTATTTTTTTCATCTTGTGATCAATAATTATTATTTTCACGAGCTTCTTCTAAAGTGGCATTTGAATGATTTAATGCATTTTTAAGTTCATTAACTTTTTCTGTAAGTAATTCTAGGTAAGTTTTGTAATTATCAAATACTACTTCATTAGTATCGGTAATAACAAGTTCACTTTCTTTTTTATTGTTAATTTGATCATCACTAAGGTCGGCAAATCCTAATTGTGCAAGAACCTGTGGTTTATTTTCTTTGGTAACTAATTCTGGATCTTCAATATCATAAAGGATGCTATTTTCTTTATTTGTTTGGTAAGTGTGAGTAACTCCAATAGTTCCGTGAGTATTATCTCTTGTATATGTTTTTGTTTGTGCTGATACATAATTTGGTTCAGCATTTAAAATAGCTTGATCTGATTGGAATCCAATATCACTATCTGGAACATCTAGTTCATCAGTTGGTAAGAATGGTTTTCTTTCTTCTTTATTTTTTGTATTATGAATACTATTTTGAACAAGTTCTTTAAGACTTTGAAGTCTTTCAAGTTCTGTTTGGAATCCATCAACTGTTGCGTAGAATTTTTGTGATACTGGTAATAAACCATCACCATCAGCATGCTCTTTGTCTGTATCAATTAAATAGTATGCCACAAGTGTACGACCGTTAATTTCATCATGACCTACTACTTTTGGTAAATATTGTTCATATTTATCATGTAATTCACCTTCAATACTTTCAGGAGTAACGACTTTTCATTGACCTGAAAGTTCTGGGTGGTTGCTCTTAATAGAATCTTTAATATTTAAGGTATATTGATTCGGATCTTGAGCTTGTGCTTGGTTTGCTGTGATTTTCTTTTGCAATTCTTTATTTGTGAAACCAACATCAGCTCCATCTGTTATGCCGTATTTTTTAAATTGTTCCATAACATTAGTGTAATTTGTTTTAAATCCACTAATTGTGTTGTTATTGGTCATGCTTGGATCTTGTTCTTTTAATTCATTATTAGTATTTGAATCTTGATCTACACCATAAACAAGCGAACTAAGCTTAAAGTTTACATCAATAGTTCCATTTTTAGCATTTTTAGCAAGAGTTAGACCACCTTCTTTAATGGTTGCTTTAACTCCATATGGACTATTGAGTTTAGCTATTTCATTATTTAAAGCTTCACGGATTTTTTCTTCAGTAATTTCATCAACTAGTTTATTTGCCTTATCTTGAACTAAATCATCAATAAGGCTTCCTTCAACAAGTTGTTTAACGATTTCATTTAAACGTTGTTTTTCGGTAACAAAACCAGTAATATTTTTGGTTTCATTTTTTGTAAAGTCTTGTTTGTTTTTAAAATCAGGTCATTCTGAAGTAATTTTGTAATGGACATTAGTTGAAGCTGAATTATCAACTGGATTTGCAACTGGTTTTCCAATAGGATCTGAATCACTGAAAGGTTTATCAGAGTTATTTTGGTTAACAAATTCAAGTCTTGTGTGTTCTTTAACAAATGAAACATGTCCAGCTTCATCAAGTTGTTTTTCTCATCCGCTTTCTAATAAACTATTGTATAGTTTTTCTTCTTCTAAAGTAGAGTTATCAGCATATGGCGGAACTGTTTTATTAATATAATCTAGTGCTGCTTGAACACTATCTACAGCTCTTTGAAGTTCATCTCTTACTTGTTGTGGGGTCACAAAGTTAATTGCATTTTGTGGTTGACTATATTTAGTAGAAGTAATTTTTGGTTGTGTTTCTATTGGAACTAAATTTTGTTTTTTAGATTCTAATTTATATTTAATATCTGTAATTGTTCCGTTTTCATTATCATATTCTGCTCGAAGATCTACAACCTTAACATCAGCTCCAGATTGATTATTAAATCACTGTTGAAGTTTGTCAAGTAATCTTGTAGGTGCTTCTGGATTACTTTGATCTTCTTTTGAATTAATTCAATCAACTGTATGTTTTTTATCTTCAGCATTTAAAAGAGTATCTGAATTATTAGGGTTGTAATCAATTATAGGAACACGAATGCCATTTGCTCTTGGATCGTTATCTAAAATTCAATCTAAACGATCTGCTTCTGTAGCAAAATGACTAATCATTGTATTTTGTACAGGATTTTCTTTTGTTGTTCCAGCAAAATCTCCTTGATAGGTCTTAACATCATAATCAATTTTAACTGTACCATCTGCAGCATTAGGGTCACTGAAACGAATATTTGTTAAAACAACATTTTCGCTTTCATTAAATCATTCTCCATCTTGAGGGCCTTGAATTCAACCTTTTGGTAATTGTAATTCTGAAATTTTAAAGTCTTCAGTACTGTAACGTACTTTTTCGGTTTTAAGTTCTGGCTGATAATCAATACTTAAACCTTCTGCAACTTTAGTCAATCTTGCTTTTTCTTCTTTAATTGTTTTGAATCCATTAATATGTTGTTCATCTTTAGTGTCAGAATGAACATCATTTAATTCATCCTTAGTTGATTTAAGATTAAAGGTAATATTTGATATATCACCTGTTGCTTGATCAAATTTACCAACAACTAAATCATTAATTTCTGCATAAGAGTTTGTATGGTCAGGATCATGATCACTTAATCATTGATTTACAAGTTGTTTAATTTCTTCTTTAAACTCATCTGTTACATTATTATTTTCATCAAAAATTTTCTTATTTCTATCTATGTGATCGTTAAATAAAGCTTGCAATGAAGGCATTTGATTTAACACTTCATTTAATCTTTGTTTTTCAGTTTTGAATCCATTGATATATGTATCAGAGTGTTCATTTGAAGGTAAAGTAACTTTTGCCGAAGTTAAATTAGAATCACTATTAGATTCACCATTTAATCTTCAATTTTTTGTTGATTGAACGGTATATGCTAATTTAATTGTTCCTGTATTATTTGCCCCGGTACCTTTAGGATCAACATCTGTAACTGAAATATTATTAATATTTCATCTATCATTTTCATTTTGAGGTGTAAAAATTAAGCTCTCTTGGTCATTTGAAGTATATCCACTTAAATTTAAGTGTTCTCTTAAAGTTGGGGAAATTTCACTAACACTATAAGGAATAGTGTTTTCTTTGCTTGAATAATCAAATTGAGGATTAACTTGTTTTAGAAGTTCTATTTCTTTTTCTTTAGTTCAAAATCCATCAATTGTAGTTCCTTCTCCAAATTCCTCAAAAGAACTATTAGCGCTTGTTAAACCATCAATTGTAGATTTTAATTCAAATTTAATTCCAGCTATTGCCCCTGAATTAAAGTCACTTAAAAGTTGACTAAATTGAAGCGAATGATCTGAGTCTTGTTTAAAATCAACATGATATTTATCAAATTCAGCTTTTAATTTATTGGCAAGTAATAGCGAATTATCAATTCCTGGTGTTTGTTCACCTTGTTTTCTAGTAGCCTCAAAAGAAGTTGTGTTATTTTTATCTGCTTCAGAATAAAACTCATCTGTATTAAGTTTTTCTTTAATAGAACGAACAACTTCTAAAACACGTTGTTTTTCGGTTTTAAATCCTTCAATTGTAGCTTCTTTTTCTGAGCTTTCAATAGAACTTGGATTATCAAAACGTTCTGAATCATTTGAAACTAATTTATATTTAACTTTAATATTCCCATTTAAAGCATCTCTGCTAGTTGTATCATCGTCAATAGGTTGGAGAACAAGTTTTGCTTTTTGTTCTTCATTAACTCATTCGTTATTAACTTTATTTCATCCTGGGCTTGTAAGTAAAACTTGTTCAATATCTAAATCAGGATTATTTAAAATGTCTCCTAAAGTATTTTTTTGGTTAGTTGTATAAGGAATAACATTTTGTTTGTCAGTGTAATCTAATTGAACCTCAATATTGTTTAAACGTTGAGTTTCTTTATCAATTGAATAAAAATCTGCTAAATTTTGAGGTTCTTTTTCTTTTGATTGAATATCAGTTAAACGATTTTTTGTAGATTGTACTTTAAAGGTTAATCCTGTAATTGTCCCATCTTGATCATTTATTCCAGATCAATTTAATGAGTCAGGCACTAAAGCAACATCATTTTTTTGATTTGCGGTATTGATTCAGCTATCAGGATTTTTAAGTTCTTTATCAGGATCTCTTAATCATTGTTCAATAACTGATTTAATATTTTCTTTAGATTTACTTGGAATATTATTTTTAATATCTGTTCTTCCGTAAATTTCAAGCAATCTATTAATATCAGGCATTTGGTCGATGATTTCATCAACACGGTTTTTCTCTGTTTTAAATCCGGTAATTGTTGTTTTTCTGGTATAGATAAAAGTATCATAGTATCATTGATCACTATAATTAGTACCGGTAAATTGATCTATTCAACCAACATTAGTTCTTGATGAGCGAACTACATATTGATATTCAACTTCTCCCCTTCTAGCATCAAAACGAATAAAAGCAGGATCTGTTATAAATATTTGATTTTCATCTTGGCTTCAAACTTGTTTATCTTCATAAACTTTTTGATTATTAACATTTTTTCATCTATTAATTGTTTTTTTCTCTCCGATGAAATTTAAATCATTAATATTAGTAGAATTAGCATCATATGGAACAATATTTTTATTTCCTGAATACTCACCTAAATTATTATTAGCGAGCCTTGAGACTCTATCTCCTTCTGTACCTCTTCTTCATAGAGTCATTCAAATATCAATTTGTCCTTTATATTGCTCTTCTTTAGGTCCTAAAACATCTTCTAATCCGGGTAATGTAGATTTTAATACAAAATGACGACCTATATAAGTACCATAATCATTACTAATTTCATATCCACCATTGCTTCTATTTTCTCGATTAGTATAATCAAGTCAATAATCTCCAAATTGAACATGTTCATTTGGTAAAGCAAGTGCTAAAATTTTGTTAAATACTTCTCTGTTTGCGACATCAGAACCAGTCATATATTGAGATATAGTCATATCTTTAGCACTAGGTTGTTCTGTTTCAAAATTAGGGAAAATCTCTTTCATTTTAATGGTGTTTACCGCATTAACTAAAAGATCTTTTGTTCTTAATCTATTCCCGGCTATTTCACCAAGTCTTTTTGCCTCTGTTTTAAATCCAGAAATAGTTCTATAAGGATCATTATTATTAAGTTTTAATTCTTCAAATCCATTTTTTGTTGAATATAAATCATATTTAAAACGAATGCTTCCATCTTTTGGATTACGATCTAATGTTTGATTTTCTGTATCATTACTATTTCCAAAGCGAATATTAGTTATTTTAATTTGTTTAGAATCATTTATTCAGGCTTGCTTTGTAATATCTGGATTATCTACAAATCTTCATTCTGAATTTGCGGCATTATTTGCTGTAAAAAGTAAATCACTACGTTTTAATCTATATTGTTCTGGGATTGTATCTAATCCATCAATAACTGGGTAATTAATATTATTATATGGAATGAAATTCTCTTTTTGTCTATAGTCAAAGCCTATATTAATCGAGTTCAATCTATCAATTTCTTGTTGTTCTGTTTGAAAACCACTAATAATTTGTTCTCTAATAGAAAGATCGCCTAAATTTCTTCTATCTTCTTTATATTTAGGAGAAACGATTTTATACTTTAGCTTAATTTGGCCATTTGCATTTAAATTCTCATCATGTTCTATATCGATAAATTCAAGAGAATACCCATTAAAAACAACATCATTTCTTGTTGTCGCTTCACCTGTATTATTTCTATCTCAAACTTGCATTGGTGTATTTCCAGATGCATTTCTTGCTTGTTCTTGCGTTGTTATTGCCGGATCTAATTTTGAATGTACAGTATTAAGTAAAATTTTTGCAAGATCTGAATTATCATTTGGATCTACGGTTGAAGCAGCACGATCTAATTGAGAAAAACTAAATGAATCTTGAACATCAAGTCCATTTAAATAATCATAAGCATCTTGCATTTTTTTCATTAATGAATTATATTCTTCAGGCGTTAATTGTCTTTGTAATTTATAAAGAGTATAGCCATTATCACTATTAAAATCAGTATTATCTTCAGCTACAATAGCAAAGTTTTTGGTTCCTCCAACACCATTAAGAACTTCATTAAAAGCATTATCAAATTCTTGTTTTAATTTTTCATCTGCGTAATGATATTTAATCTTATCTTTAACATTCATTAATTCTTGATATTTTTGGAGTAAATTTTTTGCATAACCGCTATTATCGTGATTTTTATCACTTATAAGTCCTAGTCCACTTTGTTGTTTAGCTAAGTTATAAATTTCTTCTGCTTGCTGATCTGCAAGATTATTTCTTGGATTTTCATAAACAGTATCAACTCTATTTTTAAATTCTGTTTTTAGATTATTAGAAATATAAGGCAATTGATCAATCTTATCTTTTCATTCTTGACTATTATTTTTGTTAATTTTATTAATTGTTACATTAAATAATAAAGCATTTACATCTTGGTTTATATTATATTGGTAATTATTTGGTTGAACAATTTCTCAATTTTCACTATCTGTAGAGTTAACAAAAGAAACACCTAGTTTTAATCTATCATAATGTTTAACCAAATCATTTGAAACATATGCCTTATATTTTGTTGTAAATTCATTAATAGATTCTGGATTAAATTCACGATCAGAGTTTCATTCAGCATATGTTTCGTTATTTGAACCATTATAAAGTCTATATCTTAAAACAGGAGCTGTTGTCTGTCTATTTTGATACTCAGGATGCCCAATAGTTTCTTTAATACCAATGTTATAAAGGCTAGTTGCTTTACGTTCTGCAACATATGCCTTAGCTCTAATTCCGTAATATCCATTATCATTGTAAGAAAAGTTTGCACCAACAAAAGTATACCCATCACTTAAAACTGCAGGATTAATAATTTTACCATTTTTTACATGTGCCGAATCACCTTCAAATGAAGTTCCTGAAGCACTAGAAGATGATGGGGACTCTGTATTTTTAATTGTTCTAAATCTAATTACAAAATTATCTCCCTTACCTACTTGATTATTATTACTATTAGTTTGTCTTGTATCAAATCTTAAGGTAAAAAAAGATCCTAAGTTATTACTTATTCTATAATCAACACTTAACCCTGGAGCTTGATCTCAAGCACCTCAAGATCTAATTTGATTTAATCTAGATTCAAGATCTCTTGATATTTCGTCGCTATTATTGAAAGAACCTAATCGCGGTGCTCTAAATACTCTTAATTGATTATAATAACTAGGGCGTAGACCATTCAACTGAAAAGAGTCCGAATTCAAATTTCTAAAATCATTTTTGCTTAAGTCGGGGATAGCTCTATTACTAAAAACTCAACTGTCTGATTTAAATGTGTTAATAGATTGTAATGTATTAGTATAGTTTTGATCAAAAGCTAAATCATTTGAAAGAAAAATACTAATGTTAGGATTGGATACATAATATTGCCCATTAGGGAATCCTGAATTAAATGTAATTTGTCACTCTTGAACCGGATCATCTAAAGTTCCGTTTACTAATGCTATATTAACACTATTATCAACTAATTTTTTTTGTTCCTCACTTAATCCATCTCTTTGAGCTCCATTAATATAAAAATTAAAGTAAGTTTGTTGATTATCAATGTTTATACCATCAGGCGTATATGTTTTTTTGTCTAGATTGATAATGGTATTGCTTTTTTTCCCATGTGAATCTTTGGCTAAATTATCAATTTGAGTACCTAAGTCTTGAGTATTTTGAACAACCGACAATGAAAAAATAACTGTAGGTATGCTAAGACTAGCTAAAGCTAATGATATTTTTTTCTTTTTCATAAATTATCCTTAAAAAGTAATTTTAATTTTTAAATTGTAAACAAAAGTAATTTTAAGCCTGACTTAAAATTTATTCTGATACTATTAAAAATAAATACCTTTAGTATTTAAAATCCTAAAGGATATTAATATATTTTTATTATAGATTATGATATATATTTAACAATAGCTGAAATTAATATGCAAAAATGAAGCCAATATCTTGATAAATCGTGTAAATAAGTTCAGAATTGGCTTTTGAAAAAAAAAAAAAAAAGAAGCATTTTGGCTAAAAATGGCAAAAATTGAAAATTTTTGATAGATAGGTCAAAATAGATTTTACAAGTAGAAAAACTTGTGTAATTTTGCTTAAAAAAAGAAAAAATGTAAGTTTTACACTTACATTTTTTTATACGAGTTAATTAAAATCTAAAAGACAAATTTGTACGTTTTTAGGGTTTTTATTAATTAAATTTTTAATGGCTTTTTCAACACTTCTCGAAAGATCTTTGATAATTTCAAATGCTCCTTGGCTCTGAGATGTGTTGATTTTAACATCAAGAGAAATTTCAAGATTTAAATGTTCTTTATCAAAAATTAATCGAGGACTATTAACTAATTTAACATATGGTTTTTCGCTAAAAAGATAATCGATAGCATCAATGATAGCTTTTTCTTGGACAATATATTTTTGATTTGAATGATAAAGAATATTAATTCAATTCATTATTTATTGCTTTTTCCCACGTATTTTCCGGTTTCACTTGAAACAATTATAATGTCATTTTCTTTAATAAACATTGGAGTTTCAAGTTCAAAACCAGTTTCAAGGACAACTTTTTTCTGTGGGTTGGTAGTTGTATTCCCTTTAACTGCATCAGGTGCTTCGACAACCTTTAAATCAACATTAATTGGCAATTCTATATCAAGCACTTCTTCTTCAAATTTGCGAATCTGTACTTCTGAACCTTCTTTTAAAAAATTAAGTTCTCATTCAACATTTTTAACAGGAATTTCTGCTTGTTCATAAGTTTCATTATCCATTAAAAAAATATATTCTCCATCTGAATAAAGATAATTCATTTTTCTTTTATCGATATGAGCTGGTTTAACTTTATCTCCACCAGTATATGATTTAATTGTAGTTGAACCAGTTCTTAAATTTTTAACTTTAGCTTTTACATTAGCTTGCCCACGTCCTTGTTTAGAGTGTTGTGCTTCAAGAACTACAAAAATATCACCTTCATCTTGGAATGTAATTCCAGGTTTAAATTCATTAACATTAATCATAAATAATTTACCTCTTTTAAGAATTTTTTTCTTTGTTCTAAGTTCTAAATTATAAGTAATATGTATTTTAAAACTAAGATAATAATATTAACAATAAATTTGTATATATACAATATATAAAATTATCAATAATCAAATTTTATCATTTTTTATGATTTTGTTTTTTAATGTTTAATGTAAAATTTAAAAATACGTATATACGTATTAACATAATAAATATTTAAAATTAAACAAAATTTTAAGAAACAAAAAATTAAGAACAATTTAAGAAAAGGAAAAAGATTTAAAATGACAAAAGTAAGCATCAAAAAAGCAAGAAAACTCGGTTTTTGAACAGCATTAAGTATTTCAGTAAGTGCTGTCATTGGAATTGGTATTTTCTTCAAAAATATTAGTGTCATAAATTCTCAAACTATTAGCGGAACAAATTCATTTGCTTTTTGGAGCTTTATTAGTGTTTGGATTTTAGGAGCTTTAATTTCTCTTTTTACTGCTTATAGTTTTAGTGAAATAGCAAGCTCAAAACGCTCAAAAAGCGGAATGGCAGGTTGAATCGAAAAACTTGCTGGTTCAAAAAAACAAGGTACTTGATTAAAGATTTTACAACCGGGTTTTTATAATTCTATCTTAGGGGTAGCAATGCCCGTCTTTGCTATGGAATCCATTTTTCTCGGGATTTACACAGCTTCAGGAAAAACATTAGATCCAAGCGTTTATCCTTGAATTATCATTAGTGCCATTGTATTATTTATTGCTTTGCTAGTTTTTAACTATTTTTCATTAAAATGATCAGCTAAAGTACAAATATTTTCATTATTTTTTAAAGTGATTTCTTTGGTAGTTGCAATAGTAATTGGATTTATAGGAGTAAATTACTTGGGCAAAACAGGAAATGAGCCAGGAATTAAATACGGAATTATTAATGGCTCAAGTTCATTTCTTTTTAGTGGTTTTTTTATCGCATTACCTGCTGTATTGTTTTCATTTGATTCTTTTTTATCAATTGGAGCATTAGAAAAAAATACCAAAAACAAAAATGTTGTGCCTTTAGCATCGATTTTTACTATTGTAATTGCAGGGGTTATTTATATCTTAATTTCCTTAGGAGCCGCTTTTAAAGGAACAGGATTTATCGGTAACATTTTTCAAACTATTATTCCTGCTGGTCACGAAAAGGATAGCCAAGCATTAGCAAGCACCATTTGATTTATTGTAGGTTTAGGAGCATGATTTGTTACTAATTCAGTATCAATTATCTTGATTAAAAGCAATGAAGGTCTAATTGAAGATAAGTGTATTTTTGGTTATAAATTCTTTGAAAAACTCGACAAAAAAAGAAAAGATTTAGGAGCACTAGTTCTTTCATTTATTTTTATAGGATTTTATTCAATAGTCTTATTATTGCCTTCATTAATTACTAACAATGATCAAATATTAGATTCCGTTACAAATTTACCAACAATTGTGTGATTCTTCTTGTATGCTTATGCTATGATTTTAGGGTTAATTAATCGTAAGACAAATAAAGTACAAGTACGTAAAGTCAAAGGCTTTATCCCTTCAAGTATTATTGCGATAATTTTAATTCTTGGAATTATGTCATTCCAATTTATTTATAAAAACATTTACATTGTGATTTTAGATAAGGATGCAATTTCTAGTTCAGGTCTCTTTGTAAGCACCGGAACCTTTACCGTTACAATAGATGCATTAGTTACTTGAATTTTATTAGCTTGAATCATCTTTTTAAGTGCAATGAATTACCACTTAGTAAAAAAACAATGAAAAAAGGACCAACTTGTAGTTGATCCTTATGATTTAAAATTAGTTCCAAAAAATAAAATAAATTTAAGAACTTGAAATATTTAATCTAGGAAAAATATTCCTAGATTTTTTATTTAGTTTACTTTGTTGATGTTTTTAAATTTGGAAATAAAGCTGTTTTAAGATTATTATCATTTTCGAATCCATTTGGATAAAGTTCTTCTAAATTAGAACGATAAGAAGTTTTTTGGTGCTCAAAATTAGTTTTATCTAATAAGTTATGCGCATAGAAAACTTTGTCATCAATTTTAATGTCATTTGTTTGGAGAAGAGGAGTTATTCCGCTAATTTTTAACAAATCACCAAACTGAGCACGTTCAGAAACTGTTGAATAAATTCCTACAATTTGTCCAAAGTCATTTAAAGCTAAAGAACCAGATGCTCCATGATAAAGTGATGAAAATTTAGTAGTAAAATTAGGTCCATATTGCTCAACAAAAACCCTATTTCATACAGTAGTATATATTCTTAAGTGATTGCTAGGATTTTGAATATCATTAGTTGAATAAACAAAAGCATCTTTATTTTTTGGGCTTTTAAAGTAAGTTACTGAATCATTATATCTTTCTGTAGGAATATTTTTCATTCAATAACTTTCTCCATTATCACTTGGATAACCACCTATATATATTTCTTTGGCATTTCCCAAAAGATTATCATTTTTTTGAGTTTCTAGAATTTTTGCAGCTGAATAATAATCATAGTCAATTAAATAATTTCCTTGCTTTTTAACATTAGGTAAAATAGATTTTTTAGAACGTTCAATAGCATGATCTAACGATGAAACTGCTTTTTGAATTTGATCTTTAATTTTGTTAAATTCTTCTTGCTTTTCTGGTGCTACTTGTTTATCAAAATCAAATGTAATTTCAAAAACCGCAAAATCTTTATAAAAAGGAAGGAAATCAGGATTTTTTAATTTGCTTTGAAATGAAATAAATTTTTCTCTATCAGGATCATTTTCTTCTTTATATTCACTATATATTTTTCGAATATCATCATTAAAAGGCTCATATGATTTATCATCCATAAAGTCAAAAGCAGCAAAAACTAACTTAGGATTATCAAAGAAACTACTATCAAATCTATGAGCAGGTCCTCCATTATCCTTTACATGACGTACTCAAGATTTATTTGGTATATTATCAAAATTAACTGGTTGATTACTTTTACCCAAAAATACACTAAGAAGTTTTTTACCACTATAATCTTTATAATTATATTTTTCTAAATATTTCTCATCCATTGCATTACTAAAATATCTTAATACATGTAAATTGCTGGCAAAAAATAATTTATATTTATTTCCTTCTTTGTATTTATAATAGTCTAACAATCAAGCTGTTCCAGCGTCTATAGTAATATCTAATTCATCTTCATCTCTGAAACTATAACCCAACATAAATGAGCGATCATAAATTTCTTGATAAATATCTTTTGCATCAATTTTTGTAAATTTATTTATATATTCTGGATAAGAATTTTGCTCTTTATAATCTTGGTTTCCAAAATTAAAATTTGGCGAAAATGTTGGAGGAAGAGAAGGTTCTACCGAAGAAGAAGAGTCATTAACTTTATCTTTTTCGTCATCGCTAATGTTTGTTTGATTGTCATTATCATCTTTGCTTACTTTTTTATCAGTAGAATCTACATTATTGTTTTTTTCATCTAATTTTTGATCTGATTCTTCATCTGATGAACCATTATTATCATCTAGTCCTTCTACTTTTGTTTCATTTAATTTATCTTCATCTTTATTGGGTTCTTTTTCAATTTTATTATTAGTGCAACTTAAAAAAGAAATCGAAACAAGCGGAACAATACTGCTTGCTAAGATCGATAATTTATTTTTTAGTTTCATAATTTAAATCTTTAGTAGAACCTATATAAAGAAATTTGTTTGGGTTTAAATCAAGATATTTACCGTTGATAATTTCTATAACCGAATCAACTGTTTCTTCAAGCGGAACATAAACACCTTTGGCATGCATAAAGTGCTCAGTCATAAAGAAGTTTTGTGAGAAAAAGTTTTGAAGTTGTAGAGCTTTTTTAACAATAATTTTTGATTCTTGGTCAAGTTCTTCAATACCTAAAATTAAAATAACATCTTCAAGCTCCTTGTATCTTTGTAAAATTCTTTTAGCTTGAATAATTGCATCATAATGTTTTTTACCAATAATACGAACATCGACACTAGAACTTGATGAAGCAAGTGGATCAAAAGCAGGGAAAATATTCTTAGCAGTCACTTCACGCGAAAGTACAAGTGAACCATTTAAGTATTTAAACACGGCTACAGCAGAAGGATCACTTAAATCATCCATTGGCAAGAAAACAGTTTGAAATGAAGTAATTGTTCCATGTTCATTTGTAAAAATACGATCTTCAATGGTAGAAATATCAGTATTTAATGTAGCTTGGTATCCACCAAGAGATGGTTTTTTATCAAGCGATGAAGAAATTTCATTTCCAGCTTGTAAAAAACGAAAAATGTTGTCAATAAAAAGTAAGACATTTTCTTTTTCTTTGTCTCTAAGATATTCAGCAGCAGTTAAACCAATCGGAACAATACTCATTCTCGCTCCTGCTGATTCATTCATCTTAGAAATATACATTGTTGAAGAATCCATTAAGTTGGACTCTTTAAGTTCTTGATAAAGTTCAATTGCTTCACGTGAACGTTCTCCAGAACCAATAAAAATTGAGCTGGTTCTTTCTTCGTGTTTTTGCAAGTTAAAGATAATTTCTTTCATTAAAACAGTTTTTCCAACACCAGCACCACCAAAGATCCCGATTTTTGAACCTTTTAAAATAGGAATAAAGAAGTCAATTGCTTTAATTCCTGTTTCAGTAATTTGAGGTTCATAACGATAGTCGTTATTTTGTGCTACTGTTGAATCCATTTCAATATAGTGATGTTTAGCTTTTGGATTAGTTAAAGAAATTCCACGGTAATCAAAAATATTTCCTTTTGCATTTTGTCCAACTGGAACAGCAAAACTACTTTTTGTATTAATAAGAGTTTGATTAATTGCAAGTGGTGAATCACTATTGATTACTACCGCTAAGAGATTATTGTCATTTAAAATCTTTTTAACAATTAAAGTACTGGTTTTGTCTTCAGAAACAAGCAAAGTATTGACCTTTGGTAATTCCTCTTTTTCAAAAGTAACTTCAACTACATCAGTTCAAATTTTAGTAATTTTTGCAGCCATTAATTAGCCTCCATTTTTTTAGTAATTGTTTCAAGAAGTTGTTCTGAAAATTTTAAAAACTTTGCTTCAGGTTGAATATTTCAATTTAAATGATTAAAATCTGAAAATTCTTTTAAGGCAAAAGCAAAGAAGTTACGAGCATTTGCTTCATCGATATTTTCGTTATTAAGAATTGAATCAAATGTAGTTTGAGCTAATTGGTCTTCTTCAATTAAGTAACTAAGGAAAGTTATTGCTTGTTGTGTATTTGGAATATCTTTAAGTAATCCTCAAGAAATTAATTTTGATGTAAGGAAAATAGTTTGATCTGAATAAAGTGATACCCCTACTTGTTTAAACATATTTTCAATTAAAAGACCATTTGAAATTAAAGCATTGGTTTCATCATTTAAATCATATTTTAAAGAAGCTAGTTTAGTTTGTTTTTTATATGCCTTGTAAATTTTAGAAATTTCAGCAGCAGTTTTACGAGAAAATGAATTAAGTACACTAGCTCCGATACGAGAAACTGATAAGTCAAAATCAATTGCTGGAATTTTTCCTGAGGCAAAAAGTTCTGAATTAGTTACAATTTGACCATCAGTAATAGAAATAACATTTGATGAAACCAATGAAGTAATATCGTTATCAACTGTTTGTAAAATTGGTAGTGCTGTAATTGTTTTTTTACCAACAAATTTCCCGGCTCTTTCAAGCAATCTTGCGTGAGCGAAAAACATATCTCCTGGAAAGGCTTCTTTTCCAACTGGTTTATTAGTTAAAAGAGCCATTTCACGATAAATATTTGCATGAGCACTAAGGTCATCAAAAACAACTAAAACATCATACTTATGTGAAAGATTTTCTGCATGAGCCATAGCAATATAAGGTGCTAAAAATTGTTCATACGGATTTGAAGCACTTGCACTTAAAATAAAAGTATTTTTCATGGCATCATGATCACTAAGAAGTTTGTATGTTTCAGCTACTTGTGAATGTTGTTGTCCAATAGCTACATAAATACATTTAACATTTGTATTTCTTTGGTTAATAATAGCATTAAGGGCAATGAAAGTTTTTCCGGTTTTACGATCACCAATAATTAATTGACGTTGTCCTTTTCCAACTGGAATGAGTAAATCCACTGAAATATAACCGGTTTTAAGTTGTTCTTGAAGTGGTTGGTAATTCATTAATAAATTAGGTTTATTAAATGGATACGAAAAAGTGCTTTGATCTTCATAAATAACTTTTGTTTTTGCAGATGGATAAACAATTTCACCGTTAATATCGATAATTGAACCAAAAAATGATTCTGATGTAAAAATTTTATCTTCAAAGTTACTTAAAACAACTTCTTCACCAACACTAAAATCACTACTTGTAGAACTAGATAAGCAATATGCTTTTTCTGTTGTAGCTGAAATTACCATTAGTTTTATTTCAGGTTTATTTTTAAGAGTGAAGTTTTGATTTTGCTTAAAATCAAAAGCACCACTAATTTCAACAATATAATCAAAAATTGCTGAGATAGTAAGTTTTTTATTTGACATTGTATTTTATCCTCCGAAAATTCCTAATAAGGTCATAATAATTCCAGCAACAAAAGTGCTTAATCCAACCAATGAAGCAAGAATTAACTTAATGTTTAATTTTAACAATCCTTTACGTTTAAATAACATTAGTACAAGTGTTAAAATAGCAAAGAATACGCTAATTAAAATAATAATAACACCTAAAACCAACAATAAATTTTTATGTCAATTCGAAGCTTCGTATGGTTCGTTTTTTAATTCAGCTATCCCTTTGCTAAAACGATCTTTAACTTGACTTTGAAGAGAAAAATCAATTTCTTGGTTAGTTGTAATTTCTCCTAAAGCTTTAAATTGTTTGTAAATTTTTTGATTAAGTTCAAGAATTTGTTTGTAATGCTCAATAACATTTACCCCGTTAAAAAGGCCAATCCCTTTTAAAGTGAGAATATCTTTGCGTAAAGTATTAATCCCTGATTCAAGTAAATTAAAATCGTGCTTAGAATTATCGAAATTTTTTCTAATGGTATCTTTTTGTGATTGAACATATTCTACATAACGCTTATAAAACTTTTCTCAACCACTTCCTAAGTAATTTCAATATGGATTTCCACTAATATTTGAATGGTTTAAAGAAGTTAAAAATAAAGTTTGTACTTTTTTAGTAAAAGAACTATTTTCATTATTTTTGTAAAGTTCATCAATTGATAATAAATTAGAACCATTAAAAGAATCTTTATTATCCTTAATTAATTGATTTAATAATTTATTAAAAGCATTGTTATCATCATTAACAATTTTAATGGCAACATTAATCAAATTAAATACTGTTCCACCTACATCTTTAGATCCTAAACTTTGAAGATTAATAGATGAATCTAACCCCATGGATTTATAAAATTTTAAATAGGTTTGTTCAATAATTTTATTAGATAATTGCATTCCAACAGCATAATTAACATCTGGATATTTAATAATTGAAGCATCATAAGTTGCACTTTGGTTTTCGTTGCTTTTATCTGAAATTAAAACTTTAGCTTTTTGACCATCATTACCAATAACATTGTAATTTATACGGGTATAAATTGGATTTCTAAACCAAAATAGATCATTTGCATTTTCAGAACTATTTTCTAAGTTAGTTTTATAAAAGTTGTATGAAACATAAGGACTTAAACGTTTAATGCTTTGTGGATTTAGCTCAATTTGAATTGGTTCTTCATTTGGTAAAATTGGCTCTACAGAAGGAGGTACAATTTCTTCTTCTGGTTTATTAAAAGTTTCATTTTGTTCTAAATCGTATTTTAAAATTCTTTGTCCAATTTTATCCTTAATATAATCTTTTCAATTATTATAATTTTCAGGCAATTTAAGTTTAAAACTAGGGTGTTCATTATCTAATTCTAATGAATCTTCTATAAACTTAGGTAAATCATCATTATTTACAAAAATATCTTCAATTGCTGAATTTAATCCATCAAAATATTCTTTAGTTGTTTTTTCTAAGTTTTCAAAATTAATTGAATTAACTTTATTATCTTTTTCTAATTTAATGTTATCTTTTTTTAGTAAATTAGAATAATCATATGGTTTGCTCGTTCCAATTGAAACTCCAGAAAAAACTCTATCTCCTACTTTTACTTCTCCTAATTTATATGTTTTTTGAGTACCTAAAATTTTAGGAAAAACGATTTCAAAACCGTATGAATATGGGTTTTGCACAATTTTTTCTTGATTGTCCTTTAAGTATCAAGCAACTTGTTGATAATAAAGGGCTTTAGCATAATTTTCTTTAATTGTTGAAGTGTCTTCGTCTTTAATTAAATTTTGAGCTTGTTCAAAAAGATCGTTAATAACTTTTTGGACATATTCTTTAATTGATTCTTTAATTAATGAATCTTGCTTAGACGCAAAGCTAGCAAAATCAGGATCATTGGTCTCTGGTTTAGGTGTTTCACCAGGTTCAGCCGATAATGCCACTAAAGTAGTTGGGGCAATACTTAAAGGAACAACTGTTGAAAGAATAATTTTTCTTATTTTCATAAGTTTTCTCCTTTATTTTGCTCAACTAAACCAAAATCAATTAGTAATTTAAGTTTATTATTTTCTTCTTCTAATTGTTGTAATTCGACTTGCTCTTGCAAGGAAACTCCTAATTCACTTGCTGCTTGGGCTTTTTTAATTTTCTTTTTTTGTTCTTTATATAACTTAGTTAGTTCTAATATTTGATCAGAACTTTCTGATTGATAATACATTTTCAATTGATCTTTATATGAAATTTCAATAGCATCATTAAAATAACGTAGAAAAACATTTTTTAAGACAAAATAATGTTCCTTATTATTTAAATCTAAAATTCTAAAAAAACATTGTTCATAACTGCCAATTGATCCTTTTTCAAAAGAAACTCAAAGATCTTGATTTTGTACATTAATCTCTAATTTATTGATATCTTTACTAATAACCTTATTATCTGAGGAAATAAAATTAACGGGTATTTTGCTCATATTCTCCTCCTTTTTGGTTATGTAGTAAGTCTTTTTTATTACTTAAAATTGACATTTGTTCAATTTCAAGTTCACGTTTTTCACGCATAATTTGCCGCTTTAAATCACTTTGTTTTTTTTCTAAATCATTAATTTTTTGATTTTGTGCAACCAATTTGTATTTTTCACTAATGATAATTGATTCACTAAGTAAAGTAAGTGTAACAAAAGTTAAATATGAATGAATTTGACTGTTGATAAACAAATTAACATTAGGGTAAACTTTTAATTTATTAAATTGAATATCTTCAGGAATAAAGTTGGTAGTTAAATCTAACTTTAAGTTAAATGAATCAAGTGGCAATACTGGAACAGCGTCCATTTTAACCTTTGATGAATTAAGAACAAAATTAACATTACAATATTGATTAAGTTCCAAAAATGATTTGATAAATTTAGGCAATACTTGCGCTAAAGTTTCAACATCATTTTCTTGAGCCGTAAAAACAATTTTAAAATTATTCTTTTTAGCAAAATCATTGGCTCTTTTTCCGATTGCAACAATTGCATCTCTAGATATATTAAAATATCTTAACATTGATTTTTCTTGCTTAAAATATGGGTTAGTCTGATATTTTTCTTCTTCAGTAATGTAAATTCAAAGGGTTGGATATTTATCCTTGTATTTACTGGTTTTTAAAAATGGATGGTTTAAATCATATTGGTTCATGATTTGGTCAATAAGATATTTTGATTGCATAGTATGGTTAGAATAAAGAATGTTTTGTTTTGATAATCGTAAAATATTAATTAAAGTAACATTCTTTTCAGTTTCAACTATAGTTGCAATTTTATTTAAACTACTGAATTTGTTCTGTAACTTTTTTAAATTCATCGCCTAAAAAATCCGGTGAAAAGACTAATTTGATATTTGATTGACCATAATCATAAAATAAAATTAAACCAGGAAGAATCTCAAGAGGATTTTTTAATTTAAGCACAATGTTATCAATCAATGAATTAATAACATCAAAATATTCATTTCTTTCTTCTAAAAATTCAGAAGTAAAAGCAACACTAGAAACATTATTAGGAGCTTCTAAATAAGTTATATTTGGAATTAAATTCACAAGCGAAAAACGAAAATCACGAGTAAAAATTATTTTAAAGGAATCAAAAATAACTGTTTTTTTACTTGATACAGCATCTTGAAGTGAAGTTCATATTTTTTGAAAGCGCTCAATTTTTTCTGAATAATTTAAAATCAATTTAGCTTGATTAATAAAAGTTGAATTTGACACTAGATTAGATTGCTTAGCTAAGTTAAAATATGGTTCAAATACTTTCTCTTGGTAAGCAATCATGTGTTCATCAAAAAGTAATTGTTGTTTAGAATTTTGTTTTAATTTAATTTTCATAATGACCTTCTTTGATATTTGAGTTTTGTGATTTTCTAATTTCTAAAGTTACAACACTAAGTGAAATTGCTAATTTAATAGCATTGTAAAGTAATATAGAAACATTAACCAAGAGTATAAGTAGCAATGCAAAATCAGAAATTTTAAGAGGCACAGGAATTACATTAAGAGCGTAATTACTTGGTTTTTGCGATAATAAAATGACATTTAAATTATCTGTAACTATAATAAAAATAATTGAAAGCATAATCACTAAAAATTGCAAACGATGAATTGTAGCGATGTCATTATTGTATTTTTTATAATTAAAGAATATTACAATTCAGCTAATAATAGTTACTAAATAATTAACGCTTCTCATGAGTAAATCATCTCAAACTGACTCAAAAACAAGCAACAATGAGGATGAAAGAATAAAATAAATAGTGGTTAAACTTATTAAATTAGGAATAATAACAGATCTTGTTTTTCTATAATTGCTAGTAAATACTATTCCAAAAATAAGGGCAAAGTTAATTACAAAATAAATAATAAAAGGATAGAATAAAAGTTTTTGCTTTTCAATAATTCCTTGTTCATATTTATTAATAAAGAAGTAAGAAAAATATCAAATAACAAGAGCCGAAATAACTGAAAAACTAAAAAAAGTTAAATTTTTAACAAAAACTTTAATTCTAGTTTCTTTAAAATTACCGAACCAAAAATTAAAGTGAAATAAAATAAATAAAACAGCAAAGGCAATAGCAACAAGTAATGAATATAAAACAGAAAGCGATTCTCCACTGAAAAATGTATTTTGAATAGTTTTAACAAAATCATTTTCATAGAATAAATTATTTTTATTTAAGAAAACGATTTTTCCGCTTGAATCTAGACTAGTTACAAAGAAAAATAACGCTAAAATCCCTATACCCAACGTGATTAATTTGCTAATTTGCGCAACAATAAAAAAGACAAAACTTTTTTTACTAATAGGGCTTGACTTAAATTTTAAAACTTCATAATAAGTTTCGTAAGCAAAATTAATTATTCATATTAATATTAGGAAAACTGACTTTAAAACAAGATGTAAATAATTATCGAATTCTTTTCAAAAAATGAGAAGCAATCCACTTAAAACTCCAAAGAGTAAATAAATAATAAATCAAGGGAAATAATATTTTAGCTTTTGAATATTATTATCTAAATATCGATAGTTATATCAATAAAAAGCAAAACTAGCAAAAACAAAAATACTAGAATGCATTAATGTGCTAAAACTTTCTGCTTTTGCAGTAACGCTAGTAGCATCAAAAAGATCTTGATAGTTTAAAAATTGAGGGATAATAAATAAATAAATAAGTGCGCTAATAAAAGAAAAAAGTAAAATAATTTTTTTATAAAAAGATTTGTTTGTTAAATCAATTCGCTTAAATGAAGCTATTGGATTTTGAAAAAATAAGGATAAACTAGTCAAATTTTACTCCTGACCCACTTGATGTGTTGTAATCTTCTGGTTTTACTTGAATTGTTGCTCCATTTAATTGACCATAAGCTTGGCTGCTTCGAATTACTCTTGCAACCGCTTCATTATCAACATAAATAGTTCTTAAAAAGTTTTTACTTGCTTGGAATAATCCATATAATTCTTGGTTTCAATCTTGACCAAAATCTGACACATTACCTTTAATGTAATATGTATTAATATCAACAAGTTTTCCTGTTGTTGTTTTAAAGTCCATTTGAGCTTTTTCAGGACCTGCAACTATTAATGCTTTTCATTGTTGTTTATTTAGGTTTTTAAGATCAACTTCAAATACTCTATCCCCTAGCTTTGCATTTAATGTTAGTAGCTTAAATACTCTTCCATAAAGAGGGAATCCTTCAAGGCTTTTTACATTAGATACAAGAGAAAAATCTAAATTGGTAGGTCATGAACCATCACCAAATGCCCCTTGATATAGTCTAAATTGTTTTTTAGTATCAAATACCAATTTAAATCCTTTTTGAATATCTGTTTTACTTGAGCTTGAGCTAAATTTAAGAGTATTAAAGATAATTGAACCCGGAATTTCTTCGGTTCTATCATAACCTGAATTATTATTTACATAATCAAAGCTATAATGTTTTACGCCACCAAAAGAAAGAGGATCCATTGCTCATTTATCACTAAGAGGGTTTAAGCTTGTACTAATTGATAATTCATCAATAATTTTATCTTTAAGTCCAATAAGAGATGTTGCATCATAATCTTGAAGATAAAGAGATAATAACTCTATATGTGCGGGTAATTTTTTTAGAAGATTTGTAAAATCAGCCGAAAATGAACCCTTACCAATATTTTTGATGGTAATTCCATTTATTTTTTCTCCTCCAGAAATCATTTTGTTAATAACTTGAAGGAATTTATCATAACCTCTTTTATTAGATGCATCAAGAGTTATTATGTTCATCTGGGTTTTATTTTGTTCTTTAGCAAATTTATTATCATCTGAAGGATAATATGAGCTTACGGTAATTCCATCATAAGCACTTGCTCCATATTTTTCATATTGGCTTGTGGTATTAAATTTATTTCAACCGTAATATTCATCATTTCTAAGTTGATATGGTGTTCTTTGTTCTGCTCTTGAAGAAGACAAAACACGGTTTTCATTTTGTTTAATCATATGTTGAACAACATAATTATCTTTAATATTAACATATGTAAATCTATAACCACCAATTTCTGAAGGCCAAACTCCAAAAGCAGGAACCATTCCTTCCTCATAATTAGATTGTTTTTGAGATTCTGCCATACGAAGAGTCGAAAGGAAAATCTGTTTTTTATCAGGATTCTCAGCCATATATTTAATAAGATCTTCAGCAAGTGATTCATTTAATTTTAGTGGTGTACCATTAATATCGACTTGCAGCTCATAAATATCTTTAAAATTCTTAACAAACTTTTGAATATGCTCTTGAGTTAGATTTTGAGGTAAATTACTTAATAAATTTGATAAATTAGATAAAGCAGCATCAACAACTCCTCTAATTTTACTTGATACACCTTTAGATGAAGAAGGTTGAGGATCTGGTTTTAATAAAGCAAAATCTAAATTAGCGTTTTCATTCGGAGAAACATCTCTTCCTTTTGCAGCAATAGCTTGACTAACTTGTGTTTCGATATCTTCTGTAGGATCCTCTACCGGTTTACTTTGAGGATGTGTCTCTGGCTCTGGTGCCGGGGTTATATTTACTTCCGGTTCTGGTTCTATAGTAGGCTTAGGTTGTTCTACAACTTTTTTCACAACATTAAAAGTATTATCTTCACCAACTTTTACTGTTTTTGATTTTTCCGAATCTTGCAATTGATATTCTCTAGCATATGTAGATTTTGCAAATTGTTCTTCTACATTAATTTGTTGGTTTGATTCTGTAATTACCCTAATTGTATCTATAAGTTGGTTTCCATTCATAAACTTTAATGTTGTAGTAACTTTTTTGATTATTGGTTCAATAAAAATTTCATATTGATTACCTTGTTCTACAAGTTTATTAGCATCTTCTTGATTAATAAATTTATATCCTTCAGGCAATAATGTTTCAATTTTTACCGGTTGATATTTCTCTTTATAATCAATTGCATCTGTTTTGATGATTTTATTACCATCATTTCGATCTTTAAAGGTAACAGTTGTTTTAATTTTTTCAATTGGAATGATATTTTCTTTATCTAATTGAATTTGATTTTGATTAAAATCATATTCTTTTGCAAAACGGTAACCAGAAGGAATATTACTTTGAATAGGTACAACTTGATCATCAAATGTAACAATAGGCCCCACTTTAAATTCCTTATTATTCTCAGAATCTTTGAAAATCAAGGTTGTTTCGTGTTTTACCTGATCTTTTGCTATTTCAAAACTATATTCTTGGTTAACTTTAAGTTTAGTACCTTTTTCAGGATCTAAAATATGATAACCTTTAGGAACAAAGGAATTAGCATCGATAGTATCAGTTATTTTTTTAGACTTAACAACTTTTGTTTCGTGAACTTTGCCATTTAAGTTATACTTAATTGTTGTAACAATTTCACTAACCTGAATATTATTAGTTTCACCAATTTTAACTTGAGGAGTCCCAATAAGAATGTAACCTTCTGGAATTCTTTCTTCAAGTGAAATTTTTTGATCATCAAATGTTTTAACAGTTAAAGTTTTGACTGTTTTTTTATCTTTAGTAACAAAATTAATAGTTGTTGAAAATTCTTTAATAATTTTTTCAACTTCAAAAACATTTCTTTGACCTAAATTAACAACTGGTTTTTCATCACTATTTTTTAAACGGTATCCTTGTGGTAAATTACTCTCAACTTTAATAACATCTCTTTTTGAAGTTGAAACAATAATTTTAGTTCATTCTGGTTTTTCCTTTTTATCTAAAGTAAAAACTAAAGTTGTTTCTAAATGAACAGGTTTTTCTTTAACATAAATTTTGTTTAAACCTTCTTCTAATTTAAATGCACCCGGATTTTTACCTTCATCACTACCTGCAAGAATATAATCCTCTGGCAATTGTGGTGTTAAATTAAATTTATCAAGCTCTTCTTTATCTACTTGAAGAGTAACTTTTTTAATACTTTTGTTGTCAAAAATATCAATAAAATCCAAAACAACTTCAACAAATTGTTTTTCAATTTCTCTTTGAACATCAATATTTGATAATTCTTTTTCATTAAGGTCTTTTGCAATAATTGGATTGATTCCACGCTCATAATTTAAAGTTTCTTGACCTGCATTAGAATCTTTATTTGCTAAATAAGCTGAAGATCCAACAACTGCACCAAAAAGAACAGTCGAACCAATTGTTGATGTTAAGATAATTAACTTTTTCTTTTTAGCTTTAATCATTATCCCGCTCCTAATTTTTAAATTTATATTCTTCTGGAATTACATTAGTTCCTTTTTGGAATAAATTAGTTTTATAGTTATCACCGTAAAGTTTTTGTAAAGCTTGACGATATGAAGTTCTTTGGTTTTTTCCTCCACCATAAATTAAGTCATATTGTTCAAGATTATATTTACCATAGAATCCATGATAGTCAATTCCTTCACTTCTAAAAGCGGCAATGAGCGAAACATTTGAAAAACCTTGAGATGTTCCAGCAAAGAAATTTATACCATATATATTATTATCAATATCACGAACAGATGATCCTGATGAGCCTCCAAGAGGTTCTCATGATGCAAGTGAATAACCTAAACCATATAATAGATAGTGATCACCTTTATATTCGGCATCCTTTTCCTTAATGCCATCAACAACAAATCCCTCTTTCTTTTCTGGCTTAATTATTGGGTTAACAATTAAAATATCCGAAATACCTTTTTTATCAGCAAAACTTCTAAATGTTACTGCATTTGTTAATCCATTTCCAAGCTCACTTGGGAAATTTTCTCTATTAGGTTTGTTTGTTCATAAACTAGCATTAGCTTGTATTGCATATCTATATTTATATTGATCTTCTGGGCTTAATTGATTATCGGTAGTAGCAAGTGGATATCCAACAGCTAAAAAATCTCAATTAAGTTTTGAACGAATTTTTTCATCATCACCAAGTAAAATTTGTGAATCTTGAGTAAATTTTTCTTTTGGAATAATTGTATCCTTAAGGTTTTTGTAGTCTTTATAAAGAGATTTAGTTGCAAATTTAATTTGTTTATCTTTTTGATTTGCATAATTTGAAGTAGCTATTTGAGCAATATCTTCAGGTGTGATTGCTCGTGATCCGCTTCTTTCTATGATTTCTTTAACTTCTTGGATTTTTCCTTCGCTTGTAAAAGTTGTATATTCACTTAATTTGCTAAAATCAACTTCAATTACTGCAAAATCAGCCATTTCTTCGTAGTCTTTATAAGGACTATTAGGTTCTAAATAATCTTTAGGATGACTATTTAGAAAATTAGTTCCAGCATAAACAATCTTCATTTGATCAGGTTTAAAAAGAAAACTTTCAAAATAACTATTTTGTTCATTAACAGATAATTCTTTATGTAACTTAGCATTATCATTTAAGTGCACAAGAGAAATACTTGAAGTAATTCCTTTATTCGTTTCTAAAAGTTTGTCTTCTTGTATCTTATATTTTGCTCATTCTTTAAATTCATTAATATCACGTCTAGGAATACTTTTTGTCTGCTCATATATTTTTTCAGATTCATTTTTTAATCATTGATTTGCTTCTTGTTTGCTTGTTTTTGATTTTTCATTATATGTTTTTTGGGTTTCTAAGCTATTTTTTCATTTTTCTTTAGCTTCTTGAGCAAAACCTTCTACCTTATCAAGATATGCTTTTTCTCATTTTTTTCTTTGATCCGAAACTTCTTTAAGCTCACGAGCTTGCTTTTCGCCATCTTTTATATTTTGGTAAACACTTTGGTCACCTTGAGATTTTATAAGCGCTTCTGCAACATGGACATTAGTAGCAATATATCATTTTAAGGGGTACTTTTGTCCTTCTTCAAGTTTGTAATCCAAAATTCAAGCCGTTCCATAATGATTTAAATAATCATTATCTTCTGAACCTACCTTTTTGCGTTCGTTAGTAAAAATAATTGAATATGTTTGTAAAGCCGCATCTTTATATAGTGAATTAGATAAGTATCTTGCTTTACCACGATTACCCGGTGTTGAGTTTCAGTGACCACTTCTTGTCGAATTTCCAATTGGATTAACTACCAAACCTTTTCCATTGTAATATGAAAAATTTTGATAGTAAGCATCGGTAAAAGTAGGTTGTAGTTCTTCTTTAGCTTTTTTATTGTAATCTTGAAGATTAATATCCGAAGGAATTTTTAAATCTAATCCATTACTTTCTAGGTGTTCTTTTAAAGCTTTGGAATATGCTTCAGCATCAAAATAATATTTTTGTTCTGTATTAGCATTTTTATATTCTGGCGTATCTGCATTATCAGGTTTTCCTGGAATTCTTGCATAATTGTTGCTTTGATTTCCATTTGGGTTCATATTTGGAAGATTGGCACTATCATCCTCTACTGTTCCACCTTTATTAATAATATCTTGAATATCACTATTATCAGTATTAGAACTAGATTCTGGATTTTTATTTTCTGGTTTTGAATTTAATTCTGTGCTATTTGTACTATTTTTATTACTTGTATTACATGCCACTGATAAAGGCACAATCGCCAAAAGCGAATTAACTAATAAAAACTTTTTTCATTGCTTTTTCATAAAATATCCCCTGCTTTTTTAATTTAATAGAATTGTTTTTATATATTTGTATATACTTAAAAAAATATTTAAAATATATAAGCTTTTTTGGTTATATAAATAATATTCTTTTTTTTTTTTTTGCAAAAAATTTTAAAAAAATTTGCGTAAATACTATATTTTCTCATAAAAATTAAAAAATAAAAGAAAAAAGAAGAAAAATTTTAGAATGATTAAAAAATATTTTTTTGTCTTAATTTTAGTATTAAAAGTGAATAAAAAAAGTAAAGATTTGATAAGTCTTTACTTTAGAAAATAAAGTTTTATTTTCAATAAATATTGAATTCCTGAAATATAACTAATAATAACTCCTCCTAAAAGAGTCAAAAAGTTAATGATGCTAATTGCTAAAAAGAAGTTAATTTGACTAAAGTTTGATGAAAATACTGATAAATTACTTACAAACTCAAGATATTTTGTATAGCTAAAAAAAGAAAACTCAGGAATAGCTCCTAAAAAATTGGCATCATTTAAATTCTCTTTAATTATACCTACATTAATTCCTTGATAAATGCTTGCTAAAAGTAAAGCAAATAAAATAATGATTGAAATATAAAAAGTTTTAATTTTAGCTAATTTAGAAGCTTGAATTTCAATATTATTTTTACTCATAATAACACGTGATCCATCAACCACTAAATCACGAATAACAATTAAAATAACTAAAGCTGGATTAAACATATTAATTATAAGAAGATAAATTAAAGCAACAATAGTTATCATTTTATCTGCAAGTGGATCTCAAAGCTTACCAAAGCTTGAAACAACATTTCATTTTCTTGCTAAATAACCATCTACAAAATCAGTAATCATAGCTGCACTAAAGATAATTAAAAGAAAAATGGTGTATCCAAATTTATAAAAATATATCCTTAATTCACTAAATAAATCAAAACCAAATGGAAGAATAAAAATAACACTTAAAAAAGCCAAACAAATTCTAACAAAAGTTAAAAGATTGGGAATTTTATGCTTTGGCATTTTCTCTCTCCCTTTTGCTAATTGATTTTTGAATTTCAAAATCATAAATTTGTTTGATGTTTTCTTGGTCACTTTTTACTTTACTATGATCCAAAAGTGTTTGGTGATATTCTTGATATTTTTTTTCAAAATAATTAAGACTATCTAAAATTTTCTTATCTCAACTATTTGGTTTAATTTCTTTTAAATTATTTAAATGTTTTAAAAAATCCATGTGTTGTTCTTTATTTGCCATGATAAAACGCTTAAAACGATCACGTTCAAGTAAGTCATTAATTAAATAACTTGCTGCATGGTTAATATCTGACATTTTAACTTTTCCTACACTAACTTGAAAATCTTGTAATTCTCTTTTATTAAGCTGAATAATTTCATTAATTTCTACAGTGATTTCATTTGCATATTGTTTTGATTCAATTGTAAATTGTTGAATTTCGGCTTTGGTTTTTTTAACCTTAATTTTATCGCGAATATATGAATAAAGAATAAAACCTAAAAGCCCCAATACTACAACACCAAGGAGCACAAACATAATAATAGTACCGGAATTATTAGTAAATGAGCTGGCACTAGAATTAGAGGAGCTGGTGTTTGTTTCAAAATAATTCATAATTTTCTCCTGTTTTTATTTTATTTATTTAGTAATTTGTATTTTTCATTTATCGGGTTTTTGCTCGGTAAATTGTTCAATAATTTTATCTAACTCACCTTCAGATAAAGTTTTAGTTTGAATAGTAGCATGCAAAAATGCACTATACGCACGATAGTTAAATGATGGTTTGGGGGTAAATTTTTGATAAACTACTCTTCCGCCATTAGAAAGAGGTTCGTTAAATTCTACTTCAGTATCTTTAACTAAATCTTTTAATTGTTTATTTAATTCTTTTAATTCTTTTTTAGCTTCTACAATTTGTTCAGCTAAAAGCTTAACTTGATCAATATTTGCTACATTCATAAAGGTCCTTAAAATGCTTGTGATATAGAGTGAAAAAGATGATTTGGGGTATCTTTAATGTTGGTTATAAAGTTAAATAATTCTTTGCTTGATTCAATTGTATTAGCTGGTGCTGCAGCGGCAATTTCTTTAGTTGGAATTGCTCCTAGTTTAACCCCTAAATATAGCATTCCAATATTAATTCCAAAGAAAATCAAAGTTGATAAAGCATCCGAAAGTGTTGTTAAAATTGGCGCAGACATAACCGCTGGATCTTTTTTAAATCTAATTGCCATAATTGGAATAATAGTTCCTAAAAACTTAGCAAAAATAACAACAAATCAAAGTGATATTGATGAACCTAAAATAACAAAAGTTAACGATCATCATGAAGGTTGGTTTAAATCATCAGCATTTCCGTCATTATCCATTGAAAAAAGGGCAAAATAAATATAAAGTCTAATAATGTTAAAGACAAACATAATAATACCGACAATAAAGGCTACTTTAAATTCTTTTCAAACCGCTTTTCATGTATCTTTAAATTCGATTTCACCAAGTGCCGCAGCACGAGTAATAGTTGTGGAACTTTGAGAACCAGCATTTCCTGCAGAACCAGAGATTACCGGAATAAGACCAACAATAATGGCTGTAGGCATTGTAATTAAAAGAGTTTGAGTTAGAAAGTCTTCACTAATTTCGGTAAATTTTTGAATAACTAATTGGCTTAAGGTTGCTGAAAGCATTAAAATAAGTAGTCAAAAAATACGGGATTTAACGATCTTTCATACCGTTGTTTTAAAATAATCTTCTTCAGCGGCATCTGGGTTAATCCCGGACATTTTATAAATATCTTCAGTGGCTGCTTCTTGAATAACATCAATTACATCATCAGAAGTAATCATCCCAATAAGAAAATTTTCACGATTAATAACCGGTAAAGTAGAACGATCTTGGTCGGCAAAAATAAGTGATGCCGCTTCTTTAGAATCAGATGTATAAACTGGTTTAACCGGTTCGTAAATATCATCAATTAAAGTATCTTCATCAGAAAAGACAATCTCTTCTAACGTAACTGAACCAAGTAATTTTCCTGCCTCATCAATAACATAGATATTGTGTGATAATTCCATGTTATTACGGTAGTCCTTTCTAATTTTAGCAAGGGCTTTTTTAGCAGTAAAAGTATTAATAATAGTAGAAATATCAACACTCATGATACTTCCAACTTGCTCTTTTTCGTAAGATAAAATGGAATTAATTTTATCTCTTTTACTTGGATCGGTGTTGTTTAGAATTTTTCTAGTTAAATTAGCCGGAGTTTCTTCTAAAACATCAGCTAATTCATCAGTTTGTAACTCTTGAAGAATTTTCATCCCTGATTCTTCAGCTGTTAAGCTTTCAACTAATTGTTTTTGGGTTTGTTCATCAAGATATGAAAATAAATCGGCAGCTTCTTGAGTTTTAAGCATTCTCAAAATATAGAGTTGATAAGCTGGTTCAAGATTTTCTACTGCATAAGCAATATCAGGCATTGGATATTCTTCAACAAAATCACGTAAATCTTGAATTTTTTTGGACCCTACAAAAGTAATTAATTCTTGTTCTAAGAATTTAATTGAACCAATTTCATATTCATTGTGAATATCGTCACGCATATTACCTCCTTTAATCTTTTAAGTATTTGATCAATTCTTCTTTAAAGTTTTCTAATTTAACATTTTGAATGTTTGAGCCTTTAATAATTTTAACCGAACCACTTTCTTCAGAAACTACAATGGTTGTTGCATCAGATTGCTCAGAAATTCCCAAAGCAGCACGGTGACGAGAACCTAACATATTATCGAGGCTTTTTTTGGTAATTTTATAAAAAGTAGAAGCATAATATATTTTATTATCACGAATAATAACAGCCCCATCATGCAAAGGACTTTCTTTATTAAAGATAGAAATTAAAAGCCCAGAAGTAATGTTGGCATTTAAAATAACTCCATCAGTTCTTAAATTATCTAAATTATCGTTGTTTTCAATTGTAATTAAGGCACCTATTTTGTGTTTAGAAAGATATTCCACAGCATCATTAATTTGATAAATAAGTCGGTGTTGCGAAGATTTTCCTAGTGATGTATATTTGTTTTTAATAATTTTAGAAGCAATAAATTCTTTAATATTTGGTAAAACAATAAAATAAAAAATCCCCACTAAAAAGGCAAAACTTAAAATACTAAAAATTAAAATCGCAATAATCATTATGAACCAATAAAATATGCACCAAGAATTAAAGCAATAATGAAAATAATGGTTAAGATAATGTAAAAAATATTAAGATAAAGTAGTTTTTTTTCTTTTTGTTTGTTATTTTGAATTTCTTCTGGGGTTAATTCTGGCTTGATTTTATGATCACTATCATAAGTTGCTTCAATGATTCTTTGAATCTCTAATTTTCGCAAATTCACAAGATACTCAGGGTCACGATCTTCCTGTTTTTCTTTTTTGTGCAGTTTTTCAGAGTTTAATAAATCTTTAAGTGGCATAAAAACTCCTTTAAAATATTTATATTTTAATTTTATTTTAAATTAACAAAAAGTTAAGTAAATAATATATTTAGAATTTTTAAAGTATACTAAATTTAGTGCTAAATTAGTTAAAACCATTAACAAACAAAGAAAATTACCTAAAAAGAAAAACTATCGCTAGCGATAGTTTTTTATAATTTATTAATTTCAATTAAAGCTATTTCTTTTGGTTTTGTTGGTTGTTTAAAAACCTTAAAACTGTATTTTTCATCTAAGACAAACTGGGTTTTTTTATAAAGTTTCTTATCTTTTGTTTTTCAAAGTAAATATTCCTCAACGGTCATTTCTTCTTCTTGCTCACTTAATAGGTTTAATGGAATATCTAATTGCTTGAATGCATCATAAATATAAACATTAGACTTTACACGAGCTTCTTCAAGGGAAATTTCATAAATTTCTTCAAAATCATCATGTTCATCGTAAATTTCACCAACAATTTCTTCGATGATATCTTCAATAGTAATAATACCTTTAACTTGTGTTGAATTATTATTCTCCACAACAAAAGCCATTTGAGCTTTTGCTTTACGCATTTTTTCTAAAGCTGATGATAACAGCGAATTTTCCGATACAAGTGGAACGGATTTAGTATAGTTAATGATTTTGCCACGCTTTAAGAAGAAAATATCTTTTAAAATGACTATCCCAATTAAATTACCATCTTTCATCACCGGAATTCGACCGTATTTGGTTTCTTTAAAAATCTCTTGTGCTTTGGCAATGTTATCACGATAATCAAGATATGAAACATCTTTAAGTCGTACATAATGTTTTTGAACTTTAGTAGAATCAAGATCTAAAGCATTTTTGACCAATAAGCTCTCACCAGTTTGCAGCACCCCTTCATTTTGGGCTAAATTAATCATAGTTTTGAGCTCTTCTTCGGTATTAGTTACTAAAACTTTCTTTCCGAATTTACTTACTGGAAGTGTTAATAAATATAAAATTCAGTACATAAATTCAATAAAAGGACTAAAAATTTGTAAATATTTATCAGCATATGATTTAGCTAGTAACTTTGGAAGAATCTCACCAAAAATAACAAGTAAAGGCGTAACTATGCTAATGGAAACAATTGTAACAACACCTTCAGAGTGAATAATTTGAGTTAATAAAAGTGAAGTTAATACCGATGAAGCAACATTAACTAAATTATTACCAATTAAAATAGTGCTTAAAATTTGATTAAATCTCTTTTTTTTGCTTATCAATTAATTTAGCATTAGTCATTTTATTTTCAACCATATCATTAACTTTAGCTGGCGAAATGGTTGAATAAGCCGTTTCAGAACCACTGAAAATTGCACTTAAAATAAATAAAAAGATTAGCACAACAAGCAAAATAACTTGAATGTATCAAGTTAGTCCTTGCTCATTGTTTATTTTAGTAATTTGTTCACTTGTATCAAGTGCTCATTTAGACAGACTCGGATCTGTACTCATGATTGTTTTTCTCCTTATTAATTTTCTTTACGATATTCTTTAAAAAGAACATATTGACCTTCATATTGAATCCCTTGAATGCCCGGTTCTCCCATTCTATTTTTAGCAATAGATAAAACTGTATTATACTGATTTTCTCTAGTATTATCCTTGTTTCGACTTAAAAAGATAACAATATCAGCATCTTGCTCAATTTGCCCAGAATCACGAAGATCTTGTAATTGAGGCAATTTATCTTCACGGTGTTCCACATTACGAGAAAGCTGTGAAAGTGCTAAAATTGGAATTTTTAGCTCTAAAGCTAAGGTTTTAAGAGTACGGGAAATAGTTGCTACTTCATTTTGTCTATTTCCGGCAAAACGCTTAGATTGAATTAACTGTAAATAATCGACAATAACTAAGTCTAATTGACCATTGAGATCATTATAATGTTTACGAATCTTAAAAGCAATTTCATCAATATCACCACTAGGTTTGTCATCAAAATAAACACCTAAATTACTAAATTGGACATTCGTCACTTTAAGCGCATTAAATTCGTCATTAGTTAAATATTTTCCGACTTGAATCTTTTGTAATTCTACCCGTGCATTTGAAGCAAAGAATCTAGATGTTAGTTCATGATTAGACATCTCCAGTGAGATAAAAGCAACGTTTTTAGGGCGACTATGACCTGAATTAGGGCGAAAACTACTAAAGGCAATATTTCGTGCTATATTAAGCGCTAGCGCGGTTTTTCCTACTCCAGGACGAGCAGCAAGAATAATTAATTGACCTGGTTTAAAACCATGTACACGATTATCAATTCCATCAAAGCCAGTCATTAAATAGTTGGTTTCCATGCGTCCGCTTTTAATGTCGCTAACTTTTTGAATTAATTCATTAGAAGTATCTGATAATTTGACAAAAATAGAATCATCAATAGCGTTTTGTGAATTATCATCTAAAAAATTTTGCAATTCATAAAAAGCATTGCTTCATAATTGGCTTTCGTTTGTTAAAGCTTGGTTGTTAAAATGCTTAATTTGATGCTTATAAAAAGCCTCCAAATAGCGCATTTTAGTTAGATTCATTAAACGATCTAAATTCCCTAAAAAATGGCTAGTGTTAGAAGATACAAGCGCAATTTCCGCAATAAAAGCATCATCAATATCATTAAAAAGACCAGAATTTCTGATTTCATCACTTTGAATGCTATTTTCTAGCTCAACGATACCAAAATGAGCAAAAGTGCTTCCGTTTAACTCTTTAAGTTTTTTAATGAGCAAAAATAATTGTCGATTCTGAATGTTAAAAAAATTATATTCTTGCACATATTGAATTGCTTGTTCTTGGTTTTCTGAATAACTGATCATTGTACTAAGAATTTGACGTTCCAAATCTCGATCATAAAAAACTGTATCGGCACTAATTTGTGGCGTTAGTAATTGAATATAATTTTCTCGATTAGATATTCGCCTATCTTTGAACATGCAATTTTACCTCAAGTCTAATTGTTGCTTGAATGTCTTTGTATAAAGTTGCAATAACTTCGTGTTTTCCTTCTGAAACAAAATGAATTTTTTCAAGTGCATGCTTTGGAAGGTTAAATCCCATTTTTTTAAGTGATTCATGTACTTCTTTAGTTGAAATACTTTTATGAATATGAAGATTACCATGCTTATCAATAGCCCCTTCTAAGGTGTAGTGCAAGGTAACCTCTTCAAGTTGACTTTTAAGATGAATAAAATGAGTTCTTTTTTCGTGCTCATTAGCTTGTAATTCTAAGAGTTTTTTATCAAGCTGTTTAGCAGTTTTTTCATTATATGGAAGCGCTAATCCTTGCTTAATTAAAAAGTTAGTTGCGTATCCGCTAGCTACTTCAATAATAGTATTGGCTTTTCCATCTTTACAATCTTTTAATAAAATGACTTTCATTATTTCTCTCCTGTCGCGACAATCGCATGTTTAATGTTATCTACAAATACTTCTAGTGGCTCAGTTGAAACTGCTGCAGCTACACCAAAGTGTCCACCGCCTCCAATGGATTCGCAAATAATTTGGACATTAGTGTTATTACCACGAGCACTAACTTTATAAGTATTTGGATTTTTAGCGTCTTTTAATTTTGCAACTACAAATGAAGCAAGACGTCCCTTGATTTTTAAAACTTCATTGGCAGCAATAGAAATGGTATCATTAGAAGCTTCTACATCTGAATATGTTAGGAAAAATCCTGGTTTTACTTCTGTTAAGTTGCTAAGTAATTTAGCAATGGTTTCTTTGGTTTTTTCGTCAATTTTTAATAATTCTCCTGCAATTTCACCTCGCGCACCTTTACTTTCTAAAAATCCTGCTGCTTCAAAAGTACGAGACGAAATTGATTTTGAAAATTGGTTTGTATCTAAGTAAATTCCATTGAGTAAAAGTTGGGCTGCAACTCTGGAAATTTCTTTTCCTGTCTGGATAAATGCTAAAATTTCAGTGACAATTTCACTTGCTGAGGAAGCAGATGTCTCAATGTAAATATTACTTCGTGGACAATAATCAATCTCTTTATAAATACGGTGATGATCAATAATAAAGACGTTATTACGGTTTGAATTAATCAATGCATCAGGGTTATCCGTACGCATAATATCTGAATTATCAACAAAAACAACCAGTGTATTTCCATCTGTAATTTTAGTTAAATATTGCATATTTTTAATACTATATGCATCCTTTAATTCTTTTTTATCTAAATAAGAATCACTAAAAATGTTAATAGCAGTATTATCAAATGTATTATTACCTATATAAACTTCTTTTCCATAATGTTTAGCTAATTCATAAATCCCAAAAGAAGCTCCTATTGCATCTAAATCAGCTAATGAATGTCCATAAATAATAACTTTATTAATTTCATTGCTTTCGAGTTTTTGCTGCAATTCAAGAGCAATATTTTTAACTTTGGTACGATTAGTGTCAGGAATAATTTCACTATTTGAACCATAATATAATGGTGTGCTACTATTTGAAAAAATAGCAATTTGATCTCCGCCTCTACTTTGAGCTTGTAGTAGGGCTTTTTTAGCTTGTTCTAATTGCTCATTTAAGGAACTTCACCCGGTTGCAAAACCAACTGAAACTGAAAGTTTATTGATAACTCCTCCAATTGTAGCGGCTTTTTGGTTTAAATTTACAAAAAGGTCAAATTTTTGTTCTTTAAGACTATCTAATACTTTTTGATTAGTAATAATGATAAATTTTCCATTAGTATACTGACGATAAATTAAATTATATTTACGCACATATTCTTCAATGGTATCAATAATAATTTTGTTAATTCTAAAAAAATGTTCTTCAGATAAAATTGATTGATAAAGTTGATAGTTATCAATTTCAATTTCTCCAATAACAGTTTTTTGCTCATCAGCTTCTGTTTTAAATAAGTATTCAGTAGAAATATCCCGTATAACAACAGTATTGCTAGCTTGTCAAAATTGAGCTTCAAAGACGCTATTTTCATCATGAAACTCGATTTTGCTTTGATTTAGATCAATTTTATGATTAGTACTTCCTGGAAAATGAAATTTATGAAAAAATTCCCCAATGTCTCAATTAATAAAATCACCCTTAAACTTGGTTTTTATAAAAGTACTACTTCAAATGATTTTTTGTGAAGCATCATAAATAATGATACCAATATTATTGTTGGCCATAATTTCTTCAACAAAAACATTAAAAGAATTTTTCGCTAACTCTCTTGATGCAATAAAACTAGTAACAATTTTGTATAACATGAAAATTTCTACAACTAAAATAACAACAATAGCAAAAGTCAAGCCTATAACTACTAAAAAATTATTGGCTTGTTTTATCAAAGGAATCAGTAATAAAATGACAAAAATAAGAAACATAACCATTAAACTACTTAAATACCAAATTTTTCGTTTATTTGTCAAGATTACCTCCATCCAATTTGTTTTAATTATATAAAATTTTATTTATTTTTGTGCTATGTGGTAAAATTTCGCTTTTTTTGATTTTTTTACTATCTTTAGTATCTTAAATGGTAAAAAATTTATATAATATTTTTAATTATAAATATATATTAAAGTGAGGTTATATGTCACAAAATATTTCACAAAAAGTTAAAGATATTGTCTCAGCTTTTGGTGGTGTTTACAACATTATTGCATACAATAACTGTGTGTCGCGTTTAAGATATGACGTTAAAAATTTAGCATTTGTTAACGTTGAAAAACTTAAAGAATTAGGTGCTCTTGACGTAATTATTTTTGATGGACAAAAACACGTTCAAGCAATTTTTGGATTAGAAGCTGAAGAACTTAATAAAGAAATTAAAGCAAGTATTTCAAAACTTAAAGAAGATCCAGAACAACTTGCTCTTTGCGAAGTAAACGAACAAGGATGTAATGTTGAAGTAGCAAGTGAAAATGCATTTGATAAATCAGCTTTAAATCAAGTTAAATTAATTGCACCTATTACTGGTGAAATTGTTGATCTTAAAGACTTAAATAATGAAATTATTGCTCAAGGATTAGCTGGAAAAGGATTTGCCATTAAAGTTAACGAAAAACAAAAAATGACTTTACTTGCTCCTTTTACAGGAACAGTTACATTAATGCCTGCAAGCAGACACCAACTTATTTTAAAACACCCAAATGGTCTTGAAGTTTTAATGTTATTTGGTCTTGATTCATATAAGTTAAATGGAATCGGACTTAATTCAAAAGTACAAGTAAATAAAACTATCTCTCAAGGTTCAGATTTAATGGAAATTGAATTTGATCGTTTAGCAAATGATAAATTAGATTCTCACATCGTCTTTATTGTTACTAATGATTCAGAACTTAAAAAGATTCAAATTAATTCAAAAAATGTAAAAACCGGTGAAGAATTCGCCTTAATTAGTAAATAAAAAACTCGCTTTTTAAAGTGAGTTTTTCTTATTTTTCTAGATTAATAAAATCGCCTTATTGGCGATTTTATTAATTTTATTCTTGAGGTTGTGCTTCCTCTTTATTATCTGTTTGGTTTGAAGATTCTGTATTTTCTTTATCTACTTGATCTACTTTATCAAGGAAAGGTTTTGATGTATCTCTAAATTGGATAATAGCATAATTAAGAGCAGTGGTGAAATTCATTTTATCAACTGCTGCTTTAGCAGATTCATCACTATTACTTAATTTAGTAAGTGATTTAGCTTGTTCAAAAATATGCTCAACCACTTTTTGTTTATCTGCTTCGGTAATAGCTGAATCATCTTCGTTTTTAGAATTTAATCCAAATAATTTAAGAGTATCATTGTATCAAGTTTTAGCTGAGTTAATTTGAGCTTTAAGGTTTTGATCGTTTTCAATATATTGTTGGTAGAATTTAGTATCTAAAACATAGTTAGAAAACTTGTAAGCTAATTGCATAAAGTAATCTTTTTTGTTTGTGTAAATTCTAGTTAAAGCTTTTTCATACTCTTGTTTAGCAATATCAAATGTTTGTGTGTAATATTGAATTGCTTTTGTGTAACTTCTTTCTGAATCTCTTGAAATAACTGTATCAAGTAAAGCTTTAAGAATTTGTGCTTTTGAATAGAAGTTAATAATTAATTTAACATCTCTTGTTAAGCTATCTTTTTCGCTTCTTTCTTCAAGAGTGTAATCGTGCGCAAGTGTTTTATCAGTATTTGGTTGCGCATCATGTGCTGGGTGAATAAATTGACTATTAACTTGAAGAAGATCATTTTGTACTTTTTCAAGATCGCTTACAAGATAAAGATTATCTTTAAGTTCTTTAAGTTTTTTCTCAACATCTTCTTTATGTGCTTGAGTTAACTTATCACCTACATAGAAGTTATAATGAGCTATAAAAGCTTTTAATTTAAGAATGTAGTTAGATAAAGCTTCTACTCTTAAAAAGTTATCTGTAGGAATGCTATTGTCAGGAAGCGCCATGTAGTATTTTCTTTTTTGAGAATCAAAATTAGCACCTTCTTCTTTAATTAATTTTAATTCTTCAGTTAAAGCATCTAATTCTGCAATTTCATCTTTAAATTGTTCTAACTTAAGATTTTCTTGTTTATCTGAGTCTTTTTTGAAATCTTCGTATTCTTTAATGAATTTTTCAATTTCTGTTTTAATTGCTGAAATTTGTTCTGAATATCTTGGATCAATGTTGTCATTTTCTAAGAATGATTCAGCAATATATGAAGCAACTCTTGTCATTGATTCGCGGTATTTTTTCTCTAAGTCTTGGTAATCACCAACTCTATTGTTTGCATATTGAGATAATGAATAATCGTTAACTTCCTCGCCATCAATTGACAATGATGTTCCATCATCATTTAAAGAAGCTCCATTTAATTTTCATAAATCTTGTTTTTGTAAGTCTTTAATAGCTGAATGTTGACTTAAAAAGTCTCAGAAATTAATAATATTTGCAAGATCTCCACCAATTTTAGCGTTTTCACCATCTTCGGCATTGTACTCGCTTCCTAAGAATAATTCTTGGCTATATTTAGCTTTTTCACCTTCATTTCTTGAAAGAAGTGTAAGTACTTTATTTTTGATAAAATCGATGTTTTCTTGTTTTTTATTTACATCAAAATCATTTAAATAGTTTTTAAGTTCTTCAATTTGTGTACGATGTTCGTCGTTTACAGGTGTATCTTCATAACTATCTGATAATTTGTAAAGCTCATTTCTAAGTTGACTTAAAAATAGATATTCAAGATATCTATCACGAAGTGATAGGTTTTCTTCATCATTTTTGAATGTATAGTTATAATCATGAAGTAATGCTGCTTTTTCTTCATCTGTATCTTTTTGTTCTTTAATTACAGAGTAATACTTAAAGTAACCTTTAATAACTTCAAATAAATCATCATAAAGTTGAGCCGCAACACCGTTTTTAGGTTTTAATGAAGATTCTTCGGCATTTTCATTAGTCATATCTACAAAGAATAATTTTTGAGCTTCATTAGCTAAATCTTTATAAAGTTGTTCTAATGCTTCAGGTGTAATTAATTCTTCGTTTAATTTTGGATTATCTTGGCTTTGTGGACTTTTAATTCAATTATAAGCTTCAAGACCTCTTAATCTACCATAAGCTTCAATTGTTCCTTGTTCATATAATCTACTCATAAATAGATCGATATTTGATCTATAATAGTCACCTTCATTTTGAATATCATTAAAAGCATAACTTCATGTAACAGCACTTTCGATAAAACTACTAAATCTAAGTTTTTCGTTACTTTTGGCATCTTTTTTGCTTTCAAGTTCTTTCTTTTCTTCTTCACTTAATTCTTTTTGTGATTGTAAGAAGCTTAAGAATTTAATTCATTTATCTAAATCACTTTCAAATAATTCCGGGAATTCTACATAAATAGGATCGCTTTCTTTATTAAGTGCTTTTCAATTTGCTTCTTCAACTTTAAGAGCTTCAGCTTCTAATTCAGAAGCAGTTTTTGAAATAATTGTATCTCCTGAATTTTCATTTGGTAAATTAGTTTCGATCAATTGGTTTTTAGCAAAGTAAAGTCACTTTTGCATATCAACTGCATCAGCAGCTTGTTGTTCTGTTACGTCTCTACCATTAATTGTTTGGTAATCTTTTTCTAATTTATCTAATCATCTTTGAACTTGAATTGAATATTCTCTAACTAAGAAATTATGTATGTAGTTTTCTGAATCTTTTTTAACATCATCTTTGAGATATTCTGCTTTTGCGTAAATATCTTGTCATTGATTTTCGATGTCTTTGTCTTTATTTTCTTCATTTTTTGGATCTTGTAATAATGAATTAATTGCATCTAATCTTGATTTAACAAAACCAGTTTTTGATATATTTAATCATACTAATTCTGAAGCTCAAATAACTTTAAAGTTATCTTTATTATCTTTAAGTGATTCAATTAATGCTTTGAATTTTTCCGCTTCTGAAGCATTATCTCATAAAACAGGTTTTCCATCAATAGTACCATATTTATTAATGTTTTCTCCACCAAATACATCTCTATATTCATCAAGTAAAATTGCTCTAAATTCAGGTTTTTGAATTAATTCTGCAAATTTAGTATTTGCTTTATCTGCAACTTCTTTAGCTTTTTCATCACTAAAGTTGTTAGGATTTTCTTTAATTTCTTTATTAGCAAGTAAGGTGTTTAATCTTTTAATTGAAGCTTCATATTCAGGATAGTTTTCTTCAAAAACATCAACATTATATTTAATGTATTGATAATAATTATTTACTTCAAAATCTCAATGTGCTGTTTGAGGATCGTCAAAATCAGTAACATTTTGACGTTGTAAGAATCTATAAAACTCTTCAACTGTTTTAACGTCATTATCAAATTGTTTTGGTGAATATCAAGAATTTTCAGGTAGTTTAAGTGCTTCTTTTTGATTATTTCAAAAGTCTACTTCACTTTGTAAAGCTACTTCAGGCGTGACTGGATTTGCTCAATTATCTTTGTATTCTGAAGTTTCTCCAATTTTTCCGTCTTTATCTCTTGTGAATCTTTCAATATCATATTGAGTATATTTAATTAACTCTTTGTATCTTTCAGCAATTGCTCTTTGTTCTTCTGTAGCTGGTTTAGCTTCATCGATAGCTTGTAATGCTTTAATTTCTGCTTCAAGATCATTAAGAACTTTATAACCACCATCAACATTATTTAAAAGTCTTAAAATAGCATAATTAACTTTATCTTTAGGTGTAAGGTCTAAGTTTCTAAATTGCCCTAAAATTACTTGTAATTTTGTTTCATCTTTTTTATCTTCTAAGATGCTAAGTTCATCAAGAATATTTGAAAGTTTGGTTTGGTATTTTTGTCTAAGTTCATCATTAATGAATCAATAAACACTATTTTGAGCTTTTTCAGCTCTATCTTTAAATTCCTTAGTATATGCAGAAATTTCTTCTTGTGTGAATTTTTGATTATCTTCAGGTTTTCTTAAATAATGTGCAGCTTTTAGAGAAAGTAATCTATCATAAGCTGGTTTGTATTGAGTAAATTTATCTAAGAATTGATCAACTTGGTGTTCTAAATATTCACCTAAACTTGTAATTTCAAAATTAGTTGTGTAATTTTCGTCTTTATATCTGTTGAAAATAAAGGTTAAGTATGACTTAAGTGATTCTAAATCTTTGTTGAATTGTTCTGATGAGTAATCAAAATCTGCTTCTGATAAATATTGTTCTAGACCTTTAAAAGCATCAACAGTAGCTTGTGCATTTACATTTGCTTGATATTCAAGTTCACGTTTATAAAGTTCAACACTATCAACTTGTTTAGCTGTTAAGCTTGTTGTGTATTCTGGATTTGGTTTGAATCCTCTGATTACATAAGTTTGAACATCACTTAAAGTCCCTGTTTTAATGTCTTTTAATTGGAATTTAACTTCGGTTTTAGTATTTAAATTAAGAAATGAAACATTTACTACTTCATACTTTTTAGTATCATAAGCATAAAATCTTACATCTTCAATTTTTGAAACGTATGTTGAATAAACATCACTAATGTTTGTTTTAATTCTTTCACGCCCGTATTGTGAGTCTTTATCAAAAACTGAAACCTGAACAGTTGATGCAACTGCATTCATGATCTTCTTGTTTTCTTCAGCACTTCTTTCATTTGAACATGAAAGCGCTGTAAGAGGTACAAGTGATAATGCAGAAGCACCTAAGATAAGTTTATTTTTTAGACGCATGTTATCTCCTATTTTGTTAGTGAAAAAGTAAAAATAGTCATACTTTTTCCTTTTATATCTAATTTAATATTGAAATTATACAACTTTTTTGAGCTAAATTTAAGATGAAATTCAACAGAATTAATTTAATTAAATTTAACTTTTTTGTTGTATTTTTGTCAATAAATTATTATTTTTAATTTATAGTTGAAATTTTACCGAATTTTGGGGTATTTTTGTTAAAAAATAACTAGTTTTTTTATAAAAATTACACAGCAAAAAGTTTTTTGATAAAAGTATTTTTTACTTTTTATTTGAAATTAACCAAAAATTTAAATAATTCAAAATGCAAATTCATTTTTGAGCAAAGGTTTGCACCTAAGCTAAAAAACAAAAGAAAACAAAAAAGCACCATTGAGTGCTTTTTTAAATGATTATTTTTCTTTCTTAATTTCGACTTCCGTCTCGTTTGCTCAGTCTTTTTCTACATTACTATCTTTGCCTGTAAGGGCTTCTTTATTTGTTACCATTGAATTAGCTCAATTGTTTTTATATAAAATGAGTTTGTGAATCATTTTATTGAAGTAGTATTCATTAAATCCTTGTAAGAATACATATAAAAAGGTAGCAAATAAATCCCCAAGGATCATAATAACAGTTGATCAAATTAATGATTTAGCCACCTGAGGGTTAGTAATTTGACCAAATAAGTATAAGCTTGGTAATTGTTGCGCTAATCCTCTAGCTGGATTAATAGCAGCTGAACCACCTAAAATACCTGCTCAAACAGACATTGAGATAATGAATAAAATCATAAAATCACGGTATTTAGATTTAATAGTTGGTGAAAAGATTGAGAAAAGTAAAATAAGCGAAACAAAAACTTCAGTGATAAAAATAACACCTAATCCACCAAAGAATTTACCTTGTTCTGTTGTAGGAAGAAATGTTTCGAAGATTTTGCTTGCAGAACCAAATGCATTAATAGCTTTGTTAGGTAAAAGAAGCGAATCATCTGAAAATGTTGAAGCGGCGTTTCCGACACCTAAAATAATAGCTCCAGCAATTAAAGCTCCAACAATTTGAATCGCAATTTTATAGATTGCGTATCAACCGTTGTTAATTCCTTTTAAATAACGAGTAATAGTTACAATTGGATTTAAATCACAACTTCAACGTAGAAAAATAAATAAACAAAGACCTACAATTACAAATCCGGCAAAAAAACCTACAAGAACATTAAGAAATAAAAAATGTTCTTCAATAGTATAAGAGCCGATGTAAGTGCTAAGACCTGCCAAACCTAAAGAAATAAAGATTGTCCCAATTAATTCACTAATTCCATGAATAATTCAGGTTCTTGTATCTTTTGGTTTAAGTGCATGTTCTCTTTGTTCTGGAGTTAATTTAAAGAAAGAAAATAATTTAGCAATGATACCTTGCGGTTCAGTACTTTGATTCATTTTACTCCATTTCTATAAGATTTAAATTGACTTATAATGCTTAATATCGTATAATATTATATAAAATTAATTTTTTTTCAAAAAAGTTAAATCCTCTGCTCTTTAAAGATAAAGAAAGAAAATAAAAAAGCCAAATTCTTGGCTTTTTTTCTTTATTTTAGAATTTTTAAAGCAAAAAATCGTTTTTGAATATTTAAAAAAGAAAGCATAAAGCCAAAACTTTTTTAATGAACTCAAAGTGAAATTATCAAATTTTCACACGTTTTTCTTTTGGTAAATACATCTTATCTTCTGGTGTAATTTGGTAGTATTCTTGGAATAAATCACAGTTTTGTAATTGCACATTAGCACGTGCTTTAGCTGGTGCGTGAACATCAGTGTTTAAAAGAAGCTTTTGGTACTCAGGTTTTGCTTTTGTTCGTCAAATTCGTGCTCAGTTCGCAAAGAAGTCTTCAGCATTAAAATCAGGCTCAAGTTGGGCTGCTTCTAAAGCACATAAAAATCCACCTAAATCAGCAATATTTTCTGAAACAGTTAATTTTCCATTAACAGGGCCTGCTTCAGTTGGAAAACCATCAAAAAGTTCAATTACCGCTTGCGTTTTTTCAGCAAATTTTTCACGATCTGCATCAGTTCATCAATTATTTAAGGTTCCATTTTCATCAAATTGCGATCCATTATTGTCAAATGCATGAGAAATTTCGTGCGCAATAACTGCACCAATTCCTCCATAATTAACTGAACTTGATTGATTTTTATCATACATTGGAGCTTGTAAAATTGCAGCTGGGAAGACAATATGGTTTTTAATTGGATGGAAGTATGCATTAATCATAGCAGGTGACATTTGTCAATATTGACTTGATTCGTGTTTTAAATAAAGTGAATCACGATACTCTTGTAAAATATCTTGAAATCTTAAAACATTATCGACAAGGTTTGATTTTTGAGTGTAAGGAATAACTTGGTATTTCTTGTAAAAAGGTCTTAATTGATTTGGGTAACCAACCATAACATCTAATTTTTCAAGTTTAGCAATTGCCTTAGCAATAGTTTCTTTTGACAATCAAGTATTGGTGCTTAATCTTTGTTTATAAATTTTAATCATGTTAAAAATCATTTTTTCAACATCAGCTTTAGCTTCCTTACCAAAATGTTTTTCGGCATAATACATCCCCAAAGGCATTGCAAATCATTTTTGTGATAATTTAAAAGCTGCTTTAGAAGCTGAAACTGGTTTAGCAACTCCGCTAATGGCTCTTGATAATTCTCCTGCTTTGAGACGAATTTCATTACTTAAATATGGTGCATAGTTAAGTAAGTTGCAAATAATTAATAACGATTTGTAACCATTAAAAGTTTCACTGTTATAAATTTTGTCAAGTTTTTCAAAAAATTCTGGATTAGTTAAAACAATTGTTTCAATGTCTTGTTTTACAACTTCACGCGCTAGTTTTTCTAAGTCAAAAAGTTCCTTAGAACCTTTTATTTGGTCAAATCTTACCACATTATAAAGACTAGTATAATCGGCTTTATCTTGCGCTGAAAGAACAAAATCTTTTAAATGGTTATCAAAACTAATAGCACTTTCAACCATTTGATTTGCTTGTGTTTGAGAGTAACCATACATAGTTAATAAATCAAATGACATTTGTCTAAAAATATTTAATAGTTTTGCAGCATCTTCTTTAGCGTAATACTCTTTTGAAGGTAAAATCGTTCCTGGCTCACCAGCTCATAAAACTTTTATGGTATTATCTTCAAAATCTTCTTCTACTTCTAAAGTAAAAGGTAAATATGCTCATCCTGAACGTTTAGCTACAAAAATTTGACTAAGTTGTTCAAAACTTTGTAATTGTTCAATTTCATTAATTAATGAACGAATTGGTTCAAACCCAAGTTTATTTCTTTGGCGGTAATTTTTAGCCATTTTATAGAATTTAGCAAATGCTTTGAGACCATCAATTTGAGGTAAGTGTTCACGTTGAGTTAATTCATTAGCCATTTTAATAAGTTCTTTTTCAAGTTTTTTATCAAGTTCTCCAAAACTTGAAATTGATGCACGATCACTAGGGATTTTTGTATTTTTAAGTCATTCACTATTTATGTGAGCAAAAAAATCATCTTTTAATAAACTTTTTTGTTTCATTATTTCTCCTTTTTCTGAGGTTCAATATTGGTTTTGAGAATTGATAAAAAAGCTTCTTGCGGAACATCAATTGAACCGAGTTTTTTCATTCTCTTTTTCCCCTCTTTTTGTTTTTTAAGAAGTTTTTGTCTTCGAGTTACATCTCCACCATATAACTTAGCAGTAACGTCTTTTCTAAAGGCTTTAATAGTTTCTCTAGCAATAATTTTCCCGCCAATAGTTGCTTGAACAGGAACTTCAAAGTTTTGCCTCGGAATAGCTTCTTTAAGCTTTTTGGTTAATTCACGAGCTGCTTCATATGCTTTTTCACGGTGAGTAATAATTGAAAAAGCATCGACTTTATCACCATTAAGTAAAATATCGACTTTAACTAAATCGCTTTCACGATATCCAATTCACTCATACTCAAATGAAGCATATCCTTTTGTGGTACTTTTAAGACGATCAAAGAAGTCAAAAATAGTTTCAGCAAGTGGCAATTCGTAAATGATTCTAGTTCTTTTTGGATCAATAACTTCAAGATCCTTATAAATTCCTCGTTTGAATTGACATAATTCCATTACGTTTCCAATGTATTCATTAGGTACAAAAATACTTGCTTCAATAAAAGGCTCTTCAATAAAATCAATAAAAGTTCGATCTGGTAAAAGAGTTGGATTTGAAATCAGTTCCACTTCTCCGTTGGTTTTATGTACCATATATTCAACAGAAGGAGAAGTAGCAATAATTCCAACTTGATATTCACGATCAAGACGTTCTTGGAGAATTTCCATGTGTAGCATTCCTAAAAATCCCACCCGGAACCCAAAACCAAGCGCTTTTGAAGTTTCTTGCTCTCAAGTAATTGAGGAATCGCTTAAAGAAATTTTTTCTAAACTTTCTTTAAGTTGTGAATAATCACGAGTATCAATTGGATAAAATCCAGTAAAGACAACTGGTTTCATTTTTTTATAACCAGGTAAAGCTTCTGAAGTTGGATTATCCACCAAAGTAATTGTATCCCCGACCGAAACTTCTTTGGCATCTCTAATAGCTGCAGAAACTCAACCTACTTCACCAGCTTCGAGAAACTCTTTTTTAGTTTCATTTGGATTACGAACCCCTAAATCAATAACGTGGTACTCAGTTTTGGTATTATGAGACATAAATTTAAATTTATCCCCGACTTTAAGTTTTCCTTCAAAAATTCTAATAAGCAATACCACTCCACGATATGCGTCAAAATAACTATCAAAAATTAAAGCCTTTAAAGGTTTAGTATCATCAGCATTACGTGGTGATGGAATATTTTTGATAATAGCTTCAAGTAGGTTTTCTACTCCATAACCTGTTTTAGCTGATACTAAAACAGCATTATCAGTTGAGATTCCAATTACTTCTTCAATTTCTGCCTTAACACCTTCTACATCCGCACTTGGTAGATCAATTTTATTAATTACCGGAATAATTTCTAAATTATTTTCAATGGCTAAATATACATTAGCAAGTGTTTGTGCTTCAATTCCTTGGGTAGCATCTACCAAGAGTAAGGCCCCTTCTGATGCAGCTAATGAACGGGAAACTTCATAAGTAAAATCAACATGACCAGGCGTGTCAATTAAATGAAAAGTATAATCTTTATATTTAAGTTGTACTGCATTTAATTTAATGGTAATTCCACGTTCTTTTTCTAGATCCATAGAATCTAAAAATTGAGCCGTTAATTCCCTTTGTGAAACAGTATTAGTAATTTCTAAAATTCGATCAGCAAGCGTACTCTTACCGTGATCAATATGAGCAATAATTGAAAAATTTTTGATTTTATCTTTATTCATATTAAGTATTTTACTAAATTATTAAACTTTATATGTTTTATCATGTAAATACATCTAATTCTAATTTAAACTATAATACTAAAGGTATCTATTTTAAAATGCTTCTTACAATGCTCGTGGGGTCTTTAAAATCTAAAAAGTTAATTTTATTATTTTTTTAAAATTGAGTTTAATTAATCAATAAGTTTTGGTTAATTTCAAATTCACAACTCCAAAATAATAAAAAGTTTTATGATTAAAAAAGGAGAAGATTATGGAAAAATATGTTCAAGCAAGAATTCTTGATTCTAAAAATTTAATAATTGAATTGCTAGAAGAAGCTAAAGTCGGTGATAAAGTCGATCTAAAAACTTTAATAAATATTGATTTTAGATCCCTTAGTGATCAAATGAAAAAGATCATTGATCAAGAAGTTGAAAATAAAATAAAAGAAAGAATTAAAAAAGAACAAGAAAATTGAATAATTCAAAAAAATTGAGAAATAAATGATTTAAATACTAAATCAAAAAACGAAAAAGAAAAACTTCTTAATGAACTTGAAAATTCTAAAAAGAATCAAGAAAAAGATTTAGAAATTGAAAAAGCAAAGTGACAAGAAGAATATCGAAAAGAAAGTGAAGAAAATAAAATAGAAATTGAAACGTTAAAAATTCAAGTTGAAACATTAAAAGATGAAAAACAAAAAAATGACCAAAGGTGAAAAGAAAGACTTGAATCGGTTGAATCTAACAAAGAACAAGTTTTACAATTCGAAAAACTAAAGTGACAAGAAGAGTATAGAGAAGAAAGTTCAAAAAATAAAATAGAAATTGAAACGTTAAAAAATCAAGTTGAAACATTAAAAGATGAAAAGCAAAAAAATGATCAAAGGTGAGAAGAGAAATTAGAAGATATTACAAAAAAACATTCAGAGCAATTAAAACAAACCAGAGAAGATACTATAGAATTAGCAAAAGGGATGTTAAAAGAATTGCAATCGCCATTAAACAATAGAACAACAAAAATGGTAGGAGAGGATTTGGAAAATTGATTACAAAATCAATTTGATAATACTTTTAAAAATCACGATCACTTAACATCTATTGAAATGCATAAGGCAACTAAATCAATCAAAGGTACAAAACCAGATTTTTATATTGATGTATATGATCAAGAATTCCATCCTTTAGAAAATAAACCAAGTAATATTCAATCTATAACCAGAATTGTTGTTGAAGCAAAAAATAAACAAACAGAAGAAGGAACTAAGAAAAATGCCGATTTCATTAAAAAACTAATTAAAGACACCGAAAATTATGAAGGTAACTATGCAATTTTAGTCACTGAACTAGAGCCAAATCATGAGTTTGCTTTTTACCAATGACCAGATAATCCAGCCATTTTTATTTGTAGACCGGAATTTTTTGTGCCTTTAGTAACTTTTTTAAGTAGAATATCAAGACGTTTATTTCAAATTAAAAGTAAAATTTTGGGAGCTGAAGCCCAAGTGAAATTTATCGAAAAATTCACCGAATTTTATGAACTTTTAATAAACGAAACAAAGAAAAAAATCCAAAAAGAATACGAAGATATTAACAAAAAATTACAAACTATAGAAAATAGTACTCAAGCAATTAAAAAATCAATTAATGCAATTGTTAATGATCATTTAAATAAAGCAATTGAAAAATTAGATCAAATAAATAATTTTTTATTAATTGAAGCAAAACAAAACAATAATTCAGAACAAAAATTACTCAATTTAGAAAATTTAGAAAAATAAAAAACAAAAAGCTTAACCAAAAGTTAAGCTTTTTTATTAAGTTTTTTTAAGACATAAAAAGTAACCGGTGTAGAAATAGATTTGACCATTTCTGTTTCAAGAGCTTCGTCTCGGTTAAAAATTTCAACAATTTCAAAACTATAATTTTTAGCTATATTTTCAATATCTTTAATTGTATAAAAACGATTTTTCACAAGAGTTCCATATTCAACTTTTGTCAAAATCTTTTTATCTGAAAAAGTCTCTAATTCATTAATTTTAATAAAGTTATCTCAAAATTCTCGATATTGCTCATTTGAGTATAAATTATGAGTCGTAAAAATAAAATAACCATTATCTTTTAAGCTTTTAGAAATATTAGAAAAAGTTGTTCTGATTTGCTTTTCTTTTAAAATATTAGTAATTCCGTTAAATGAAAAGAAAATAAAATCATATTGAGATTTAATTCAGAATTGTTTTTTAGAAATATCCTGGAGCTTAAAGACAATATCATTAAAAGTATTGATTTGTCTGCATTGAGTAAGTAGCTCCTTAGAAATATCAATAGCATCAATCTTTGCGTTTGGATAAAGTTCCTTTAATGCAAAAGTTGTTCTTCCAGTGCCGCATCCTAAATCTAAAATACGTAATTTTGCATAATGATTTTTCAAATATTTTTGAATGACTTTTTGCTCTGAATGTCATAAATTATTATGGCGATATTCAATATAAAGATTTTTAACTTTTTCTGAATTATAATAATTTTTGGCCTTATAAGTTGTTAAAACATAGTAAGAAAGAGCTACTAAAAATGCAAAAACTATAATCAAAATCGAATAAGTTAAATAAGCTTCAAAATAACTAAAGAAATTATTTAAATAAGTTAAAAATAATGTAATTAAACTAGATGAAATAATTCTAAAAACAAGCGACATTCCATTTTGAAAATGAAATTTATTTCTATCAAAAAGTTTATATGAAATACTATAAAAGCTAGGTAAAAAGAAACTATAAAAAAATTGTTGAAATGCGTTAATAGTTGTGTAATAAATTAAATTTACAGTAGAACTTGCTTTTAAACCAAAAGGAATTCAAGTAATGTTTATTAATGCAATAATAAGCAACAAAATAGCAATATTTAATTTTTTTATTTTATTTTTCTTGTGATTTAAAAAATAAACTAAGATCGTTCCAATTAAACCACATAAAGACATAATTAAGCTAAAATAAAAAGATCATTGTTGATATGAATAGCCTTCAATGGATTTAAAATATTGAATTAAACCCGTGTTTTTAGGAAATAAAATAATTCCAATAATAAAAGAACAAGATAAAATTAATGTTCATGATCATCATTTATAATGCTTAGTTTTGTAAACGTTAATTAAATCAGATTTATTTTCATCTTTTGCAAATTCATGCGGACTTTTTGATACTAAAATGCTTCAATATAAAAACCCTGATAATAAATAGGTCCCTATATTCAAGATCACCAAAAAATAAAAAGGTAAATTAGTATATAAAAAATAAGATAAAAGAGGACTTAAGACAAAACTAATTCCTAGACCTAGAGAAAATCCAGTATTCATCTTATGTAATTCATTATCACTATTTGCTACATAATAAATAATATTTTTTAAATGAATGAGGCGATACGAATGAATAAACCCTAGTAATGATTGAACTATTATAAGAACAATTGAAAAATAAGAAAAACCATTTGAATTTAAATTTAAAAATCAAAAACTCAAAATAAGAGGAATAACTAAAATAATTGAACTTGTAATGTCACAAATTAAAAGCGCTTTGCGATCAGGCAAAAGTTTAATAAGCTTACTGCTGAATGCATATACAATTAAAGAAGGTATTTGAATAAGTAAATAAAAAATCGTTACTAATCAAAAATCACCGGTAATTTTATAAATATAAAGTGAAGAAGCTAATTTAAAAGCTTCAGAACCAATTGCAGATATGCCAACAGAACTAATATATTTTGAAAGATTTTTAGTATAAGTATTAAGGCTTAACTGAAATGGCATATGATCTCCGATGCTATGATTAAATAATAAATATGTTTAATTAAAATAAAAAATTCTATAGGAACAACTTTGCTAGATATTTAAGATGGTTTTGCATTGGTTTTTGCAATCTAAAACTCTACTTGAAAATGATTAAATTGATATCAATATTGCTATTAATAACCTTAATTTAAAATCCAAATCCATACCATCAGTTAAATAAAGTGAAAAATCCACACTAGTGCTAATATAACTTCGCATCAATTAAATAACTTCTTAATCTAATAGAACTAGTAATACTTTGAGTTGTAATTGGTAAATTAATTATTTTAGGTTATTTTACAGATCAATTGACATGTATGGTAATTTAATAGATTGAATAGTTTAAATATTTTTGAATATTTTTTCTTTTAAAATTTTAAAAAGATTTAAAAGTTTATTGAAATTCATTAAGCATTTTTTCTAATTTACAATGTTTATTAAAATCGTACATAAAATTATATTTAATTTAATAAGCAAATATGTTAAAACAGCCTAATTTGTGAAAAATGTGGAAAAAGGCAAAAAATAAAATTAGTAGATTGAACTACTAATTTTATTTTTATTTTTCTGCTTGAAGAGCTAATTCAACAAGTGTTTTAACCATAACACCTGTAGGTCTTGCACCAATTTCTGCTGTTCCTGCTACATCAAGGTGAATATATTCAACACCTTCAGTAAATTCTTTTAAGAACATAGCGGCTGATGATGATCCACCACCAACACCACTTAAATCAGTGTTTTTAAGATCAGCTACAACTGAGTTTCTAATTTCTTTTGCAAAAGCTTCATCTAAAGGCATTCTTCAAACTAATTCTTTTGCTGCATTAGCTGCTTGTTCAAGATCTTTTCAGGCTTTTTCAGTTGTTGCTCATACACCTGTGTATGTATGTCCAAGAGCTACTAAAATAGCACCTGTAAGAGTAGCTACATCCACAAGACGTGTTGCCTTAAGATTTCTAACAGCATAAGTAAGACCATCAGCCATTACTAAACGACCTTCGGCATCAGTGTTGTTAATTTCAACTGTTTTTCCATTCATTGAAGTTCAAACTGAATCAGGAAGTGAAGCATCACCATTTACACGGTTATCAGTAATGCACATAATTGCTGCAACGTTGGTTTTTGGTTTAAGTTGTGCAATCGCTTTCATTGCTGAAGCAACAAAAGCTGAACCAGACATATCGAATTTCATTCCTAACATTGAACGTGATGGTTTAAGTGAATATCCACCTGAATCAAAGGTAATTCCTTTTCCAACATAAACTGTTTTTTCTTCTGATTCGGGATTTCCGTTGTATTCAATTACCACTACTCTTGGCTCATACATACTTCCACGGTTAACTGAAAGTAAAAGCCCCATTCCTAAATCTTTAATTTGTTTTTTATTTAAAACGCTAACTTGTAAGTTATCATATTGAGCAAGATCTTCAACTACAACCTCTGCTAAGTATTCTGAGTTGCAAATATTTGGAGGTGTAAGTTGTAAGTTTCTTGCAAAATTAACTGCCTCTGAAAGCACAACTGCTTTTACAAGAGCTTGTGCATATCTTTCTTCAGGAGCAACCATTAAAAGAGAAACTTGAAAGTTTTCTTCTTTTTTGCTTGTTTTAGCTGAATAAATTTCAGCTTTTACATAATTATAAGCTTCAACAAACGCTCTAGCAACACATGGTTCACATACGGTTCCTTTAACAAAAGAATCTAGATCAACTTGAACATTGTAAGCAAGTGAAGTAAAAAAGCTTTTAGCAAAACCAAAAACACTATCAAATTTATAATCTTTTTCTTCTCCCATGTAAACATAAGCTTTATTTTGGTCAAAGAATCAAGTAACTTGACCCTGTTTTTCAATTACTTGTTTTGGAAACTCATCTCCTTTAAAGACCGCTTTTACAAGTAAATCTGAATTACGTACTTTATCAATAGTTTTAATCATTTTTTACCTTTCAAAATTTATAAAATAATTTTACTCTTTTTTAAAGATTTTTAGCAAATTCTACTAATGTGGCAACTAAAGCCCCTTGAGGTTCTCCAGCTACATCAGCAGTTCCAGCTACATCACAGTGAATAAAATCAACATCTTTAACAAATTCAGCTAAAAACATAGCTGCTTGAGAAGAATCTTGGCGTACTTTTGGACTTCAATTGAGTAAATCGGCCACTTTTGAAGAGGTATTTCCTTTATGAAAATCTTCATGCATAGGCATTCTTCAAACTTTTTCTTTAGCCAAGTTAGCTGCTTTATCAAAAATTTCTCATTTTGAATTATTTTGAGTAAAAATCCCAGTAAAAGTATTTCCTAAAGAAGTTAACATTGTTCCGGTTAATGTAGCAACATCAACAATTGTAGTTGCTTGAAGTTTTTCGGCAGCATAAAAAAGACCATCAGCTAAAACTAATCTTCCTTCAGCATCAGTATCAGCTACTTCAACTCATTTTCCTGACATTGATTGGTAGATATTTTCTGGTAATGAAGCATCTCCATCTAATCTATTATCTGTAATACACATAATTGCAGCAACATTTTTCTTAAGTTTTAATTGAGCTATTGCCTTAACGGCATAAGCCACAATTGCTGAACCAGACATGTCATATTTCATACCTTCCATATGGTATCCTTTAGTGTTAACTCCTCCAGTATCAAAAGTAATTCCTTTTCCAACATAAACGGTTTTTTCTTTTGATTTTCCGTCTCCATTGTACTCAATTACCACCACTCTTGGCTCATGTGTGCTTCCTTTATTGACTGATAAAAGTAAATTCATCCCAAGGGCTTGAATTTCTTTTTTAGTTAATACTTTAATATTTAAATTCTCAATTCCAGATAAGTCACTTGCAACAAAAGCGGCTAACTGTTCTGAATTTAAAAAATTCTCAGGCATAATTTGTAAGTTCCGAGTAGTTGTAATTGCATCAGCTACAATTTCTAATTCTTTAACAAACTCTAAATTCACTTTATCTTTTTGAATCAACAACGATAAGGTTGATTCTTTTGCTTGTTCTTCTTGGGTTTTTTGTTTATAAGTTTTTTTGAACAATTTAGCTGACCCAAAGTTAATTCCTAAAATAGCTAAACGAAGGGCTTCTTCTTGTGAAAATTTAGCTTCAAGAGAAGTTACATCAAATAAATATGAACGATTAATTTGACTTGGCAAGTTTCTTAAAAGTTGCTCTAGTTCAAAATATGATGAAAACTTCTCTTCAACAAAAAGATAAGCTTTATTTTCGGTTAAATTTTCTGTAATAGCTCCATGTTTTTTTAAGATATATTGTGGCAATTCTTCACCTTCAAACACAACTGATAAAACAATATCGTGTTTATTAATTTGATATTTAATCATGTTTCTCCTTTAAATAATTATCAATAGTTAATTTTGCACTTTCACGATAAGCTTTTTGCAATCCGCCTGCTCCAAGCTTTATACCGCCAAAATAACGCACAACAATTACTAAAACATTAAAAAGCTCTTTAATCCTTAATAAATCATAAATTGGTCTACCTGCCGTTTTAGACGGTTCTCCATCATCATCAAATCCAGCACTTTCACGACCATCTTGAAAAAGTAAATAAGCCGAACAAACGTGAGTTGCTTTTTTATGTTCTTTTTCTTTGAATAATTTAATGATTTTCTTAACTTCATCTTTTGAAGTAATTTCAAAAGTGTAGCTAATGAATTTAGATTTTTTTATTAATATTTCACTTTGAAAATTCACATTTAAATTATAAATAATTTAAAATAATTAAGTAACTAATAAAAAAATAATCAATTAAAGAAAAATATTTCTTTTTTTAAAAATTATTATTTTTTTAAATTATTTTTATATCTTTTGCTATAATTAACTTGCATAAAGCGCGAGGCTACCTGGCACCATAGCCAAAAGGCCAAGGCACGAGTCTGCAAAACTCTGATTACGGGTTCGAGTCCCGTTGGTGCCTCCAAATTATGCGCCCGTAGCTCAACTGGACAGAGTGTTAGGTTACGGCCCTAAAGGTTGCGGGTTCGACTCCTGCCGGGCGCGCCATATATATTTAATATGCCGGTAAACAACAACTTAAAGTTGTTGTTTTTTTATTTTTATAGTTCAAAATTCAAAAAATAAAAACCAACACTTGTTGGCTTTTAGACTTAAATTTAGTTTTGTTTTGTTTTGTTAACAAAAGCGTCTAAACGAGCGTGTTTTCTAGCACCTTTGTTGGCATGGAACACACCTTTTGATACTGCTTTAGCAATAGTTGAGTGTGCTTTAGCAACAAGTTCGCTAGCTTTTGCATCACCTGCTAAAACTGCTTCACGAGCTTTACGAATAGCTGTTTTAACTCTTGATTTAGTAGCAGCATTTTTTACTCTAGCTGCTTCCATTTTAGCGATACTTTTAATTTTAGATTTAATATTTGCCATATTAACCTCCCTTTTTCATAATTCGAAAAATCGTATAAATTATACCATAACTTATTGTTTTGTCATTTTGTAATAATAATTTTCAATATCAGTTCTTGTTTTAATGTCCACTACATTAATTGAAGGGTGCGCAATATCTAATACTTGATTATTAATGACTCAATGATTTTTAACTGTATAAATATCAATAGCACGTTTATCTACTACATTATCTTCGTCAATAAAGTAGTTTCTTCGAACAATTTCAAATTCACTAAATAATGAAGGTGTGTAGTTAATATTGTCAAAGTTTTCTAAGTTTGTGTAGTTTTCTTCAAAAAAACTTGCATACTGATCATTGGCAAAATCAACTTTACCAAATAAATTAATTGCCTTGGTTAAATATTGATCATGATCAGTTTTTAGTTGTATTTCAGTGGATGAATCAACATTATTAAAAACAATTTTTTGTGCCAATAAATTTAGTTGGGGGTCTAAATTATTAAACATTTGTTGATAAATATCAACAAATTCAGTTAAAAAACGATCATTTTCTAAACTAGATAAATAAGTCTGAATTAAAACTTTTTTTAATTCTTGTCATTCTTGTTGCTCATTTAAATCAAATTCGATGTTTTTAACTAATTGATCTAAATATTGAGTATAAAATTTCGCAGAATAATTTTGCATTGCTTGATTTCTTAAGTTTTGATCATAACTTCAAGAATCACTCGTGTTATTTTTTGAAAGTAATGCTTTGTACTCTGTTCATAAACCATCAAAATTTTTAAGAAATGAATTGCTTAAAGACTGATAAAACTGATTTTCAGTATTTTCACTTACCCCTTCTGATAGAATAATCCCATCAAGAAGTAATAAGTTAGTGCTTGGACGAATAACTCTAATGGTTTGATCAGGAACTTGATCATCTGTGTTATCGCTTGAATATCAAGCATCCAAAGCATCTCCATTAAACATAATTGCCGCATCAGAAGGGCTTAATCCACTTGAGGGATCTGAAATTAATTCAGTAAGTAGCTTTAATCCATCAGGGTTTAAGGTAATGTGTGAAGTATCATTTAATTTATAACCTGAAGCATCTTCAATTAAGGAAATAAAATCCTCAATAAAACTTTTGTAATTCTCTGGCGTGACTAATTCTCCATATTTACTATGATTTTCTTTAGTTGAATCAAGTAAAGAAATAGGTTCTTTATTTTGATATGAAGTTCCTAAAATCATATTATTACGAATTGCATCGGTAATTGTTAAATGTTTAATGGTAGAACGCATATCTTTTTGAATTGATTCTTGCTTAAATAAGGTATTTAAAATATTAAATAATGAATATGGATCGATTTTTTGTTTTCTCTGTTGAGTAAGAAACTTTGAATTAGAACGAAGAACTTCATCAGTTGACTTTTCGCTATCAAATGGAAATTTATCAGGTTCTTTTTGTGGATTAAATTTTGTTGGATTAATTCCAACCACAATATCTTGCACATAATAAGGAATCATATATTCCCATAAGTGGTTTTGAACAGCAGTGGTATTACCCTCATTTAACTGCGCATCATAAGATTCTAAGTGATCTCAAACAATTGGTGAATAAGTAGCTTTTAAAATAGTTTTAACTTGTTCTTGCGTTGGTTTGAAATCTAAATGGAAAAGTTTTTGGAAATCCATTTTTTTAATTAGTCCTTGCTTAGCCAAGGTTACTGCTTGAAAATCACTACCAATACCAGCAATTGCTTTGTGATTAATTATTGCCCGCGAAAATTGAATAATTTCGTCAAACTCTTTATATTCATAAGTTTCATTTAAAATTGCTTTGTTTGCATTGCTCATATACGACTTATAGTTGTAAAAAGCAGCATGAAATTTATGTGTGCTTTTATAAGAAACAAGTCCAGCAATTGCTCCAGAAATTCCAACAAATGAGCCTATTGCTAGCATTGATTTAAATCATTGTTTTTTTCATTTTTGACTATGATGACTTTGTTCCATAACTTCCTAAAATAATTGTAAATTTTAAATAATATAAATTTTAAAGATAAATTAAAATTTTTAGACCAAAAAAATATTTTTTTCTTTCTCTTTTTAAGGGAGAATTCTTCTAAAATCACTCAGAAAACACATATAATATTATTGTAATTATTTACAGAAGGGATTTATGAACAAAATTAAAAAACTTTCATTAATAACACCATTATCTTTGGTGCCTGTTATCTCTGTTGTTGCATGTCAACAAAGCGGAGAAAATACTCAATCCAACCAAAAAGAAATTGCTCAGTTAGGTAGAGCTTTTAACTATAATCAAGAAGTTAAGCTAGCGCTTGAAAATATTCCTAACCAAATTATTAATGATATAAACAATGCAGGTCTTTTCAAAGAAACTTTAGAAATGAAAGTGCAAGATGGACAATTAGCAAGTATTTATTGAAGCGCAAAAGGAGCAAATAAACTATCTAACCAAATGTTAATACCTGTGCCAATAAATGCAGTAAATTTAGGGTATTTTTCAAAAGAAGTAAAAACGGATCAAAATACATTAACTGAAAATCAAGAATTATATGTTTTAAGCAAAGATGATAAATGAATGCTTGTTAACTTTAGTAGCCCTCAAAGCTATGACTTAAAATACTCTATTACCTCTGGTGAAATATCTTTTAAATATAAAATAAAAAATACTCAAACAAATAAAGAAGTTTTATATCAATCAAAAATTCAATTTGGGCCAAACACAGGGAAAATAAAACCTGAAATACTTACACTTATTAAAAACGAAATATCAAAAATCAGTAATATAGATGCTCAAACACAATACCAAACATATTTATCTTTAGTAAAATCAATACCGCAACAATTATTAGTTTTTAGATATTTAATACCACCTAAATTTTCAGAAATTATTGATTGAGATCAAATCAATAATTTGGCTTTTTTTAAAATAAATTTACCACTTGAACTTGATCAGTTAAGTAACGATGATATTGTAGCAGCATGAAATGCTTTACTAGAAACCTCTAAACAAATTTCAAAAATGTTAGAATATACCATAGTAAAACTAGGTGTTGAAAAAAATCAAAAAATAACCAAAGAAGAATTTATTAAACAAAATCCTAAAGGCACCGTTGAATCAGTGATGAATGTGATTCGTTCATTAAGGCCATCAGGTTCTTCTGTTTTAGGTGAAAAAGAATTACTATCAATAGAAGAAGTTTTAACAAATTTAATTAATAAACCTGAAGAACTTGAAAACCTTACTATTTATGATCTTTACAACAAATTTATTAACCAGGAAGATTTACCAGAATTTATTTCTAATTGAATTTCATGAACCAAAAACTATTATGCTCTTCCATTATTAAATGCAATTTTGCAAAAAATAAAAGAAAAATAAAACACAATCTAGAAAAATTAAAACAAGATAATCAAAATCAAAAAATATAAAAAATGCATAAATAAAGTTTATGCATTTTTTATCACTTTTTAATAGTTAGAGATTAATTTCAATAGTTTGATAAAAATGCTTTTTATCAAAATCATTTTTGCAAATTTTAATAAATATAGAAAATATTATAAAATGACAAATTCTAATTTGTCATTTTTTCTTATTCACTCGTAAAACCGGGATATTGGTCGCTTCCAAAAAAAAAAAAAAAAATAATAAACTTTATATATAAATGTTTTATTTATTGAAAGGAAAATATGAAAAAATCTTTTAAATGATGCCCATGACAATTGTGCGGCTGCTACATTAGCTGTAGCTTGCCAGCAAAATTAAAATACCGAGAAAAAAGCAGATAAATGAAATAAAGTTACTGAAAATCAAAACACCAATGATCAACCAAATAATAAAGATAAAGAATCTAATAATAGTTACACAAAGCCTTAATTTGGCGAAAGATTTATTTCTAACCAAAATACTAACACAATAATTAATAATATTCCCGCTGCTATCATATATGATATTTTTCAAAAAAACGGGTTTGAAAATGCACTAAAAATTACAAGTTCAAATGGACAAGAAGCAAAAGTAACTTTAAACTTAAATTCTGAAAATTTTGATCTACCATTTTCTATTCCTAATTCAATTTTTTCAAAAAACCAAAGCTCAAATACTTTTAAAATAAAAGATAATGAAGAGCTTTATCTTCAAAACTTAAGCAATGATTGAGTTCGTGTTGATCTTAACTCTCAACCAAATCAATTAGTTTCATACCTTGTAAATCAAGATAATTTATCTTTTAAATACAAATTAAAGGATAAAAAATCACAAGAAGAAATGACATATACATATAAATTTGATTTTGGTCCAAATACAGGCAACTTAAATCCAAAAGCAGTTGAAATTGTAAAAGAAATTCTTAAAGACTAAGTATCTCAAAATAAATATTGACAAAAATTTTCTAAATTATCAAATTACTTAAATGAAAGTAAAGAATTTTTAAACTCTCTTCTTAGCAAATTACCTGATTCTTTTGTAAAAAATTTCAATTTAGAAAACTTATTTAACCTTGAAATTTTCAAATTAAGACTACCAGAAAATATTAACAATATTAAAAATGAAGATCTTGTAAGATACTACAACCGTTTAAATGAAATAGCTCAAAAAACAAAGAAAATATTAGAAACTACATTTGATAAGCTCGGTATTGATAAAAACAAAAAAAAAAAAAAAAAAACAACTATGAGCAATTTTGACAAGACAAATAAAAAATTCAAGAGCAATATTGAAGACTTAATTACTAAATTAGAAAATCCTAAAAAACTAGATAAAGCAAAAGCTCAAAAACTAGCTCTATTTTTAGGTGCTCTAAACTCAGCAATTCAAGAAGCAGCTAATAATTCAAATGAAAATAGCACTCTTTATGATTTAAGAAATGATATAAATACTCCTAAAATTATTCAAAGTACTCTTAAATGAATGAAAGAATACTATACATTAACTGCTTTTGAAAAAATCATGAGTAAATTAAATCTTATTTTTATACCTCTTAAAAAATTAATTTAAATTAACCACAAAATTTAATATATTAACAATAAATAAAATTGTCATTTTAAGTATAAAAACATTGGCTCTCATAGTTATTTAGCTACTATCTTCAACTTGTAACGCATTTGAGTAGGAACGCAAACGAGTTGGAGGGAGGAGCGGAATAATTTTGTCGGACGCAAATTATGAAGCGACTCACTCCAACGAGTAATAAGTGAACTACTCAAATGCGTTAAGATAAACGCAAAGCGTCTAACAAAAAAGAGCAAAGCATTATATTTTAATAAAACCAAATACACTCAAATAGATTCAATGCATTAAGTTTAATTAATACAGAAAAATTATAAAACAAAAATAAAAACTAAAAAAATAAAAAGTTTTAAAAAAATAAGTAGATAAGAAAAAGATAAGTATTAAGTAGCATTAAAAGCATTAAAGTAGTACTAAACTAGAAAGTAGTTATAAAACATGTAAGTAGTTTAAAAGAATAAAAAATAAAAAGAATAAAGTAGCTCCCATATAGCTAACA
>NZ_KL370785.1:126956-425216 GCF_000701485.1 Mycoplasmopsis sturni DSM 22021
CTGTTCCCAAGCTTCAGTAAATCCAGCAAATCTTATCGATGGTTTTGTTTGGTTTTTTGACATATTATTTACCACCTAACAATTTTTTAAACTCTTTTAGTCCTTCCATATCAAATTCATCACCAACTAACTCATCAACAAGAGTAGATAAATAATTAGATATTTCGTTTATTTCTAAACTAATATCACCTAAAGTGTTTTCATATCTATTTTCAAGAATGGTGATTTTATTTACTATATTTTTAATTGCTAAATCAAATAGTTTTTTAATTCCATTATAAATAGAATCGAATCATTTTCTCTCTATGAGTAAATCTTTTATTTCTTCAATAGTTAATTCTTTGTATTTTTCTAAAATTTTTGTATTTAGTTCTAAAGAAATTATTTCTTTTTTATCTAAATATTTATTTTCTTCTTCTTTTAGAGAAAGATATTGTGATAGTTCTTCGTAATCTTTTTTGTATTCTTCAGAAACAGGAAGAGAATCTTTGAGCATTTGAAGTGCCTTTTTAATGGAAGTTTTTGTAATTTTTCCTTTGTCTGTTAAGGCATTTTTTAGAACCGGGTAGTTTTCAAAATAATTAGGGATTTCTTTTTTTAGTGCATCTAAATCATTATCTAATAATTTTTCTAATTCATTAATTTCTTTGTTTTTTACTTTTGATTTAATTTCTTTAATCTTTTCCTTAACATCATTATCCTTAATTGTTCCATTATCGCCAATTAATTCGAATAATATTGTTTCTTCATTAGCGTCTTCAATCATCTGACTAATTTTGCTTGATGTAGAATTTTTCTTGTCCAAAATTAAATCAATATTTTCTTGATCTTCTTTAAAATATTTTTCTATAACTATTGATTTTGGTATTAATGTACCTTCTCAAGATTCTTCTTTTGATTTTGTTCTTTGTTTATTACTATTAGTGTTTTTATCTTTTTTGGTTTCATTAGTTTTTTCAATCTCTCTACCAAGTTCAAAACCACCATGCGATAATAAATAAACATCATCAGACATAGTTTCTTGTCAGTATTCAAGCAATACTTGGTAAACATCATACTTATCCAATAATTCTAATGACTCAAATTCTTTTAATATTTTTTCTGATAAATCTTCAATTAAACTCTTTATATTCACTGATTGGTCTATATTTATTAATAAATTTTTAATTGATTTTTTTCAGTTAGTATATGCTTTATTTATTTTTTCCTGATATTCTTGAAAATCTTTATCTTGAGTTATCACGTGACTTATCTTGTGTTTAGGAGTATTTAGTTTATAATAACCTTTTCTTACTTCAATAAAGAGTTTGTTTTTCAAACTGGTAAGGATGTTTCAATATTTACTCATTGAATCTATATCTTTAGCAGGTATTCCGCCAATCATATGGGCACTAATATCATGAGAATCTTCTTTATTGTAGTTATGAATGTATCTAGGAATGTTTAAGTTATAGTTATTTTTAGGTGATTTTATTTCCGATAAAGGTACTTTTTTGGCATAACTAGGATCATCGGTAATTTCATTAACAAAAGTATTTACTATCTTATAGATATCTTGCTCTCTTAATCTATTTTTATTACCATCTTTAACATATCCTTGACTTGCATCAATAATAAAAATGCTATCTCTAATATCTGCTTTTTCTTTATCAATAACAATAATGCATGCAGGGATTCCTGTTCCATAAAAAAGATTAGCAGGTAAACCAATAATACCTTTTATATATCCTTTATCAATAATTGTTTTTCTGATATATCCTTCAGTATTACCTCTAAATAAAACTCCATGAGGCAAAATAACAGCAGCCTTCCCATTGCTTTTTAAGGATTTAATAATATGTAATAATCATGCATAGTCACCATTGTTAGGCATTTTGTCAACATCATAACCATCAAATCTTCCATACTCTTTTAGACCGTCTTTTCAGTTTTGAAGAGAAAAAGGCGGATTTGCAACAATATAATCAAATCTCTTTAACGTTTCCGAATCTTTATCTTCTACATATGCGGGATTTGAGAATGTATTATTAGCTGTAATTGTAGTTGTGGCTTTTCCGTGTAAAACATTGTTCATTATTGCCAAACCAGCTGTATTTATATCTTTTTCTTGTCCGTATCCAGCAAGCTTGATTTTAGCTTCATCTAATGCTTTAATTAATAGCGAACCTGAACCACAGGCAGGATCATATACTGTAGCTGATTTATTTGTTTCTTTTGATATTTCAATAACTTTCGCTAATACTCTTGATACTTCAGCAGGAGTATAGAATTGACCCTTACTTTTACCACTTTCGGTTGCAAATTTATTCATTAAGAATTCGTATGCATCACCAATAATATCGTCTCCATCTGCTCGATTTTTTTCAAAATTTAATTCTGGGTTTCTAAAAATATTAATTAATTTAATAAGTTTATCAACCATCTCTTGACCTTTACCTAGTTTTGTTTCGTCATTAAAGTGAGCATTATCAATAACCCCTCTTAAATCATTAGCTTCTGCAAGTTTAGCTATAATTTTATCCATTTCTTCGCCAATATTTTTAGATCTTGCTTTATCACCAATAATATCCACCATATCATCAAAACTACCGCCCTTTGGCACTACAATAGTAGAATACGGTTGTCCTTTAGATTTGTCGGTAACATATTTAACAAAAAGTAATGTTAAAATATAGTCTTTGTACTGACTTGCGTCCATACCACCACGTAGTGCGTTACTACTTTCTCACAATGAATTGTATAATTGATTTTTCTTTATTGCTGCCATTTTTCTTTAATCTCCCTATTTTTTTAATTTTTTTAAATTTGTCAGTAATTAACTCTATTTAATTAATTATCAAGATTATTCATTAGTATTTTTTTGGTTATTTTTTAATCTTAAAAATTTTATTTCCTAATTTAATATATTCTTCAATAAGTTTGTTAATATAGTTGAATCCTAAATCGTAGAAATCTTCACTTAAAAGGTCAATTCCAGATTTTTTTAAAATATTAAGAGGTTCATCATTACATCCGGCACTAAGGAAGTTATCAATGTAGTATTTTAGTGCTGAAGTTCCTTCTTGTTTATATTTAGCAAAAAAGTAATTTGCAGCTAATTGTCCAACAGCATATTTATAAACGTAAAAATAGTAATAAAAGTGAGGTACATACATACATGCAAAAGTATCTTCTTCGGTGTATTTTTTAGGTTTATCAGCCAATGAGTATTTTAAGGAATTTTGGTAGTAAATTTCTGAAAGTGATTTAAAGCTTGGTGAGGATTTTCCTTGCTCAATTTGTTTAAATAGTTCGTATTCGTAATTTGATCATTCAATTTGACGCATTACAGTTCCGATAAATCCATTAATCATATTATTTAAAATTTGAAATTTTAATTTATCACTAGTTGAATTTTGTAATAAATAATCAAAAAGCATTAATTCATTGAAAATTGAGGCAATTTCAGCTAAGAAAATCGGATATTGACTATTTGTGTAATCTTGTCTAGTATCACTGTAATATGAATGCATTGAGTGTCCTAATTCATGCGCTAAAGTTTCAACACTATCAAGATCGCCTTTAAAATTCATTAAAATATATTTTTTCTCTAGTCCATATGATTGACCAATTGAATAAGCTCCTGAACGTTTTGATTGTGCTGGCATAAAATCAATTCAATTTTCATTCATAGCTTTGTGAATTTGAGACATATATTCTTCACCAAAAGGTTTTAAAGCTTCAATAACAAGATCTTTAGCTTCATCTACACTATAGTTACTTTTAACATTAACTAGTTCACGATATGTATCTCATTTTTGCATTTTTGAGCCAAATTTAGCTTTATAGAATTTAGCATATGCTTTTTTGTATTTTTTCAGTACATCTTTTTTATCGGAAATATGCTTATACATAGTTTGCAAGACTTCATCTGTCATTTTATCTTCGCTAATGAGCATTTCCACTGCTGAGTTGTAGTTTCGTAATTTAGCTTGTACTGCAATTTGTTTAAAGTGTTGGTGTAATAAAGTTGATAAACTTTCTTTGTGTTTTAAATAAGCTTTGATGTAATTTTCAAAAGCTCCTTTTCTGAGTTTTTCATCATTACTTTTTAAGAAAGTAATTCGATTAGCAGGATCTAGTTTAAATGTTTTGCCATTGCTATTTTCAATGGTTCCATAATCAAGCTCAGAATTAGTAATCACCGAAAAGACTTCTTCAAGTGATGGCGCACCAAAACTTTCTTTTTGAACGTATTCTTCGATTTCATCGCTTAATTTATGTTTGTATCTATCAATTTCATTTTGGTAGTGAATTTTTCACTTGCTAAGGCGAGGATCGTTAATTCAAACTTTAATTTTGTCAATGTTTTTGAAAAATCTATTGGTTTCTGAACCTAATTGATTGGAAAGATCTTCAACTAAAAATTCAAATTCTTGTGTTAGTTGCTTAAAGTGAGGATCAACAACATTAGTATTGCTGTTATTTGAAAGGTAATTGTGAATTTTATTTGTGATAATCCCGATTTGATCACTAAGTTTTTTAGCTTCTAAAAAATTTTCAATTGAGTCATATTCATGATCTTTATTGGTAATTTTTTGTTCCATTAAACTTTTAAATTGATCAACTCAATATTGGTAACTTTTACCTTCTAAAATTGCTTCAAGATCGAAACGGTATTCTTTTGGAATATCTGAATATTTATTATATTGTTTTGCTTTCATAGTGTGTCCTTATTTGTATTGTGCATTATATAGGTTATAGTAAAATCCTTGCATTGCTATTAACTGGTCATGAGTTCCTGATTCAACGATTTTTCCATCGTCAATAACCATGATAATATCGGCATTTTTAATTGTGCTTAAGCGGTGAGCAATAATAAAGGATGTTTTATTTGCTGTTAGATGACGGATTGAATTTTGAACAATTATTTCCGTACGAGAGTCAATATTTGAAGTGGCTTCATCTAAAATTAAAAGATTTTTGTTACTCAAAATTGCCCGAGTTAAAGAAATTAATTGCCGTTCACCTTGGGAAATATTAGCTCCGTTATTTTCAACCATAGTGTTATAGTCTTGTGGCAAAGTCATAATAAAGTGATGAATATTAGTTAATTTAGCTGCTTCAATAACTTGTTCTTTTGTTAGTGATTTATTTCCAAGAGTTAAATTATCTAAAATTGTTTCATTAAATAAGAAGGAATCTTGTAATACCACGGTCATATGGTCCCTTAAATTGGTGGTATTGATGTTTCTTAATTCGTGTCCATCAATTAAGATTGAACCTTTATTGTAATCATAAAATTTGCTTAATAAATTAATAATAGTGGTTTTTCCGGCCCCTGTTGGCCCTACAAAAGCAACCACTTGTCCAGGTTTGACTTTAAAAGAAGCATCTTTGAGTTGATATTTTTTGGAAGTATCACGGTATTTAAATCAAACATTTTTAAATTCTACTTCACCGATAATTTTGTCAATTTTAATATTTTCAGGCTCTCTTTGTTTAAATTCCATTGAGATGAGTTTAAATACTCTTGCTGATGAAGCTGTTCCAACTTGAAGGGCAAACCCAATATTTAAAATTGCTTGAAAAGGTCCGATGAAATTTCAATTAAGCGAAACATAAGTAAGTAAAAAAGCAGGCGTAGCAATTCCAGTTTCATTACCTGCTAAAGCTTTAATTCCATAAAGTGGTATTTGTTTAAGATAAAACAAAGCGGCAATTCCTGAAATAATTAAAATCATTGAGTTTGAAACAAGTTGAAATCAAACATCAAAACTTCGTGCGGCACTATCACCTTTAAAGGCAATATTACGAATCTCACGAGTAATTTTTTTGAAGTCTTTATAAACTCTTTGTTGTTGATCAAATGAATTAGTTACTTTGGTATTAGTTAGCATCTCTTCAACAAAACCATTCATTTTTCCAAATGCATTTTGCACAGCTACAAAATAACTTTGAGATTTTTTAATCACAACAAATGAGACCAAAAACATAATCACAGTTGTTGGGACAATAATAAGGGTAAGTAATGATGAAAGCATAAACATCACCATTACACTAAGAAAAACATTTCAAAAAGCGGTAAATAATTCTTTAGTAATAGCATACAAAGTATCATTAACGTTATTAATATCATTAATAATGGTTGAAATGATATTTCCTGCTTTTTCTTGGTCGTAGTATTTAATAGGACTAACAAAAAGCTTATTCATAATTTGCGCTCTTAATTTAGTTCCGGTCCCATAGCATACTTTAATGTATAAGTAACTCTCTACGTAGCGACATATTCCATATAAAATAATAAATAAAGCAATTAAAGATACTAAGATGCTAAATAAAACCCAATTAAATTCAGCATTGGGATTCATTCCTTTAGCTTCAATATAAGGTTCAAAAGTTGCTTTAATTACATATCCAATTAAGTAACTAGCAATAACATAAAAAAGAGCATTTAAAAAAGCAAAAATATTACCAATTAAAATTCGCTTCTTTTCAAATTTTAAATATCCTAAAAGATTTTTTACCGTTTTTACAAACGAGAAATTTGCATCATAATATTCATTTAGTGATGCCACTTTTTCTTTTGATTCCATTAGCGCTCCTTTCTTAATGAATAACTTGGTTTTGGTACACTTGTTTGTATCATTCGCATTCTTGCAATAATTCTTCGTGGGTACCTTTACCAATGGTTTGCCCTTTTGATAAAACTAAAATTTCATTTGCGTGCTTAATTGAATTAATTTTTTGAGAAATAATAATGGTGGTGCAATCGTAATTTTTGCTAATGTTTCACAACAATTCTTTGGTGGTTAAATTATCAAGCGCGGAGGTTGAATCATCTAAAATTAAAACTTTAGGATTTAAAAGCAATGTTCTTGCAATACTTAAACGTTGTTTTTGTCCACCTGAAAGGTTTTTTCCACGCTGTTCGATGTAATGATCTAATTTATCGGCAAAGCTATTGACAAAGTCTCAAGCACAAGCTGATTTAAGAGCTTTTTCGATATCTTCATCTGTAGCCTTTGGATTGGCAAATAAAAGATTTTCTCGAATTGTTCCAGAATAAAGTAATGGTTCTTGGAAAACAATTCCCACTTTGGAGTGCAACTCATGAGTATTAATTTTGTTAACGTCAATACCACCAACTTGAATTGATCCTTCTTTTAAAAGCATATTATTGACTAGCAAATTAGCAATTGTGCTTTTTCCAGAACCTGTTGGACCAATAATTCCAAGAGTATGTTTATTTGGTAATTCAAAGTTAACATTTTCAATGACATATTCTTTTGATTGGTCAAAATATTTAAAGTTTACATTTTTAAAAATAACAGGAAAATTGTTTTCTTTGGTTGCTTTATCAAGCATAAATCCTTTTTCAACAAATAAATCAATGTAATCACGATTTAAGATCTCTTGATATCTTTTTGCTGAAACTCTTGCTTTAAAGACGGTTCCTAAAAATTGAGCAAAGATAATAATTCCTTGTGAAATTAAGACTTCATATTCGATAAAGACATTAACTTTGGCAACAATTTGTGGAGTTGGCATTTGCTCTGCAGCCAGTTGGTGCGCAGCAACAATGTAAATTAAAACAATTAAAATGTTAATAATTGAAAAAAAGACAGGATTTCCCAACGATAAAAAGGTTCATGCTTTTGATTCTACTTTATATCAACGATTATTAGAAATGTTGAATTTTTGTTTTTGTTTATTTTGCAAGTTATATACTTTGACAACTCTAGCTCCAATAATTGATTCAGAAACATCTTTAGTAATAAGATCAAGGTTTCTTCTGTTTTTGGCAATTAATGGGTTAGCTTTAATAAAAATAAATAATAAAATTCCGATATTAAGTGGTACTGCTGCAGCAATAGCTCATGATAAATTAACATTAGTAATTAAGGCAAAGACAAAACCAACAATAATAAATAAAGGAGCCTTAATAAGAGCATTGGTTGCGCTAATTAAAAAATCTCAAAAAGAAGCCACATCACTTGAAATTCTATTAATTAGACTTTCTTGGCCTAGATCTGAGATATCCTTTAAAGATAATTTTTGATATTTTAAAAATAAGTAATTACGGTAAAACATTGATGCTTGTTCACCAGCTCATGTTGTTAAAAACATTGCCGAAATATTGGTAACAACTGCAATTGCAATGAGCCCAATTGAAGTAAGTAATAATTCAACAATAACTTCTGAACGTTGTAGAGATTCAAAAATGATTCAACGTTCAAATAAAATTACTTGATAAGTTTCGTTGATGCTAGTTTGTTCTCTTGCAATTAAGGGCAAAAATTGAGATAAAAAAACTGGAATAACCATAATTGAAACAACGTTTATTAAAATGATTATAATTCCAAGTAAAAAAAGTCCTTTGATTTTACTTGGTAATAAACCAAACATTTTTAGCATATTGATCCTCCTTTATATTATCTTTATATTATTAAAAATTATTATACCAAAAGCAAGCTTAAAAAAGTTTCAAATAAACCCAAAACATAGTAAAAATGAACAAATTATTTTTTGTTTTTTTATTCGATTTTTAAGGAGTTTTTTATAAAATTTTATTTATGAAAAATACAGTGAAATTTATTATCAAATTACTCACAAAATTTGTGCTAATAAACTTCTGTGATTTACAATATCCAACTCTTAAATTCATCACTGAACAATATAGTGATGATATTTTTGACACAGCCTCCACAATTCCTTTTGCAATTTAACATTTTTTTAAATTATGAAAGGAATTTTATGAATAATACAAAAGAATTAAAATCTTTAACTCGTCAAAAAAGCGAAAATATCATTGAATTAATTGATGTAGTTAAAGAATATAACGATAAAGTTGTCCTTCAAGAGGTTAACTTAAAAATTAAAAAAGGTGAATTTGTTACTTTACTTGGACCTAGTGGTTCAGGTAAAACCACCATTTTACGTCTCTTAGGTGGATTTGAGTGAGCTACTCGTGGTGAAATTAAATTTAATGGCCTTGATATTAAAGATTTGCCACCTCACAAAAGAAATCTTTCAACCATTTTTCAAGATTATGCTCTTTTTCCTAACTTAAATGTTCACGGCAATGTTGCTTTTGGGCTTAAACTCAAAAGAGTGAAAAAACAACAAATTAACCAAAAACACATTGAGCTTTTAGAGGCTAAAAAGAAAATTTGAGAAGCTAAAGCTAAAGCTAAAATGGCCGAATTAGACAGAATTCAAGAGCAATACGAACTTGAATTAGAAACATTTAATCCAAAAACTAGACAGTATAAAAAACGTCAAGAATGACTTGATGATTCAGATTTTACTTATTCATATTGAGAAAGTTATGTACAACAAAAAACTATTGATTTTGAAAATAAATATTTCAAACGTAAAATGACTAAAGATGAATTAAATGAAAAAATCAGTAAAATGCTTGAAGTTGTAGGATTAAAAGGTAATGAAAATAAAGCTATTACACAGCTTTCAGGTGGAATGAAACAAAGAGTTGCTCTTGCGCGTTCATTAGTGGTTGAGCCTGAAATTTTACTTCTTGATGAACCTCTTTCGGCATTAGATGCTAAGATTCGTCAAAAAATGCAAGTTTTACTTAGAGATATCCAAAAAGAACTCGGTATTACCTTTATTTTCGTTACCCATGACCAAGATGAAGCGCTTGAATTATCTGACCGTGTTGCAATCATGCGTGATGGTAAAATTGAACAATACGATACTCCAAAAATGATTTATGATTACCCGGTTAATATCTGAGTAGCTAAATTTATAGGGGATTCTAATGTCTTTAGTACAAGATTTGTTGATGATGAAAAGGTTGAATTATTTGGTAAAAAATTTAAAACAATTCACAAATCTAAAGAATTTTCACCAAATGAAGAGCTTGATGCTTTAATTAGACCTGAAGATATTAATATGGTTAGAGAAACAACAAATCCAAAAGATAAGATCATCGGACATGTTGAAGAAGTAACTTATCGGGGAAGCTACTACTACATTAAAGTTTTAGTTGATAAAGATCAAGAAATTTTTGTTGAAACATCAGAAAAATTCGACGAAGGCGAAAAAGTTTATTTAAGTTGAACCATTGATACAATCCATTTAATGAAAAAAGACCCTAAATGGGACTACAACTCAAATGTTTTCTAAAATTAATGCTAAATTAAACTTAAATAAACGTCATTGATTTATTTTGCCTTATGCTTTAATTGCTATTTTTCTTATTGTTTTACCAGTTATTTTAATTTTTACCCAAGCTTTTAAAAGCAACGATGAATTTGACAATGCGGTTTTAATTAAAGATTCACATACTTGAACAATTATTTGAAGATCGCTTGGTGTAGGTATTGTGGCATCAATTATTTGTTTAATTATTGCCCTTCCTTATGCTTATTTTATTTCTACTTCTAAATCTCAAATTTTTAGAGTAATTGCCCTTTCGATGGTAGTTTCACCGCTAGCAATTTTTACCATTGCTAGAATATATTCAATTAGAAGTTTATTTCAGCTAATTTTTCAAAGTAATGTTGATACACTTAATAGCTCATGATTTGTCGTTGTTGGGCTTGTATATTTAAACTTACCGCTAATGATTATGCCTCTTTATACTGTTTTTCGAGATATGCCTAAAAACATTATTGAAGCAAGTCATGATCTTGGAAATAATACTTTACAAACTTTTATTAGAGTGATCATTCCTTATGGAACTAAAGCCATTTTAAGTGGTTTTGCTATGATTTTCCTTGCTAGTGCTACTACCTTTGTGGTATCGCAAAAACTATTACCTAATCCTTCACAAACACAGTTAATTGGAAATATTATTAACGAAAAAATCGACCCAGGAAATCAATTTAACTTATCTTCTGGATCAATGCTTGTTATTGTAGTAAGTATGATTTTCATTACTGTATATGCTCTTGTTTTAATTGTCCCAAGAATTATCTTCTATTTTAAAAAAGGAGCTCACTATGAATAAAGTTACTGAGTTTTTCAAACGTTTTTATGTTTATATTATCCTATTTGTAGTGTATACGCCACTTTTTGTCGGAGCAGTTTTTAGTTTTAATAAAACAATTAAAGGACAATATAACTCATCATGAGCAGGAGGAACAACAGAAAACTGATTAACTTTATTTGCAGAGCGTAGAGACGTTGCACTAGTAAATACAATTTTAATTGCACTTGTTGTAAGTATTTTAGTGGTTATTCTTTCGCTTGTAACTGCATATGCACTTTATAGACAAAAAAACAAACTTATTAGACGGTTTGTCTCATCAACATCAAATATTCCGCTTGTTAATCCTGATAACATTACTGCTTTAGGATTAGTGCTTGTTTTTGGTGTTTTCTTTGGAATTATCGGAGTAGATAAAGAAGGTATGCTTCGTGTTATTGTCGGACACACAGTGATGATTTTGCCTTATGGATTATCTTTAACTATTCCAAGAAGTGAAAAATTTAATAATAACTTATATGAAGCGGCACAAGATTTAGGGCACAATAAATTTGTTGCTTGATTGAAAACTTATTTTGTTTATATGTTACCGGCTGTTACTATGGTTATTTTAGTATCAACGGTTTTAAGTTTTGATGATTATATTATTGCGCACGTGGTATCAAATACCTCTACACTTGGAACTAAAATGTATGAGGGTGAATTTAAACCTTGAGGTCTAGTTATTGGAACTATTATTTTAGCTTTTGTAATTGTTGGAAACATCATTTATTCAGCAACAAAAATTAAAAAAGGTAGACAAAAAGTTAAATAATGAAAAAAATAACAAAAACCTTAATGACCTTAGGTTTAGCCACTAGTGTCGCTGCTGCTTCTGGCGGAATTATTGCTTATAAATCAATTAATGAATTCAAACCAACTTTTAATAACTATAAATCTTATATGTCACCAGAAAGTATTAAAGATATTTCTAAATACTTTGAATATAAAGAATTTGACACACTAAAAGAATTTACTCGTTCAATTATTAATCACCAATCAATTGCCGGAATTGGTTCTGAACACCAAAGTATTGAACTTATTAATAATGGATATTTAACTAAAATTGACTACTCAATTTTATTTAATGATCCAGAATTGCAATACGATAAGAGAAACCCTAACGATCCAAATTTGAGTTTAGAAACCAAACAAGAAATCCAAACTAAAAATGCTTTAATTAAAAACAAAATCCAAACTTATTTAAAGCTTTTAATTGTACCGGAAGTTTGAAAACATCTAGCTCATTATGATCAGTATCTTAAAAATGGTGAACATTTATGAGAATACTTTTTCCCTTACTATATTCAAGATACAGTGGTAGCTTATAATATTTCAAAAAATCCAATTCGCGAAGACTTAAAGCAAGAAAATGAAGGCTTAGACTTTGAACAATATCGCGAGAAATATGGTGATAAATTAAATGATATGTATACGATTTTAAAGATCCTATCAGAAAATGGATTCCAAAATTGAAATATTACCGATTCAGTTCGTGATAATATGATTTTTGGTTCTACTTTTATGGATTCTAAAAACGTTGGCGACAATAAAATCGAATATCAAGATAACTTTACAGGTGTAGCTAATGTTGAAAATTACGCGCAATTAGTTGATTCATTTATTGACTTGATCCAAAAAGGAACAGGATATAAAATATCTAATACTAAACACATTAATTTAATTGGGGATGGGCTTGCAATTGCAACTAACATTATTAACCCACAATGAAACGTTAATGCGGCTATAATGTACAATGGTGACGCTGTTGATTCGTATTATTCATCTGATAATATCGAAGGATTGGATGATGGATTAATTAGAATTGTGCGTCCAAAAGGGAACTTACTTTTAGTTGATGGGTTAGTTATTTCTTCAGGAGCTTCTGAATTTAACCAAAGACGTGTCTTAGAAAGTGTACGTGATTCATTCTATAAAGACTTGCAATTTAGCGTAAGCAACATAAAAGAAATGGTTGCTCAAAATGAAATTCAATTACAAAGTAATGAAGAAGAATTTGTTTTAAATCAAAGAAAATTAGTCGAACGTTCAATTAATAAATTATGATTTAATCTTCAAAGCGAAAATTTTGCTAACGCATTATCTCAATACAATGTTGATCGTAGTGATCTTAATTCATTCTTGCAAGATTTACAAACTAAATTAGATTTATCTAATTTTCAAATCAATCAAGAAACCTTTAAAAAATACTACCAAATCGTTGAAACAGATGCTGATTCTTTAGATGAAGAACAAGTACAATATAGTATCAATCCATATCCTGCCATTATTAAAGATTCAATTGAGAATTCACCGCAAGAAAGTCTTTTTAATAAATTAGCCCTAAAAATCAATGAAATAATTCAAAGCACAAAAGAAAACGATCAAGTTCAAAGAAGTCTTTTTATTGAACAAATTCGTGAGTATCTTGAGAAATTATTAACCACTGAAACAGCACCTAATAAAATTGTTATTGCTTTACTTTTAGATACTTTTGATGATTGAAGTGCTCAAGATTACTTTAATGATGAGATTTATTTAGATGATAATTCAGAAGAAAGCGCTTCAAAAGCTAGCGATAAAATTCAAGACTTTTTAATTAATTTTATTGCATGAAAATTAGCTATTGTTTCTATTTCGGATAATGATAATTTAGCTGAATTAATTAGTGAAAAATACAAAAACTTACAAAATTTTGATTTTATTAATTACAACCCAAGTCAAGTAGTTGAATATTATTTTATTCGAAGAAATTATTTTGCCGATGCACTTGAACATCAAGATTTAAATGCTTTAAATATTTATGATATTCAAGATGCTAAAAATGTCGAACATGCTGAAATTGCTCCTGTTGATGAACAACTGCGTAGCTTAATTTCAAATTACTATTTTAGACAAACTAAATCATAACACGCAATTATGCGTGTTTTTCTTATTAAATTTTTCTTTAACTTAATTTAAACAAGCATTGATGAGTTTTCTTTTTAAATAAAAGAAAAAGAAAAATCACCTCGAGGTGATTTTATGATAATTTAATTCGTTTTTTAGATTCAAATTGATAATCTATTGCATATAAACTTCCATTAGCAAAGTCTAATTTGAGAGCATTTTTAAGTGGTTGCTTTTGTGCGTAGAAGATTTTGACTCTTTTATCATTAATAAAAAGATAAGCTCCAGGGTTACTTGAAAAAGCTCTAATTTTATTAAAAGCTGCTTCTAAAGTTAGATCATAACTTAATAGAGCATCTTCCTTTTTTAATTTAGAAGCTAGGGTTACAAGTTGCTCATCTTGCTTAGTGGCTGTTAATTTATCATTTGCAAAATCATTTAATCAAGAAACAATTGAATCAGCTGCTAATTGAGATAATTTTGTAAATAAGGTATCACTGGTATCGCTTGGTAAAATATCAATTTTAGCTTCAGCTAAGACATCGCCTGCATCCATTTGGTCGACCATGTAAATTAAATTAAGTCCAGTTTGAACATCCCCATTAAGCAATGCATGTTGAATTGGGGCTGCTCCACGATATTTAGGTAACAAAGAACCATGAATATTTAAAGCTGCTTTTTTGGGTAAAATTAAAATCTTAGTAGGTACGTATTGACCAAAAGCACAGCTTAGAAAAATATCAAAATCATATTCAAGTAACTCTTCATAGATTTGGCCAATTTTTTCAGGTTGAAAAACTTTGATGTTATATTTTTCTGCTAAAAGTTTGACAGGTGTAGGATCTAACTTATATCCACGGTTAGCTGGACGATCAGGTTGAGAAATAATTGCTACTACCTCAAAATTTTGAATAACTTTTTCAAAGGCAGGAACAGAAAAGGCAGGAGTTCCAGCTAAAATAACTTTTAATTTATTCAATTCATACCTCCCTTTCAATTAAAGCACGAATTTGCTGAATCAAAAATGTTTCTAAATTAGGGTTATCAAATTTCTTTTCAAATAAATAACCAAGGCGCGACAATTCATCTAAGCTACCAAAGTAAGTAGTTAAATTATTTTTAGATCTTAGCTCTAAAATGCGACCTAGTTCTTTAACCATTCAAGGATTGATTTTTTCATAACCAATACGATCAATTACTAAAATAGGTACAGTAGCTAAAATATTGGTAATTTCATTAGTATCATATTCGCCTTTATTTTTAAAACTTGACTTATATCAATCGACCAAATTCCCGTAGTGAGCTAAAATCACTTTGTGATTATTTTGGGCAAAACTATTAACTAACATTGAAAGTAATTTATCAATGCTATTAATATTTTTGGAATGAAACCAAACTCCTTTTAATTGATTTAAAGTACGATTTTGTTGGTGTTCAATAAAATCATCATAATATTCTGTTAAATCATAATTAGGTTCTTTTAATTTATCTAAATTAAGCTCTTCAAAACTACGATTATAAATAGATCCCCCTAGATCTTTAAAAATAATGTTAACATCTCTTAAAAACTTTTTAGCTTTTTGGTTATTTGACAAAACATATTCAATTTTAAAAACATTATCTTCTCGCGAAAAAATAGGCTTGTCAATATATTGATCAGGATGTTGTGAAATTTTTTTGGCTTCTAGCAATTCCACATAGTAAAAGAAAATCTCTTGATCGCTTAAAGAATATTCAGAAATAACAGACGCTAAAAACGGATCGTTTTTAGCGTCAGTAATAATGTCATCATACGTATAATTGGGGTCAAACTTAAACATTTTAATTTAATCCTTGATATTTAAGATAGTACATTTTAGCTGAATTCTTTTTCTCAAGTGCTTTATTATATTTTTTAGTGTTAAGTAATTTGCCATCTAAATAATTCTCTACTAATGCAAACTCATGTACACCTTTTTTATAAAGTTCATTTAAAAAACTTTTTACTTGTTTAAGTGAAATATGTTTGTGTGAAAAACGAGAAATTAATAAAACTAAATTTAAAATTTTTGAATCATTAAATTTATTGTGATATTCTTCAAGAACACTTAAGTCTTCATCGTTTAGACTAAATCCTTCTAAGTATTTAAAAAATTCAGTGTAATTTAATGAATATAAAGCATCATATTCATTAATGTATTGATTTTCGCTAAAAGATAATGAAGTATTTAAAAGAACTTTTTTAGGAGCTATTTTTTCAAGGTTAAATTGATTCATTTTGCCTTGTTCAATTAATAATTCATGAGTTTTAGTAGGTTTTTCTTCTTCTCAGTGTCCAAATAAATCAAAGAAATTAGCTGAACGATCTTCAATATATTGATTAGTTTTGACTTTATGTACTACTTGTTCTTTGACTAAGTCTTCAAAAAGCTCTTTTCCTAAGTGGTGTTTTAATTCATTTGATAAGACACGATTTTCAAGTACTTCTTGGCGATTTAACGGTCTTTTAAGTCAAAATTGAGTTGTAGCACTTTGGTGATTTAAATAAGTTTTGATTAAACCTAAAGCTTCTAATTCACGCTTAGCTTTATCAAAAGTAGCATAATCCATATGTAAAAGTTTTCAAAGAGTAGGGATTTCAAAAGGAGCATAAAAAGTGTGGTTGTTTTGAACTTTCTGAGCTAAAAAGTTATACAAAACAACAGCGTGAGCACCAATTAATGGCAGATAAAATTTAGATAAATTTTCGCTATCTAAAGAAGTAAGTTCTTCACCTTTTTGGATAATGAAATTACCGTATAATTTTCAGTTCATTTGCTCCCCCTTCAAACTTGTTTTTAATAGATTTTTATATTAACAAAATATATATTAGGTATATTAAATTTTAAAGCACTTATTTAACTTTTTGCAAAAGTTCTTCAACTTTTGCTTCATTTAATTGATTTATCCAAGAGATATTCACAATTGGAACTTTTTTAAAAAAAGCAATTTTGCCCCATTTAAAGCTATTTTTCTTATTTATTAGCTCAAAAGTAGACTTATCCACACCTCTTTTTTGACATCAAGTTCATCTTTGTTGATCTGAGTTATCAATATTAATGATGTGGGAAAAAAAGACACTAAAATCTACATATGGACTATTTAAAACCGGTAATTCCACAAAGTCGTATACATGTTGGCGCAAATGTAACCAAATATATGTATGAACAATTCGTTCGAGTATAAAAAAGTCACTGTGTTTTGTTTTTAAAAGTGCTTTGATTTTAGGCTTACTTACTTTATTATCTTCAATGAGATACCCTAAATTAAGAGTTCTTAAAAAATTTACAAAGTCTAAATTATGAAAATACAACTCTTCTACAAAAATATCTGCATTAAAAATCTTAAATCCGCGCTTTTGTAGCTCCTTGGCTAAAAAAGATTTACCAGAACAAATTTGACCAACTAAAGCAATCATTAAAGAACCTTAAAATATTTTAATACTGTATTTAATTCTAGTTTCTGAAGAAGATCTTGAGCTTTATCTAAATTAATTTTAAATTCTAAATCTTCTAATTGAAAGTTAAAATCCTCAACACTTGAATTTAGTTTAGCTAAATCAAAGCACAACTTGCCCTCATGATATCCATTTTCAAGCTTTGTTTTTACTGATTTAGTAATTTTAGGAGAGTTAATATTAGCATAAATATTATCAAAGCTTCCAAATTCGTTTAAAAGTTTAATTGCCGTGATATCGCCAATTCCTTTAATACCTGGCAAATTATCACTAGGATCACCTTTTAGGCCCTTAAAATCAACAATTTGGGATGGATAAATTTGATAAGTATCATAAAAATTATCATCTGTTGTTAAAGAATAGCCATTTGTATCTTTGTTAATAATGCTAGTGCTTTTATTGACTAATTGCAATAAATCTTTATCACGGGAAAAAATGAGTTTTTCAATTTTATCAAAGCGTGCTGTTGCCGTTGCAATTAAATCATCAGCTTCAGCACGCGGAATTTCTCGTTGTTGAATCCCTAGTTGATTTAAAATCGTTTTAATAAGATCAAATTGAATAAAAAGTTCATTTGGAGCTTTGGTTCGATTTGCCTTGTAATCTTGAAAAACTTCGTGACGATTGGTTTTTTCTTTTGCATCAAAAGCGATAAATAAATATTTGGGTTGATATTCTTTAATGAGTTTGATCATTTGTACTAAAAAGGTATTTATAGCATTAGTTGGCACGCCTTGGCTAGAGCGCATAATTGTGCTAACATCTCCACGATATGTTGCATAAAACGATTGAAACATCAAATAGTTTCCATCAATTAATAAAAGTTTCTTATTCATCTTTTACCTCATTAAAATGTCGAATTTGGTAGTAACCTTTTTCATTTAAAGTCAAAAGAACTACCAAAACTCTAGCTTTATTATTTTGATGCAACTCTGCTCCAATTTCACCAAAAACAAAGGCATCAATTGTTGTACTACTATCAGAAATTTTTGCCACAACATTACCTTTTGCATTTTTCTTTGTGCTTTCTAGATAAACATAAAAGTAATTATTTTGACCCATTTCTAAGTGAGCTAGTTTTTTTTCGCGTTCATACTTTGTCGTTGGATTAGCATTATAAATTGAACCTAATAGTTCTTTTTCCAAAGCCATTTCTTGGACAATATCAATATCAAAGGCGATAATTTTTTGATGGTTAAAATTAGTGGCTTGCATAAAGTTGCTAATTTTTTCTTTTAGCGGTTGATCGGTTTTCTCGTATAGTTTTTTGTAAATATCATAAGCATTATTAATATAAGGAACAACATTAATCATTTCATTAATATTTCCATAATCACGGAAGACATTGGCCTTCACTAAGGTTAGCAGGGCCGCATCGCCAACACCAAAGACCTTTAAGTAAAATAATTGTTCATAAATATTATCAGATACGCCAAGTTCTTGAACCGCTTGATAAATTTTTTGAGCAACTGAGCTTCCAATTCCTTTAATCATAATAATAGGTAAAAGTAATGAGCTTTGCTTGTGTTTATCTTTTCAAGAAATGAGGCATTGATAAGAAGCATTATTAATTTTAGGTGAATAAACAGTAATTCCTTGTTCGCTTGCCACTCGAGCATATTTTTTAATAGCGCTTAAATCACCAAGTGAATTATCAATTAAGACTTTATAAAAAATCTCTGGGTAATGAGCTTTATAAAAGGCTAATTTATAACTTAAAAAAGCATAAGCAACAGCATGTGCTTTGTTAAAACCATAAGCAGCAAAACGCTCAATTTGCCCGTAAATTCTCTCTAAAATATTTTTTGGAACCTTGTTTTTAAGACCATTTTCAAAGAAAATTTCAAGGTATTTATGCATTTGTTGGTTATCTTTTTTTGAAATAGCACGGCGCAATAAATCAGCTTCACCAAAGGACATATTAGCAACCTGTTGAGCAATTTGCATAATTTGTTCTTGATATACAATAATTCCAAATGTGGGAGCTACTATTTGATCATAAGAAGGTCAAATTGATTCAATGGGTTCAAGATGATGCTTTACATTAGCATATTGCGGGATAAAATCTTTAGGACCTGGACGATATAAGGAAATAATAGCATAGAGATCTTTAAATTGATTTACTTGCACTTTTTTAATAACACTGGTCATCCCTGGAGATTCTAGTTGGAAAATTCCTTCGGTATTTCCTTGGTTAATAACTTTATAAGTATCTAAATCATCAATTGGATTAAAGTTTAAATCAATTACATTATCAAAACGGTATTCTGGTTGAATTTGTCTTTCGATTTGATGAACAATAGTTAGATTTTTAAGCCCTAAAAAGTCGATTTTAATTAATCCATAAGATTCTAAAACATTTAAATCAAATTCAACTGCGTTGATATTTAGGTTAGTATTTCTAATGGGCACCACTTCAGTGAGGTCACGATCGCAAATAATAACACCAGCTGGATGAATTGAGTTTTGACGAGGCAACCCTTCAATTCTAGATGCGATTTTATGTAAGTTAGGATGCTTATCCACTAACATTTTATACTTAGCATTACGTTGGTATGCATGTATTAGCGATTGATCAAAGGATGTTAAGGAATTGGAAATTTTATCAACATCATGTAAAGGAATACCTAATGTCCGAGCCGCATCACGAATGGATGATTTAGCAGCAAGAGTTTGAAAGGTACTAATGAGGGCAACTCTTTCTTCTCCAAAACGATCACGAATGTATTCTAATAGTTTTTGACGCTTGTCGTCTTGAATATCAAGGTCAATATCTGGTAGCGAAACCCGAGCAATATTTAAAAATCTTTCAAATAATAATCCATATTCAAGTGGGTTAACGTTAGTGATATCAAGCAAAAAAGCAACAATGGACCCGGCAGCACTTCCACGACCAGCTCCTACTTCAATTTGATTGTTTCGTGCAAAATCTAAAATATCTTTAATAACTAAAAAATAATCTAGAAATTGGAGTTTTTCAATAACTTCAATTTCATATTTAATTCGTTGATCAACTATTTCTTTAGAGTGTCTTTTCACTAATTTGTTGTATTTTTCAAGATTTAATGATTTAGCAAAAACCTCCTTAGCATTTGCGATTTTAGCTTGTTTAATTTCCGAACTAATTTCAAAGGGTTCAATTAATGTGACAAATCGATGAATTTCATCCACAACTTCTTTTTGGACATCTTCAAAATCTAACTCATTGTAAAAATCACCATAAAGATGATTATCAGGTTCTTTTTGAGCAATTTTGTAAAGAGTACGCAAAACATCATTATCATCTTGGTGCAAGATTTTTTTAGTGGGAGCAAAAACGGTTTTTTGATTGTTGAGCTGCTTTTTGGCATTTCAATAAAAATTCTGCGGAAGGGTACCTTGGTAATCACTTGGTAATCCTAAATGTTGATGATTTACTATCAGTAAAGATTCATCATCTAAATTATCAAGACTAATTGCTTGGTTATTTGAACGTTTAAGAATTATTTTATTTAATAAGGTATAACCTGTATAGTTTCTAGCATAAACTAAAACAGAATAATTATTATCTAAAATAATTTCAACACCGATAATAAGTTTCACTGAGTTTTGTTTTGCAAAATTTAAAAAATACGGTAATGCAAAAAGGTTTTCCTTGTCAGTTAAAGCTAAGTAATCTAATTGTTTTTCTTGAGCTAGTTCAAATAATTGTCCAACACGAATGGTTGATGATAAGAAAGAATATTCGGTATTAGTATGTAAATAGATTGGTTTCATATTTCCTCAAAAAATATCAAAAAATAAAGAAAACCTAAGAAATTAGATTTACTGTATTTAGTTATTAGTGGTATAAAAAGCTTTAATTCGAGCTTTTTGAACAATTAAAATATCTAAATTTAAATCAACATCCTCAAAAATTACTTGAATATTGTTATTATTGGCTAAATTAACAATGTTGATGCAATCAAAAAAGATGCTTGTTTCATTTAGTCTTGTAGAGATTTTTTTTCCAATGACAATGGCTTTAAGTTTGGTGTAATTCACAACATTAATTAATGGTTTATCAATAACATCTACATATAGTGCTGTGGGAATGTTAAAACCAAAATTAGTTTTAATTTTCTGTTTAAGCCGATCATAATCAAACATATTTTGGTGCGCATACACAAGGTGTGTTGGGGAAATGCTTGAATCAATGATATTAGTTTCTAAAAAGACTTCTTGTGAAACTTTAACCATATTGTAGTTTGGGTTAGAAGTGTGTTTGGCATAGGATTCTTTAATAAATTCAAATCATTTGGATTCAAATAAATAATTTAAATAAGGAATGTTTTTGAAAAAGCGATCTTGTTCAAGGGTAAGATCGTTAGTTTGGGTTAATACTAATGATGAAATAGTTTCCTTTTTGCTTTTAAAAGTTTTAATCCTATAAACATTATTATTGACTTTGTCATTAATATTATTTGACATATAGATGTTATATAACTTGACAAAGTTTTGAAATTTAGGTGTTTCTAAAATTGAATATGGTAAATTCAAAAAATGATCAAAGTTGTTGTTATTGTTGATAATATGATAAATGGCATATTTAATTTTAAGTAAAAGATTATCATTTTGCTGTTGAGAAAAGATTTTTCCCTCTACAAAATACGAACCAGATAAAAAATATTTGGAACACATATGATTTTGATTAATTTTTATAATTTGAGAACGAATGTGTTCAAGGTCAAATTTATTTGGCTCTTTTAAAATTAAAATCAAAAAACCATCTTTAATAGTAATAATACCTTTTTGAATATAACCACGAGAAAGTCAAAATAAATTAGTAATTTCCTCTAAATCTACTTGAGATAATAAATTAGTAAAATAATATGGTTTTAGCGCTAGAGCAATAATAAGATTGCGAGCGTGTTTGGTTTGAATTGGTTTATTGGAAGGTAGTAAAGTATATTGTTCGCTTGATTTTTCGCGCTTTCTATTTCATGTAATTGAGCATGAGTATGATAAGTCAATATCAGGTGTAATGGTCATTTTATATGAGACTACATAACCGAGTTTTTTATCTAAAAATCTAATGATATTTTCAAAAAAAGTTAAATTTAAAGTTCCGTTTTGATAATCAGTTCCTTTGAATTTTAATTCAATGGGTTCCTTTGTAGAAATATCGCCTTCAAGATATTTTTTTAATTTCTTTTTGATATCTACTTCAAAGAAATTTAAAAAGTTATTTCATGGCACAAAATTATAAACATTGAATTTACTGATTTTAGAATCAAAAATAGTTGATAGAAAGTATTGTTTATTTGATAGCCTTAATACTCTGTTGTTACTATAATCGATTCTAAATAAAATTACCCCCGAAAAGGAACGAAAAAAATAAATTACAATTAGTAAAAAAGCCACTAACGCAATTACTGAGAATAGGATAATGGCCAAAATTACTAAAAACATAATTAAAATAGGATTCATTAGTTAGAAATAACCTTGATAGATGGGTGATCTTTATTGAGGGTTTTTTCTTTTTTATCTTTTATAAAACGTACAACAATTTCTTGTGAATTAACAGCTAAAACTTCACCTTCTCCAAAAGTAATATGCGAAATAATATCTCCGACAATAATTTTGTTATTAGCTTTAGTTCGATTGTGATTTACTGTAGATGGTATCGAAAAATCTTTCATTAAAATTTGATCATCAACTTTGATTCCAATTTCGTATAAAAATCTTGAAGGAACTTTTGGTTTATTTGTACCTAGTAAAGTTCCCCGTGACTCTGAAAGGAAAAGTTTTTTTCGAGCACGAGTAACCGAAACATAAGCTAAACGTCTTTCTTCTTCGATTGGATCATCTTCACGATTTAAATAACTAATTGCCTCTTCAGAGTTATTAATAACTCTAATACTTGGAAAGATGCCTTCGGTTAGTCCAACAATAAAGACATTATCAAATTCTAAACCTTTGGCCGAATGGACCGTCATTAATGAAACATGGTTATCTGAATTATCTGTTTCATCAGTAGAGCTAAGTAGTGATACCATGTTTAAGTAATCACCTAATCCTTTAGAAGGATTATTTTTTTCTCAATTTTTAATTGACAAAATTAATTCATTAACGTTATCTTGTGCCGAACCACGTAAATTCTTATTATTTGAAATGTGCTCAAAATAATTAAGTTTATTTAATAAATGATTAAGTACTTTGTGAATTGGATTTCCATCATTTAATAAGCGTTTGTAATCCCTTAAAGCACCCAAAAACGGAAAAAGACGTTTTCTAAGAAATTGTGGATTGAAAGGTAATTCCTTGGAATATTTAACCAAAGCATTTAATAATGTCGTTCCTTTTTTTGCAGCAAAATTTTCCATTTCTTGTAAAGTTTTTGGACCTATTGCACGATTTGGAACATTAATAATTCTTTTAAATGCAATATCAGAACCATCAAAAAGCACCCTTAAGAAAGCCAATGCATCTTTAATTTCGGTTCTTTGGAAAAATTTCATTCCATTAAAAATCTTATGATTAATATTTTCTTGAATTAGAGCTTCTTCAAATGGACGAGAATAGAAGTTTGAACGATATAAAATAGCAATGCTTTTAAGCTGATTTTTTTGTTTTTTTAGTTCATTGATTTTTTGTACAACTCAACGAGCTTCAGCCTCTACGCTATATCCATGGTAAAATTCAACATCAACACCTTCTTCATTTTTAGTGATTAAATTTTTACTAAAACGCTTTTTGTTGTGTTGAATTAATTTATTAGCAGCATCTAAAATTTTTCCTGTTGAACGATAATTTATATCTAAAACAATAGTTTTAACATCTTGGTGTTCTTTTTCAAAATCCAAAATAAGGTTAACATTTGCACCTCTTCAGGTATATATTGTTTGATCTGGATCACCAACAATTGTTAAGTGAGTGTCATCACCAACAATTTTTTTAATAATATCGTACTGAATTTCAGAGGTATCTTGAAATTCATCAATTAAAATATATGAAAATTGTTTTTTATAATAGGCAGCAACATTTGGGTGCTCGCTTAGTAAACGGTGGCATTCTAAAATCAAGTCATCAAAATCCAAAACCCCTTTACGAGCTAATTCATTTAAATATTCTTGGTATGTCTGTACCACTGGGTCATCATAATTGAGTTTGAGATTATTTGCTAATTCATATACATCTAAGAAATTATTTTTAGCATAAGAAATATATTGAATCATGTTTTTATATGTAACTTGTTCTTGTGATAAGCCAACTTTTTTGTAAATATCAGCAAGAATTTGTTGTTTATCTACTTCGTCAATAATAAGAAAGTTGTTTGGATAACCCAATAAATTAATGTACTTTCTTAAAATTCAAGTACAAAGAGAGTGAAAAGTAAAGATTTTTAAATCTTTAGTATTTTCGATGTACTTACTAATTCTTTCGTGCATTTCATTAGCAGCTTTATTGGTAAAAGTCACAGCTAAAATATTATTAGGACTAATACCAAGATCATTAATTAAATAAGTTACTTTTCTGGTTAGAACTTTGGTTTTTCCTGATCCTGCACCAGCGATGATTCTTAATGGTGTATCGAAATACTCAACAGCTTCACGTTGAGAATCGTTTAAATCAGAAAGAACGTCAATTTTTTTTAAAAGCATAAGTTACTCCTTCTCAGAAATGTACTTAAATTCAGGTAATTTATTAAAGTATGGCTCTAATTTAATATCGTTTACTTGAACTTGTTCGATTATTTTATCAACAACTAATCGAGTGTTTGAAAAACGATCCGTTAAGTTGAGTCGTTTAACACTTAATACTACCATCATGTTGTTTGCAATTTGTAAGATCGGTCAAAATCCAATTAAAATGGATGTTAATTGAACTCCAATTTTAATTTTGAAGGAATTTTTGTTTACAAAAACAACCCCTTGTTCTGTGAATGTATAATCTGAAACATAAAATAACGAAATAATAACAATCATCACAAAAACCCAATATAATGAATTAAAGATATTTCTTTTAAGAAAGCTTCAATAACTTGGTTTTTGATTGTTCTTTCCTATTATTTTCAGTCCCAAAAGATATTGAAAAGGTGTTTTTGCACCTAAAATTCAAGACAAAAATAAATAATAAAAAATAATATAAATAAAAGCAAACACAAAAGGTAAGTAAAATAATACATAATCACTTTTGTGTTCATGGTTTCTATAAATTAAAAATCAAATAAGGATAATAAATCCTAATGTTGTAAGCAAATCTAAGCAATTAGCAATTAATCTTTTTCAAAAAGGACTATTTTGATACATTATTCTAATTCGCTTAAAGTTCACTTTTTCTTATTTTTCTTCAATTTGCTAATTGGTTCTTTTAAAAGATTAACCTCTTTTTTAGAACTTCCAAAATAAGGATTTTTTGATTGGAGGTCACGAAATTCATTTGAGGCTTCAAATTTTTCAAGAGTTTTAATATGTCTACTAATAAAAGTTGAACTTCTTTTTTCTTCGATTTCATCTTTGGATTTTCAAGTACGATAAACAAAAGTAGTTCCAGTTAAAAGACCATAGTGAACGATTTTTAAGTAATAATAACAAGCATAATCAAGCTCTTTGTTAAAATCTCATCCTCTTGATTCTGCATATTTTTTAATTTCTTCAAATGCTAGAAGTGCATTTTTGGTATTTAATCAAATATCAGGAGAATAAAACTCTTTAAAGATACGAATATCATGGTACATGTAGGTTGTTGCATTTAGCAAAAGTAGATAATTTAATTCAATTGCTAATTTGTTATCGTTTAAACTTTTAACTTGATAATGAGTTAATTTCTTAACTAAGGATTTTTTGAAAACTTTATTAAAAATAAAAGGATAACCAAAAGCAATAACTTCTGGGTTCTTAGTTACTTGAACAGGTTTGTTCAAAGTTATTCTAGCTTCTGGTTTTCAACGAACAGAACCAACTAGTCTTGGTTTAATTTCTAAAACATCAACATTATATTTAAGCGCCAAATCACCAATTTTTTTTACATAGTATTTTTTACTATTTGAGTCCGAATTGAGCACAAAAACAAAGTCACCTTCAGCAATTCTAAAGGCACTAACTAAATTTTGTTGGTATGAATTGTTTTTAGTATTAGTAATAACGATTAGACGTTGTCCAAAAAATTTTTTATATTTTGAGATAACTTGGAAAATATTTTTAGCTTCTGAATTTTTATCGACACATAAAATAATCTCAAAATCTTGAGAATCTTGGTCTTTTAAATCCTTAAAATATTGCTCCACAGCACGACAATCATTGCCAACAAGCGAAATAATTGAAAATCTCATTCAGACCCCTTTTTATTATTACATAATAAATTGTACCATATTTTGCTACTTCCAGGGCAGTAAGCCCCAAATAAAGACAAAAGCCAGACTATTCGGCTGGCTTTGTTTCATTTTGGTTATTTTTTCGATAGAATTTGAATGACTTTTGATTAGGTAAACTCTTGGTAAAAGTACAATTAGGGAAATTTTTGCAGCCCCCAAATTTTTGGCCTTTTTTATTTCTTCGTTCAAGAAGAACTCCACCGCAATCTGGACAAGGTTCATCAAGAGTGACTTGTTCAATTTTAGTTGCTTCCATGGTTGTTTTGGCTTCTGAAAATGATTCATTAAATTTAATTCAAAAATCTTCCATGACCTTATTTTTGTTGAGTTTATCTTCAGCAATTTGGTCTAATTGCTCTTCAACTTCAGCTGTATAAGATTCATTAATAATGGTAGGAAATGAACCAATAAGTTTTTCTAAGACAATCTCACCAAAATTAGTTGGTTTAAGCGATCCATCTTCAACGATAACATACTCACGTTCTTTGATGGTATTAACTGTAGTTGCAAAGGTTGATGGACGCCCTACTTTGATATTATCTAATGCCTCAATCAAAGCTCCTTCTGTATAACGAGGCGCTGGTTTTGTTTGATGATCTTCAAATTTAAATTCAGCAATTTTAATTTTTTGATTTAGCACAAATTCTGGATCTGGAAGATCTTCAGTATATCCAGTTACTACATAGTAACCTAAGAACTTCACCTTTGAAAATGAATTCTTAAATCCATATTCCCCGTTAAAATAGGTATATTGAGTCGAAGTACGAATAGGTTGTTTAATTAAACTTTGCAAGGTTACTTCATAAATTAATTTATAAACACGGTATTCTGTTTCACTCATTTGAGGATAAGTTGTTCTTGCTAATTCAGGATCTAAATTAATATCAGTAGGACGAATTGCCTCGTGGGCATCTTGGTCCCCGCTAAAACCTTTAACTTCGCTAGCAACATAATCCTGTCCTCATTTGTTTTTGATAAAGACTTGCGCTTCATCTATGAAACTTTGACTAAGACGGGTTGAATCGGTTCTAGGATAGCTAATTAACCCACCTTCACCATATCCTTCATAAAGTTTTTGTGCAATAACTTGTGTATTTTTGGCATTATATGGACTTTTACGATATAAAGCGGATTGCTTAAATGGTTGAACTTGTGAAACTTTTCTTTCGCTTGTCTTAATATCAGTAACAACAAGTTCTTTGTTAGCTTTATCAAAATACTCTTTTAGTTGTTCAACTTCATTAGGTAAAATTCAATCTTGTTTTTCACTTCCGTTTTCTAAATTAAAATAGTTAGCAAAATAACGTTGATCCTCAAAAATAGCACTTAATTTTGAGTAGTACTCAGGAACAAAGCTTCTAATTTCATTTTCACGATCAACAACAAGTTTTAATGCGATGGATTGAACTCTTCCAGCACTTGGGCTATTTGGTGAATTCTTAATTTTTTCCTTCATAAGCGAACTTAAACGATACCCAATAATTCTATCAAGCATGCGACGTGATTTTTGGGCATCAATTAAATTAAGATCTAATTCTCCAGGATGACTAATAGCTCGTAAAATAGCTTCTTTAGTAATTTCATTATATTTGATTCTAGAGTAGTTATTAAGTTTTAAAGCTTGGACTAAATGATCGCCAATAGCTTCTCCTTCACGGTCCGGGTCAGTTGCAATATAAACTTTTTCTGCACCTTTGACGCTTTCTTTTAATTTTTTAACAACTTCACTTTTACCTTTAGCTAATTTATATTTTGGCTCTCATTTTTCAAGATCTATTCCTAAACGATATAAACCGGTTGATTGCATCTCTCAGATATGGCCAACACTAGCCACAACATCGTAAGAATCACCAAGATATTTCTTAATTGTATTAACTTTATTAGGTGACTCAACGATTACAACGCTTTTTTTATTGTTCATAATCTTAATATTACATTATTTTTTCAAAATCAAAGAAATTTAAATTTTACCTTTTGGGTTCTTAGTTTATAATTTACCAAGGTAATTATTAGAATCTATATTACTAATAATTTAAATAATATTTTCTTATTTCATAATAATAATTTTTCTAGGAGAAACATGAAACCAACTCGAATTATTCCGTTTGGTGGTGTTGAAGAAATCGGAAAATCAACACTTTTGGTCGAACAAGATAATCATATTTTTGTCATTGATGCAGGAATTAAATTTGCCGATACTTATAATACAGGTGTCAAGGGAATTATTCCAGATTTTAGTTATTTAAATCAACCCGAAAAAGTCATTGAAGGTCTTTTTATAACACACGGTCACGAAGATCATATTGGTGGTGTGGTATATTTAGTTAAACAAACAAAATTAAATAAAATTTTTGCACCAAGAATTGCTATTCAATATTTAAAGTTAAAATTTGATGAGCACAAAATCCAAAAGCCAATTGAATTTATCGAAATCGAAAAAGGTGCCATTCATAAATTTAAGTGCGGTGTAACGGTAGATTTTTGAACTGCTCAGCACTCTATTCCTGATGCTTTTGGGATAAGAATTACAACACCACATGGATCATTAATGTGTACAGGAGATTTTAGATTTGACTATACACCCATTGGAAACCTTACCGACTTTGCTCGGCTTAAAGAAATTGGCGATCAAGGATTAACGGCACTTTTATCTGATTCTACTAATGCTATGCGTCCAAATCACTCACCAAGCGAAAGTGATATTTTAATTGATATTGAAGCTCACTTTAAAAGTGCCAAGAAAAAAATTGTAGTAACTACTTTTGCTTCAAATTTAACTAGAGTTAAAGTAATTATTGAATTAGCTGCTAAATTAAAAAAGAAAGTTATTACTTTTGGTCGCTCAATGATTCAAGGAGTCAAAATTGGTCGTAATTTAGGGTACATTAATGTTCCTAATGATGTTTTTATTGATAAAAAGCAATTGCCAAATATCCCTGATAATGAGCTTGTTATTTTAACTACTGGTTCACAAGGTGAACAATTAGCTGCTCTTTCAAGAATGAGTTATGGAAAACATGCCACAGTTAAAATCGGAAAAGGTGATATGGTTTTATTTAGCTCTAGTCCAATTCCTGGCAATAGAGTTTCAATTGAGCTTTTGGTTAATCGTTTATATAAATTAGGTGCCATTATTAAAGAAAATGGTTCAGATGGTTATTTACATACCTCAGGGCATGCCTACCGTTGAGAGCATGATAAAATTTTCCAACTAACTAAACCTAAATATTTTTTACCATACCACGGAGAATATCGCATGAGTGTTGTTCACGGCCAAACAGCCGTTGAAAATGGGGTAAAACCAGAAAATGTCATCATAATTGAAAAAGGGATTGTTTATGAAATGAACAATCAAGAAATTAAACCAACTAAAGAATTTGTCAATTACGGGCCGCTTTATATTGATGGAAATAGTGTTTTATCAGTAACGGGACAAATTTTAACCGAAAGAGAACAACTCAAAGATAGTGGATTTGTTAATATTTCTTTTTTAATTGATCGTAAAAAGAATCAAATTATGGCGAGGCCTCAGATAATTACTCGTGGAAGTTTCTTTGTTAAAAACTCAGCAGAATTAGTTGAAGAAGCAAAACGGATTGCACATGGTGCGGTACTTTATTTAATTAAGAACAATAAAAATTGAACAGTAGATGAAATTAAAAGAATTACTCAAGATCGTTTAACTAATTTATTCTATAAAGAAAAACGTCGTAATCCGGTTATAATCCCAACAATTATGTTTACTGATGAAAAAAACGACGAAATGTTTAAAGATATTAAAATTAAATTTGTATCAAATAAAAATAAACAATTATCTGATGAAGAAAAACTCAAAAAAGAAAATGAATTTAATTCTAAAATTTCAGAAAAAACACGTAAACAACTTAAAAAGATTAAAAAAACCCTTTTTGAAACAGAAGACGAAGCTCTTGATATTGATGAAGAAGATGAAAAATAAAATTTCATCTTTTTTTGTTGCTTTTGTTGCTTAAAAGTTAATACCTATATGAAGGAGGTAAAAATGAACAAGAAAAAGAAAGTTCTAATTGTTGGTTGCGCTTTGCTTTTTTCTGGTTTAGTTATTTCTAGCTCAATAGGCTTAGCTTATAGTTTACAAAGGCAAAAACAAATCAAAAAGCAGCAAGATCAACTTGAATCTAAAAACATTGAAATTGTTAATTTAAGATCTGAAATTGAAGCTCTACAAACTAAAGTTGATGTTCTTAAAGAAGAAAATATGCGATTAAAATCGCAAGTAAATTCACTTCAAGAGGTGATAAATATCACTAATGCCGCAAACGATGGAAACAATCAAATCACAAAGTTACTCAGTTCATTAGTCGAAGATTCTAAAGATACTCAAGAAAATTCAAAAACAATTCAATATTTACAAAAACATCTAGAAACTATTTCAAAACAAAGAATTGAAAAAATGAAAATTTTACGAGATAAAATTCATTCAATTGCTGAATTAAAATTAGTTGATCAAGATATTACAAATTACTTAAATAATGTTCAAAAACAAATTGATAATTACATTAAAAATATTCAAGATTTAAAAATCATAAGTAAAGAAAAATACAAAGAACAAATTCAGAAGCTTGATACAATTAATGCTAGATTTATCGAGATGAACTTGCAACTAATTGAATACTTAAATCAAAGTATCGGTTCTAAAAATCAACACATTGACCACATTAATAATAATTTACTTAATACTCAAACTAAACTCAAGGAAAGTATCACCAAAAGTATTTTAGTTGTTGAGCAAAATATTGAAACTTTACAAAGCTTGATAGGATACATCGATGGAATTGATAAGTTAGGATTTAGTGTTTTAAATTTAGATGAGTGAAATAAAAAATTTAATAATGATTTTAAAGAACTAAGAAACCAAATTAGTAAGTACATTGAATTTTTAAAAACTCAAAAGAAAAATGCACAAACATCCTTAAAAAAAGCAATTGAACAACAAAATTACCAAGAAATAGTAATTTTAGATACGGACTTATTTGCCGCTAAAATTAGATTCTATGTAGAACAAACTAATATTTTTAACAATAAATCTCATCAACTACTTTTAAACTTAAATAAAAACTTACTTGATCGCATTGCTCAAAAAGAAGAACAAATTGCTAAGTTAAATAATAAAAATATCGAGCTTTCAGATCAATTAAAGACTGCTTTGCAAGAAAAAACCATTGCACTAGCAAATCTTAAAAAACTCAAAGAGGATTTAAATAGTTCATTTAAAAATTCTATCAATAGTATAATCTTATCCCTAAGAGGAATCTCTACAACTATTAAAAGTTCGGATCATCAAAATAAAGATGACTTGGCTACACGTTTAGATGCAGAAATTCTTAAGTTAGAAAACCTTTTAAATGATTATGTAGGCGAGGAATTCATTCGAAAATATGAACCATTTGTTGAATCTGCAATGAAAACTGCAAATCAAGTAATTGAAGATTACAAAAATCAAATTCTTGATCCACTGAAGAGAGAATTTAGCGAAATTCAAAAGGATCTAGAAAAAGCTAAACAAGATTTAATTGTAATCCAAAACGAGTTAGATGCTTCCAAAAACCAATACCATATCATCAATAAAGAATTAGAAGCATCTAAAAAAGTAGTTAACGAAAAAGAAAATAAACTACTAGATATCTCCAAACAACTTGTAGAAAAACAATTATCCCTAGATATAATCAACGGTCAAAAAATCTCTAATCAAAGAGAAATCAGTAACTTTATTGATGAATTTATAGTTAAATATAACAAATTAAAATTAACTGCTGAAGAACTAATTAATCAGGCAATCGAAAATAATATAAATACAAGCACACTTAATAGATTATTAAAAAAATCTTTTGCAATAAAAAATGAAAATGACTTTAGTCAAATGTCTAGTTTAATCAATGAGTACATCAAACAATATCAATTAATTGTTGATGAATCTTTTGATTTGTATCAAAAAATAATCCGATCAACCATTAATAAAAATAATTCCGAAAAAGCATCTAAAAATTCAATTATTGAGTCACTTAATGCTGATATTGCAAATTTATGACTAGAAAAGAGTGCTTTTGAAGCTATAAAACAAAAATTAATTGATGAAATTAAAAAGATGACTTTGCTTAAAGAGCAATATGAAAAAGAAATTGATCTAATTAAAACTAAACTCGGAGGAGATCTTAATATTCTTTTAGATAATAAATGGAATTTAGAAAAAAATGGTCCGTATACCGAACGAGAAAGAGCTCTTTTAAAATCAGAATATGAAGGTAAGAAAGACATTAAAATATTTTCAAAAACATCAAGAGAGAAAAAATGAATCAATCGTAATTCCTTTGTAGTTTATATTTATAACCAAAAAGAATCTAAATTAGAAAAACACATATTAGATTTTGACAAACAAACAAATAGCTACAAATTTGAATATGAAGGCCTTTCTTCTCTCTTAAATGCAACATTTACAAAAGTAGAACTTCCAACCGGTATCTATGACTTTATGTCTCCTCAATGAGATGATAGAGGGTCAATTTTAACAACTGGTTCAAAAATTAAAGATGCTAAGACAACTATTATTATCGAATATAAAGATAATACCTTAAGCATTCACGAATCAATTGAAGGAAAAATTGTGCCTGATCATAATCATATTATCTCTAAAACATACCCTAATCAAAATGATAGCGAAAGGCATCCATATTATTTTAATGGTGCAATTGTTGGTCCTCAAGCCTGAATAGTTAATATATATGATTTTGATCCAGATAAAAAAGAAGAGGAAAAATAAGGACAAAAACTTAAATATAACAAAATAGCTCTTAGCTTTTAAAAATTTATTTTTTAATATATAATTACCCTATGGAAAAATTAGGAATTATAATTGACTCATTTGCGGGTCTTACAGAAGCACAAGCAAAAGAAAAAGGTTACCATTTATTGCCTTTACAAGTTGAAATTGAAGACCAAATTGTAAAAGAAGAAACAATTCAAAATCCTGAATTATTAAAGAAAATTCAAACCGCTTCTGATTTTAAAACTTCACTTCCTCAATTAGGATTAATTGATCAAGTTTTAGAAGAATGTTCACAAAAATACGAGCAAAGCGTTTTTATCGGAATTAGCTCAAAACTCTCTTCAACAGCTCAATATATTTCAAATTTAGGACAAGAAAAAGGAAATATTACTGTAATTGAAAATAACTTGGTGGGAAAACAAATTCTAAAAGCAATTGAAATTGCTCAAAAAACCTACGAAGAATCTCAAAGCATTGAATTAGTTCAAGAAAAAATTACTGAATTTGCAAATCAATGCGAAGTATTAATTGTTCCTTTTAACTTAAAATACATGATTAAAGGTGGTCGCCTTTCTGGAATGAAGAAGTTAATCCTTAGTGCAATAACTTTATATCCTATTTTAAGATACGACAATGATGGTTCAGTGACTTCAACAAGTATTAAACGTACTTTTAGTGGTGCTGTTTCTAAGGTTGTTGATAGAATTAGTGAAATCAAAGAAACTTTAAAAGAATCAACAATTGAAGTTATTCAAGGAATTGATACTAAAGCTAATAAAATTCTTAGTGACTTACTTGCTAAGGCTAATATTGTTCCTGATTTTACTACCTTAACCCCAACAGCTATTGCTGTTCACACAGGTCCTGAGGCTATTTGCTTAACCATTATGCCTAAAAAAATATAGTATAGGAGAATCATGGAATATAAGTTCGAAGATGTTTTTAATAATGAAATTATTTTTTTAGATGTACAAGGCTCAAGTCATGATGAAGCTTTAAAAAATGTTTCAAATTTACTGCAACAAAAAGGTTATGTTGAAGATGCTAAAAAATTCGAAGACGCTTTAATTTATCGTGAAAACCTCATCTCTACCGGACTAAGTGATGGAATAGCCGTGCCTCATGGAGTGAGTTCAACTGTTCAACGTCCTTTTGTGTCAATTGTTCGTTTAAAAAACGAAATCGATTGACATGCTCTTGATAATAAAGGAGTAAAAATACTATTTATTATTGGATCACCAAAAAACGAACGCCAATGTCAAGTAGATTTTTTACAAAACATTTGTTCTTGATCGCTTGATGATAATATTAAAAATGTTATTTTAAATGCTAATGATGCAAATCAAATTTTAGAAGTTTTAAAAACTAAAGAATTTTATTAAAAAAGACTAGAAAATTCTAGTCTTTTTTAATAAACATTATAATAAGGTACTTTAATTTCTTTTATGTGAACTTCTAAATCAGGGAATCTTTCTTGCGATTGGCTTGCCATATCATAAACAAAAACTTGTTCATCTAAATGAGGAATCTCCAAAACTTTCGCACCAATTTGGTCAAAATTAATTCAGTCAGATCATTTAAAATCACTACTAATAATTAAATCAAATCCTCTAAATGCTAATTCATTGATGCTACCAACATATCCGCTTCCACTTAAAAAAGCAATTTTAGAAATTTTGGCCTCAAAATTTTCTTTTGGAAAATTAGTTCTAAAAGCACTGAGTTTTAATTTTGTTTCGATCAAATCAATTAACTCATTAAAAGTGGTTTGTTTTGTTAATTCAGCACTAAATTTATCTGAACCATATTGGAAAAAATTTGCCAAGCCAAGATATTTTAGAATTTGATAGGAAGTTCCATATAAATGAGCATCATAATTAGTATGCATTGCATAAATATTAATTTTGTGCTCTTTTGCTTTTTTAGCAATAGCAAATTTATATGGCGCTTTAATAGCTTCAGAGTCTTTGGTTTTTTCAAATCAAAAAGGATGGTGAGTTACAATTAAGTTACATTTATTTTCAATAGCATAATCAATTACTTCATGAGTAACATCAATAGCAAAGACTACACCACTGAGTTTTTGAGCTTGATTAAACTTAATTGAATAACCACTAGGATCTCAAATTTCCTTATTACTTAAAGGATATTTAGATTCTAAAAAATAAATAAAATCTTTAATTTTCATAATTAACTCTTAAGGAAATCTTTAAGGTTTTTACCATGTTTGGCACTTGATTTAAGTTTACGTAAAATTTTGTTTTCAATTTGACGAATTCTTTCTTTTGAAACACCCCCACGTTCTTTTGCTAGCTCTTCTAGTGAGTGAATTCTATAACGTTCACCATTTTCATCAACCCCAACTCCATAACGTTTGCAAATGAGTTCTTTTTCATCTTTTTCAAGCATTTCATCAATAATTTCAGCAAGAACATCCGAAAGTTCTTCTTGTGAAGCAAAATCAATTGGGTTTTGAATATTTTCATCTTTAACAAAGTCGCTAAAGTTTGAATCATTTTCTTTTCCTACTTGTTTATCAAGTGAAATTGGGTCGATGTTAATTTTACGGATATAACGCACTTTTTCTGCATCAAAATTAGGTTGTTTAAAACGTTCTGCAATCATTTCATCTGTTGGCTCTTGACCAGTTTCTTGTTGTAATTCTCTTTCGATTTTAGAAATTTTATTAATAGTTTCAACCATGTGCACAGGTACTCTAATAGTACGGGCTTGGTCAGCAACAGCTCTAGTAATAGCTTGACGAATTCATCAAGTTGCATAAGTTGAAAACTTAAAACCTTTACTTACATTGTATTTTTGGACAGCTTTTAAAATTCCGGCATTTCCTTCTGAAATTAAATCAATAAACGAAAGACCACGGTTTTTGTATTTCTTAGCATTATTAATAACTAAACGTAAGTTACTTTTAATGAGGCGATCACGAGCTTTCTTACCACGGTATCCACCTTTTTCCATTTGTTGAGCTAAACGACGCTCTTCTTCAACGCTTAAAAGTTCACCATATTTTCCGATTCAACGCATATATCACTTAACAATGTCGTTGGTTTCGGTTAATTTATTTTGCAAGGATTTTTTACGCTTGTTATTATCCATTTCATTTAAGTCGATTTCTCCCTCGAAATCACTTAAATTAAGGTTAGCAATGTCAAATGAATCTTCATCACCTTCTTCTTCATCAAGAAAATCTTCTGAATTTTCTTCATCTTCATTTTCTTCGTCATCTTCATCAGAATTATCATTGTCGCTATTTTCAGATTCACTTGAAAAACTTAAATCTTCTTCGCTATCATCTTCTGAATCAAAGTCAAAATCATCATCAAGCATTTCTTCATCATCAAAAGGTAAAAAGGCTTCTTCATCTAAATCCAAAGGTGCATCGCCATCAAAATCTGCTAACGCATCAAAATCATCATCTAAATCAATTGGAGTAGTTGCTTTTTTATCTTTTTTATTAGTTTTTTTTGATTTTGATTGTTTAACCTGCTTAACTTGATCATTAAAATCACTAAGAGAAGCAAAATCCTCGTCACCAAAATCTACTTCATCTCGAATGATTTTTTCTTTTTGCAATTGTTGCATAAACTCATCTGAGTTTTCATCATCAATATCTAAATTCTTTTTAAATAAGAAATCAAAAATTTCTTCTTGAGTAAAGGCTTCTTTTTTTGTTTTTGCAAGTTCATCTTTTAAAGATTTAATGATGGTTTTATAACTATTCATATTTTCTCCTATTTTTTGAATTCGTTAAGTTGCTTAATAATTTTGATTACATTTGATACCGGAACGTTTTGTTGCTTTAATTCAATTAAAAAGCTTTGAATATCATGTCGTATAACATTATCAAGTCTTTCAAGTAGTGTCTTAAAATATTCATTATTTTGAACATTCTCAGCTGTAATATTTAAAATTTCTTCATGGTTTTCCCTTAAAAAAGAAACCATAGCTTGAACTAGTTCTTTGGAACTTAAATTATGCTTTATCTCTGGATCTAAGGAATTGATTTCATTGGCAATTTGCTCTAGCAATTGAGGAATTTGATCTTGCTGGAGTTTTTGGTATTCTAGTTCTAGATTATGATGCTCTTGAAGAATTTTTTTAAAAAACTTCGGATAATTAAGTACTTCATTATTTAAATGCATTTTTTTTGTATAAAAAATAAACCGAGAAATAATATCATTATTACGATTTAAATTTTCTTTATCATTTAAAAGTACATCTCGTAAATAATGATTAGCTAATAACGTTAAAATAATTTGTAATTTAATGTTCTTTTTTAAATATTTATCAGCTTGTTTTTGTTTAATTACTTCAAAAGCAGAAGGATCATAAACAACATCATGCTGAGATTTTTTATATTGGCGAAAAATTAACTCTTGATTTGGAAAATCAGCCTGAAAGCGTTCTTGAATAATTTGCTGACTAGATTCACTTACAAATGTTTCTAATAATTTATTTTTTAATTTCTTAAATGAATTTAGTAACGGATCAAAATGATCAAAATTAATTCCGCTTTCTTCAAGGAAATATTCATAAAGAATGTGTTCACCAGCTTTTAAATTATTTTCCAACAAATCAAGTAAGGGCTCTTTTCCTAAGTGATTTAAAATCTCATCAGGGTCTTTATCAAGATGGTTTTGGACTACCAAAGTTGTAAAACCAGCACGAATAAGCCTTAGCAAAGATTTAATGGTAGCATTTTTACCAGCAATATCATTATCCAAAAATAAGGTAACTTGGAAATTCTTCAATAAAGCTAAATGTTCATAAGTTAAAGCCGTTCCCATTAACCCAACAACATTTTGTATCCCTGCTTTGTATAAAGCAATAACATCCATAAAACCTTCAACGATAATAATTTTATTACTTTCAAAAGCATATTCTTGGGCATTGTTGTAGTTATAAAGTATTTTGGATTTGATAAAAAACTTAGTTTCGGGAGTATTAACATACTTTGAATTGGTTTTGTCATTGCTAAGTTGACGACCACTAAAACCAACAACATGACCAGCAGCATCTTTAATTGCAAAACTGATTCGATTTTTCAAAATCAAGTGTAAATCATCATTGATTAATCCGGCTTGATTAAGTTGTAAATCATTATATGTATTATTAGATTTTAATAAAAGTGAATAATCTTCATCAGGAGCAAAACCAATACTAAAATGTTCTAAGATCTCCGGAGAATTTAAGTTTCTTTGTTGCAAAAACATCATTGCATTTGGGTTATTAACATGGATTCGAAACAATGAATTAGTTGTTTGTAAAAGATCTATAATTTGTTGATCTTCTTCACTAATAGTAGGCATTGTCACTTTACTTGCTGAACTAAAATCCACATCAATATTTGCTTCTTGAGCTAAATATTCTAAGGCTTTTAAATAAAGTATTTTTTTGTATTCTTTGACAAAAGTCACAACATTTCCGCTATTTCCGCAAGAAAAACATTTATAAATTTGTTTTTGTGGTGAAATACTTAAACTCGGACTAGTATCAGAATGAAAAGGGCATATAGCAAAAAAGTTCGATCCTTTTTTTTGGACCGGTATAAACTTAGAAATTGTTTCAACAATATCAGAAGCTCCGATAATTAAATCTACGGTTTCCTTGCTATATTTTAATGCCATAGCTATCCTTTAAATTATTTAAAATATTGCGCTAAGTCTTCAATTGAGACTCTAAATTGTTCCATAGTGTCGCGATTTCTTAAGGTAACTGTTTGATCTTCAAGAGTTTGATAATCAACAGTTAAACAATAATAAGTTCCAATTGCATCTTGACGACGGTAACGCTTACCAATTGAACCTGCTTCATCGTATGTGGCTGAAATCCCAAGGTTAACAAGCTTTTGTAAAACAACATCAGCTTGCTCACCTAATTTTTTAACAAGTGGAAGTACCGCAACTTTATAAGGAGCTAAATGCATTGGTAACTTGAGAACTACTCTTGAATCATTTTCAAGTTCTTCAACTCGGTAAACATCAGAAAGGACAGCCAACATTAAACGATCTAAGCCAATTGAAGGCTCAATTACATATGGAATGATTTTTTCATTGGTTGTAGGATCTAAATAATCTAAAGATTCTCCAGAAGCTTCCATATGTGACTTAAGATCAAAATCAGTACGGTTAGCTACTCCAAGAAGCTCTCCTCAACCAAATGGGAATTTAAATTCAATATCACTAGTTCCATTTGAATAGTGAGCTAATTCTTCTGCTTCGTGCGCTCTAATTCGAATAGAATCTTCTTTGATTCCTAAACTTAGTACAAATTGATAAGCCAAGTTAATGTAATATTTAAATCAATAATCAGCTTGATCAGGATGAGTAAAGAATTCAAGTTCCATTTGTTCAAATTCTCTAGTTCTAAAAATAAAGTTTCCCGGAGTTACTTCGTTTCTAAAACTTTTTCCAACCTGTCCAACCCCAAATGGCAATTTAGCACGCATGGTTCTTTGAATATTTTTAAAGTTAACAAAAATTCCTTGTGCAGTTTCAGGACGTAAATAAACTTTGGATTTAGCATCCACCAAAACACCTTGATATGTTTCAAACATTAAATTGAATTTTCTAATATCACTTCAATTAGTCTTTTCGTTTTCATATTTAGGTAAATTGTCAATTAAAAAATCACGCATTTGTTCAAAAGTCATTTTTTCAGGAATTAAATCGGGGTTAATTTCTTGAATCAATTTATCAGCACGATAACGTTTTCCATTGACCTTGTTTTCAATAAGTGGATCAGAAAAATTCGACACATGCCCTGATGTGACTCAAACTTGTGGGTTCATTAAGATCTTGGTATCAATTAAAAAATTATTAACATGTTTGGTAATAAAAAGATCTTTTCAAGCATCCTTAATATTTTCTTTAAGAATTGCACCAAGTGGTCCGTAGTCTCATGTATTTGCAAGACCACCATAAATCTCGCTTCCTTGGTACACAAAACCACTTGTTTTTAAGTGATTGACGATTTCTTGCATATTATCTTTAAGCATAAAATAAATTTTACCATTTTTTGTTAAAAATGGTATGTAGGAACGTGTAAAATATGCATTTCCTTTTCTTCGGTTTTTACTTTAGAAAATAAAAAACGACATTTTCTATATGCCGTTTTTTTTCTTTACAATTTGTAATTAAAGAGAAAGTAAACAAACCAAAACAATTAATGCTATTAAAAGAATTGCATAACCAGATAAAACTAAGAAAAGTCCTAACTTTCTAAATAGTGAAGATTGTTTTTCTTCTGGTGATTTGAATTCTTTTGTTTCAACTACTTTTTCTTCGATTTTTCAAACAACAAGTTCTTTTGATTCATTGTAACTATCGTGTTTGAAAATAGCGTGATCATATTCTGATTTTGGGACAAAAGCAACTTGATAATGTTTGTAATCAACAAATGATGAAGCTTGAATTAATGTTGTTCTTAATCTTTGTTGTTCATCTTCTACATATGTAGCTGATTCTAATTTAAACTCTTGACTTGATTTAGATTTAACTTTTTCAAGTAAAACATCAATTTCAAAGTTTAATACTTGTGCACCTAATTTGTAAACACGTTTGGTGTAATCGCTTTCGTTTTCTAATTTTTCTTCAAGATTTAATGTATATCTAACAACTTCTACTCAATTTGCTTTAATTCTTAAAAATTCTTCTTGTGAAACATATGTTGTATCTGGTAATTGTTCATTAAGAACTTGTAATTTATGAGCATAAAGAGCTAAAATTTCAACTTGTTTGTATAATGGGAAATCACCAATGTAAGAAAATTCAGTGATTTTTGATTCTCCTTTTGAACAAACACCATTTTTACATTTTTCACAATCTTTATAAACGATTTTTTCAACCGGAACTTCTCTAATTACTTCTTGAATAACTACTTTTTCTACTTCTTGTTTTTGTTCTTCAAGTGATCTTTCTTTAAGAGCTTGAATTTCTGAAAGAAGTTGTGATTTATCTTCTTTTTCATCATTTAATCTTGCCATTAAAGCATCAATTTCATTGTTATATCTATTGCTTGTTTTAGCAATTTCTTGTAATAATGCTTGAAGTTGAGCTTTAAGAGATTCAATTTCAAGATCTTTTTTAGATTTTTTAGGAGCTGTTCAATCATCATCTTTAGGGAAGTAAGGTTCAATGTCATCCATGTTTGATCAAACAGGTTTAAAATCAGTAATTGTTTTTAAGTATTCTTCTGCATTTTTGCGATCTCTTTGACCAGATCTTTCAAAAATATAAAGTTCTTCTGCTGTTTTTCTTAAATCAAGTCCACCATCAAATTTATCAACATTAAGTTCATAATCAAATCCGTGAGGAACCTTCTCAGCAACTAAAAGTCCACCTCAAATCTTGTCTTCAGTTTGGAATCATGTTGCACACTCAAGACCTTTTGATAAAAATCAGTTAATAGCATCTTTACGACTTTTAAATAAAGCAAGAGGTTGGTTTACTTTTGGGTGTTTAAGTGTTCATGGATATTCTCTATTGTAGCTTGGTTTGTATAAACATTGTAAACGTTTCATTATTATTTCTCCTTTACAAGATTTGTAGTGTTCTTGTAATTTTAATTTATTGTAATATTATTTTTAAAATTAATTTAAATTAAACTATATATTAATTGTCTTAATTATAAATTATTTTTTAAATTCTTTTAATTAAAAACATTCATTGACCGAATATATCGTAAAAACCAAATTATTAGGAACATAACAAAATGAATTTTTAAATTTTATCAAAAAAACTATAATATAAATTATGAAACAAATTAAAACATGAGTTCATAAAGGTAATGTTAACAAAATTACTGATAAATTTATCGAAATTGCTACTTATAATGGCGATTTATTTCGCATCTATCGAAACGAAATCACTGATTTTTCGCACAAAAAAATGAGAGACTTGTTCAAATTGAATCAGGAAATTAATTTTTATGTAACTTCATATAACAAAAAGAATAAACGCGGTTTAGGTTCATTTAAAATTAATCACCCTAACTTTATGAAGTCACCATTTACTTATAAACTTAATAAAACAGAAAATGACTTTACCAATCTTTATAAATTTACAATTGATGATCTAAATGAAAAAAACTAGTTTTTAAAACTAGTTTTTTATATTGTTCAATTACGAACATCCTTGTGTCTACGGTGATTTGGACCAAAATGCACTCAAGCATAAATGACATAACCAATTCCGACAAAAATAACAAAAGAAACTAATGTAATAGTGTTTTCATCGGTTCATGGTTGACCAACAAAGAATGGGAAAATATAAACCATTACCACAACAAACATCGAAAGAATTCCTAAATAATAAAGAATTTTTTCTCATAAAGGAATTTTTTCAATTCGATTTTGTTTTTCTAAAATTAAAGACGTAACAAAAGTCAAAATGTATTGAATAAAGAACGAAATAGTTCCTAAATTAATAACATTAAATAAGAAGTGAATTGACGGAATAAATGTTGGTAAGATTCAGAAAGTAATAAGCGATACAATTGTTAAAATAACAGCAAATCACATCGCATTACGGTATTCACCGTATTTTTCTGAACGTTTAGCTACTCATTTTGGTAAATAACCATCTTCAGCAAGAGGAACAATTTGTCTTGCTCCAGTATATGAAGTTGAAAGTTTTGATGAAATATTATTAAAGACTAATCCAATAACAAAAATGATCAATCCAGTGATTCCTCAAACACGGGCAAAAATATTTGAAAACTCTTTTGTTTTAGAACTATCGCTAAAGAATAAGTTACTATTAACGTTAAAAACAATTAAATAAAAGAGCATATAGAAAATTAAAATAACTCAAAAAGCACCCATTAAAATAGATCTAAAGTTATTGGTTTTAACATCTTTGGTCATCGCTGATAAGCTTTCATATCCTCCAAAAGCATACATAAATGACACAATACTTGAAAAAATTGCATATGGTGCCACATGTCCATATTGAGCATTTCCTTGAGTAATATCTTTAGTATAAACAATATTTTGAATAAAGTAATTATCAGAAATTGCTAAATAAAGTAATAAAAAGACCGATAGCATAAGAGTACTTCATTTAATAATTGCAGATGCCAAGATGACTTTTTTATTGACTTTAAGTCCAAATGTAGAAATTAAAACAAGAATAATATAGAAAACAAACGAAGCAATTCTAACGATATTAATTGTTGTTGTATCTTGAGTAAAAACCGTTGCAGCTCCGGTTAAAAATAGTGGTGTAGTTGCCGATAAAATTGGCCCTTGAATAAATTGGTTTCAACCAACAAAAAATTGGAAGTTTCGTTTAAAACGTTTTCCTCTTTTGGTTTTATATGCAATTTCACGAGCATAAGCATAAGACCCACCATAAGTCTCACTATATTTTTGAGCTAGTCTTGAAAAAACAAAACCAGTACTCATAGTCATAAAACCTGTGATTAAAATGATTAAAAATCCTCAACCACCTAGATTTGACACTGATAAAACTGTGCTAATAAGCCCAAATCCAACAATCATATTGATTGAAAAATAACGAAATTGCCTAGAAGTTAATAATTTAGACATAATCCTCCTATGAAGTTGTAAATTATTTTAGCATAAAAAAACATAAAAAACTTATTTTAAACCTAAAAAATTAACTTTTTTAAAAAATCCTCGGCAAATGCCAAGGAAATTAAATTTTCTCAACTTTAATCAAAATACCACGATTAACAAAAGGTGTTGGATTTTCACCATAAAGATTTTTCTCCAAATCAGGGTAATCAATATATGGATTTCTTACATGATTGTAATATTTATAAATTTTGTTGTTTCGATCAATATCAAATTGATCAACTTGGTCTTTGTTATTTCAAGATAAGTAAGTAGCGAAAAAATTACTCTTTATATAAGGAAAGTTTTTAACAAAAATATTTGTTGGGTTAGTACTTGTTGGACCTTTGGGATAAATATCCTTATTATAGTAAGAGTTAGAAAAATATAAAAAAGCCCTTGCTACATCACCTTTAAATTCATCAATAGGTTCAAAGACGGTTTCACCTAAATTGTTTTTCCCTAACTTTGATGAATTTTTTGAAACAAAACTAACTTTAGCTACATTGTCATATCCATAATTAGCGTGCACTGCATTTACTTTTATATCAGTTGGCCAAACAAACTGAGCATCTGATCGAATAGGCTCTTTTTTTAAAAACCAAGATTGCGGAATTAAATGCTCTCTATTTGTGCCGTCGCCTTCTTTTGCTCCACCTTGAGTGGAATATTTGAAATAATTATAAGGATCCTTGCCTGAAGGATTTTCACTATAAATATCTAATAAAGAGCCATCCTTTTCTCAATAATGATCAAAAAATGGACTATATTCTTTATTGTTATAAAATTTTGGTAAATCATCATATTTTGTATTTATTTGATTCCTTTGATGGATTTCATTTAGTTTTTGAAAAAGCTTTTCTCCCTGTAATCCATTAGCATCTTTATAATAGTCGTTTTTTGGATCATAAGTATATTTATACGAACCGATGATAATTTCATTGCTAGTTACCTCAATTTTAGAATCTTCATTAACCACTTGCGAATCTTTAGTAAACTTAATTCAGTACATGAAATAGAAAGAAAAGCCAACTAAAGGTGCTAAAATTGTGCTTAAGAGAATTTTTCTAGAAAGTTTTTTCATATTAAATATTATTTCCCCGTTTTTAATTTAAAAATTTTTAGATTAGATTAGAAATAAAAGGCAGATAAATAATCTACCTTAAAATAAATAGTTATTTTACTTCTAATGTAACTTCAAAATCTTTTCCATCATATTTAAAATTAAAGACAACTAATGTTTTGTTTTCTTCTTTTTTAATGACTCCTTCTAGATAATCGAACCCTCTACTGTTTGACTTTTTAAATTCAAATTTAGAAAATTCGAATCCTTCAGCTAAATCTGCAACTTTATAGGCTTTTTTAGCGGTATTTGTAAAGTATTTTTGTCCATCTTTTTCAACCGGAACAATTCTAATACTGTTTCAATTTTTGCTCTCTGCAAATTCTACTTCCCTTTTAAGTTGTGATTCAATTAAATTTGCAAAAGGTGTACTTGGTAATTTTTGCTCAGTTTCAACTTTATTTTCTGTCTTTACATTTGAATTTTGAGTAGTTCCTGAATTACATGAAGCTGCTAGGGCAACAAGTGGCGTAAGAAAAGTGCTAGCTATTAGTAACTTTTTTAATTTCATAAATAGATCCTTTTGTTTTAATTTTGTTACATAATAATTTTATTATTTTTTATTCAAGAATTGGTTAAAAAATAAAAATGTGAAAAATTCTCAACTAGGAAAATTATCACAAAAGGCAGGTGTTTTTATTTGGATAAAAATTATATAATTTTAAAAGAAAAATTTTAATTTATAACAAAAAAATAAAATAATTATTAAGGAGAATTATGGCAGATTTATTCGACCAATCACGTACAAACACAAACGAATTTAACCCTGGAGCAGATAACTCAAAAATCAATACTCAATCTGGAACATTAGGTAAAGTAGTTTATGCTTTTACTTTAGGTTTATTTACTCTTGGAATTCACTATGTAATCAAACGTAATAATTTTTTAAGAAAACAAAACGAAATTAACAATGCTGCATCACTTATTGATGTTCAATTAACAAAAAGACACGATACATTAGTAAAACTTGTTGATGCTGTTTCAGGACACCAAAAATTTGAAAATGACGTATATACAAATATTGCAAAAATGCGTTCATTAATTAATGAAGGTGCATTACAAAATAGTTCAGAAATCGAAAAACTTAACTCAAGTATTTTTGGACGTCTTTTTGCGGTAGCTGAAAATTACCCACAACTTAAATCAAATGAACTTTACAAAGAATTAATGGAACAAAGTACATATTTAGAACGTGAAATTTCTGCTGCAAGAAGAATTTACAACAATCACGTTAACGAATACAACCAATCATTATTTACTTGACCTTCATCAGTAATAGCAAGTTCATTAAAACTTACTACAAAACCACTTTATCAAGCTTCTTCTCAACAAAGAAACGATGTATCATTAGGTAAATTAAGCAACTAGGTTATTCATGAAAATAGTTAAAGAATACTTAGATTTTAATACCTTCAAAGCAAAAAGTGACACAACTATTTTGCCAATGATACAAGAAAAAATCAATGAGATTTTTGAAAGCGAATCAATTAAAAAACTTAAAACATATATACATTCAGCTATTCCGCTTACAATAGTTACAATATTACTAGCAATTTCTTTCCTTGTGTCATTATTTTCATCATTTCAGGAAAACGTTGTTAATAGTGGGCAAACAAAATTAGTATTAGGTATTGCTATTACTTTAGGTGTTGTAGCCTTTATTTTGGGTGCTATTTCATTTCACTTATGATCAAAATATATCAAAACTAAAAAAGCTATTGCAGAGAAAATTTCTTCAGATCTTAAGTCAGATAAAATTTATCAAAAAGCCTTTTTTAATATTAATCCAGAATTCGAATATTTTGAACCTAATAATTCACGTTTTCAAGAAGAATTGGATCGTAATTTAAGTGGCGAAATTACCCAAGAGGATATTTTAATGCTTAAACCTAAAAATGTTAATTCAACATTAATAGAATCTAAGGTAAAAGCTCATTTATTAATTTCAGATAAATATCCAGCTCAATATTTATACACTCGTTGACAAGTATGAATTGATGATAAAAAATCTAAATTTGTTGATACCGGACTTCTTAAAGTTAATACAAGTGCTTTAAAAGATAAAAATTTCAATTGAAGTTTGGCTTTTGGTAAATCAAGATCAAATAGTAAAAATGGATTTAAATTAGAAAACCATCAACTTGCAAAAAAACTTCAAGTTGAAGGCGACAATCCTTATCGTCTTGCTGAAATGTTTACACCATATGCTCAAGAATTAATTGAAAAAAGAATGGAAGATAATCAAAATTCATGAGTTAAGTTTTTTAAGTTATACTCAAATAAAGATAAAGAAGCAATTTACTTTACTTTTTTATCTAAATGAAGTTTTATGGACATTACAGCTTCTTTTAGTCGTAACAAAGAAACATTAGCAAAACGTTACTATCATGATTTATTATTTGATGTTTATACATATTACTACTTACTTTGCTATGTTTATATCCCTCTTTATCTTTACTAAAAATAAAAAAACGACCCAAAGGTCGTTTTTTTAACATCGATAAGCCGTGTTCTGTCCTACGTTAAGTAGTGTCAGCAATTTATCTAGCATTACGCTCCCAAGTATCGTTCATTTCCTTAACTTAGGTTCCCTTACCAAAATTTAGGTTTCTAACTCATGGAGTTTACCGCGTTTCACAATTCTCGTCTCTGTGGCACTTGTCGTCTAGGCTTAGACTTATTAGGTCTAACATGAACACTACCACCATCGCAGGTGGTGTTAGCACGGACTTTCCTCAAGGCATTAAGCCCTGCTGCTGACTGATGTATAGTAATTTTACCAAAAATAATACTTTTTAAAATATTTAACCTTGGTTGCTTTAAAAGGTAAATATTTTAAAAAGAAAGCACAAAAAATGATTTTAAAGATATTTTTAAAACTTTATGCATTAGCTCAAGATTTTTTTATAACTATTATGTGAAGGGAAAATGAATTTATAAGTTTATCACAATAATTGTTGTTTTGATGATTCCTGCTAGTATGGTTGGAATTTTTTGAATACCGCAAACTCACAAAAACAAAAAAGATCTTCTTAATAAATACATTGTTGATGGCGCTTGTGAGCAAGGAGGAACATTTAATTCTAAAACTCCTTTAACTTATAGAGAATTATTTTTTAAATGCAAGTTAAAAGCGCAAGCTAATTTGCAAATGTTTAATTTAGATGAGATTGCTCCTACTAATGAATTAATTTTTATTCCATATAAAAATTTTCAACTCCATTGAAAAGATCTTTATAGTGAAAAACAACTTACTCATTATAAAATATCATCAAAAAGTGCCAAAAATATTCTTGAATTTCGGAAAAAATATCACGGAAAGGTAACATGAGAACAGCTTGGTCATATCCCATCAGTTGGACCATCAACGTTGAAAAAATTAAAGGAATTTTTAATACTAAATTAAATTATTTACATCTATTTTGTTTTAATTCACTAGTTATTATGAGCTTGCTTCATTTTTCTTGATTAACTTTTTTTGGTGCCATTTTATCCTTGTGTCTAGCAATTTGGACTTATCGTAACAAAATATGAAAATGATTAATAATTACACTAATTATTAGCTTGATTGCTTTAATTTGATATATTTTTTTAAACTTTGTTCCTGATTTATTTAAAAATGAACAAATGCAGCTTATTAAAATTAACTCAAACTATTACATTGTAGAAGATCGCTTTTTCCGTAAATACATTATTTATACAAATAATTATCAAGATTTAAAATTGCTTGGTTATTATTTTGTTTCTGGTGTTTTAGAAAAACTAAAAAATAATTCCAGCGCATTTGATTTAGGGGTGTATTATCAAATCAAAAATCCAGAAATTATTTTTGCTTATAACTCTTTCAAAAGTGCTTTTTTTAGCTTGAAAATTTATGATAATTCGTTGTATCAAAATTATGTATGACCATTTTTTCTCGGGTATTTTCAAGGTGAAAATACAACCTTGCTAAATACTTTTAAAATTTCTGGATTAATTCATCTTGTTATTATCAGTGGGTTACATTTTAATCTAATTTATTTATCAATTTGCAAGTTATTTAAATTTTCTAGGTACAACAAAAAAATTGCATTTACTTTAATTTTTGTCTATTTTTTATGTGCCAAAAGCTCCTTTTCTACTTGAAAATCAATCTGAATAATTTTCTTCAATACTAAAATCTTCCACAAGTACTGATCAAAATATACTAAATTAAGTTTTTTAAATATAGCGGCTTTTACTTTTTTAGCAATTAATCCCTGAGTAGTGTTTAATCTTGGTTATTGATTTGCTTACATATTAACATGATTTATTTTAAATTTAGATAATAATCCTAAAACTAATTGAAAAACTATGATTGTAAATGCAATTTTAATTACAACCATCTCGACTCTTTTTGTTGCTCTAACACAGCAAAAATTTTATCTCACTGTTTTTCTTTTTACTTTCATATTATCACCCATAATTGAAGGTTTTCTTATTTTAGGATTGATCGTAATGTTAATTCCCCCGGTAATAAGATGGTTATTTATTTTATTTGAAATAGCCATCACCTGATTAAATTACTATGATATTTTAATATCAATTCAAATAAAATCACCCTGAGCTTGAATAGCTTGAAAAATTGGTTGAACACTGATTACTTACCTAAGTATTGGAATCGTTTTTTATAAAAAAACTAAATGTATAATATAATAAAAATATGATTTTAATTCACGGAAAAGAAGAGTATTTTAATAACCAAAAGCTTGCTGAAATTAAAAATAAATTTACACAAAATGACATTATATTCTTTGATGGTAAAACCTCACTAGAAGTAATTTTATCAACTTTATATAATGCTTCTTTATTTGGACATACGCAATTAATCATTTGTTCTGATTTAGATTTATTATCAACATCAAAACTCACCAAAGAGCAACAATCAAGCGTTGAAAAATTTATCAAATACGTATCTGCTCATAAACCAGCTAATGAACTTGTTTTTGTCCTTTCAAATCAATTAGCTACCAAAAACCCTTTAACTGATTTTTTGCTTCATACAGCAAATGTTTATGAATCTAAAGAAATTACAAAAAATTCTCTTCCTCGTGAGTTAAATAATTATATTAATAAAAAAGGTGGTTCAATTTCAAGTGCAGATCTATTAGAACTTATCGATAGGTTACCTCCAAATTTAACAATTATGATCAAAGAAATTGATAAATTATTGTTGCTCAATCCCCACATTAGTTGAGAAAATATCAATAAATCCGTTGGTCAATATCTCTTAGGCGATACTTTTGCTTTTGCAAATGCAATCCAAAGCCAAAATTTTAGTCTAATGTGAAAAACCTTTAAACAAAGAATTTATGAAGGAGATGATGTTCATGGTTTAATTGGACAAATTGGACAAATTTTTGTTTTAGGTCATCAAATTGATTCTCTTCAAAGGCTTAATTATAACCTTAAAGACATTTCTAATATACTCAATGTTCATGAATTTAGAATCAAAAAAATATCTCAAATGATGACAAATTATTCGCTAAAAGAAATACAAAAGATTATCAAGAACTTAAAAGATTTAGATCAAAAACTTAAAGAAAGTATGGTTGATCCGATTTTAACTTTTGAATTATTCTTGCTTTTAAATTTTGAATAAATTAATTAATTAGTAAAACTCTTGAAGAAGAGTTTTTTTATACCATTAAGCGGAAATTCTAAAGATTCCCTGATAAACTAATGAAAAGCTCAAGATCTTAAAACCAATTTAGATAATGTTTTTTGTATTTTAAAAGATAAACGTCTAATACAAAATCACTAAATACCAAAAAAATAATTTATTAACTAAAATTTTGTACAGATACCAAAAATCATTTTCTTAAAAAAGAAATATTCTTTAGTTTTTTAAATTCAAAGAGAAATTAATGCATTTATGACGTTATTTTATACATGAAAAGCGTTTTTTGTTTTTTTGTTAAATAAAAGATTTAAATTATGCTTCGGATAAATAATTATCAAAAGTTTTATAATTTAAATGTAAGGTGAATCATGTTAATTAGAGCTATAGAACTAAGGAGAAACATGATTGTTAACTTATCAGAATCAAAAGTTTTTGAGAATCTCAAAAACCCAGATATGATGGTTACAAATAATCTTGGTTATTTTTCCGAACTTTTAACAAAAAGAATTGTTGATTTTCTTGATGGTATTAAAGCCAAAGATTTATGAAGTCGTGGTGAAAGATGATATTACAGAATGGACAATACCTTTAAAGGCGAATACGATTATAAAGATGAATCTAATATTTGCAATATAGATCAATTAATTTTTTATAATTGAATTTTATTTAACCAAATTCGTAGTTCATTCTTAAAAGATAATAAAATCACTTTAAAAGATTATCGATCAACTATGACATTAAAAATCTTAAGAGAATTAGAGGTTAGAATCTTTACCTCTCCGGCTAATATAATCTATAACGAATTGCTTACTTTACTTAGAATTAACAAAATTAAACAAATTAAAATAAATCAATGAAATAAACTCGTTCCAGAACTTGTCAAGCGTTATTGCTATGGACAAATTATCTTTTCAACACATGATTTAGATGCTATTGAAGGGATCTTTAAAAAAACTTTTCTTAAAGAATATAGCTCACAAATTAAATTGCTAGATAAATTTTTCAAAAAGAAAGTTTTGGTTTGTTTTTATTCTCTTTCAAATAACCCATATACTTATGGATATTTCAAAGATAAAATTATTTTTTCTAAATCATTTGATTCTGAGGAACTAATTCAATTAATTAATAGATTTTTATAATTTTTAAGTCGTTTTTATGGTAGTTTTTTAAAATTCATCAATCAAATCAAACAATTTAAAAAATTTTTAAAAAGATTAACACAAAAATTTATTTTGTGGTTTTTAATATAATATATAAATTATGAACCCGTCCTTTTCTGATTATTGAAATTACGGAAATATCCTAGCTGAATTTATTGGTGTTTTTATTCTTGTCTTAGGTGGTTTAGCAACAATTTCATTATCAATTAGTAAATTTAAAGATAAACCTCACTTTTTTACTATTATTTATACTCTAATTACATTTTGCTCGGTTTTATTTGGGTTTTTATTGACCAATATTTTTAACTCACAAGTTAAAAGTGTTTTCATTAATCCAATTAATTTAATTACTAATTATTTATACTATGCCATCCTTTTTAACCAATGAGACCATATATTTATTGCTTTATTTTATTTACTTATCGAATTTCTTGCATCAATTATTGCTTCATTAGTTTATTTCTTAATAACACATAAAATTAATCACATCTCGCTAGTGAGATCTAATAAAAGCAAATTTTATTGGAAACATTTTTTAATTAAAGAGATCGTTTTCCTTGGTTCTTTAATTATAATTATTAATTTTATTCAAATTTTTCTAGGTAAAATGCTTCATACTCATGTAATGATCAATGCCTTAATTACTGTTACTTTATTATCGTTTTTACTGTTTTTAACAGCTAAACAAGGTTTTTTTACCACCGGATTGCCACTATTAATTGGGACAATGTTTTTAAATATATGACTTGGAGAATTTAACTTAACAAAACTAAAAACAACAACTATTTCATTGTCTTTTAGCATTATCTTTAATATCGCTTTTACTTCAATACTTACTTTAATAATTAAAGCATTAAAATAAAAACAAGAGCTTGCTCTTGTTTTTATAATAAACATTTTTATGATTAAAAAAATAATTTATAAATTTATCTAAATTAAATTTTCTTTTGCTAAGTAGTTAGATCAAAAACACTTTTAACTAACAAAATATACAATCACCTAGTAAAAATCTATTTTATTTTGTATTTTCGTGCTATGATTTATTTATGAAAAATATTATTAATGTTACAATTGAAATTCAAAAAGGTTCTCGCATTAAATACGAATATAACCGTAAAACCAAACAAATTGAAGTTGACCGTATTTTAAGAGGTGATTTTGTTTATCCTGCTAACTATGGTTTTATTCCTCAAGCACTTGATTGAGACGGTGATGAACTTGATGTTCTTGTTTATTCTCCAGAAACTTTTGCTGTTGGTAGTTCGCTAAAAGCTAGAATTATCGGGGCAATGAAAATGATTGACGATGGAGAAACCGATACAAAATTAATTGCCGTTCATGCAGATGATTATCGTTTAGAAAACATTGAAAAACTTAGTGATTTACCTGTGCCATTTTTAGATACAGTTAAAACATTCTTTAGTACTTACAAAAATTGAAAACGTCCAGGAATTACATCAGTTGATGGATTTGAAGATGTGGAATGAGCACTTGCTGAATATCAAGAATGTGTTGAATTAATGGAGCAATATGGTTCAATGGACAAAAAAGAATTCATTAAATTAATGCAAGAAAAGCACCCTGAAAAATACACAAAATAATAAATTTACTTTAAATTCAAAAATTAAATTGCAAGAAAAAACCAACGCGATTGCGTTGGATTTTTTTATCTTGTTCGATAGTGATCAGTAAAGGCCAAATATCCATTTTCAAATGATTCAAGTAATACTTTGAGCATTGTTTTAGACTTATTAAAACGATCACGTACTGGTGGTTTTTTTGGTCCATATTCAATGTAAGCTCTAATTTGATCTTCTCAATAATTAGTATCATATGTACCATTTCCTTGGTTACCAGTAATATATTCATAATTAGGTTTGATTGTTTTACTGAATCAACCACTTTCATATCCACCAAGCTTAAGTATTTGTTGCTTGGTCAAGCGACTTTTGTAAATATTATATGCTTCGTATCAACTTGATTCATAAACTCTGTTAATAAAAGGACCTACAAAGTTTCAATATGCAAAATCACCAGTGTTGCTTAATGATTTAAGCATTAAGTGAACCAAAGTATTGACTCTATAAAGGGCTTTATATGACGAGTTTTTCTTGTAATGAGTAAAGTCAAATGAACCTGAGGTAGCTTGTTCGAATAAGTATTTTTGCAACGAACCATAAATTCCACCTAAAAGTTTCTTAACTTGTGGCTCAATACGAAAGACATCTACAATTTCCAATTTAAAGGTAGGGGCAAATGGTTTGTTTCATTCATAATCCTTATTTGGTTCATTTTGATTATTTTGATCGTTTGAACCTGATTGATTTGATGAAGAATCGGTTTCTCCTGTATTTTCAGGTGTTAATCCAAGTGAAAGTTGATTATTAATAAATTGATAAATACCAGTTACATTTTCAAGTGAAGAGGTTTCAAATAAACGATTGACAAAGTCAGAGAAATCTTTTGGTTGCATTTTTGCAGTTACAGCACTGATAAATGTACCAAAGTCAAAGACTTTACCAGAAAGAATTTGACTATAATCATCACTTAATAAAGGAGATAATACCGCCATTGTAACAGCTTTAGTTAGAGCAGCTTCTGGATGGTTTACTCTGGTGAAATCAATTGATTTAATTAAGGTAATCATCTTATTAAAGATACCATCAAGTAGATCAGACTCACCAAAGCTTTGAAGAACTGCGTTGGCTACTTTATACATTAATTGCAAGTCACTATCATTATTAAAGGCAAATCCTTTGTCTTTTAACATTTTATGTAAAAGAGAACCTATACCTTTGTTGAAAGCACTATTAGCTTGTGAAGTTAACCCTTTGAATCAATTAATTAAAATGGTTTTGACTTCGTTTTGATCTACCATTTTTAAATAGTGGTTAAGAAGTTCTCCTCAACTATTTAAATTAGCATATTCTTCGGCTCTAAAGACAACTGAATTTAAGAGTTTATTTACAAGTGTAAAGAATTGTTCATCCTTAATTGCCCGCACTAACATATTATTAACAGTAGCTGCATCATAAGGCACTAAAGTCCCACCAACATTTAACCCTTCAAGTCAATTTTGTAATCTTCCATCACGGTGAGTAATTCCATAGACAATGCTATTAAGAGCATTATAGACAATCTCTTTATTTTGGGTAATTAACTGATCACCAATGAATTTTTTGAAGAAGTTATAGCTTGTAGGTTGAATTTTTGAAAGCATTTTTTCTTTTAAATCAGTAATAAGGGTATCAGTTTGAACTTTATTATCCAAGAATAATTCAACAATTGCATCAATAACGTTATCTAAAAGACCTAAACGATCAGTAAATGGTACGATTTGATTTGCTACCAGATCGATAAATCTTTGAATTTTATCATCAATATTAACTTCTAAGAAAGCAAAAATATTGGTTAAGATATTTTTAATTGCTGTTGCTGATTCACTTGATCCTAATACTTCATTAAGTAGTTGCTTAAATTCAGACTTAAAGTAATTACGGTTGTTTTCGTTTCTTAAGTAATTTTTAGGTAAATCTAAAATTGTAGCAGCATTAACAATTACTTCTTTATTATCAATTAAATAGTTAATAAAGTTGAGAATAATATTACGAAGATGAATTGATTTTGCTCCTTTATTAGCAAATTTTTCAAGTACATCTTTACTAAATAAGTTATTTTCAATTCAACTTTGAGTTGTAGCACTGAGTTGGTTTCAAATTAAATCACCAAAATTAGTTTGCTCAGCAAAATAATTAATAACGTTATTTAAAATCGTTTTAACATCTTCAGGGTGCTCACTAAAGGCTGGTGTTTGCACTAAGGTTTGCAATAATTTTAAAATATTTTCTTGCAAGTGTTCTGGTTCAAATAGTGATTGTAATCTTTGGGTAAATTTACTAAAAATTAAACTTGGATCACCTTGATATCCGTGTTCTTGCAAGAATTCAAAAGTTGCATTAACACCAAGATTAATAAATCCGTATTTTTGCTCAATAAGATCAATAGATGCTAAAAGGGATTTAATAACTTGCTGCGGCTCGTTAACATTTTGAAGAATTCATGGAGCTTTTTGATTTAATAAATTAACAATAATTGATGAAACAAAATCTTTAATGGTGTTATTTTGTAAGACCTGTTTCACTACACCTTTGATTTGGTTAGATAATTGTTCATTGTGCTCAGAGTCTTTGAAGATATTTTTAACAAAATCATTGTATGAATCACCATTAGCAATTTCTTTGGCGTGATCTAAAACATAGCCAATGAAATCATTTAATACATTTTGAACATCTTCTGATTTAAATAATTCTTGTAAAGCAAGAGATAAATCGTGAGCATTAGTACCAAAGGCACCGAGTTTTTGGTCTAATCCTGCTTTAGCAAGTAATGCTTCTACTTGGGTAGGCTTTTTAGTAAGTGTGTAAATTAATGATTGAATAATCTCTTTGAATGCTTGTTTTTGGTTGGTTAAATAATCTGATTGTAAAATTGCTTTAACTAAATTAAACTGATGTTCTTGAAGTAACTCTAACATCTTAGTTGGCAATTGTTCGATGAAATTATCTAAACTATCACTTGATTTAAGTAAGTCAAAAATTTTCTCAAAGACTAAATCATAAACTTGAGCTTGTTTAAGAATTGGAACAATATTATCTAAAGTTTGGCCAATAAATTCTAATTTATTTAAATTATCAATTGCTAAATTATTTTTGTTTAATAGACCATTAAAAATAGCAGTTACTCCGCGTTTAAGCGGCTCTTCTTTAAGCAATTGCTCAACAAATTTACTTGCCTGTTCTTTTATGATATCAATATTATTTGATGTTTTGAGTAACGTTCATACTAATGTTTTTGGTTCGTTAAAATGAGCCAATCATTCACGATTGTTTAGTAAATTAGGAACCAATCCTGCTATTAAATCATTAACTTGTGGGTATTTTAAGACATTAGTAATAAGCTCTTTGAAATCATCAACACTTAAATACTGTAATAAACCAGTTTCTAAATTTACACCTTCTAGTTGTTTATTAATAAATTCAGCGATTTTGCCTTCTTGGTTAAATCCTTGTAAAGCTTGTGTTACAACTTTAATAACACCATTTCAATTGTTTCTAATAAAATCAATGTCGAGGATTTTATCGGCAAATCCTTTAATATCTGAGGTAACTTTAGCGGTGAAAATTTCTTTAATTCTAGTTGAGAAAGTATTAATTTCTTCAGCTGGATTTGCTTTAAATTGATCTGATTTAAGAATCTTAAAGACTTCATTAATTATTGGTTCAAAAAGATCAACTTGATCAGCTAGTTGTTTAATATTGCTGCTGATTGCACGTAATAAGGCGTCCACTTCAGCATCTTCAACATTAACATTGAAGTTCTTAAGAGTTGTTTTTAAGAAGTTATACAAAATATTATGAACTTGTTCAGTCGTTAATAAATCATTAATTAAACCTTTTAATGAGCTTTCTAATTGATCAAGATTAATAATTTGTAAAGTCTTAGCTACGATATCTTGATAAGAATTAACCGATGAATATTCTGAAATATTATTGATTAACTGGGTAATTGAACCATTAAATAAGGATCTAAAGTTTTGGTTATTTCTAACAAAAGATAGAAGCTTTTTAAAATCATCAATTGGTAAGTATTTAGTAATAACCTCATCATTTCCCTTAGTAATTAAAGAAACAACAGTGTTATTAAATTGTTCATCAGGTATATTAGTTAAAATGTTATCAATAATAGTGATAATATCTTGTTTGCTTTGAGTAAATAAATTACTTGTTGCGAGTCCTCTAACAATTGCAACAACCTTACTTTCGGTGTTTTCCGCTAAGGAATCTCTAATTCCATTAAATAAGTTTGAAGCAATTGAAGAAACATTACTAAAGTTGGTTCCATTAACTTTAACATAATCAATAAAACCATTAAAGATAATGTCACTAATTCCTAATTGAGCATCAAAAATGTCATATACTCCAATGAGATTTTTCACTAATTCTTGTTTATTTGTTATTCCAACTAAGAACTTATTGATATTTTCATTATCTAAAAAATTAGTAATAACTTTTGCTAAGACATCTTTGGTTGATTCTTTATTTAAAATGATATTTAATAAAGCCTTAAAATCTGGTTTGATTAATGCTACAAAATCTTGATTTGAGGCAACTTGTTTCACAAGTTCATCAAATGAATCTGCTGCCCCGTATTCTGGAGCATGTTCAATAGCATAATCAATTACTTTATTAGCAAGTGATTTGATTTGTTCTGATTGAAGAATTTCTCTTAAGGTTGAACTAATTTCTTCTTCAGTTAAACCAACTACCTGACTAATTTTATCTTTTGGAGTTAAATCAATAATTTTTTGGATATTTTGATCATTGTAATATTTATCAAAGAAGAAGTGGGCAATCTTTTTAAGTTCTGCTTTGTTATTATCTGTTCAAATATCAGCTTGCAAGATTGTCTTAACGGTACTATATTGATTTAACCTTAATCTTTGAACTAATTGAGGCTGAATTTGGCTGATTAAATCTTGGAAGTCATTTGCATTAGCAATTTTGTCGGCAACTAAATCAATAAATAAAGAAATTAGAGAGCCATCTAAAGTTGAATTATTTAATTGAATCAATAAACCTTGAATTCCATTAGCTAATTCTTTAGAAATGCCATGTTCATATCCTTGGTCAGCTAAAAGTTTAGAAAGTGCTTTTTGAATTGTTAAGTCAAGTTTTTCAAAAGTTAAGACTCTTGAAAGAATTAAATTGAGATGATTCTTATCAAGGGTTAATAAGTTTGAGTTTTTAAGTAAATCAAAAATTAATTGTCCAACATTGCCTCAATTTTGTACTCAATCTTGGTTCTTAATTGCATAATCTAGTAAGGTTTGCGTAATTGGTAATACATTATCTTTTGTTAAGATAACATCAACAAGTTCTTTGAGTGAATCTTTATCTACATAAGCTAAAATATCAGCACTAAGATTATCGACTAAACCTTTAACAAGGTTAGTTAATACTTGATTGTCAATTAATTTACCAATAATAAATTGCCCAAGTTTGACTACATAATCATTGTTATTTCTAATAATTGCATTATTAAGAATTTTGGTAATAAATTCTTTTGGATTCTTATTGAATTCTCTTTGAATAACTTCAATAAGCGCTGCTGGTAATTGTCTAAGAACTTCTTGATAATTTGGATTATTTTTCAGTTTAGCTAACTCTTCAAAAGTAACATCAAGCGCTGGTTGGTAAATATTTAATTCTTTTAAAAGAGCAACAATATTTTCAACTACATCACTAATGAATTGATTTTGATTTTGATCATGTAATTCTGGAAAATTATGTTCAATAACATTATTAGCTATTTGCTTAAGGATCGCTTTAAAATGATCATCAGCATTAATTTTATTAATTAAAGTATCAAGTAAAGTTTTTCCTTGTGAAGCAAAATCAATTTTGCTAAAGATTAATTGAATTAATTCATTATAGCTATTAGCTTGGTTAATTCCTTGACTATCACTTAAAGTGGCTTTAATTGCACTTAAAACTAACGCTTTAACTTCTGGTGTTTCTAAAATAAATTTAAGGACGTATTTTTGATCCTCAACATTAAGATATTTATTTAATTCTTGTTTAAGATTATCGGGTAAATAGTTGTAAATTGTATTGAATAAATCAGTATTTTCAATAAATTTGTCATAAATATTTTCAAAAATTTGACCAAATTCTTCTTTATGTTTAGCCAAAACAGAATCATTAAATAAGTGGATTAATTTAATAATTGTCTTTTCTTGATTTTCAGGGCTAAATAGCTCGCTAAATTGTCCCAAAATATTTTGCGAAAGCTCTTCTAATGAGCTTGCATTTGATTCAGAAAATTCTTTTAAAGCATTAAATAATTTATTAATTACCTCAAATTCTTGATCAAGGATATTAATTAACTTCAATGCATCGACAAAGATTTTATGAGGCTGTTGAACTTTATTAAAAATTCAGCTAAATTGTGTCTTGCTAATTTGTTGACTTAATAATTGAGCAAGAAGTTCTTGAATTTCTTCGTTGGTAAGAACTTCTTTTAATCATTTTTTAATAGTTTCTTCAATGCTTGAAATAAAGGCTTGGTTTCTTAAGACTTTAAAGGCCAACTCTTGATAGTTATTACTCAAAGCCAATTCACTAGCATTATCAATAATAAAATTAATTCCTTTTTTAAGAACGTCTTTAATTTCCTCGCTTCTTAATTTAGCTTTAATAAAGTTATTAATTGCTTGTGTTTGTTCAGCGGTGAAACTAAAATCAGGAACCAATTTAGCAATATCAAATTGATCAACTAATTGATTAAAGGTTTCTTTTGAAGTAAATTGATCAATAAAACTTTGTAAAACACTCTTTAATGTTGCAGTATTTTTGGTAAATAAATTAGAACTTAAAAGATATTTGACAATTTTAAAATCTTGTAAATTAATTAATTTAAGCAATTCTTTTGGTAATTTTTCAACAATTGAATCAATATCTTTTTCTTGTTTTGCTACGCTAAAGACAGTATTAATTAATTGATCTAATAATCCAGTGTTTTCTAAATATGGAATCACCGAGCTTAGTAGGTTTTTTGCAACGGTAGTTAATTGGTTTTGGTTAAAAGTATAACCATTGTCAGTGGCAAATTGGTAAGCTACTTTTCCAAGAGTTTTTTGTAACTTGTTTTGTGTTAAAAGATATTTTAAAAGAGGCTTAACTAAGGATTCAACTTGATCTAAAACATTTGGCATACTAATAATAGCATTAGCAAAATCTTTGGCCGAATCTAAATGGTCTAATCATGCGGTATTATGAATTAAACCATCGATTAATCCAAAAATAAAGTTTTTAAAGTTTGGGTTTTCGATAGTTTTAATTAATAAATCACCAATTTCTTCAGCATCGACATAATTTGCAACTGGAGCTTTTGTTAATTGAGGAATGACTTGGCTTTCAATTAACTTTTTAATGGTTCCATTTTCTGATAAGACATTGTAAATTGCTTTAATTAAATCAACAAGTGCTTCCTTGTTATTTTGGAAAATATTTAACTTAATAACTTTTCTAATAAAATCTTTTGGATTTTTAAAAACAATATCAGAAACTACATTACCTAAACGTTTTGGTAATTCAGCTAAGACTTCTTGTGGTTTATCAGCTTTGGCAGCTTCTGTCAAATTATTAAATAAAGTTTCAATGAGTTGATTTTCAAGCCCAAATTGATCCAAAATCTCTTTTAATGAAGTTGATAATTCTTTAATAAATCTTGCATTGTATTCAGTTTCAGGATCTAAGTGAACAAATTTATATAACTCTTTGAAAATGCTTTCAAATAATGGGGCAAATTGAGCATTGCTAATGAGTTCTTTAAATAATTGTTGAGTTGGTTCTTTGATTGAATCAAAATCCACCGCTCTGATGACTTTTTTGACTAAATCGCCTAGATTTTTGGCATTTTGTATGCTAGCAATATTATCTAAAAGACGATCCTTGATCGTTACAAGAATATTTTGAGTATCATCAAGCGAGAAGAATAAATTAACCATCTCATTGAATTTTTCAGTACCAATAGCATTAGCAATAAAAGTAGCTACATTATCTGGTAATTGTTGATATATTAAATTGCCAATAGATAATTCAGGTAATTTAGCAATAATATTTCCAAGCAATTGTTTTAGATAATCTTTATTTTGGTTAATAAATTCTGATGAAGTAATTTCATTAATTAATTGGACAATTTTTGAATAATTTTCATCACTTTCTTGATTGAAGATATGATTTGCGGCCGTAGATAATGACTCATTAATTACTTTTGTAATTGAACTTGCTCCATAAAGATATAAATTATCAATAAAGCGATCAACAAATGTTCCAATAAAATCATTAACCAATTGGTTTTCTTTTACAAAAGTAATTAAGTCTGAAACAGCTTGATCAGTTTGTTCTTGTGTTAAATTAGTATCTAAATGGTACTGTACTAAAAGTTTATGTAAAGTTTGAGCAAGAATTTTCTTTAATTGATCATTATTTAAAATCGATTTAACAATGGCTTTAATATCTTCATTGAGGGTTTTTATAAAGTCATTATTTCTAGTAGCTAAATCAATTAAATGATTAAACGAAGTAGCTTGAGCCAATAATTGATGTTGATCAACAAAATGTTTGAGTACTTTTTTGATAAATTCAATTAATTTATCGTTAGTTAAAAAGTCATTGATAAATATTTTGGACTCTTGATTTGATAATCCTAAATTTTCAAAGATTAAGCTCAATTTAGTATCTTCAATAATTTTGTCTCTATTAGCAGTGGTTTTTAATTGATCTAAAAGTGAATTGAGAGTATTTTTAAAATCTTGTGCATGTTCACTAACAAGTGAAGAATTTAAAATTGCTTTGACAAATGCAAAAATAGTATCTTGATCAATTAAACTTGGTAAGGTTGAACTAATTTGAGGAATAATATCTTCAATTGAAGTTGCCTGATTAATAGCTTCAAAAAGCTTGGTAAATAAATTATTAGTAAAATCTTGGTTTTTAAAGATATTAGCCAAAATTTCATTAATAGAATCCCCTAGTTTTTCAAGTTGATCTAATGAAGCGCTAAGTCCATAAGGCTCAATTAATACATTGATGGTTTTAGCAAAAGTCTTAGCAAGTTTGCTTTGTTGTAAAAGAGGAACTAATACTTTAGTTAATTCCGGCTTGAGCTCGTTTTGTAAATTAACATTTTGGAGGAATTTAAAGATAAAATCTTGGAAATTAGTTACTTGATCATCTTGTCAAAGTTCAGAGGTAATTGCACGAGTTGCTACAATATCTAAAATTTCAATGGTTTGATCATTGTGAAGCAACTGTGTTGCAAGGTTTTTTATTTCATCTAAGTCTAAATATTTGCTAAAAATCTCAGCTTGTGCATTTTTATCAATTAATTGAGCTACTAAATCATCAAAAGTATGTTGTTCATTGAGATATTTCACCAATGCTACAACAACCTTTGCAAAGGCACTTTTAACATCAAAATTAGCAAATAAATCTAGATTAATTAGTCCTTTAGTAAACTTAAATAAATCTTTTGTAAGTGAATCTTGGACAATTTGTGCTAAAACATTTGGAATGCTTTTTATTAAACTCAGTGGATCTGCTGATTGTTGAGCCTCTTTTAGTTTCTCAAATAAAGCATTTAATAATGGTTCTTGTAAATTGAAATAATCAATTAATTGTTTGAAATTATTACTTAAACCGTTAATTAATTGCTCAAGTCCTGCTTGGTTTGAATCAACTCCAATTTGGTTAAATAACTTGCTTAAAGTACTTTTTAAAATTGGCTTAATTTCTTCTGAACCTAAAATTGTATTAATAAGGTCATTAAGATCACTTTTGACTTGATCTAAATCAAAAAGAGTAAGTGATTTTCCAACTAATTCAGTAATACTATCAAACTCTTTGAGTTTATCTGAGTGTTCAATTACATTTGCAATTATTTTTTCAACCAAATCTTTAAGTTGTGGTTGATTTAAAACAAACATAAGTAAATCTTGGAAGTTTTTATCACCAATTAAATGATCAATTTGTGACTTAATTTGTTCAGGTAAAACACTTTGAATAATTGATTGAAGTGAAATTTTATTTGAATAAAGAATATTATGAATTAATTGTTTTAAAAAGTCTTTGTTATTAAGTAATAACCCCGAATTAAAGACTGATCTTAATAAATTAGCTAATTTATCATTTTGCTCAAATTTAAAGAATTGTGCAATAGTATTGCTTAAAGCTTGATTTAAAGCACTTTGTAGATCAAAATAATTCTTTTGATCGCTAATTATTTTAAGTAATTCATTTAAAAAATCACTTAATAAAACTTGTTCAATTTGTTGATCTTTTAGAACTTTTAAAAGATCTTTTGTAAAGGTAGTGGTTTGCTCTTGGCTAATTTCAGTCGCTAAATCATTGTCATTTAAAAATTGGTAAAGTAAATCTCCAAGTAAATTTTGGATTTCTTCATCATTTAAAAAATATTGAGCCACTTCAGATAATGAATGCGCTAATTCATTAGTTTTGTCCTGATTTTTAAGAAGCGCTAACACCATATCGGTGTAAGTTTTGGCTTGTGCAAAGCTTTCAGAATTATCAACAAAGTTGCCAGCAAGTGTTTGAGCAATATTTTTAAAGTACTGGTCATGAACCACTTTAGATAAAATCATTCTAAGCTTATCATCTGATAATTTATTCTTGGTAACTTCGTTAATTGCTTTGATTACAAAATCCACTAATTGGTCACCATAAATATCAATTGCATTAGCAACAATATCATTTAAGGCATCTTTTAAAGGTTCTTTAAAATCATTAACCAAACGAGATTTAGCAAAAGCTGCAATTAAGCCTACAATATTATTTTCATTAACTACTGCACCTAGTAAAATTTGCGGTAATTCTTTAATTTGAATCTCGCCTTGTTTTTTTAGGGCAGCTAATTTATTTTGAATATTTAAAGCAGAATTAGTAAAAATTCCACTTTCAATGAGTTTATCTGCTAAATCATCAATTAAGTCCTTAGCATCTGTTTGGTTGATTAATTTAGCAAGTTTTTCTTGCGGATCTAATTTATGAAAGAAAGGTTGTGATAATAGTCAATTAATTCCTTTGTGAACACCATCTTTTAATCAATTAGCAATGATTAAAAGTCTTTTTCCAAAGTTAATAGGATCTCTTAAAGGAATTAAACTTTTTTCAAAATCAGTTGCTTTATCAATGTATGCTAATGTATTTGTTCCTAAAACTTGTTCTGGTGTTTGAGTAACTTCGATTTCATAATTAATTGTGCTAGCATCATCAAGTAAATATTTTTCATTAAAATCATATGCTTGATATGAACTTAAACCAAAAGTAGGAGTGGTCATTTTTAAATATAAGTCCATTGCCATCTTTTTGTATCCAAGAGTATTTGGGTGGATATCTAAAAAGACACTTCAAAACTTATCATCAAGCTCATCTCAATAAACATCATTGTAAGCTAAAAAGTAATCAATACCAGTTAAAGAAGCAACACTTTTAAATCCGGCATCTAAAATTTCCACAAGGTAATTTAATGGCTTAATTTCAATTCCAAATCCACCTAATAATTCTTTTGCTCAATTATCAATAGCTTTTTTAAGACCTAATAATGGCGGTCCATAACTTACCATATTGATATTAGCATTTGGAGCTAAAGTTTTAATCTTAGATACTAAAGTAATTAAACGTTTGTTAACTTCTTTTAATGATGAACCAATAACATCATTAACAAAGGTAACTAATTCACCATAAGCTGGTTGTGGATTTTGAAGTTGTTTTAAAACTTTTGAAAAATCATAATGAGTAAGTTTATCAATAACTAAACGAAAGAAGTCATTTGATCCAAGAGTAAAAGTAATTAAGTTAGCGCTGCTTAAGCGATTTTTAAAATCTTGAGCTACTTGAGCGTATTCTGCGCCATGCTTAACTTCAATACTATTAGAATTATTTTCAGTGGTTGGATAATCTACTTCTAATAAGTTAAGTCAGTCTAAAATAGTTGATCCAGAAATTGCAAAGTTTTTAAACTCTTGAACTCTATTATCAACATTTAATAAATTGGCTAAAAAAGCAGGATATGAAACGCCCTCAATTTTTCCATTTTTTAATTCACCTGGGTAATCTTTTGGTAATGTTCCGTCAAATCCTGCTGTAATAGAATCACCAAAAGCAAGATATTTAATTTTTTCATCAGCTGAAATAAAATGTTTTGATTTAGGTTTTGGGCTATTTGAATCAACAACATTACTAAATACAGGAACTGGAAAATCACTTGGTTTAGTGATTTCTGTAGAATCTTTATTAGAATCTATCCCTGGATTAACTAGGTTGGGATCACGTTGAGTATCTTCCTTGATAGAAATTTTTGGGTCCTCAGATTTAATTGGTTTTGATGAACCTGGAGCCGCACAAGAAGATACATAAGCACCAGCAATTGTCACTAGTGCTACCCCATATCAAATGCTATGATTTTTTTTGGCCATATTTTCCTCCTTGTATTTTTTATAAAAATACAAATATCTAAAATATGGTTAATTATACAATATTTCTTTTGAAATTTAAATTGCCTCATTTTTGCTAAAAAAAATAAAAAAATAGCAAAAATGCTATTCTGGTTTAATTTCTAAAACTTCTATTTTATGCATTAATAAATCATCTTCAAGCTCAAAAATTTGACTTAATTCAGCTTCTAATTTTTCAGCTGTTTCTATATTTGGCTTAGTCACAGGTTCTTTAGGGGCAAATAACTCACAAGTCTCATTAGCTTTTAAAATTGAAATACCATGAGTCCCGATAGCTTTGGCAATATCGATAATATCATTTTTATCATAAGTAATTAAAGGGCGTAAAACAGGTGTTAAAGTTGTATTTTCAATTGAATAAATTGATTCTAATGTTTGCGAAGCAACTTGACCTAAATTTTCGCCATTCGAAATTGCCAAATTTTTTCTTTTTTCCGAGAATTTTGAAGCAATTCGGTAAAAACTACGACGCATTAAATTAATTTTGTAGCTTGGTTTAGATACAAAAGAAATATAGTTCATTAAGTTTGAATAATCAGCAAAATATAGACGCGAAGAAACCTGATATCTTGATAAAACTTTAACTAAATTGATAATTTTTTCTCGAGTTTTTTCATCTGTTTGCGGCGGTGTTAAAAAGCATAAAAAATCAACTTTAACACCGCGTTTCATCATTAAATAAGCAGCTACAGGTGAGTCAAAACCACCACTAATTAAATGAGTAACTCTTCCTGCAATTCCAGTTGGTAAACCACCTAATCCTTTAATGTATTGACTAAAAATATAGGTTCGACCATTTCTAACTTCGACAAAGAAAGTTTGATCTGGATGGTGAACATCAACCTTTAAATTGGTATTTTTTAAAACAAATCCACCCAAAGCATGATTAATTTGATCTGAACTAAGTTCAAACTTTTTGTAATTTCTTCGAGCTGCAATTTTAAAGGTTTTTGCCTTTGGATCAATAAGTTGTAAAATAGCATTTTTAAATGCATCTAAGTCATTATCTACCACCATTACCGGCGAATAAGAACTAATTCCAAAAACATAATTAAGCTTTTGAATTGTCTCTTTATTGTATTCAAGATACATACGGTCAAATTCAGTTTGTGGTTTATATCCAGTAATTTTTTCAATATTATATTCAAGTTGTTTAATGAATTCTTTACGATTTTTCTTCTTTAAAACAAGCTCTCCATAGCGGATTAAAATTTTACTATACATATTAAATTTGAGCTTTTAAAAGTTTAAAAGCTTCGACATATTGTGACCTTTCCATAAGATTATGAATTCGTTGCTGAAAACTATGATCATATTGCAAGATGCTCTTTTCTTTTTGTTTTAAAGCAACATATAAAAACTCGCAATATTCTTTATATTGTTCATTTAAAGCAATTTGTTCAATGAAAAACGCTAATAGTTCAACTCAAGCATTTCAAATTGGTTTAAGTTCTTTGAGTGTGGTTTTATTTGAAAAGTAGTTTTGGTATAACTCTTGTAATTGTTTAATTTTATCACGAAATTTAGAACTATTTAAATTTGATAAGACTAAATTATGTTGCATAATTTCAAAATATCATTTAATTGAGTCTTGAATTTCTTGATTATTTGAATTTTCTCAAAATTGCAATCTTTGTCGTTCAAATTTTTCTTGATTGAGCAATATTTGTAAATTAAAAAAGGATTCTAAAAAACTCTCTAAACTAGTGAAATATTCTTCAAAATCACGTTCTTCAAGAAGAAAATCACGATAATTCATGAGATCATTTAGCTCATTAATAATTCGAATGTTAGCTAAATCTAAACCTTTGATAAATTGAAGCGATTCAACAATTTCGTTAATAATAGGAGAATAATTTTCTTTAAAAAGTCTTAAAGTTTTTTGTTTAGTATCTTCAAGATATTGTTTAAAGAAATAGCGATAAAAATCTTTAATTTTAAATTCCAACATTGCTAATTCATATTGATTAAAGTTATTTTGTAAAGCATTAAATTCGTTTTTAACTTTAAAAAATGAAGTCATTTCTAGCTCATCTAAATCTTTTTGATAGCAATGAAAAAGATAAGGCAAATGCACAAATAAACTAAATTCAATATTTTTGGCGTGATTAAGGTATGTAAAAAAGTGATTGATTTGATTTTGTAAACCATCTAAAGTTTGATTAATTTGTTCAAAATTTCCTTGATTAACTAAGCTATTATCAATATTTGTTAAAGTACTTGAATAATTTTTGACTTGATTAAATAACTCACTGTAAATGTTGCTTAATATTTTTTGGTTACTTTCTAAATAACGTTTCGCTTGGGTTAGTTGAGTTAGCAAAATTGAAATATCACTATCAGTGCTATCTCAATCACTTTTGAGACCTTTGGCGATTTCTTTGTATTTTAAAATATTGCTATTAAAATAATTTCTCTTAATTAAATAGATTTTTTTTAACTTGGAAAGATTAAAAAGACTTTTTAAATTTAAAGCCAAAATTAAATTTTGATAAGCAACATCTAATTCGTTTTTTTGCACTTCTACAAGACTATTTAAGGCATTAAGAGCTTTGTATTCTTGAGCAAAAGCTTGGTTTTGATTACGAATATTTTCAATGCGTTTAAGAGTGAAAATTAAATTATTTTGGTCTTGATTGGCTTTAGTTAATTCATTATTAAGTTGACGTTCGAGTTTTCAAAGTCAAAATTTAATTAAAATAAGCCCGAACAAAATCAGGGCTATAGTACCTAAAATACTTGCAAAAAGAATAATTCAAATCATTATTTTTTCTTAGTTTGTTGCGAAATTTGCTTCTTAAGCTCAAAATCAGAACGGTATAAATAATCATCAACCGCTTCAGCAAAACCATTTTGCTTAACATCAGATGTGTAATACTTAGCAATGTTTTTTGTTAAACGGTCAGCATTATCCATAGCATATGAATATCCTGCAATTTCTAACATCGAAATATCATTAGGGCTATCACCAATGGCCATCACATCATCAATACTACATTGGTAGATATTTTCGCACACTCATTTAAGCCCTGAGGCTTTTGAAACTCCTCGTTTGGTAATTTCAATATGTGTATTTAAATTAACGATATTTAAATCAATATCATGTTTTAAAGCTTCATCATAAAAAGCTTGAATTAACTCAGGTTCGCCATATACTTCAACTTTATGGATATTATCCACAATTTCACCATGCGTAATAAACTCGTAATATTCGGTAAATTTTTCTAAGAATTGTTGTCATTCTAAAGACATGTCTTTAAGGTAGTATTGTGTATCTCCAAAATAATATAGTGGCGCTTTAACAATATTAGATACTTTTCATACTTTTTGAAGTTCGCTTAAGGGCATATGCTCAACAAAAGCGGGCTTTTTATTAATATTATCAAAAACCATTGCACCATTTGCGCAAATGATGTAATCGCTATGTACTTTTTCAGCTAGTTTTTGAATTTTAGCACTTGCTGGATTACCTGTATTTAATACTACAGGAACCCCTTTTATTTTTAATTCCTCAAATTTATCTAATGTTTCTTTTGTAAAATTTTTATCTGGAAAAGGATAGATTGTACCATCTACATCAGTAAAAACTACGTGTTTTTTTTCACTTAAATGTTTCATGAATTTATTATATCAATTTATCCATTATTTATGAGTATTGTGAAAGTATGGTGATAACAGAAGTTATCATCTTTTTTATTCCTTGGTAGAAAGGAGAATTTTAAAAGATAGAAATTACTTTTTAACCTTGTTTTAAAAATTTTGAAAGGATTATCAATGCCGCAAAATCAAAAGCAGATCTTAATTAAACAAATAATAAAAGATCTACACAAAATTCAAATTTATCCTGAAAAAGCACTACAAACTGATAAAAGAGATTTCTTTTTAGATAGATTTTTCAAAACCTCTCTTAAAGATCAATATTTGATACTTAATTTATTTTATCAATTGCTAAAAGAAATCGAAGAACCTAACACCACCACTTTTAGTGAATATATTAGAAAAATATTCGATTTAAAGAATCTCTTTTTAATCTTAGATATTAAAAATGATCAGAAATTATCTAATGACAAAATAGAACTTTTTCATGAAACAATTTTAGATTTTCTTATAAATCCTTCAAGAATTCCAGAATCATTTAGTTTTCAAGATAAACAATTGCCCAAGTTAATGAAGAGATTTACCAAAGAAGAATTTAGATCACTTTTAGAAGAATTGCCGGGAATAATTCAAAAATTTTATCCTTAATTGCAAATTCAAACCCGTATTATCAACTCTTCTAAAATCACTTACATAATAGAAAGGACAATAAATGATCCAAAATATTACGGCATTTTTTGAAGAAACGGGTGGTTCCTCAAAACTTAACCAAGTTAAAAAATCAATTTCCTCAATTGTCAATGAAGGTATGCAGCTGATTCTCATTTGTATTACCCCGATTTTAATTCCAATTGGAATGTATTTAATGATGGTCTATGGCATTGCTATTTACAAAAACTATCGCGTTTTAACCAACAAATCTTCACAAAATAGCGATTTAACTAACGCTAAAAAAGCAGTTAAACTTTCAGCAATTGGGCTTGGTGTTGGTTTATTAATTGTGGTAGCTTCTACGGTATTATTACAAACATTAAGTTTATTAATCCAATAACATGTTTCAATGATTAATTAATTCTATTTTATTTGCACCAGCATCAATTTTTTATGTCATTTTTATTTGATTCCCATTTATGGTGACTTTAATTTTAGTTGAGGTGTTTAATTTTATTACTTTTGATTTATTCAACTTGCTCTTTTTTGGCAAATCAAGAGACCAAATTCATAGTATTTATGATTTAAAACCTAATCCCATTTATTTATTATTTTTAGCACCGGTGGCTATTTTAGCCATTATTATCGGGGTTTTAGCAATTTTAAAACAATTAAAAAATCCAGAAACTCCATATTTTCGAAGCTTCTTGCGGGCATTACCTCGATATTTTCTAATTGCCTTTTTGCTGCCAATTCTAATTTACTTTTCTCAATGAGCTTTAAAGTTAGTGTTAGATTTTTTCTTATCATTATTAGATTTTAAAAGTGCCCATGATGAGATGTGACAATTAGTTCGCTTCCCTGAGTGAAATGCCAATCGTGGTTGAGATGCTCAAGCATGGTCAAATTTGGCCAATTCAAATTACATGTGAGATAAAGGTCATTGAAGTACCACACAATGAGGAGATACAATGTTATTTTTTATCTCAGGATTGCCTAAAATTTTGATTCAACTCATGATAGCTTTAAACTTTACTCTTGCTGGGACAAAAATTATTTTTAACTTATTTTTAAAATTAACTTTTGCCCCTTTAATTAATATTCAATTACTTCGAGGTCAAGAGGCACAAACCAAGGCTTTTAATCGCGAAATTAAGAGTTATGTTTTATCTTATTTTCTAACCACGGTAGGTTTTACCATGATGCAATATCTCAATATTTATGTTGATGAACTTACATCAATGGCTGCTGAAAAAGTTTTTGGTAAAAGTGACATTTTACAAAAAGTAAGTTGGTTAGTGAGAACGATTTTAAGTGTGGTAATTATGTTTTCCTTAAGTGCGGTCTTTAGTAAATTTTTAGAAAAATTTGTTATTTATATGGGTCTAGATAGTGAAGTGGACTTTTTAGCAGGAAATAGAACTATTTCAGCTATTGGAGGAATGATCGTCCCTAAAATACCCTTTAAAAAAGGATCCTCTAAACAAAGCTCTAAAACAATGAAAAACAAAACACCAAAGCCAATATCTTCATCAGCTCCTGCACCTTTGCCGTCAATGCCTGCACCTGCACCAAAATATTCTCCAAGTTTAAGTTCATTGCAAAAACCGGGATCTTATTTTGAGACCATCAAATCCAACTTATTAAAGCCTAAATCCAAAGAGGCAAATGCTTTAAATAAACCAATAGCCCAAGAAGCAATTAAAGCACTTTCTCCTCAAGAAATCAAGGTTAAGGTTGAATTAGAAACCAAAAACGAAAATATTCAAGCACAAACCAAAATTGAAAAGGAAGAGAAAAAAGATGCTTCAACCTAAAAATATAACCGACAATAATGTCAAGATTTTTGATGGAAAAATCAAATTATCCGACGTGATTTTTATAATCACCACAGTTGTTTTTAGTTTTGGTCTTGGAACTATTGCTTATCCATTTAAAGGTTGAATAGCTACTTTAATTATTTCTGTTTTTATTTCGGTATTAATTTTAACTTTTGGAATGACTAAGTTATCTGACAAGCGTAATTATCGTGTAGCTTTATCGGCAATTTCGTTTTGATTTTCTAAAAAACACCTGAAAGTCACTGACTTACAATATGCCTTGCCAGTTTCAAATATTGATCAAAACGGAGTCATTATTTGAAAAGACAACTTATATTACTTAGTAGAAATTAAAGGATTTGATATTTGAAAGTTTTCAGATGCTGAAATAGCTAGTTATCAAAGAAAGTTGCATGCTTTTTTGGCCAATAATTTTGATGCTATAAAGTTTTTAAAAGTTAATATGAACCAAAATTTATTAGCTAATATTAATAATTTAAAAACTTCTTTTGCTAGGCTATCACCAGAACAACAAAAGCAAAGTTATTACAACAATTATTACTCAAATGCTTACCAAGAATTAAAGCGTTTTGAACGGGATCAAAATACCTTAAAATACTCCTATTTTTTCATGGTTCAAATTCCTAAAAATTACACACATTACGACTTTTATCACAAATTAAAGCATTCATTACAAGCAATTAAGAATTTAGATCCGCAAATTATCACTTCTCAAGAAGACATTGCTAACGTTTTTTCGAATCTATTTCGTGCTCCGATTAAACTTGATAAAGACATTGTCTCTTTTGATAGTGGTGATTGAATTATTGCAAAGGATCATATCAAAAGCAAAACCGAATTACTTTCTATTAGTGCTTTTGAAGAATTGCCAATCTTATTGCAAGATGAATTTTTAAGGGATTATTTTAGTAATAAATATTCAAATTTCATAGTGGATTTGCATGCTTTATCTCATGAAAATACCGTTAAAGCTTTTGATAAAGCAACTAGGATTTTAAATTACAAGCAGTTTAATTCCTTATCAATTGTAGAAAGTCACCAATTAAATTCTGAAGAACAAGCACTTGAAGAATATATTGCTGAATTTAATAAATACCAAACTCGGTTATACAAAGCTAGCTTTATTGAGATTACTTATGCAATGGATGATAAGAGCTTTAAAGATGCTTTAGTAATTCAAGAACAAATTAATAAAAGATTTCAAATTAGCCAATCCCCAAAACAGTATAGGCAACTAAATAATTTAAAAACTCTTTTTGAGCAAAATGGAAGTTTTTATGACAAATATACCACAACCTTTTCTTTGCTAAATATCGCCAGAAGTTGGCCATGAACTAGTGAATATTTTAATGATCATGATTACTTTATTTTAGGTTCACAAGCTTACGCAAATGGGCTATTGTTCTTTGATGATATGAAAAAGACCGCTAAACGGCCTTCATCATCAATCTTTTTTATCGGAGAAACCGGAAGCGGTAAAACAGCTTCAAGGTAAAACTACTAACAACTATATTCTTTATACACCCAACAAAGTATATTTCGCATTCACATATGGCTTTAAAAAGTTAAATATGTTTTTGCCGATATTGAAACTTGCTAATTTAAAAGCTAAACCTAAGCAAAGCAAGAAAGAAAGTTGATTAAAAAACAAAATCAAAAAAATTAGACAAAAACTCTAATGATTTCAAAGGCAAAAAATACGCTTATAAAATTACTTAAAAAACGTGGAACAAAAATTTGAACACTATAAAAGTAAAATGTGTGTTTCGCGTTTTGATACGTCGTTGATACCAAGTACGGGACTAAAAAAATTCAAGCCGTTCACAACAACGTGTTTAAAGACTTGAATTTAAGTAAATATCAAATCAACAACTTCTTTAAGCTAGTTGGAAAAATGTTTAAGAATGTTCTTGCGGTTAAGAGACAATATCTCAAAACCGAAATGCGTATTCATAATTTCATCAGTATTAGCTTTCATGCTAATCAAGTAGAAATCGAGACTTTAAAGAGTACCTTAATCATTCTTGCTAAAAAAAGTAAATACCAAGATTACAAATTTTGATTTCCTAGTCGCTTAATCAAGTTATCAGATAAATCAATTGTGTTAAATTTTACTGATGAGTTTAAATTTACTTTATTTAAAACTGCTAAACAAAACAACAAGTTTATTCACACGGAAAAAATAGAAGTGAATGCTCAAACTATGCTAGAAAACTACTCTTAATTCCTAAACAACACGCTAGGGTAAAAACCTAGCTTTTATTTTGCTTCAAGAGCATGGAATTATTTCCCTACTTTTAGCGAAACAAACAACCTTTTATAATATATACTCAACAAGATTTCTATGATTTTAAAGATATCTCATACAAAATGTCGCAAGATATATTAAACGAAGTTTTAGCAAATTTATGTTCGGTACCTCCATTAGCAGTCATTACTAGAATTAGTTATTTAAGTGATAGTGAGCTAGTAGATTATATTGCTTCGTACGATGATGAAAATTGACTAATTAGGAATGTTAAAGGTTACAAAAGCTATCAAGATATTCAAGCATTAAGTTATGAAGAAATAATTAATAAACTTAATGAAAGAGAAATATTGAAAAGATTACTACGATAAGAATCCGTCTGAATTATATGAAGCAACCGACTACCCTGAATGAGAAAAAGAGCAAGAAGTTCAAGAAAAGAAACAAAAAGAAGATGAGTTAACTTTAGGAATGTAGTAGTTGCTTCATTCTATTATTTACTATCATTTGATAATACAAAATAATTTAATTAATTATGTATATTACTATGTAATATAACTTTAACATAGTTATTAGAAAATAATATTTTAGATTATTTAATAGTATTAAATTTAATATAATTTTAATAAAATTAAGTTTCATAAGTTTCAAATAAAAAGGAGTTATATGAAATTTTTTGATTTTTGTTCTGGGATTGGTGCTGGTAGAATAGGATTAGAAATGAATGGTTTAAGTTGTGTGGGACATAGTGAAATTGATCCAAAAGCATCCGCAACCTATAAAATATTTTTTAATGATGAAAGAAATTATGGTGATTTAACTAAAATAGACATTGAAAGTTTACCTGAATTCGATTTTATGATAGCAGGTTTCCCATGTCAAACATTCTCATTAGCAGGAAAGAGAAAAGGTTTTAATGATGAAAGAGGACAGATAATTTATTCTTTGATTAAAATTCTAAAAGAAAGAAAAATAAAATATTTTTTATTCGAAAATGTAAAAGGCTTAGTCAATCATGATAAAGGAAAAACGCTTAAGATAATTTTAAGTGAATTAGAAGAAGCCGGTTATAATGTTTTTTGAAAAGTGTTGAATAGCTTTGAATATGGTGTACCACAAATGAGAGAAAGAGTATATATAGTAGGTTTTAGACAGGACTTAGGAATAAATGAATATAATTTTCCAAAACCTGTAAAACGCGAAATATTATTCACTTATTATTTGGACAAAAAAATGAGCTACTATTTAATCCACACAACAAAACATTTTTAAAATACTTATCCAATAAATACAATAATAATAAATACAGTATAGATGAAATATTAGCAAAAGAGAATCATGTAATTGATTGAAGACAATCCGACTTAAGATTATATAATTCAGTTTTTCCTACGTTAAGAACTGGAAGACATGGTTTATTATATGTATATCATGGAAAAATAAGAAAATTAAGTGGTTATGAATCTTTATTATTACAGGGATTCCCAGAAGAAATAGCTATAAAAGTTAAAGAAAATAATTTAAGTAATAATATGATTTTATCACAAGCAGGAAATGCAATGACAACATCAGTTATAAAAGAAGTTGCTAGCAAAATGCTAGAAGCAACTAAAGGAATTAAATAAAATCAATAATACTAGTTTAGGTTCTCAAATTGCAAAAAATGGATTTAAAAATGAACAAGATGTAGCTGACAAATTTAACAATTGAAAAGTTGATGTTGATGCAAGAAAATGATTAGAAATCATGAATTATGATTTAGGTAATATCGAATACGTTAAAGCAGTTGTAATAACTGGTTTTAAGGCAGATGTTAATGTAAAAGTACAAATTAAATTAAAAGATGCTATAGACGTGGAAAATATTCAAGTGAAATTGGTAAGTAATAAAAGAGGCTTTAATCAAGTTGATAAAAGAAAATTATCTAGTTATCATAAACTATGAAACATTCCTGATGACGTATTAAAAATTCTTGAATATTTTACCGGAGAAACGCCACCGTATAAATCAAAAAAGATAAAAGAAGAATGTTTATGACTGAATTTTCTGAAAGTGAACAAAATAAATTGATAAATTGAATTAACAAAAACAAAATTCTAATTGTTGCTGATATCCTTAAAGGACGTGGTGAGTTTAGTGCAGAATGAGTGCTGGTAGCACAAAAAATTCATAAAGATGCTAAATGAGTTTTAAAAAATATAAATGAAGTTATTAAATATTATTTTGATGACGGTAAAGTAATTATTAGTCCAAAGGACTCATTAAAGCTTGGTAAAATAACTATACAACGTAAAGGTGGTGACAGGGGAAAGCCATCAGCAAATATGTTACAATTTAAAATTGATCCCACAGAACTGTTCGATTAAATTTATATTAAAAAATACCAGAACAAAGCTGGTATTTTTTAATATTGTTTAATAATAAATTCAATTAGTTGTGAGCGTGAGAAGATGTTCCCTTTGGCTTCATTAATATCATCAAGCTTTCTAAGTGCTTCTTCGCTAAGTGTAATACTAATATTCTTTTTTAGTTTTTTAACGTTTTTTGAACTAGTTTTTTCTGCGTTTGTGTTGTCAATGTTTAGTTCTTTGACTCTTTTTTGTAATTCATTCATATTTACTCCTTAAATTAAATTTTTAGTGATTCAAAATATTATTTGAATACATCTTTGTAAGCATTACGTTGCTTACAAGCTAATAAAGGTGCATTGTAAGTTAAAATGTATTTTCTTGGTACTTGTGAATTTTTAATCATGTGTTTGGAAATTGGTAGTTTCTGATAAGTTTCTTTTAATTTAGTTATTAAATCTTTTTGATATTGTCAAAATCAGGTAATTTATTTAGTGATAACACTAAAGAATTTAAAGCACTGGCTCGGTATTTAAATGCTGATTTTATTTTAGATACTTACCATCTAGGGAATTCAATTTTTAAATTATTGATGCATCGAGCAAATGAGAAACACCCAAATTCAAATAAGTATGCTTTTCAAGCTTTTAATAAGTTTTACCAAATGAATGTTTCCCAAAAAGCTAAGCACTTATGAAACAAATTTAAATCTATTAAGATTATGTGAAATTTCGTTAAATATCTTTTATGAAAAGGAAAAACTTTAATTCCAATCTCCAAAAGAAAGCAATTAAAAGCTTTCTTAATTAATTATGATCAAATTTCATCATGTTATGTTGATAAACAAACAGCTTGAGCAGAAAGTTTGGTTTCAAAATATAAATATCAAGTTTTAAGATATCGAAAAGTCTATACATTAAATTCAATCGAATACATCTCCTTATTTGCTTAATTTTTAAGTAATAAAAAAAGACACTTTAATAAAAGTGCTTTTTCAATTAATTTTTTATAAATGTAAAAAATGATTTAAAATCATTTAACCAAGAGATTGTTTTAATTTTGATATTTAGTTTGTTGATACTGATTTATATTATTTTATTTTAAATAAAAAGATTTAATATTTCAAGTTAGCTCAAATGTATATAAAAAAGATGGGTTGAATAGCCAAGCAACAGCCCCCATCTTATTAAACACAAGCAACTTTATTTTATTTTAGTGTGGTAATGCTCACAAGTATGTTGTTCTACTTAATTTTCAGATTTTAATATCATCTTACTAATTCACACACTAAAATGATAGCAAAAAAAGACGAAAAGTTTTTTAAATTTAAAATGTTATTTATGTTGCTATTTTTAGGTTTTTTATTAAATTTAATCAATATGTTTTTTAAATTGATTAATGCACCAAGCAAATAAGAGATCTAAATTCAAATAAGTATGCTTTTAAGCTTTTAATGAGTTTGACAAAATTAATGTTTCCTAGAAAGCCAAGCATTTATGAAACAAATTTAAATATATTAAAATTATCTGAAGTTTTGTCAAATATCTTTTCAGAAAAGGAAAATTTTAATTCTAATCTCTAAAAGAAAGAAATTAAAATCTTTCTTAATTAAGAAAATGCTTTTTTAATCAACATTTTTTACAACTTCCAACAAAATGAGGTATAATGATGTTAACCTTAGGAATTTACTTTTTGGTAACTAACCTAAACACCTTACTTTCGGAATTCCCATGAATATAAAAAACAAGCTTAAAAGCTTGTTTTAATTTAAAATGTATTTAAAATTTGATCTATTTCATCACGAGTAATTTTTTCTTTGTTTTGGATTTTGTCAATCATAGATTGATTGGTTTCGATATTATTTTGGAGATTATTTTTTGAGTCTTTAATACTCAAAAAAGTTTGCACAGACAAAATAAAAGAAATAGCAACCGAAATAATTGAGATAATAAGAAAAAGAACCATTGTTTCTTCTGGAAATGGATTGTACCGCATTCCAAATAAGTTTAAAACAATAGTTGCAGCAGCAATGGTAATTGCAATAATATTGAGAGCAACAAAAACGTAATAACTTTTAAAATATTTTTTACTTGAAACATTCAAAATCTCATGATATTTTTTTTGATTTTCTGCACTAAGATGTTTTGGAGGATTGTTTTTATCAAGTTTATGTTTATTCATCTAAGCTCCTTTGTTGCTAGGAATTAAATTTTCCCGATCATACTTGTCATTTTTTAGGATAAAGAAAATTCTTTTATAAAACAAATATTCGGCTTCTTGTTGGTTAAGTTCTTCATAATAAAGAGATTTATCTTCAAAAATAAGGTATTCTAGCTTTAATTTTTGATAAATTGATTTTTGATCTTTAAAAGAAACATTAACGACAAAAAAGGACAAAAGACTAGTGATAACTGATGTACATGCAGTGATAAAAGCAGTTAAAATAACATAGTTTTTTCCTTCTGTTAATCAAGCAAATTCCTGTTTAAATGGATTGATGCCATTAGAATAATTCCCATTTACTGATGCAATAAATAAGGCAGCAATAACTCCTGAATAAAGAGCTAAACTAATTGAAGAGATATTCAAAAAATAGTAAGTAAAACCTAAAAGATACAATTTCAAAATGTTGTCACGTCTAGTCTTTTTAATAAAATTATCGATGCTATACATTCTTCCCTCCTGATAATTGTTCCTTAACTACATTGCTAAAGGCTACTTTATGTTTTTTATTTAATTTATCATATAAAACATTTAAATATTGAGTTAACTCTTCTTCACTAATAACACCACTTTGATATTTAATTCCTAAATCAATTAGAGTGTTTTTGATTTTTTTATAACGATGATACTTACTGTTTGCCCGATAAATTGCAAGTACAACGGTTAAAATAAAGGATGAAATAATAAAGATAACTAAAATCAGCAAGATAATAAAAGAAGGCTCAGAAAAGGTGCTTTGTGTTTCTAAACCTTTACGAACAAGGATGACTAATGTGGTAATGGCAACACCAAGTAAAGATAAATTTAATAATAAAATCGAAATACTAAATAATTTATCAAGCAAGAGGATTCTTTTTAAATTTACTTGATCTTTTGTGATTTTTTCTTTTAATGCTCGTAAAAAACGTTCCATCATGCTCCTTTGAGGTTATTGATAGTATAAATAAAGCCACAAAATCATTTGCGGCTTTATATTTCTTTAAAAATTAGTTAGTTTCTGTTTCGGTTGTTGTACTTGCTTCTTTATCTGATGAAGAAGTTTCGGCTTCAGTTTCAGTTTCTTTTGAAGGTTTTTCTTCATTATTTGCCACTGCTTCTTGTTCAGCTTTTGCAGATGCTAAAGCATCTTGGTATGATTTAAAGTATTTGCTTCAATCATTTTTAATTCTATTTGAGTAATATCAAACTCTATCTACTGGAGTTTTAAGAGTTTTGATTAAATCATATCCTCATTCTGCTTCTGGTAATACTGTGTAAAATGCAGGTCCTCAAATATTAATGTATGCTCTAGCTAAAAGATCTTGTTGTTTTTGTTGCTCTTCATCATTAATATCTAATCCTTCATAAAGTGCTTTTGCAGCGTGTAAAGCTTTTCTTGCATTTTCAAGCGCTTCAAGAACTTTAGGATCTTTATTTGTTTCATTTTCTAAGTATAAATCTAAGAAATCATTTAATTCTGAATTGAATGTTTTTTTGTTGTTATCAACTTCTTTTTTACGTCTATCTTGTTCGGTATCTTCTAAGGCTTTAATGGCTTTATCGTATTTAGCTTTTTCTGTTTCAAATGAATCTTTAACTTTGTCAATAAAGTCTTTAACGGTTTTAGCGTCTGATGAATCTTGACCTTCTTTATAAGTTTCTTGTGCTCACTTATAGAAATCAGCAACAGCTTTTAAATGCTCTTCTAATTTTGCTTGATCAAATCCTTCTACTGAACCATCGTAATATTTACCAAATTTTTCTCTTAATTCTTTAACTTTTTCTTCACCATTAACATCTTTTAATCAAGGTTTTAATTTACCAAATTTTTCTTTCATTTGATCTAATAATTTTAAAACTTCTTCAAGTTGTATAAATTGTTCATTATAGAAAGGTAAGTTAGTTACGATTTGGTAAACATTTGTTTTTTCTGAATTTGTTTCATCATCTTTGTAGTAAGGGAAGATTGCTACAACACTATAATCTTTGTATTTAGCAGCTTGATCTTCACCAATTAATACAACTAATTCATTGTAGTAATCATCTAATACTTTTTTTCTATCTTTTAACTTAACAACGTTTTCTTCTTCTAAAACATTTTGACTAATGTATGAAGTGTATTTCTTTTTATATTCTTCAACAATTGGTTTAAGATCATTTGTTGTTTTTTTGTTGTCTAAAAATGAATATTGTCTTAAGTTATTTTCAATTTGGGCTTCAAAATATTTGGTGTAGTATGGAGAAACAGCATCTTTTAAGTTTTTTGCTTGTTTATCTAAATCATCTAATTTAGCAACGCTATATTCTTCTTTTGTTTTTACATTAACAAATTCTTTTTTACTTTCAAAATATGAGTATGCATCATTAATTTTTTTTGCATCTTCTTCTGAAACTGATTGTTGTTTATCAATGCTTTGAACGTTTTGATTTAAGATTTCAATAAGTTTATCAGCAGGTTTTGATGTTAATAATTCAACATAAAGTTTTAATTTATCAATTTGTTCTTGTTCTTCTTTTGAAAGCGCGTTTGGATCTTGTTGGTTTTCTTTTTCGGTACCTTCTTTAGCTTCTTCTGATTCTTTACCTTGAGTTTCTTCAGTGGTTGGTTTTGATTCCTCAGCTTCAGTAGGTTGTGCTGCTGCTTCACCATTTGCTTCTGTTGAAGTACCAGATTCTGCACCTGAAGTAGATTCTGTTGAACCTGTTCCTGAGTTTGTCGCTCCCGCTTCTGTTGAACCACCAGTTCCTGTTCCATCACCATCAGTATTTGAAGTTGTTGTTTCGCTATCTGTTAGTTTAACTTCAGCTTTAGCTTCACTTGTATTAGATGAACTTTGTGTTGGTTGTGTACATGCTACTGATGCAATTGAAACTGTTGAAAGAGCAAGTAATGCACCAAGAATTTTATTTTTGATTTTCATAGGAACTCCTAATTTTAAAATATTTTTAAATATGAATTTAAATTGAATAAAGTGTTAACTCTTTATGGTTTAAATTATAAACTTTTTTATCTTTTTTTGCACTATTATTTTTAACTTTTTAGTTGATTGATATAAAAATAAAATACCAAGTAATTATTGGTATTTTTTACTTACTAAAACTAATGCTTATGAATCGAAAGAATAATTACAGCAAAAATAACTCCGATAAATAAGCAAGTAATCACCGATAATCAAGTTTTTTTGTCCGTATCAGTATGATAAAACTCTGGGAAAAATTCCACCAAAGAAGTAAAGAGAAAAATTCCACCAATTGTTGAAAAAATAATCGATCTAATTTCTCAATTTTGATTAATGATATCTCCGCTATAAATCCCAATTAACATAAACGGAAAAAAAAGCATTAATCCTAAAAAAGAAATAAGAAGTGAGTTTCACTTTGAATACCCTCCGTCTCTTAGACGATAGTAAAAGACCAATTCTTCTGGAATTAAGTGTAAAATCAAACTAATAATAAAGGCAATCGAAAGTGAATTTGAACGATTTTGAACTAGTAAATTTAAGTTATAACCTAATAAAAGCCCTTCAGGAATCCGGTGAGTGAGTAATAAAATTAAGGCAATAATTTTAAGCTTGGCTTCAACTTTATCAATAAGGGTTTGTTCAGCAATTTCATTAGAATCTTCTCGGTTAAAAATGTAATCTTCATGTTTATGGGTGTGCGTATGTCCATGTTCATCTGAGTGTTCGTGAATAAAAACACGCGTTTTTTTGTTGCTCATTAAAGCTTTGTTAATTCGATATGAAATAACATATTTAACAAAATAAGCAAAAACAACTCCAAAAAGAACTCCACCACCAACTAAAAAGACATTGTAAAGATAAATATATAAATCGCGATGTTCAGTGAAACTAGGATCATTAGGAACAATTATAGCCGCATTAATTGAGGAAATTTCAAGCGATTCCCGAATAAATCCAAAAGTGGACATTACAATAAAAAACCCAGTTGTAAAAGCATATAATAAAACTTTTGATTTGCTATTTAAACGCGATTTAAAGAGAGGAAAAATAAAAGAAATGATCAAAGGAATAATTAAGAGAGCAAACAAAAAAATCAGAACTATAATAAACTTAGATCAGTTCTGGCTTCCTGTTGCTAACCATAATAAATCATAAAATTCTTTTATTTGTTGGTTCATATTTACTTAATCTCGATATTGTGGTATACCTCTTGCACATCATCATCTTCTTGTAATTTTTCTACAAATTCAAGAAGTTTTTGTTGTTTTTCGGCATCATATTCAACGTACATATTTGGAATGTAAGTGACTTCACATTGCATAAATTCAGCAATGTCAAAGTTTTCTTCAAGTGCATTTTTCAAGCTACTAAAATCACTTGGCACAGTAGTAAGAAGGTATGATTCTTCTTTGTTTTCAATATTTTCTGCTCCGTTTTCAAGTGCAATAAGCATAAGTTCATCTTCATCAATGTTACCTTTTGCAAATTCGATAACACCTTTTTTATCAAAAGCAAATGGAATCGAATTGGTTTTTCCCATTTGTCCATTTTGCTTATTAAAGTATGATTGCACATTTGAAGTAACACGGTTAATATTATCAGAAAGAGTTACTACAATAAAAACGGCTCCACCAGAAACGGTAGCATTAAAAATGGTTTCTACGTATGAGCTTGAGTTTTTATCTCCTTTAGCTTTAGCAATAGCTCTTTCAATATTGTCTTTAGGCATATTCTTACTTCTTGCCTTGGCAATAGCTAATTTTAAAGCAGGGTTATTATCTGGATCAGGCCCTCCAAGTGATGCTGCTACATAAATTTCCTTTGAAAGTTTTTGGAAAACTTTTCCACGAGCGGCATCTTGAGCCCCCTTCCTGTGGGCAATATTAGCTGCGTGTGAATGTCCAGCCATAATTATCTCCTTTTTTATTTAACATCACTTGGTGTAGGTGGTAAGTGACGTTTGTGTTCTGTTTTATAGTGTAAAGTTTGAATTTTGTCAATAACTTGTGGTTCAAGGTTTTGCTTAATTAATTCAAAATTATCTAAATGATTAAGGAAAAAGTCTAGTTGAGCATAACTAAATCCTAATTCACTTTCATCAGTTTGGCCTTCTCAAAGCCCAGCTGATGGAGCTTTATTTAAAATGCATTCAGGCACGCCAACTAATGAAGCTAAAAATCTAACTTCTCCTTTAGTAAGTTTGCTAATTGGTAATAAATCAGCACCTCCATCACCAAATTTAGTGAAATATCCCACATAAACTTCATCGGCATTATCTGTACCAAGCACAAGCGAATTGTTTTCCTGTGCTAAAGCATATAAGGTAGTCATTCTTAAACGTGGCTTAATATTTGAAAGCGCTAAATGATTATTTAAAAGCAATTGTTGTTGCAATGCTTGAAATACTTGAGTTAAATCAACAGTTTGGAATTTGGCATTTTGAGCCTTCTCAAGTTCAGCAATATCTGATAAATCGCTTGCGGTCATTTGTTTAACCGGCATAACAATTCCTAAAGTATTATTTGGAAAAACACGTTTGGCTAGCGAAAACACAAGTGATGAATCAATTCCACCACTAATTCCAACAATAAACCCACTTGCATTGGCTTGTTGAGCTTTTTCTTTTAAAAAGGTTTCAATTTCATTGATGTATGCTCAAGCTTTTTCTTTATTATAAATAGGTTCTAGACCTTTATATGTAGTAATTTTGCTCATATTTTCCTAATTATTTTAATTTTTATTATTTTACCATGAATTTAAGATTTTTTTTCAGTTGTAAAATAAAACCACCTTTTGTGGCTTTATTTAGTTGTAATAGTTTTTTTTGGTTTTTTGTTTTCAAATAAAACTTCGTAGATATCTTGATAGTTTTCTACCGGAATATAGGTAAGTTTTTCTTTAACCTCTTGTGGAACTTTTTGTAAATTTCTTTGGTTGTTTTTAGGAATAAAAACATACTTAATTTCGTTTTGGTAAGCAGCAAAAGATTTTTCTTTTAGTCCACCAATTTCTAGGACTCTTCCACGAAGTGTAATTTCTCCGGTCATTGCATAATTAGTTGGAATTGAAATATTTTTAATTGAAGATAAAATCGCAGTCGTAAAAGTTACCCCAGCACTTGGTCCATCTTTTGGAGTTGCTCCTTCAGGAACGTGAATATGAATGGTTTTATCATCAAATTCAAATTCTTCAATACCAAATTCTTTAGCATTTCCCCGTACGTATGAAAGAGCAATTAACGCTGATTCTTTCATTACATCTTTTAAAGAACCGGTTAATTTTAATTCGCCTTTACCTGGATAAATATCAACTTCAATTTGTAAGGTTGAACCTCCATATGAAGTATAAGCAAGCCCATTAACCACTCCTGGTACATATGCTTCATCTTTAGGATCTTGGTTAAAAATTGTTGGTCCTAAAAATTCTTCTAAAATTTCTGGTGTAATGACAAATTCTTTAATGCTTGGATCAAATTCAGTTTGTTTAGAAATTTTCCGTGCAATTTTATCAAGTACTTTTTTAAGTCCACGGACTCCAGCTTCACGTGTATAGCGTGAAATTAAAAATTCTAAATGCTCTTGACTAATTTGGAATAATTCCGCACTAATGTATGCTTGCTCAATTACCTTTGGAATTAAGTGTGTGCGAGCAATTTGTAATTTTTCACTTAATGTATAAGCAGGAACTTCAATTAATTCTACCCTATCAAGTAAGGCTTCAGGGATGCCTTCATAATAATTAGCTGTTGCAATGAAAATGACTTTTGAAAGATCATACTCATGCTCAAGATAGTTATCTTGGAATTTAGTATTTTGCTCAGGATCAAGAACTTCAAGCATTGCTGAAGCAGGATCTCCTTTATTGGTTGAGCCAATGGCCATTTTGTCAATTTCATCTAGTAAAATCACCGGGTTAGAAACTTTAGCTTTCATAATTGCTTTGATGATTTTTCCAGGCATAGCTCCAACATAAGTTCTTCTATGTCCACGTATTTCTGATTCATCATGCACACCACCAAGTGATACTTTAATAAGTTTTCTTCCTAATGCTTCAGCAATGGCTTTAGTTAAAGAAGTTTTTCCAGTTCCTGGAGGACCAATTAAAGTAATAATTGGAGTATTGTTAAATTGATAAGTATCTTCTTCTTTTTCTTTGAATAAATTCATATCAATTTCAGTTTGATCATCAACTGAATAACGTTTTAGTTCGGTTTCTTTAGCAACCCTTTTGGCTTTAATTAATAAGGCTATATGCTCAATAATTCTTTCTTTAACATCATCTAAACCATAGTGATGTTTGTCAAGAATCTCTTGTACAGTATGAATATCAATTTTTTCTTTTTGTGTAAGTCTTCATGGAAGTTTTTTCAATAACTCAATGTAAGTACGAGCAATATTAGCATCAGGAGAAGAGCTCATCATTTCACTAAGACGTTGTTCTTCTTGGGCAATTGATTTTTGAATAAAACTTGGATAACGTTTTGAAAGAGTTTTATTAGCAATTGTTTTTTGGTATTCGTCTTTTTCTTGATTTCCTTCAACGGTTTCTTTAAGGATTTTATATTTTTCCTTAATCATGTATTCTTCTTGTTGATTTTGAAAACGGTTTGCAATTACTTTATCAAGAGAAACCTCATTTTCAAGCATCATCGACATAGCATGAGATAAGATTTTTTCAATTTCTTTAATTGATTCTAAATTAAAATCATGTAACAATTTATATTTAAAAATTGGAGGAATGGCTGCATCTGAAAGAACACCAAATAAAGTAAGGAGTTTAGCAAGATACACTTTATCTTCAGCTACTAACTTCTCTTGCTTAATGTATTTTTCAATCAGTGCTTTATAATCTTCAAAAGTTCAAAAAACAGATTGGTTTTCTGGATCGCTATAAACTAAAAATGGTTTGTCATTAAAAATCATTTTTCTAAGATATTCTTTTTCTCTTGTTACAGGGTTTTCTACAAATGTTTCAGTGGTTTTTAAAATTCCCATTGATTGTAGTTCTTCAGTGCGACTTCATAAATCAGAATTAAGTGCAGTATTAATATCTAAATCTCCGTATGCAAGATTATTTTGAATAACATTAAGTGCTTCTTGGTTAAGTTTATCAGGATTTGTAGTGTTAATTTGTTCTCAGAAATTAACTTCGCCAGTGACTGTTTTGTTGGTAATTGAGTCGCACATAAATGGAGCAACTCCTTTGTAAGTAATTACACAACGACGATCTTTAAATTCAATATTAAGCACACGAACTGCTAAACCAGTATTAAAAATCATATATTCACTAGCTTCAGTTTCTTCAATTGCCATATCCATTGGCCGATCATTAACTAAATGCCCTTGAATTTCTTGAATTTGCCCTTTGAATTCTTCGACATTAAAACTACGATATAAAATAACTAAAACATCATCGTATTCATTAATTTTATTACGCTTGTCTAATGGTGTTTTTTCAAGTAAATACTTAAACATTAATAATCGATCATAATCTTCGGGACTAATAAAATTTCCATCTATAAAAAGTTGTCCAATTCCCTCAGGATAATTTATATTGCTAATTTCGGTTGTAATATACAAGAATCCTTTTTGTTCTTTATCTTTTGGGTTTGAAAAGTTCATTTTCTCTCCTTTATTTAATTACTAAATTAACTAATTTTTGTGGAACAAAAATTTCTTTAATAATTGTTTTTCCTTCAAGTCATTTTTGCGTGCTTTCTTTAGCTAATAAAATAACTTGTTCTTTTTGGGTATTTTTGTTAACGGTTATTTCCGCGCGTACTTTACCGTTAATTGTAATTGCATAAGTTACTGTTGAAACCTCAAGTGCAGCATCATCAATTGTAAAATCAGTTAAATTTTCTAAATTAAAATGTTCTTTTGATAATTCTCATGCAATATGTGGAATAAATGGTTCTAAAATGTGTAAGACAACATAAAACATTTCAGTAATTAATTTAGGATCACTAACTTTATCATAAGCATTTAAAGTTTCCATAGTTCACGAAATTAAAGTATTAAATGAATATTCACTTTCTTTATCTTCAAAAATTTCTTTTTCTTTCTTTAATCCTAAATACAATTTGTATCTTGCTTGTTTTTCGTCTTGATTTAAGCTTGAATGATCAATGTTTTTAAAATCTAAGCTTGAATCAATTTCATAAGAACGTTCTCAAAGACGTTTCACAAACTTAAATGATCCATTAATTCCGGCATCACTTCACTCAAGTTCTTTTGCTGGTGGAGCAGCAAAAAGAATAAATAATCTTGTTGTGTCGGCACCATATTTGGCAATCATTTCTGATGGTTCAACAGTATTACCTTTTGATTTAGACATTTTAGCACCATCTTTGAGGACCATTCCTTGAGTAAGAAGGTTTTTAAATGGTTCTCTAAAATTAATAAACCCTAAATCTGCAAGTGCCTTGGTAAAGAAACGAGCATAAAGTAAGTGTAAAATTGCATGTTCAATTCCACCAATATATTCATCAACTTGATTTCAATATTGAACTCTTTGAGAATCAAACAAGTGATCTTCACGAAGATCTTTTGGAGTTGAGTATCTTAAAAAGTATCAACTTGATTCAAAAAATGTATCAAGAGTATCAGTTTCTCTAGTTACTGGACCTTCACATTTAGGACATGTAGTTTCTTTTCATTCTTGAGCAAAATCAAGAGGATTCCCTTGTCCTGTGAATTCAACATTAGCCGGTAAAGCAACTGGTAATTTATTTAAATCCTCAGGGACAGTGCCACATTTTAAGCAATGTACAAGCGGAATTGGTGTCCCTCAGTATCTTTGACGAGAAATTCCTCAGTCACGAAGTTTATACTTAATTTCTTTAGGAATTTTAATATCATGGTTACTTGAAGTTTGCTCAATACTTGGAATTTTATTTGTATCCATAAAGGCTTTGTGGGTTTTATTTAAATGCGTTCCTAACATAGCATCTTTATGAGCATGAATACTTGCAAAATCAGCTATATAAATTGGTAAGCTTGCACCGGTATATGGATTTTTGGCTACTAATGGTAATTTAAGAGCAATTTTTTCTCCAAAAACTTTATTAGCAAAGTTTTGAGAAATTTTTTCAATTAAAAGAAGTTGAATATCATTAAAGTAATTTTGTTCTTTTAAAGCTTTAACAATTTCGTGCTTATTGCTTAAAGCAAGAAAGTCAGCATTAAAAATATTGTCTTTGCTTGCTTCAAAAACATCTAATTGAAAGGTTTCATTATTTTTTAAATTAGTAACATCAAAAGTTACCTTGTATTCTTCGCTTCTTCCAATTCAGTTTTTTTGCATAGTAAGAACTTGTTGCGGTCAATGTCCTTCAAGAGTTTTTAAATCTTCAATTAACTCATCAGCATAGGCAGTGATTCTTAAATAATAAGTATCCATTTCTTTTTGAATAATGTTATTATCACATCTTCAACATTTTCCATCAAGCACTTGTTCATTAGCTAAAACAGTATTATCAGTTTCGCAGAAATTAAGTGAAGATTTTTGTTTGTAAATAAGACCTTTTTCTCAAAGTTTGATAAAGATAAATTGTTCTCATTTAGTGTAATTTTCATCAGCAGTAATTAATTCATGATCTCAAGCAACTGAAATACCAAGTTTTTTAATTTCTTGATTCATAGAATGAATGTTTTCATATGTTCATTTTTTTGGATGAACCTTATTTTTAATAGCTGCATTTTCAGCTGGTAAGCCAAATGCATCTCACCCAAATGGATGGAAAACATTATAACCTTTACGACGATAATAACGAGCAATAGCATCACCAATTGAATAATTACGCACATGGCCCATATGAATTTTGCCACTTGGATATGGAAACATACTTAAAATATATTTCTTAGGTAAAGTGAAATCTTCTTGTGGTTCATACATTTTATGATCAAGTCAATAATTTTGTCACTTAGCATCAATAATATTAAATTCATAATCTCTTTTCATAGTGACTCCTAATAATAATGATTGTATTTCTTTTTGTAGTTAGTAATAATTTTGGTTTTTCAATCCAAAATTCAAATTAAAGTTAAAATAACAGAATTAAGTGCTAAATTAATTAAATTAAACGAAGCATAAATAACAAAGGATCCCAGGAAATAATTTGAAATACCTAAAAAGAGTGGACGTAAAGTTTTTTGATAATTTTGAAGCATAGTTGATAAATTTGGCTTAATGTTTCAAAATAATTTTAAATAAATTAAATTCACAAAAAAGGTATTAACTAAAAAAATAGCACCAATAGCAGCGACCATAGCTAACATAGTTGAGACAAAATAAGATACTATATTGATTCAAAGATAATTATAGTGATGTCTTTGTATTTGCAAATTTATTCTTGGATGTGAAACTCCGCTAGCTAAATAACAATTATACGCAAGAACAAAACCATTTTTGTTTTTTTGTTTTTGGTAAAGAAACTTAAAACTATAAATTTGCGTAACTATAAAGGCAGATTGAACTACTAAAATAGTAAATCTCCCTAAATAATCAATAGCTAATCCTCCTCCACTTATTAAAAGTGGTGTAATGATAAAATTAGCAATTAAAATAGTTCATCCATATCCTCAACCAACAACATAAAAGCCAAATAAAATTGGAATTAAACTAAAATTAAGACCTAAAAACCCAAATAAATTAGGAATAAATCTTGATAAATAGCTAATAATAATAGCAAAAGATAAAATTACTCCAGCAATAGCTATTTTACTAATTGAACTATAATCAGGACTTTTTTCAAAAAAGTATTTCATTTATTTAGTTCCAAAAATCCTATCTCCAGCATCACCTAGACCTGGCTCAATGTATCCTTGGTTATTAAGTTTTTCATCAAGAGAAGCTAGATAAATTTGAAATTCTTGGCCAAATTGTTTTTCAATTGTATCTACTCCTACTTGAACCCCTACCAAACATACTAATTCAATATCTTTAAACCCATCTTCTCTAAGTCGCTTTATAGCTTCAGCAGCTGAATTTCCTGTTGCTAGCATTGGATCAACAACAATAATTTTGGAATCTTTATCAACATGCGGAATTTTGTAGAAATATTCCACCGGCTGTAAAGTTTCTTCATTTCGATAAATCCCAATGTGTCCAACTCTTGCTTGCGGAATTAATTCTAAGATTCCATCCACCATACCAAGACCAGCTCTTAAAATTGACACCACTACTACATCTTTATCAAAAGTTTTACCAATAAATTCCTGATTTAATGGAGTGGTAATTCTTTTGTCTTTGGTTTGGTAATTGCGCATTATTTCATAAACCATTAATGAAGTTATTTCATTTAAGTTTTTACGAAACTCTAAGTGACTTGTGTCTTTTGAACGCATTTTTGTAAGTTTTATTTCAATTAGAGGATGAGAAATGACTTTTAGCATGTTGCTCCTTAAAATAAATAAATATTTATTTTATATTATAAACTTTTTTATTTTATTTTGGTCTTGAAGTTAAAAAAAGACCCAAAAGTTATCTCTTAGGGTCTTATTGAACTTTTTAAAATTATTTTTGACTTAACTTTTCGTTTAATTGTTTAAGTTCAGCTAAAATTAATTCTTCAGTAGTTGGTTTTGGTGCTTCTGGTTCTTTAACAGGAGTTGGATTTTTAAGTTCTTTACGGTAAGCGATGTATCTAATTATTAAAAAGTAAATAAATAAGAATAGGAAAACAAAAGCAGTAACTACTACAAAATAAATTAAAGCTCCTAAGAATTTTCCAATATTCATACCTGAAACAACTCATTCATTGTTATCAGGGATATTTGCAACATGCTTAATAAATCCCATTAAAATATCATTAGCAAACGAACTAACTAAGGCACCAAATACAGTTCCTAAAATGAAGGCAACAGCCAACATAAAGATGTTACCTTTTTTTAGGTGTCCTCTGGCGTCTTTAAAAGCATTCTTAAAAATATTTTTCATAGATTTTTATTATACTTTATTTTTAAAAATAGAGAAAAGATCATCAATTTCCTCATTTGTGATCCCTTGATCTAAGAAGATATTGTTTTCCTTTTCATAAACAAGTTCGTCATATTTGTAATTAGGAACTGCTTTGTTGTTGATAGATAAATAGCAGTAAATAGCACCATTATTATTTTGCAAATGATAAGTAATGTCATTTTGTTCAAGAATATCACAAGCCAATTCACGTAATGTCGCTGTTCCATTACCGGTGATTAATAAAAACGAATTAATTTGGTCATTTTTAAGTTCTCTAATTAAAAAGAGAATTTTAGTTTGAGCTTCTTCCCAAATTAAGCCGTGTAAATCTATTTGTTTATGCACTATTTAACAATCACTCCGGCAAGTTTAAGAATTTCTAATGCTTTTTCTTGAAATTCTGCTGCACTATGAGTAGGGGAATCATAAGTTGCTACAAACTTAGAATCAATAATAATGGGTTTATCCATTTTGATTTTATTAAAGTAAGTACGCATACTTAATGCTAGTTGTAACACACAAATATCAGTGCAACAACCCATTAATTCGAAACTATCATATTTATCTCAAAGAGAACTTTCAATATCTCAAAAAGCATTTGTTGTATTTTTATAACGAACATTGATCTGATCATCAAGAACAAAACTTTTCAATTCATCAACAACTTCTGATTCTTCACTCCCTAATTGACAATGCATTGGTCAATTATTCATTTCAAGATCATCTTCTTGGTGTGCATCACATACAAAAAGAATGTTATTTGGATTAACATCCTCTAAAGAATTTGCAATATTATTTGCAATTGCTTTGACATTTGAAGAAGCAAGAGGCCCAAAGTCGGCAAATCCTTTAAGCATATCCACTATTATATAAAGTTTAGTTTTCATAGGGATTTTTCTGACACACCGGACAGAAACTAGTACCTCTTCCATTTGGTTTATAATCAAGTTTGACTTTTACAATTTCGCTTTTTTTACATCTAAGACAGACATTTTTAACTTGTCCATAAACCTTGAGTTCATTTTGGAATTTTCCGTCAATTCCATTAACTGCTTTGTAAGTATGAACAGAAGATCCGCCTAATTTAATGCTACGATCCATAATCTCTTGAGCGGCATTTAAAATTTCTTGTAATTTTTCTTTAGAAATATCTTTTGCTTTGGTCATCGGATAGACACAAGTAGCATATAAAGACTCATCAGCATAGATATTACCAATCCCTAAAACAAGCGATTGGTCTAAAAGAATGGTTTTAATTGACTTATTTGATTTTTGTAACTTTGCATAAAGTGCCTCTATATCAACGTCTTTGGGAAGTTGCGCTAGATTTTTTAATTGATAAATGCTTTGGTTTTGTTGGCTTTGGTCTCATATTTCAAAGCTACCAAATTTACGAGTATCGTTGTAACATAAAACTTTATTGTTATCTAAATAAAAATATAAGTAGTCATGTTTAAAATGATATTTATCTAAAATTTCAGCATCACGAATGTAATATTTTCCTTCCATTCTTAGATGCGAAATGACTCTTTTTTGATTACTAAACTGAAAAACTAAAAATTTTCCAGTATTAGAAACATCAAGAATTTTTTCTCCTTTTAAATAATTGATAAATTCATTTGCACTTGCATTTTTTACGAATTTATTATCTCAAATTTTGATATCAATAATTGTTCGTCCATTAACTTCATTTTGAAGAGTTTTACGAACAACTGTTACTTCTGGGTATTCAGGCATATTATAAATTATAGATATAAAGTTAATTTATATATTAAAAAATATATAATAAAATAAAATAGTTTATTATATAGGGAGCATTGTGTTATTAAAGGTAAATAATTTAAGCAAGGTTTTTACAAAAAATCAAAAGAATCAATCAGGAATTTTCGATGTATCTTTTGAAGTTAATAAAAGCGAAATTCTTGGATTAATTGGTGAATCAGGTTCAGGAAAAACAACTATTGGCAAAATTTTATCACTCTTGTATAACAATTTTGAAGGTGAATTCATTCTAGATGGAATAAGCTACAAACAAAATAATTTAGATAAAGAAAAAATTAAACAACTAAGACGTAATTTACAAGTAGTTTTTCAAGATCCTAATAGCTCTTTGAATCAAAATGAAACTGTTTTTAACATCCTTAAAGAACCTATTTTAGTGCATAAAAAATATACAAAAGAAATTGAACAAATTCTTTTGGAGCATGAAAATTTTAGTTTTGAACTATACAATGATAAAGTTAGTAAATTTAATCAATTCGTTATTCAAAATTTTGATCAAGACTTTTTAAACCTCAGCTACAAGATTAATAGTTACCAAAATTATTTAGACTTTTACACACAATTTAACTATAAATTAGGAAAAATATATCTTTTTTTAGATGAAATTAATACTTTAAAATATGCAACCCAAAAATATAATAATATTTCAAGATATTTAAAAACGACAAAGTTGGAAAATATTTATAAAAGCGCCACTAAAAAACAACCTAAATTATGGAGATTTAAATTAAAAAAAGCCGAGAAACTTGAATTTTTAGAACTCAAAAACAAAACTATTGAACTAATTAAAAAAATCGAGAAAAAATTAGTATTTATCGGAATCTCCAAATATGATTTTTGACTTAAAAATTTAAAAACAATTCACTCAGAAACTAATGCAATAGTTTTGTGAAAGAAAAAACAAGCTTTAAAAGAATACATAATTGAGGAAAAAGTTTTTAAAATTCTTGAAGATGTTGGTTTAGAAGGTGATTTTGCTTTTCGTTTAGTTTCTGATTTTAGTGGTGGTCAAAAACAAAGAATAGCTATTGCTAGAGCTCTTATAGTAGAACCTAAAATCATCATTGCCGATGAACCCATTTCATCTTTGGATTTATCAATTCAAGCCCAAATTATTAACTTAATCAATGATTTATGCACCAAAAAAGAAATATCTGTGATTTTTATAGCTCATGACTTAAACATGGTTAAGTATTTAAGTACAAAACTTGTAATTATGTATAAAGGTAAAGTTGTCGAAAGAGGCAATACAAAAGATATTTTCGATAATCCAATGCATCCGTATTCGCGCATTTTAATTAACCCTAAATCTACAAATAAAAATTTTGAACAAATTGATAATTTAATGAAAAATTCTTCTAATGAATATATTCAAGTTAGCCCTAATCAATATGTATTAAAATCAAAGGAGGCTAATTAATGTTTACTGAATTATTCCAGTATCTTTGATACACTCTTAAAAAAGAGGTTAAAACATTTCGGTTTTATTTGTTAACACTGATTTATTTACTTGTTTTTTGTGTTTTTCTATTGCTTTTTTATTTTTCAAATGCATGAAACTCTCAAAATGCCTTAATTAATGGGCTAGCATTAAGTTTCTTAATGACGGCTTTGATGATTATTGCTACACTATTTTTACGAAGATTTATCCGAAGAAAAAGAAAAACAGACCAGTTACGTAACATGTATCGCAAGAAAAAAACATTCCAAAAGCTCAACGAGGAAGAAAAGAAAATTTATTTATCTTTATTAGAAGAAAAGAAAAACCCTTTTTTAAACGAAAAAAGAATTATTACGGACTGATGTTATTGATTAAGCTTTTTGTGATACTTTATTGGATTTGTAATAACACTAATTATTGGGTTAACTTAAATTAAATTAATAGCTTGAAAAGAACATTTTAAAAAAGAAAGGAATATTATGAGATCAAGAAAGTTTATTACAAATTTAATTACCTTCCCCTCTGCTTTGGCAGGTTCAATTGTTTTTGTTTCTGCACAATCTTCAACTAAACAAATTGATTTAAATGAGCAAATTAACCAATCACAATATTTATCATCAAAACAAAAAGAATATTTTAAAAATCAAATTCAAAATCTAAAAAACCAAACTAAAGAATCATCAAATTTATCTAATTATTGAAAAGAAATTCTTCAAAACAATAATGTTGAAGGTCTTAAAAAAATTGAACAAAATTTTAAACAACAAGAGTCAATAAGAAAAAGCTTAAAGGAATATTTTAAAAGCAAACAATATAATGATTTTATCAAGAAAAAACAAGAAAACCTTGTTCCTAATTTAGAAGAATTTAAATTAAAAATGGAACAAGCATCAATTTATTTATCCGAAAGTTATGATCCTTTTGATTTCTTGCTTAAATATAAGAATCTACCTTCCAAAGACCTCATGTTAGAAATTTCTAAAGCTATAGAAACAGCTTCAAAAATTTATAATGATATTGTATTAACTACTAAAACTAAATATAATTCAAATCTAGAAAAAGAGGCAGAAGTAAAATCCTTTTTATCAACTAGTTCATACTTTGAGGCTTTAAAATATCATATTTTATTATTAGCTAAAGATAAATTTTTAGACAAGCAAGAATATATACAGGACATTAAAAACTCTAGTAACGAAAAGCAATTAGAAGAAGTAATTAAAAAATACAATTTAAAATCAAGCATTGAAAATTTTGAAAAGACATTAAATGATTATGTAATGAAAACAGGAAATCAAGACAGCACAATTACTGAAGAACAAAAAGAAAGAATCCTTACTTTCTTATCAAATGAATTTCCTGATTTAAAATCAAGTCAATATTACAATCAATTGTCTAGAGCAATAGAACAATATAATAATAACAATATGTATAAAGCACATTATTTCCCTGAATTGGCTAATGTTATTTTAAGGAATTTGCTCTACTTATCAACTAATTATTTAACTGAATATTTATCAGAAGAACTAGATCGAAAAAACTTGGATTTAATAATTGAATATGAATTAAAATATGACACTTTATCAAAACAGCAAAAACAAGTAATTGAAAATAAAATATTTGAAAATTTTAAGAAAATATTTAAAAGTAATTTAGAAGAACAAATTAATAAAAAATTAATCAATCTGACCCAAGAACAAGCCAATAATTATCTAGAAAAATTAAATCAAACAACAAATGTTAATTCATGAAAAAAAATAATTACTAACGCTTATTTAGAAAATGCTAGTAAGTTAAGACCAGAAATCAAGATAGATTGACAAGCAACAAAATTAAAATCACCCAAACAAATTCAAAAGCATTTAATTAGTAATTTAATTGATAATGCTCCTTTTGCCATCTTAAAGGAACAAAAAAATGCTAATGAATCATTAGATATCTTATTGGAACAAAGTAATTGAGCATATAACTCTTTTAAATTTTGGCACCAATTCCAAATAGATAATTGATATGTGCAAATTAGTAATCCGGAATCACTTTTTATTGATGATAAATCTAATCCTTTACCGCTAAGGAAAATTGATCAAAATATATTTAAGGCTCTAAAAGAAACTGTTGCTAATGGTAAATACCAAGGTTGATTAAAATATGCTAATTTTATAAACCAAGATAAGAAAGATGAAATTAATAAAATTTTAAATGAATCCCAAAATCCTTTCCAATTAAACCAAAACATTATCAAAGTTTATAAAAGCATCATAAAAGATCTTGCTTTAAATGATTATTTTATTTTAAATCAAAACAAAATTGAACAATTAAATATTTGATTAAATAAAATTACAAATTATGTCCAATTAAATATTTTATGAAGTAAATTAAGTATTTTAAATAACAATTTAATTCCAAGAGAAGATAAAAACACATATTACCAAATTATTGATAATTTAAATGATTCATATAAAGCAAAAAACATTGCTTTTTATAGCAATATTCAAAATATTCCTAAATTTGACAACAAAGAAAATTATTTAAATGCATTAAAATCAGAAATTGTTTCTTGAAATCCTTATTTTAATCCTATATTGTTATACGCTAATTCTTTATTAGATTCATTAAAAAAATTAACAAACAATCAAAAAGATAGTTATAAAAACCAAATTTACCAAACTTGAATTCAAAATCCAAACCAAGAAGGATTAATACACAAAATTTTAGCTAAGGCAAAAATTAATAACTTACAAAACTTAACTCAAGAAGAGCAAAATAAATATATTCAAGAAGTAGAGAGCTCAAGAAAAAGAAATCAAATTCCAGTTATTTTGTTAGATTCAGAAGTTAAAAATATCCAAAACTCTAATTTAAATGATAAAGAAAAAATAGATTATATTAATAAAATATCAGAGTTTTATGGGTTAAATGAAAAAGTAATAACTGATCAAAAAAACAAAAAAAACGAAGAACCATCAGATGAAATTCCTTCTTGAATTTGATCTATTATAATTGCTTTGCCATTCTTTACTTTGGCGGTTATATTACATTTTGTATATAAGAAAAGAACAAAGAATAATAAAGACAACTTAAGTAATACAAATAAATAAAACTTAATAATCCAAGTATTTTATTCTTAAAAAATAAATAAAGAAAGAAAAACCTAAGTTCAACTTAGGTTTTTTATCTACTTTGATTAATTTTATTGAACTTAATAGCTCTTTCTTGGGCTTTTTCTTTACCTTTATTTATCATACTTAAAGCTTCTAAAATAGGTGTTCCAACAATATCATTATTAAGTACACCAATAGCTAAACCACTTTTACCTTCAACAATATATTCTACTGCTTTAATCCCCATTAATGATGCTCAAATTCTCTCTTGAGCTGTAGGTCTTCCTCCACGTTGAATGTGATTTAAAGGGTTTGAACGGGTTGTTCATCCGGTAGTTGCCTCAACTTGTTTTTGCATTTGAACAATATCGTAGCATTTTTCAGATACTACAATAATGATGCTTCTACGACCTGGCTGTTTAGTTAATTCAAGTGCTTTTTGAGCAATTTCATCAATACTTGGTTTGTAATCACTTGTTGCAATAATTTCAGCGCCAGCAGCTAAACCACCATAAAGTGCTAAATCACCGCACATATTTCCCATTACTTCAACGATCATAATTCTTTGGTGACTTCTTGCGGTATCTCTGATTCTATCAATAGCTTCTACCACAGTATTTAAAGCTGTATCATATCCAATAGTAAAATCACTTGAAGCAATATCATTATCAATAGTACCTGGCAATCCAATAGTCTTTACACCTGATTCATGAAGTTTTTGAGCTCCCATATAGCTACCATCTCCCCCAATAACAACAAGGGAATCGATATTACGATTCTTAAGGTTTTGAATCGCAACTTCACGAATTTCTGGGTTCTTAAATTCTGGGAAACGAGCTGAATAAATAACTGTTCCTCCTTGTGAGGAAAGAGTTTCAAGCTCTAATGAATCAGCTTTAATAATTTGATCATGATAAAGACCTTTGTATCCTTCTAAAACAACATAAGGCTCTAAATCATATCTTTTAGCAGCTTTAGTAATTGCTGCCACAGCGGTATTCATCCCTGGTGCATCTCCACCAGAAGTTAATATAGCAATTTTTCTCATAATTTTCTCCTATTTTTATTTTAAAGTATCAATTAAGTTTTTTAATAAACAAACAACAGTCATTGGACCTACACCACCTGGAACAGGGGTAATTGCTGATACTTTATCTTTAACACTTTCAAAATCTACATCACCACAAATTTCATCGGTTACTTTATCATCTAAATTAGTTCCTACATCAATAACAATGGCACCTTCTTTAACATTTTCGGCTTTAATATATTTAGCTACTCCAATGGCTACAATTAAAATATCACCACTTTCAATACCTTTAATTCCGGTATTTTCGTCAAAAGTAGCCATTCCAGCATCACGCCGCTTAATAATGTGTGCAAGTGGTTTTCCTACTAAATGGCTTCTTCCTACAACACAAACTTTTTTCCCTTGAACATCAATGTTATATTCTTCCATTAATTCCAAAACAGCTCTTGCTGTTGCTGGTACAAAGTGTTTTCCTGCATCGTTATATAAATTAAATTCATTACGCGTTGATAAACCATCAACATCTTTTTCATAAGGAACTGCATCTAAAATAACCTGTGCTGGGATGTGTTTAGGAAGTGGCAATTGAATAATAACACCATCAGCTCATTCATTAATATCATCCATTTTCTTTAATAAACGATCTTGACTAATGTTTTCTGGGTATTTAAAAAGTTTTCCTTCAATTCCTACGTACTCACATTTTTTAAGTTTTTGAGCAACATACTTATTTGAAGCTGGATTATCTCCAACTTGAATAATGGCCAATCTTGGTTTACGAATTAAGTTTAAATCAGCAAGCTCTTGTTTTAGTTTATCCAGTTCTCTTTTTGCTAATTCTTTTCCACTTAGTATTTGCATGTTAACTCCTTCTGATATTTTTCTAATTCTTCTTGGTATTTAGTAAGTTTGTCTCTTTCGGATTGAACTTTTTCCTTTGGTGCTTTAGATACAAATTTTTCATTAGCTAAAATTCCTTGAGCACGTTTAATTTCAGTTTTAGTAAATTCGATTTTTTCCAATAAAAGAGCTTTATTTTTTTCTTTTAATGCTTGATCTACTTGAATATAAAGATTGTTATTATTAAGGGCAATTAAAAAATCTTTATTGTCCAAATAGTTAGCAAAAGCCATTGTATTGATAATCTTAATCATTAAATCACTAATTGGTTGCTCTAAACAATAATTTAAGATCTCTTTCTTTGAAATTTCGTTAATTTCACGATATTTACGCAATTCAGTTACAATTTGGATTACTTGATCAATATAAGCAACATTTTCATGAGTTTGAATTTCCATTTTTTGTTCCAATAACTCACTATTGAATAATTCTGAGTGAATCTTATCAGTAATAAATGGCAAGAATGGATGTAAAACTAAAAGCACTTTTTGTAAGATTTTAAGTGCATGACTTTTTGAAGGATTATTTTTAATCATTTCAATATATCAACCACTTAAATCAGTAAATAAAAATCTTTGAATTTCAGAACCAATAATTGCAAATTCATAAGATTCCATCGCTTTATCAATAGTTGCTTGTAATTTAGCTAATTGATTTTCAATTCACAAGTCAGCATCGCTTGTTTGCGCTGATTCTCCTTGAATCGAATTAATAAAGAGGGCAATATTTCATAGCTTATTGTTAATTCTTCAAGCAGACTGAACTTTCTCAGTTGAGAATTTAATATCCATTCCTGGTGAAGTGTTAGTGATTAAGAATCATCTTAATGAATCTGAACCGTATTGTTCAACCATATCCATTGGATCAACTCCATTATTAAGAGATTTAGACATTTTGCGACCTTGTTCATCACGAATCAACCCATGTAAAAGCACTCTTTCAAAAGGTTTTTGATCCATAAATTCTTTACCAAAGAAATACATTCTAGCTACCCAAAAGAAGATAATATCATACCCAGTAACTAATAACGAGAATGGATAATAACGACTTAAATCATTGGTTTTTTCAGGTCATCCTAAGAAGCTAAAAGGAGCAATTCCTGACGAGAATCAAGTATCAAGTACATCAGGATCTTGTACTCACCCTTTACCTGGACTTTGTTGTTGCACTTTAATATTTCCATTAGCATCATATCAGGCAGGAATTTGATGTCCTCATCATAATTGACGCGAAATATTTCAATCATGAATGTTTTCCATTCATTTAATCATGGTTTCTTCAAAACGTTTTGGATAAAATTTAACACCTTTGTCAGACTTGATATCTTCTAAAATTAATTTAGCAAAATGTTTCATTTTAACAAACCATTGTGGTAAAACCAAAATTTCAACAGGAGTTTTTGAACGATCACTAACTCCAACATTAGATACAACTTCTTCAACTTTTTCAATAAAGTTATTTTCAAGTAAATATTGAGCAATTTTAACTCTTGCATCAAAACGTTCTAATTTGTCAAATTGGCTTTTTGGCGCATTAATGAGTCCATTTTTATCAATAGTCTCACGAATCTCCATTCCCAGTTCTTGAATAATATTAATATCGGCCTCTGCATGCGCTGAAAGCTTCATTAATCCTGTTCCAAATTCAGGATCAACATACTCATGTCCAATAATAGGTAATCTTTCACCAGTTAGTGGGTGAATTACATATGATCCTTCTAAATGTTTAAAACGCTCATCATTAGGATTAAAAACTACCGCAACGTCGCTTAATAAAGTTTCGGTTCTTACAGTAGCGATCGTTAAATAATCATTTGAATTTTCTAAAAAGTACTTAATATAATACATTTTTTGTAAAGTGGGTTCATTAATTACTTCAATATTTGAAATAGCTGTTTGCAATTTAACATCTCAACTAATTGCTCTTGCTCCACGGTAAATAAAGCCTTTATTATATAAGTCAATAAAAACATCATTAACAGCTTGGTTTGCTTTAGCATCTAAAGTAAAACGTTCTTTTGAATAATCTAACGCAAGACCAATTTTAGCTCATTGTTCTTTAAAAATGGAAGCATATTCATCTTTTCACTCTCAAATCTTATTAACAAAAGCTTCACGGCCTAAATCATGTCTTGTTTGTCCAGTAGTTTTATATAAAACATCTTCCACTTTACTTTGAGTTGCAATTCCTGCGTGGTCCATCCCAGGAAGTCACATTACATCAAAGCCTTTAAGTTTTTTATAACGAATAATTGTGTCTTGAATATACATATCAATAGCATGTCCAAGGTGCAATTTTCCGGTTACATTTGGAGGAGGCATAAGGATTGAAAATGGTTGCTTTTTAGGGTCATGATTTGAAAAATATCCCTTTGTTCTTCATTTGATTTCAATACCAGCTTCAACTAATTTGTGATCATAATTTTTTAGCATATAAACCTCCAAAAATGTATGTATTTTATCAAAAAATATAAAAAATAATAATATTTTATATTATACCTTAATTTTGCTAAAATAAGCTTATGAAATCAAAACCTAACTTTACAAAATTATGGAAAACCATTTTTCCTATAATCACTCTTGCTTCACCAATGGCCATTATTTCTTGCGCTAATACAACCAATAATACCACTGAAGCTAATAAAACAGATAATTCGGATAAAAATAAAAACGATGAGGACACTAACAATATCGTTGCTAATTCAGAAATTGCCAAAGAACTAAATTTATACAACGAGCAAATTAATAAGTTCTTTAAAGATGCTTTTGCTTTTGGTAATAAAGTCAATGATAATAATAAAGAACACTTCCAAAGTCAAATTAATGATATTCTAGGTCAAATCAAACAAGCCAAAAACCAAGTTTTAACTATTATTAATGAAGGCTTAGAAAAAATAGAAAAAGCAAATGAACTTAAAGATAAGATGGATTCTCAAATTAATTGATATTTACAAAGCGGACAAATTATTGATTTTCTTAATGGGACAAACCAATTAACTAAAAGTGCTGAAATGTGAGTTGAATCACTTACTCAACACTCAGAAGAAGGTTTAGTTCACACTCAAGAATATCAAAATCTTTATAATGATTATTTCCGTGGTCAATTTGATATTTATCTTTTTGTTTGAATTTATCGAGTTGAATTACTTCAATCTGCAATTGAACTTCAACAACAGTTCTATAAAGACAAATTAAACGATCAGCAAAGAAAATTCATTGAAGATTCAAAAAATAAATCCCAAGATATTATCAAGAAATTCCAAGAAATTAAAACTAAAATTGATCAAGCTATGCAAGATAACAAAAAAAATCTAAGCAACAATGATTCATTCTTAAAAGAAATTCAAGTTAATGAAGATCTTGGAAAAGTAATTGAAGAGACTAAGAACTTTACAAATCAGTGAAAAGAACAAATTAACTCCATAATCTTTGAAGGTCGTCAAATAGAGCACCAAAATTCATTTGTATATTGAGAAACCGATTCTAATTCTTACTTTAACTTAGTAGATTTTCAAAATGAAATTCCAAAAGAAGAACTTGATCATTTACCTTTTGATTGATTTAAGTATAAAGATTTTGTTCAAGGTTTTATTAAACAAGATCACAACCAATTCTTTTCACGTTATTCATATGATAATGACTTAAAAGTTGATCATTTTCTAAAATCAAGATTAATTAGCCAAAACCAAGAAGTTTCCAAAGAAATTCCGCTTACAGTATATAAAAAAGAACAAAACGGAACATTACCAACATTAGAGGATGACTTTGAAAGCGATCTATACCAAAAGAAACTTTCAAAACAACTTGATACATTAAAAGGTGACTATATTATTAAATTTAGCCTTTCATTACAAGATATTCAAAATTTCTTAAATTTCAATGGAATTCAAGAAAATCAGCAATTTAATGAGTATTTAAATAATTACCTAAGCGATCCTGCTCATGCTAATGAAGCAGCAACGTTAAGCCAAATTACAAGCTTTTCAATTATTCAAAGTAATTTTATTCCTGCTGTTGAAAAAGAAACCTTAACTTTAACACCTCAAATTCTTTTAAAAAATAAAAGCTATGCTTTAGCAGAAGAATTGCAATTAGTAAATCCAGATCAATTCCAAAAAGAGTATGTTATCCTTAGTAAAAAAGGACTAAATTTAGACAATATTACCTTAAGTTACTTTATTGGTTTAACTAAAGAACAATACCAAGAATTAACAAAAAGTAACGATTCAAAAACAGAAAATATTTTTCCAATTAAATTTGCATAAGAAAAAGCTCCTTTTTAGGAGCTTTTCATTTTATGTAATTAAGCTACAACCGTCATTGTAGCTTAATTATGTTTTCTTGGTAAATTAACTAAAAAGATTTTTAAATCCTTATTTTCTAAGACATCAATTGGTGTTTTAAAAATTTATTTTCCAGTAATTCTACTTCAAAAACTTTTTCTACCCACTTCTTGGGTATTTTCACCTTTATCTTTAGAAAAACTAAACATGTTATTAAATTCTTTAGTAGTTCCCTCTGAAGTTTGACTAATGCTTTGATATTCATTAGTATTACTTTTTGAGAAAATGCTTTCGTAATTTTCATATTTAGAAGGAATTTCATCTGATGGTTCTTCGATGTATTCCTTCTCTGGTTCTTTTTGAGTTTCTAAACTTTGGTAATTAAGAACATATTCTTTTTGAGTCTCTTTTGAATTTTCATAGTGATCATCTACGATTTCTTGAGAGACAATTTGTGAATCATGTTCTTCAAAATCTACAACAGATTCTGGTTCTTGTTGCTGATATTCATTATAAGTGTAAATTGGTTCAATAATTTTTTTCTTTGGTTCTTCAACAACTTCTTCAATGAAGTTGGGACTTTCACTTTCGTGAAAGTCATTAGATAGCAAAGATTCTTCTTCAACTTTCTCTTCTACCTTAGTTTGATTAACTTCCTCATCAAATTCTTTGTCATTTGATTTATCAAGAACTAAAGTTCTTACTTTAGGATCGTTAGTTCCGGTTGCAATAACAGAAACTCTAAAAATTTCTGCTTCATCTTTTGAAATTTCAACAGGTTCTTGTCCTACAATAACCTCGAAATCTTCATCGTCATCATCATAAGAAGCACCAAATAATTGATAAACACGTTCGGTTGCTGTGTTGATTTCTTTTAATGGTGTTTTATTATCATATTGAATATTGACAATAATTTTGGATGCTTTTTTAATTCTTTGATCGTAAAGATCTTGTTCAAAAGCTCGATCAACAGCCTTGGTAGCACGATCTTTTCCGGTTGCAGAACCAATTCCGACCATTGTAAGTCCAGCATTACTTAAGACTTTTCTTACATCCTCAAAGTCGATATTAATTTTTCCAACTCTATATAAAATATCATGTAAAGCAAGGATAATATTTTTAAGGGTTAAATTTGAAAGTTGAAAAGTATCTTCAACTGGAATGTCTTGGAAGTTTTCAACTAACTTATCATTTGAAAGGACAATGTATGAATCGACATGTTTTGCAATGTTCTTGATTCCCTCTCTGGCGTATCTACGACGTTTTGGGCCTTCGTACATAAATGGCGTCGTAAGAATTGCAATAGTTAAGGCACCTAAGCTTTTAGCAATTTCAGCAAATACAGGAGCAGCTCCAGTTCCGGTTCCACCTCCAAGACCTGCAGCGATGATCACCACATCAGCACCTTTAAGTTTTTCTTTGATTTCTTCGGCACTTTCGCTAGCTAATTGAGCACCACGATCAGGATCAGATCCAGCACCAAGTCCACGGTTACCTTTTCCTAAAGCAATTTGTGTTTCACAATCATTAACTGCTAATGCTTGTGCATCGGTGTTTGCGACCATGAATTCAACATGTTGAAAGTTAGTTTTATCCATCATTTGAATCGCATTGTTTCCGGCACCACCAATACCGACAACTTTTAAAACAATTTCGGCGATATTTTCATCATGGATTTTTTCTTTCTCTTGATTGTTCAATTCTTTAATTTGTTGATGTTGTTGGTCTTTTAAATGATCAAACATAATCTTCTCCTTCTTAAAATTATTAAATGAGTTTTTTAAAGGCAAATAATTCTTTAAAGAAGAATTTTTGCTTTTTCTGTGGTAAGTCGAAATGACTTGAAATTGTATTGGTTGGATTTTGTTGATTGTTAATAAAAGAATTAACAAAAAATATAGCTCCTGAAATGGTGTTTTGAATTTGGTAAATACTTTTTTTATTAGTGCGAACACCAACTTTAGTAAATCCTAGTTTTTCAAAATAAGATAAACTCTGTAAACGATTATTAAGTGATTCTAATTCACCACTAAAAGAAACACTATTTAACCTTTTAGAATCTATAGTATTTTGATTAACAAAATCACTAATTGTTAAGGTTAACATTTTTAAGAAAGTATCAACCTCATTTGCGACTAATTTAAGATTCAAATCAGAAAGCATCTTGGGGTTAGCAAAATTCAGCACATAATTAATTTGTGGCAATACCAAATTTTGAGATTTATTTAAAATAGTTGCTACATCTGAAATTAAATTATTAGTACCCACTATTAATTTTTCATATTTTAAAATAGCACCATTTTTAACTAAACTTAAAGTAAAGTAATTGCCATTAATATCTACTGAAAGATTCAAGTTGCTTTCTGTCATTAAAGCAGCATAGATTTGACTTTTTAAAATAATATGAACTTTGTTGTTAGGTAAAGCAAGGAATCAACTCAAAAGTTCATAATTAGGATCTGTATTTGCAATTGTAAAATAAGAACTTCTTGCTTTAAGCTTCTCAAATTTCCGTGAGTAAGGAAATTGATAATAAGTTTTAGTAGTTCCTTTTCAAGACAAAATAAATTCATAGTTAATGATTTCACCTAACAAATGTAAATCATTTTTTTGTGTCTGATATTCAATATTGTTGATGATGAGTTGTTTTATATTAAAGTTTTCAAAATTAGTAATTTCACCATGTTGAATAAATGTATTATAAGTATGAAAATTTAAAGTTGTGAAAAAATCATCATCTAAAATAAGATTTAAATTAGGTTTGCTTTCAAGAGAGTTTAAAACTTGAGCGATTTTATACAAATGTTTTTGAAGTTCGTTTTTATTTTGATAATCAAAAAATAACTCACCTATCTGTTTGTCAAGAAAATAATCCCCATTATTTTCTTTAACCAAAATAAAGTGTATCTTATTTAGGCCAAGATAAACATTTGCAACACTCAAATTCATTTCCCTCTCCTATTATTATTGCTTGTATAACACTCGTAATTTTGCACTTTTAGAACGAGAATTTTGTTCTAATTCTTCTTTTGAAGGTTTAAACTGTTTAGCCACGTAATTTTTAGTTACGATAATAGGCATTTTCGTTGGATTTTTATCCTCAATTAGGTTTTTAAAGAAATTTTTCACAATTTTATCTTCTAAAGAGTGAAACGTGATAATAGCTAGTTGACTTTTAGGTTTTAAAAGTTCAACAGCATCAACAAGCATGTTTTTAAGGGACTCTAGTTCGTTATTAACTTCAATCCGGATTGCTTGAAAAATAGCCTTGGAAGGATTCTTTTGTTTCAATAATTTGGCAGGGTATGCACTTTTGATTACATCAACAAGCTCCAATGTAGTATTAATTGGACGAGCTTTTACAAGAGCTTTCGCAACTTGCCGAGCAAGCTTTACATCAGCATTATCTCATAAAATCTTCGCCAACATTTCCTCACTGTAATTATTGACAATTTCATAAGCACTCAGACTTTGCTGTTGATCCATACGCATGTCTAGTTTAGCATCTCTCAGATAACTAAAACCTCGCTCTGTTTGATCAATTTGCGGTGATGAAACACCTAAATCAGCTATGATTCCATCAACTTGGAAAATTCCTCTTTTGTTTAATTCTGATTTTATATCCTTGAAATCACTTTTAATTAACTCAAAATTAGGCGATACTTTTGCTAGGCGATTGCTAGAATACTCTAAAGCAAAATCATCCTTGTCAAAAGCATACAATTTTCCAGTTGTTAAATGTTTTAAAATAGATTCTGAATGCCCACCCATGCCCAGAGTTAAATCAACATAAATACCATTAGGTTGAATCTTTAATTCAGAAATTGTTTCTTTTAAAAGAACTGAATAATGTAATTTATCCATAATTTTATAATTCTGAAATTTCTTCAGCTAAATTCGCAAGATCTCCTTCAGTATACTGACTTTCAAAAGCCTCAAAACTTTCTTTTGATCAAAGTTCAATAATTGATCCGGTTCCCACAAAAACAACTTCTTTTTGGATAGCGAGCTTATCAATAATAAACTTTGGAAGTGAAATTCTTCCTTGCTTATCAAGTGATGCTTCGAAAGCGTTGGACATAATAATTCGAGTAAAATGTCTCACTTTTTGGTTAAATTGAGATTTACTTTGGAGCTGTTGAACATAAGCAAGAAAGTTTTCCTGGCTACGGAGCTCATAATTTTGATCAAGTCCGATAGTTATAAAAAAACTTCTACCTAGGTATTCTTTAAAAACAGGCGGCAAAACCACACGGTTTTTATCATCAACAGTTCGTGTGTGTTGTCCATACATACCACTTCCTCCCACTATCCACCAATATTTTACCTTATTTAGTATGCTTTTTTTAAAAAAATTGATGGTATTTTTTAAATATGGATACTTTTCCATATGATTAAAAATTCTCTTTGCGTACACTTGTATAAACGTAAAATAAAACTCTAAAAAAGAAGAAAAAAACGCAAAATAAAGTTGCGTTTTTTCTAATTTATAATAAGTTTAACCTAAGAAAAAGATTATTTTGCTCTAAGTTTAGCAAGCGAAAGTTTAAGACTTGCTGAACGAGCGGCTTCTCAAATAATTTCTCCATATGTTGGGTGAGGGTGAATTGTTTTAGCAATTTCATTAACAGTAATTTCTTGCTCCATTGCTAAAGCAATTTCTGAAATATAATCAGTAGCATGAGCACCAACAATTCATGCTCCTAAAATTTCACCAAATTCTTTATCAATAATAAGCTTAATAAATCCTTGGGTATTAACTGCAGCAATTGATTTTCCTAAGTATTCAAATAAGTATTTTGAAGTAAGGACATCTTTTCCTTGAGCACGAGCTTCTTCTTCGGTAATTCCAAGGAATGCGATTTCTGGATTAGTGTAAATACATCCAGCAACTGATTTAGGTTTATATGTTTCTTGATTTTTGTCACCTAAAATATTATAGATGGCAGTCATCGCATGTGCATACGCAACATGAGCTAACATAGCTTGACCAACAACATCACCAATAGCATAAACACCTTCAATGTTTGTTCTTTGGTGATCATCAACAATAATTTCTCCTCTTGAACCAAGTTTAATTCCCGCTTCTGCTAAACCTTGAGTATTAGGTGTTCTTCCGGTAGCAGTAAGAATTAATTCTTGCTCAAGAATTCTTTGTTCACCTTTAACATTAATATGTAATTTGTCATTTTCAAATTTTTCTGTTTGTGCTTCAAAAAGTACTTCTACTCCTAATTTATCAAGCATTTTAGCTAGTTCTTTTGAAACATCCTTATCTGCAGCAGGAAGAAGCCTTTCGGTATTTTGTACAATAACAACCTTAGTTCCTAGTGAAGCAAAAATGGTTGCAAATTCAAGCCCTATTACTCCCCCACCAATAATAGTTACTGATTCAGGACGTTTGTCTTTTCAATTAATAGCTTCTTTAGAAGTGATAATTTTTTTATCTTGATATCCTTGTTCAAATCCAGGAATCTTTAGTAATTTATTAGCTGTTGAACCAGTGGCAATAATAAGGTTTTTAGTACGGTATACTTTTCCATTAACTTCAACTACACGATCTCCAAGAATTTTTCCCTCACCAAAAACAGTTTTAGCTTTTGATGATTTCATAAGCATTTCTACTGAACTTGAGATTTTCTTAACAACTTCTTCTTTACGAGCATGCATTGACTGTCAAGTTTTATCATAATCAATTGCCGCTGTTTTTTTGAAGGTAATTCCATATTCTTCAGCATGTGTAATAGTTTTAACTACTTCTGTTGATTTTAAAAGAGCTTTAGTTGGAATACATCCGGTATTTAAGCAAACTCCTCCTCAAAATGATTTTTCAATAATCATTGTTTTAAGCCCGCTTTTTCCGGCTTCTTCGGCAGCTAAGTATCCACCAGGACCTGAACCTAATACAATAACATCGTAGTCTTCATCAATTTTTCCATTATAAGGCTTAACTGAATTATTTGGTCCTTTTGATTCTTGTGTAGGAGCCGCTGAAGCTTTAGCAAAACCAGAAAGATCAATAAGATCATTATTAACAACAGCTTCTCCAACAACCGATGCCCCGGTTTCGGCTTTTGGCGCTGTTTCCGTTTCTGTTTCTGTTACATTATCACCTGATCCATCATCAATAAGAAAAATTTCTTGACCAACATGAATAACATCGCCTGTATTCATCATGATCTTACTGATTTTTCCATTAACTGGAGAAGTGATATCAGAAGTTACTTTATCAGTTTCAACACTAAATAAATTATCACCTTCTTTAATATCTTGACCTTCTTTTACGTAAATTTCTGCAACTGTACCTTCGTGAAGTCCTTCACCAATGTCAGCGAATTTAAATTTATACATCTTAGTACACTCCTAATACTTCGGGTTTTTCTAATAATTCTTTAATCCGTGAAGCAAATCTTCCAATTTCTGCACCATCAATTCAACGGTGATCGGCAGCAATAGTAATATACATTGCTTTACCTGCTACAACTTGTCCATTTTTAACCATCGCTTCATCCACAATAGCACCTACTCCAGCAATTGCTAATTCAGGATAATTAATAACAGGAACTCCTCATAAACTTCCTACTGATCCATAATTAGTTACAGTAAAGGCGGCACCACGCATTTCATTGGGCTTGATGGTTTTTTCTCTTGCAGCTTTGGCAAGTCTTGCAATTTCTTTGGCAAGATCTAAAATTGAAAGTTGATCAGCTCCATTGATAACAGGAACCATAAGTCCTGCTTCGGTATCAACTGCAAATCCTAAATTAATTACTCCAGGAAAATCTAAAGTATTTTTTGCTTCATTAAATTTAGCTGTAAATTTTGGAAATTCTCTTAGTGCAATAGAAACAGCTTTAAGAATATATGGTAAGAAAGTAAGTTTAACATTTTCGTTTTTCAGTACAAGATCTTTGATTGAACTTCTTAAATTTCAAAGCGCAGTCATGTCAATTCTGTGGACTAAGTTAACATAAGCAACATTATCTCACGAATTAGTTAAAGCTTTAGCAATGGCTTTTCTAATTGGGGTAATTGGGGTTGAATACGGTTCACCAAAAGTAATTTGTTTTACCGGCGCAGCTGCAGGTGCTGTCGATTCACTTGAAGTAGGTTTTGGCGAAATTGTTTGAGCACTAGCTTTTGATTGTGACTGAGCTAAATATGCTTCAACATCAGCCACTAAAATTCTTCCGTGATCTCCTGAGCCTTGAACTTGTTCTAAATCAATTCCAAGTTTGGCAGCTTTAGCTCTTGCAATAGGTGTTGATTTAATTGGCATTTTTTCTCCTTCTAATTAAAATTTAAACGACATTACTTCTTTAACTTTATCAATGATTTTTTCATCATTAATTGCGTGGAAGTTTTCGCCTTTTGCAAGTGGCACAGTAATATCGTATCCAGTTAAACGAGCCATTGGTGCTTTAAGATATTCAAAAGCTTTTTCGTTAACTCTAGCCATAATTTCAGATGAAACAGAAAAACTTCTAACTGCTTCATGAACAACTAATAATCTTCCTGTTTTTTTAACCGATTCAACAATGGTAGCGTGATCAAGTGGTTTAATGGTTCTAAGGTCAATAAGTTCGATTGAAATTTCAGGATTTGATGCTTGAAGTTTTCTCATTGCTGCAAGTGAATCGTGTACTTGCGCACCATATGTGACCAAAGTTAAGTCATTTCCAGAAACAAGAACATTAGCCTTTCCGATTTCAACCTCATAATATTCAGCTGGAATTTCTTGTTTTCCAGCACGATAGATTTTTTTAGGTTCCAAGAAAATAACAGGATCAGGATCATTTAAAGCAGCTAATAAAAGACCTTTTGTATCATATGGAAAAGCAGGCATAACTACTTTAGTACCAGGAACATGTGAATAAATGGCTTCAAGAGCTTCTGAGTGGTGCTCTAATGCTCTAATTCCTCCACCCATAGGCATACGAATAACAATCGGTACATGTAAACGACCACGAGAACGATTTCTTAAACGAGCTGCATGTGTAAAAATTTGTTGCATTGCTGGATATGAAAATCCTTGAAATTGTAACTCTCCAATAGGTTTAAGACCAGCAAGTGATGCTCCAATTGCTACTCCGGCAATTGCAGCCTCTGAAATTGGGGTATCAAAAACACGAGCTACGCCATATTTTGCCTGAAGTCCTTGAGTTGCTCTAAAAACCCCTCCTTCAAATCCGGCATCTTCTCCAAAAAGAACAACATTTTCGTCTTTTTCCATAGCTAAATCAAGAGCATGAGTGAGTGCTTCAATGTTATTTACTAATAATTTTTCAGCCATTATTTTGCTCCTTTTTCACTTCAAAACTTAATAGCTTCTTGTTTTTGTTCGATTAAATATTCAGGTAATTTATCATAAGTGTAATCAAAAATATCATCAAGTTTAGTATTGATTTGGGTCATACTTTCTTCATAAGTCTTTTTAACTGTCTCAAGACTTGAAGCTCAAATTTGTTCTTTTTGAGCTTCATCTAAAGCACCAATGCTAAAAAGATAGTTTTCAAAACGATGCATTGGCTCTCATTTTTCATGCTCTTTTTCTTCTTGTTCACTACGGTAAACTCTTGGGTTATCTGATGTAGTATGAGGTCCTTGACGTCATGTAACAAATTCAACAATAATTGGTTTATTTGTTTCCCTTGAATAAGTTATTGCATCTAAAATAGCTTCATAACTTGCTAAAAAATCATTCCCATCTACTCTAATTCCAGCACATCCAAAAGCTGCTGCTTTCATCGCAATGGTAGCTGATACTGATTCAAAATGGTTAGGAGTCGAAATAGCTCATTGGTTATTATTTACACAAAATACTGCAGGTCATTCTTGAACGGCGGCAATATTAACACCTTCAGCAAATTCCCCTTCTGTAGTTCCACCATTACCAACAAAAGTAACAGCTACACCACCAGTTTTTTTCTGTTTCATTGCATAAGCCATTCCGGCTGCATGCGAAATTTGAGATGCAATAACAATATTAACTGGTAATACTTTTACATCTTCAGGAATATTGCATCCTCATTCGTTACCATTTCAGTAAAGCATTTGATTTAACATAGGCACACCAAGAGCTAACATAGTTGCATTTGATCTAAAAGCTGGTAAAAATCAGTCTGTTTTAGGATTCATAGCAAAAGCAGTGGCTACCTGGAGTGCTTCTTCCCCTAAGTTTGGAACGAAAGTTAGCATTCTTCCTTGTCTTTGTAATTGAAGCATGTAAGTGTCTTGCTGACGCGAAAGCACCATTCATTTATAAGCTTCAACTAATTTTTCTTTTGACAAAGAAGGTTTATATTTTTTATCAATTAATTTACCATCAATATCAAGAATTCTAATCATTTCATTAGGATCTGACATTACTGTGTAATTTCCCTCTTTATCTAAAGCATATTTATACTTATGTGACATACTTTAAGAGTCCTTTCAAAGATATTCAATTTATCTAATAAATATTATAACTTTATTTTAGAAAAATTAAGAATTTTCCACATATTCCCATATCGTATAAAAATAAGACGAAATTGTAAAAAATAAAGAAAAAAGCACAATTTGTGCTTTTTTGGTCGCTTTTGCGTTTTGGTGGAGATGACGGGAGTCGAACCCGTGTCCGCATATAAACTTAAATTTGCTTCTACAGTTTAGTTTGTTTTTCTTTAGAAAATCATGCTCAAAACAAACAAAAAGAAACATGTTTTCTTTGACTATATTTCGCTTAATAAATCGTCAGTTTATTGCTATCCCGAAAGCCCGTTATTAAATTGTGGGAGCAAGATAATAACGACCAAACTTTATTAAAATGCGAAAGCTTGGGTTTGTGGTTGCATAAACATAAAGTTTGATGCTTTTTCTTCTTTAGATTTTCCGTTTATTAAAACCTAGAAGTCGTTAAGGAGACCAATCCACTGCCACAAAAATTCATCCATACACGTCGAAACCATTACACCCCCGTTAATAGTAACTTTTAAGCGTTTTTAAGAGGCGCTTTTGAGATTCTTCTTTGGCGATTTTATCACGCTTATCATATTTTTTAAGTCCACGAGCTAAGGCAATTTCGACTTTAATTTTACTTTGGTTATTAAAGTAGATTTTGAGCGGAACTAATGTTAAGGGTTGCGATTCAAGTTTGAATTTGATTCTTAGAATTTCGTGCTTATGCATTAATAACTTACGATCTTGTCTTTCATTAACTTTTAATAACATATATTGCTTAAAATAAGCATCTTTAAGATAAAGTTCATTTTTGTAAATTGAACAATAAGCATTACTTAAATCAACTGAATTAGCACGAGCAGTCTTAACCTCTCAGCCTTCTAATTTAATGCCTGCCTCAAATTTATCTAAAATTTCATAATCTCGTAAGATCTTTTTGTTGTTATTAATGATTTTCATATGCAACTAAATTTTAACATAAACAAAACTAAATTAGTAAATGTAAAAAAGCAACAAAAAAAGCAACTAAAGTTGCTTTTTTTATTTAATGGTAAATTTGTTTTTCTCAACTTCCACTTTTCAGTTTTTGTTGCTATTTTGTGATTCGATAATATAAAGAGCAATTAAACTTTCAAGATATTTTTGAATATAACGTTTAATTGGGCGCGCTCCATATTCAGGATCATAGCCATCTTTAATGATCTTTTCAATAACTTTATCATCAAAATCTAAATGAATTTCCTTTGCAGCTCAAACACGATTTTTAAGTTTCTCAAGTTCAATTGTAATAATATCTTTAAGAGCCTTTTCACTAAGTAAATTAAAGGAAATAATTTCATCAATCCGATTGATAAATTCAGGTTTGAGGAATTTTAATAAAATTGATTTTAATTTAGTTTCGCTTAAAGTGTTTTTTGAATCAATAATCTCTTTAGCTCCTAAATTAGTAGTCATAATAACAATTAAATTACGACCATTGATTTGTTTTCCTTTTGAATCAGTAATAATCCCATTATCAAGTAATTGTAAGAATATATTTAAAACATCTGGGTGTGCTTTTTCAATTTCATCTAATAAAAGTATGCTGTAAGGATTTTTCCGAATACGCTCTGAAACGTGTCCACCATCATCAAAACCAACATACCCTGGAGGAGCTCCAATAATTTTGGCAACTGTGTGTTTTTCCATATATTCAGACATATCTAAACGAATCATTTGTTTTTCACTATCAAAAAGATCTAACGCAAGTTTACGCGCTAATTCAGTTTTTCCCACTCCTGTTGGCCCCATAAAAAGGAAGCTTGCTAATGGACGGTTAGGATCATTAATATTAGCTTTAGTACGTAAAATAGCTTGTGATACCAATTTAACAGCATGTTTTTGTCCGATAATTTGCTTGTTTAAAGTTTTTTCTAAACTAATAAGTTTGCTTTTTTCGGCTTCAACAAGCTTAGATACTGGTATTTTAGTTCATTTTGACACAATCATAGCTACTTCTTCTTCTGAAACTGTGTCTTTAAGCAATTGGTTATTATTGCTTTGCTCCAAATTACGTAATTCTTGTTCTACACTTGGTATTTCAGCGTATTTTATTTTTGAGGCAAGTTCATAATTAGTTTCATTTTCTGCTTTTGAAAGTTTAAATTTAAGATTAATAAGTTTTTCTTGTAATTTAGCAATCTTAGTAATGTTTGCTTTTTCTTCGTTTCATTGTTTGGTTAATTTCTCTATTTTATCGTTAACTTCTTTTAATTCATTTTCAATTTCATTTAGCCTTTTGTCTTGGTTGTTTTTGCCTTTAATGGCGTGTTTTTCGACTTCTAATGTCATTTTTTGTTGTTTAGCTTTTTCTAAGGATTCTGGAATAAAATTCATTTGCACTTTAATGGTTGCTGCTGCTTCATCCACTAAATCAATTGCCTTATCAGGTAAAAAACGATCGGTAATATAACGATTTGATAAATTAGCAGCAGCTACAAGTGCAGCATCATCGATTTTAACTTTGTGAAAATTTTCGAGAAATTCTTTAATTCCACGCAAAATAGTAATAGTATCACTAACACTTGGTTCATTAACATCAATTCGTTGCATTCTTCTTTCAAGAGCTGCATCACTTTCTATATATTTACGATATTCATCAAAAGTAGTTGCCCCTACAAGATGTAAATTTCCACGTGCCATAGCTGGCTTAATGATGTTAGCTGCATCCATACCAGAATTAGAACCTGCTTTTCCGGTTCCTATTAACATATGAATCTCATCAATAAATAAAATAATTTCTTGCTTGCTTTCGTCAATTGCTTTCATAACTTCTTTAAGACGTTTTTCAAATTCACCTTGATATGAAGCACCCGCAATTAAAGCTGCTAAATCTAACTCAATAACTTGAGCATCAAGTAAATTTTCAGGCACTTGTTTTTCATTTATTTTTAAAGCAAGTCCTTCTACTATAGCGGTTTTCCCAACTCCTGGTTCACCTACAAGAACTGGGTTATTTTTAGTTTTACGACTTAAAATACGGACCATACGACGAATTTCTTCATCACGACCAATAACTGGGTCCAGTTTATTTTGTTTAGCCAATTCAGTTAAATTCTTTCCATATTTAACTAATGGATTTTGATTTGGTTCTCATGTTGCATTCATAATATGCCCCTTTCCTTGTTAAATAGTTATAATTATTATAACATATTTTTTAGCAAAGTAAGTAATTATTTGCTAAATTTTTTAAAATAAAAAAACACAACTAAAATTAAGTTGTGTTTTTATCGTTAAAGCCCTTTATAAATATTAGAAATTTCTTTTCAAGAATTAAGCATTTTAGTAAAAGGTGAATTGTCAGCAAAGTAACCTAAAAAATCACTACTTGGATATTCACCTCCATATTGGGATACTACATCTTGGATTGACTGTACATAATTAGAATATCCATTATTTAAAAGATTGATTTGTTTTTTTAATTCATCCGGTAGTTCGCTTAAATGATCATTTAAATAATCTATAAAACCTTTAATTTTTTCATTAGCTAAACTTTTTTCATTAGCCACCACAGCACTTCATTCTTTTACAATATTACCTAAAGCATGAGTGTGTTCTGAGACTGTAGTTTCACCAGCGTTATTATCAACTTTAATTTTTTTAGCCAATTGAGAATAATCAATTTTGGTTAATTTAGGATTATATCAATCTCTGTGATACTGACTTTGACCCTTATTTAGTCCTAGTGCCTCGTTGCTTCCGATATAAAATGTATCATCAAAGACTGAGCTCTTTTTAAAATTATGAACGAGTTTGTCGATTCTGTCTTTGGTTACATAAAAATCATTATTATCACTATTGAATTGATTAGTAAGATCTGTGATAATGCTTTTTAATTCAGTATTAATTGAAGCAAAACGAATAAAAGCATCTATATAAGTTTTAATTTCATTTAAACTCAAATCAGTTTCTTGGTAAAAATTCTCTAAAATTTTTTGTTTTAACCCAAAGTTATTATCTTGATTTTGAATGTATTTATTAATTGAATCTAATGATGAAATAAGACTTGATGTTTTCTGGTTAATATCTTTATAAAAGAAATCAATATTTTCGGTTTTTATCTTGTTTTTGTTTCCTAAAAAACTTTCAATTCTATCAAATTGCTGATTATATTGTGTTTGAATTTTTTGTACTTCTTTTTGTCTTGTATCACTAGCTTTATCAAAATCGCTACCACATGAAATTGAAAGCGGAATGATTGATACAACCGACAAAGGAGCTATTCATTTAAATATTTTTTTCATAATTATTCCTCTTCTCTTGAAGTAAGTAATTTAAGATTCTTAATTTCCTTTAAATTAAGCCTACGATATTCACCCACAGGAATTTTTTCAACTGTAATTCCGGCATAAGCAATTCTTTTTAAATTAATAACTATCTTATTAACCGATTCAAAAATTTTTTTAACATGATGGTATGTTCCAACATGTAAGATTACTTCATAACTTTTTGGGGCACCTTCAATTGGTAAAACAACCTGCTGTGAAGGTTTACCATTAATAATTAAAGTTTCATTTAATTTTTTTAATTCACTTTTAGTTAAAGGGAGGTTTAATCTGGCTCGATAATTACGTGTAATTTTATACTTAGGATGAGTTAATTTATTAGATAAATCGCCATCATTGGTTAAAAGTAAAACTCCAGTAGTATCATAATCTAAACGACCAACAGGAAAAATTTTATGTGGTGTATTAATTAAATCAGTGACAATTTTGCGTCCTTCTGGATCTTTTAAAGTACAAACATAACCTTGAGGTTTGTTTAACACAAAATAAACTAAATTTTCTTTTTTAATTGGTTTGTTATCAACAAGAATATGATCATTAAAACTTGCTTTGCTTCCAAGTTCAGCAACTTTTCCATTGACTTTAACACGTCCACTTTTAATAAAAATTTCCGCTTCACGACGCGAAGCAATTCCTGCTTGCGAGAGAATTTTTTGTAATCTTTCTAATTTTTGCATATTATTCCATGAGCTTTCTATAAATTTGTTCTTGTCTTTGATCAAATACGATTCCTTTGTTTATGTTGAATTGATAAGTTCGTTTGACAACCGCTTTAAATCCTTCATCCAAATTCTCAAAAACAAGCTCTCTAAGTTTTTGTATACCCTCAAAGCGACGACCTTGGCAAATTTTATCAGCAATAAAAACAATTTTATCCAAATCACTAATTTGCATATTTTGACGATCATCTAAAGTAGTATGAACTAAAATGGCATGTAAAATTGCTTGATCTTGTAGCTTATATTGGTGCTTAGCTCAAATATAACCGCAAATTTGGTGAAGTTCGTGCCGTTTAGCCGAGCTAAATTCAGGAGCAAATTCCTGAATGTACAGTTTTGCTTGCTCTGGATCTCATTCTTTGGCAATATCATGCATGATTCCAGCTAAATATGCTTGACGAGCATTAAAACCGTGTTTTTTGGCTAATTCAGCAGCAAAATCTCCCGTAGCTAAACAATGCTTAGCTCTTTTGGCACTTAACATTGAATGAATAATTTTTTCTAAATATAGACCATGTGCTTGAATATAATCAATAACTTGCTCATCAACGCTATCTAAATAGCCTTTTTTAAATTCAGTTGAAGAAAAATCTCAAATTGGATTATTTAAAATGATTGCATTAAATTTCTTAGCATTAATTTTGTTAACTTTCTTTTGGCGTTTGAAAATAACAATTTGTGCTAATTTAGAAATTTCATCGATGTTTTTTCATTTATCTAATTTCGGTAAATTATCGCTTCCTACAATTAAAAATAATTCATCATTAGGATATTTGTGTTTAAAATATTTTAAAGTATCAATGGTGTAACTCACGCCACCTCTTTTAATTTCAAAATCACTAACTTCCATTTTATCTTTAAGCACTAAATTAATCATATTTAATCGATCTTGTGCTTTAACTGCTTTAATTTTAGATTTAAAAGGTGAAATGTTAGTTGGCACAAAGATTAATTTATCTAAATTTAGATTCTCAATGGAATATTGAGCAACATTAATATGTCCTTGATGAATCGGATCAAAAGATCCTCCATAAATTGCTATTCTCATAGTTCTCCTATCGTTTTTTAAAAACAAATCCTTCAAGAGCATACTTATTAACTCTTGCTTTGATATTTTGTCTTTCTTGAATGTTTTTTAACGTTCTTAAAAGTGGTTTTTTCATTTGCCTATTAACTTGTGAAATAATACGATTAATGGCCATATTAGAGGCATTCTCGCTAGAATGCGAACTAAATAACTCTATAGATTCTTGGTTATTGAAGTAAAAAATTAAGTTGCTAAGACGAATTCCTAAACCAATAATATTTGATTCAAGATAATACTTATCAAATAAGTATTTAGCAATTTGAAATATTTTTTGATATTCATTAGTGTAATGGTCAATTTTATGATTTTTTAAAACTCATTTTTTGTTATCAAAGCGCACACATAAAGTAATGACATTACCAACCATACCTTGTCTTTTAGCTCTAAATGAGACTTTTTTAGATATTTCAATAAGTGAATCATATAAATTAATTTCACTTAAGTTTTCTCTATCAAAAGTAATCTCGTTGCCTATTCCCTTTGGTATATTATTTTGCGGCATTAAGTGCTCATAAATTGATGGGTCAATATTTTTTAATCATGTTTTATAAACAATACCAAAAACCGACTGAAAAACATAATCATTAATTGGTTTTTCAACTAAGTCTTGAATTTTAAAAATCCCAAGTTTTTTTAATTTAGAGCTTGAGGCTTTTCCGATGCCATGAAAATCACTAATAGGTAAATTAAAAAAATGCTCTTTGTAATTAATCTCGTTAGTTAAGCCAACTCCAAAAGGTTTAGAAATATTGGTTGTCATTTTAGCAAAAAAAGGCTTATATGAAATACCAATAGTAATTGGAATATCAAATTTTGCTAAAATTTCTTTTTGGATTTTTCTTGCAATTTGAATTGCATGATGATCGTCTAAAATATTTTGTCTCAATTCAATATAACACTCATCAATTGAAGCAACATTAATAATTGAAGCATAATGCATTTCTAAATAATCAAAAATATTGGTAGATATTTGAGTGAATAATTCAAAATTTGCTTCAACAAAAACGGTTTTAGGCTCAATTTTTAAAATTTCAAAGCGGTTCATGCCTGCTTTAGCACCTTTTGAACGCAAATCATAACTTACTGATGTAGCAATTGATTTATAATTTGGTTTGCCAATTGCTAGTGGGGTGTTTTTTAAATCAGTTCGAACAGTTCGAATAGCACTAACAAAATATGAGTCAAAATCAATATGAAAAATATAAGGTTTATTTATTTTTGTATGCATCTAAGAAATTTTTGGCAGTTAATAAAGCACAAGTAGTTCGATTTAAATGCACTTTGACATTAAAGAAAACCCAAAGATCACCTAAGGAATTAATTTGTTCTTCACTTATAGGTTCTTGCATTACAAATCGAGTAAAGTCTTCAATTAAAACTTGAATTTCTTCTTTGGTTTTGCCTAGCGCTTGTTTAATAAATAAATCTGTAGCAGCTAAAAACACAGCACATCCATGTCCGTCAAATTCAGCTGATGATAATTTATTATCAATGTAACTAGTTTTAAGGATTAATTTATCTTGACAAGTAGTACTAAAAAAAGTAGGCTCTTGTTCTGGATCTAATTTTGTCTTAAATTCAGGTTTTGTATAATGCGACATGATAATTTCACGTGCTTGATTTGAATTAAAACGCATAAAAATCACCTCCATTTTTTAATGCTTCAACGAGCATATCAATATCTTCAAAAGTATTATAAATACCTAAACTAATTCTTAAATATGAATAAGTATCTTTAATATTGCGAAGATAGTGAGCACAAAAAATTCCGGCAATAGTATAAATGTTTTTGGTTCCTAAATACGTTGCTACATCTTGAGAATTAATCCCTTTAACATTCAACAAAACAATATAATCACCAGGTTGTGAAAAAACTTCAATATTATCAAGAGAATTGAGTTTTTGATGCAAATAAACACTTAAATCATTTAAGATTTTTTGAGTTTGCTCATATCCAATACTAAAAAAATAATCAAGAGATTTATTAAACATAAAAAGGCCAGCTAAGTCGGGAGTTCCTGGTTCAAAAACACTAATTGTGTCTTTTTTTGTTCACTCTAGATTTTTTTTAATCTCAGAAATTGAACCTCCACCAAATTTGGCTGGTTTTAGATTGATAAGCAATTCCTTTTGAATAGCCAAAACACCTAATCCTGTTGGGCCATAGAATTTATTTGCACTAAAAGCAATAAGATGGCTCATTTTTAGGCTTGTTTTACTATGAGCAATGCTTTGGGCTGCATCATTAATAAGTAAAGCCCCAACTTGTTCCGCCTTTTGATAAATACTATCAAGGTTGTATGAAACTTTAAAATTATTTGATTCTTGAGATAAAGCAATAATTTTGGTTTTGGAATTAATCAAGGGTTCAAGATCTTCTGCAACAATAACTTTTGCTTTTGTTTTTAATGAAATCTCGTGTCAAGGAATCATATTTGAAGCATGGTTATAAGCGCTTAGTAAAATTTCATCATCAGGTTGCAAAAAGTCACAAAGCATAGTAGCAGCTAAATTTAATGATTCAGTTGTACCTGAAGTAAATATAATTTCAGATTCTTCAGCATCAATTAAATTAGCCACTTTCTGACGAACTTCATTAATAGCTTGATTAACCACATTTCCAAGTGGAGTATCAGCAGTGCGAGAAGAAATTGAAATATTACTATAAAAATTTGTAATAGCATCAATTGCAATTTGCGGCTTTAAAACTAAAGCTGCTGAATCAAAATAAATAATCTTATTTGCCATTGGAAAATCTTTTTTAAAATTCATATTAACTCCTATTTAACTGCTCTAAGTAATCGAATTAAAATTGGATTGTACCCAGGAATTAATTTAAATTGATCCAAAAAACAAAAATAGTATTGCCGTTTTTGAGCATTAACTTCAATTTTGTTTTGCTTTAAATAAGGCTGAGTAACTAGATAAGGGATTTTTAATTTAGCAAGAGACATTTTATATGAAAGATGATAAAAAGTAAAAAAATAAAAATTTCTAATCATTTCTTGTTGTTCGTTTGTAGAATCTTTCTTAAACATTAATTTTGAATTAAATTCATTGATGAACTGATCTAGAGTGTCTCATTTTTTTTCATAAAAATTTGACAAAAACTGATGCTCCGTTTGCTCAATAAGGCCAATTTGCTGAAACTCAAATAATGTTAATTTGATAATTTTTTTTCAAAAGAAAAAATAAGATCGATATTTACGTGAAATTAAATATTTTTTTACTCAATTAAATTTGAAAAAATTAAGAAGATTTGTTTTCAAGAGAAACTAATAATTTGTAGTAATTTTGTAAAATAGCATTAACAAAACGATATTGTTTTAAATCATGTTCATTAATAACTTGATCTTTTTCATTGTATATCTTTTCTGGCACAAAAAAGCTTTTAGTAATTTCAATTGCTTCATTAATTACTATTTTAGGTTCTATGTAAAACATCTCGCTTGCTCCGTTAAGCAAAATCGCTCTAATAACCGGAGAAATTCTAGTTCATTTTCAATCATAATCTAGAAGCGAAATTAAAAATCCTTTTAGTGTTTTGTAATTTTTTGCAATAGTATCAATTTTTTGAATTTGTGATCGATCTAAAAATTCATAATTTTCAAAAACATCGCTAATTTCAATATTTTCATTTAAAAGTTCATATTTGTAAAGAACTTGAATTACTTCTAATCTTGATTTTCTACGGCCTTTTTTATTATTATTTTTAGTATGATGTATTTTTTTGGTTGTATCAGAAGATATCATGATAAACTCCTTTCAAAATCACTTGATAATTTGATAAATAATTTATTTTAATTTTATATTTTTTTAATCTTATTTAAAAAATAAATATAAAAATATAATTCATTTTTTATTTGGAATTTTTAATCAAAATCAGGCCTTTTACTTTAAAGTAAAAAGATTGTTAAATTTGAATTTATGGGCCTTAAATTAGTGATTTATTCAGCAAAAATATCACAATATTTTCATTTTGATTAAAAAAGTAATTAAAAATAAAATTTATATTACCGATATTTCAAATAAGTTATAAAATTTAAAGTTAATACACGCATAAAGAAAAATAAAAAAGGAATTTTAATTTTAAAGGAGAGTTTATGAAAAAAACCAGTAAACAATCAAAAATTATTATTGGAACAATTGCTGGAGGTTCAATCATGGGAATCGCCATTGCTTTAGGAGTTGCTTACGGTAATATACCTAAATTGAAGGTTGAAAAAAATGAACCAAATTTATTCCCAAATCCTGGTCCTCAACAACAAGAAAAACCTACAGTTACTATAAAACCTCAAGATACCAACTCTAGTAAACCTAATAATCCTATAAAAATCGAAAATCCAAATATTGAAAATAATAATGATAATTCAGATAATTCAAATACTTCTGAAAATGACGAAAACACTCAAGCAAAATGAGAAAAACTAAAAGCAGAAGAACTTAAGAAATTAAAAGAAATCGCCAACAATATTGTTTTTGACTACCAAAATAAAAACACTGTTTACCCTGGTTCAGATACTAATAATAAACTAGAAAAAATAAAACTAGAACCTAGTTTAACAGAGCAAAATTGAATAAAAATAGGAAATCAAAAATATAAAAAGAATAACGTAATCTTAGAAATTTTAGATTTCTCTAATATTAATGCAGTTAAAGGAAATGTAGTTGTTAATTTTAGATTAACCTCAGATCAAGATGGATTAAAAACCATTAATTTTGAATCTCAAAAGGAAATTTCTGGTTTTTTAAATGAAGTTGGTCGTCTAAATCAAATAATTACTCAAAATATTGGTCATATTTTTCAAGATTTAGCATCAATGCAAGATAAGCAAAAATCTGCATCTATTTTTTATAATAAATTAAAAAATAAGCTTGATGATTACCTTCAAAAACAAGGTTATAATGCCATAACAAATGATTTGCACGCTGAAATTTTTAATAATTTTGGTTCAATTAAAAACATTAGCTTTAAATTACAATCAACCCTATATGCAAACCAAGTTTCAGACATAGAATGATTTGCACAAGAAATAACAGGTTTTGAAGAAGATGATAACGAAGTTGGTCGTCTTCGTGGAATTGTTGATAATTTAAGAATTTCATACCAAAACAAAGAAAATATTATCCCATATAAAACTAGAGATTTAAATTTAGATGATCTAATAATTCAAGGTAATTGACAAAAAATCAATAACCAAAGCTATGAAAATACCGAATTAAATGCCAAAATTCAAAAAATAGCCTTTAATGAAGTTGATCCAAAAAATGGAGTTATTGGAATTGAATTTGAAATTGAATCTACTAGAAATGAATTTGAGGGAGTGACATATCAAAACCCATCAAAAAGAATTGATGGATTTAAAACAGAATTTGCAAGAGTAGATACAATCGCAAAAGAATTAAACGAAACAATTGATTTTAATCAGTTAACAAGTAACTTAAAAAACCGTTCAGCTAAATATGCTAATTCACAACTTTTAAGCTTAATTAATGATTCATTAAAAGCTCAAAATGTAGTTGTAACTAAGTTTTCTGATAGCGTAAATAATGATGAAGGAAAAATCGAAAACATTACATTTAAATTAACATCATCAATTCAAGGTTTAAATGATGTTACTAGTGCTTGATACATTTTTAATAAATCAGCAATTGGATTTAAAAATAAACAAGATTTATATAACCAAATAAATAAAACCAAAATTTATTTTGATTATCAAAATAAGGCAAATACAGTTGTTTATAGAATTAATGATTTAAATGAAAACGAACTATATGTCGAATCAGACAAATCTAGTGTTGTTTTAGCATCTTATGAACCAAGAGAAATAAAAAACACAAACCAATCTTGAATCCGTAATAATAATGGCTTTGAAAAAGGGAATCTAGTTGCAAATAATTTCGTCTTTTCTAATTTAAATAGCTCACTAGGAAGTGTCTCTTTATCATTTGATCTTTCTGTTAGTGACCTAGATTTTGATGATGTTTTTGTTAAAAAAACCCAAAAAATTAGCTCATTTAAAACAGAAGTTCAACGTCTTAATGATTTAGTAGGAATTATTAATAATAAATTTGAAAGCAACCCTAATTTATTTAATGAATTAATAGCCTTTACCAAAAACCGTTCAGCTAAATACGCAAACGAAAAATTAAAAGAAATATTAAGCAAATACTTAGAGTCTCTTCAAATAAATGCTCAAATTAATTCTCTTACAACTACTTTAGATAACGAAAACGGAAGCATTCATGATATTAAATTTGACTTAAAATCAACAATTGCTGGTTATGAAAATACTGTAAGCACAATAAAAACAAATGCCCTAAGTGCAAGTGGATTTAAAACTAGAAATCAATTATTAAACCAAATTAAAACTTTACAGTTAAATTTTGACTACAAAAACAAAGAAAACATTGTCCCTTATGGTTCTGAAAGCCTAAGCATTAACAATATTAACTTAGGAAATAATTGAAAAAATAATCAAAATCAATTTGTTAAAAACCAATTTACAATTGCTAATGTAAACTTTTCAAATTTTAATCCTCGTTTAGGAACTGTAAATGTTGAATATGTAGTACAAATTCAAGATCCTGATTTTAGAAATGTAAATTGAGCAACAAGTTCTTCAATTTCTGGATTCAAAACTGAAATGCAAAGATTAAAACAAATCAGCGATTCATTACAAAGTAACAATGTAATACGTGATTTATTTACAAATCAAGAAAAGCAAAATACATTTGCATCTGAAATAACAAAAAATCAAATTTTAGAAAAACTAAATAAAAAACTTAAAAACCAAAGTGCTCAGATTCTTGATTCAAATTTAACTATATCGGCAAATAATGAATACGGACAAATTACCCTAACCTATCAAATTAATTCAACTAAAGCAAATCTTAGTGATCTTAAAAGTTCAATTAATGATAGAGATAATTTAATTAGTGGTTTTTTAAGTATTCCAGTTGTATTAGCAAAACTTAATTCAGAAAATATTACATTTGATTTCCAAAATAAAGAATCTATTTTACCTGAATTTAACTGGTCAACACAAATTCCTTTTGAGAAAATTTCATCATCTGATACTCAATGAATTAAGCAGGATAATACTTGAATTAATAGAACTAAAAAAATGAAGGTGAAAGATTTCCAAATAATCAATGTAGATCCAAAGCTTGGAGAGTTAAAAATTCAATACAAAATCATTTCTACCATAAATCCTTCTTTAAACATAGAAAGTTCAACCAAAACAACAACTATTGTTGGATTTAAAACTATTTACCAAGTGCTTCAATCATACGTTGAAAGCTTCCCTCAATGATCATCACTTTATTCAAAAGAAGAAAAACAAAGAAGTGCAGAGTCACAAATTACAAGCTTAGAAACAAAAATTAAGGCTTTCTTAAAAACAAAAAATCAAAATAACCAAGATAAATACCCTAATATTGAAGTTCAAGATTTTTCTTACGATAATGCACAATTAAATAACGGAATTATAGGGAACATAAACTTCAAGATTGCTTCCACAATAGCAGGCCTTACAGATGTTAAAGTACAAGTTCAACCACAAGAAATTAGTGGCTTTTACACTCGTGAACAAGAACGTAATCGTTTAATGAAATTATCTAAAGAATTAAGATTTGCATATCCAAATAAAGAAAATATCGTACCTTATGAAAAAGCTTCAATTCAGGTCGATGAAATTAAAGTATCAAATTGAAATAATCAATTAGTTAATACCCAAAGAAAAGCTCAGGTAGAAAATATCACCATAACTGAAGCTGACCCAATTGAAGGTGATATTAGATTTAACTATACTTTAAAAAGTAAAAATCAAGATTTTAGTGATTTATCAATCGAAAATTATTACCAAATAAGCGGATTTAAAACTGAACAAGCAAGACTTGATTCAATTATTAGCAGCAATGCTCTTCCTGTTTTAAAAGATTTATTTAATACAGAAGAACGTAAACAATTACCTTCATCAGCATATGCTTCACTTAAAGATAAAATCAATGCTTGATTTACCCAACAACAACAAAATGTAGAAATTCAAGATTTAAAATTTGTTGTAAATAATAGAATTGGTGCAATTGAAAATATTTCTTATAAGTTAAAATCAACTAAAATTCCTTCAGTTATTTCAAATAGAAGAACATCACAAATTACTATAAATGGATTTTCAAATAGTACTAACGAAAGCGCTCGTTTAAATCAAATTTCAACAAACTTTACCATAAATTACCAAGGAAAAGAAAGTATTATCCTTTATGATTCAAGTGCTATTCAACTGGACAAATTAGAAATTGAAGGTTGAGAGAAAAACCAAAGCAATGAATTTGTTAACAATAATTTACAAGCTAAATTAACCAATATTCGTTTTGGAGCAGCAAATCCTTTATCTTCTGAATTAACAGTAACTTATAATATTCAATCAACAGATCCGCAATTTAGTCAAAGTAAATTAGAAAATCAAACAAAAACAATTTATGGCTTTAAAACAGAATATCAAAGAATTAATGAAATTACAATAAGTCTACAATCAGATTCTCAAAGTGAAGCAAATAATTGATTTAGTGCTCAGGAAAAAAATAATAATACAAATGAAGAAATTTCTAAATTACAAGAAAAAATTTCTTCTTGAATTAGTGAAAAAGCACAAAACGTTACTTTAACTGATTTAACATATTTAAATTTTGCCGACGAAGGTAAAATCAAAAATATAAGTTTTAAAATTCAATCAACAAAAGATAATTTAACAAATGTTAAATCAACAAATGCAATTAATGTTGAAGAAATTTCAGGCTTTAAAACTTCAAATTCTATTAAAGAAGAACTAAATAACACAACAATTAATTTTGACTACGATAATAAAACAAATGTTGTTCCATACTTTAGTAATAAAATGGATATAAATGGATTAAATTCTTCATTGCAAAATCAAGGATGAAATAAAAGTTCAAATGATTCAAATGTATATAATAAAAACAATATTGAATTAAGATTATTAAATTTCAAAGATGCCTCACCTAAAGATGGAACAATAAAAATCGATTATACACTTAGTTCAACTCTTCAAAACTTCAATTCTATTTCTGTTTCTAAAACAGCAACAATTAACGGTTTTGAAACTGAAGTATCAAGATTAAATAAACTTGTTGACAAACTTGAAAGAGAAAGAAAAATTGCTACATTAATTAATAACCAACAAAAAATGTTACCTTCACAACTTGATAAAACTACAATTCTAAATAAATTTAATGAAAATCTAAGTAGTGAAAATGCAACTTTAAAAGAAAACAATCTAACCATTGTTGCTAATGATAAAAATGGTACCTTGACAATTACTTATGCTTTAACTTCAAAAATACCTAATAATAATGATTACATTTATTATGAAGATATTGTTTCAAAACAAAATAATACAGATAATGTAATTCAAGGCTTCAAAACCAATTATGATATCTCTACCGAAAAATTAAACACCCAATGAAACACACAAAATATCGAAATATATTTTGAAGATAATCAATTAAAAAATACAACGACTGTTGATAATGCTTCAGTTTGAGATAAAGCAAAATATAAATATAGATCAATTTCATCACCAATTTCCAACAATTTATCAGCTAATATTTTAGGTATTTTTGGATACGATTCTATAAATGGAAAAGTAGTTGTTGCTTATCAAATTGTTGATAACGAGGAATCACATAGCAATGCTTCAGGTCAAAAACCAACATCTAAGACATACTTTAAAGTTATTGAAGGATTCTTGAAAGAAAAAGACCGTATTAATAGCCTATTAAGTACAACAGTTAATCAAATATCATATACAAATACAAATAAAGAAAATACATTCCCTTCAACAGTATTAAGCTCACAAATTCAAGTTGATAATAGCCAGCAAAGCACTCAATTAATAAAAATAGAAGATTTAGCTCAAAACAACCTTACTGCCAACGATGATAATGGAACATTAGCAGTTCAATATAACTATATTTCAACCAAAACACAAGATCAATTATTTAAATTTGCACAAAATTTAAATTCAAATACATTAACTGAAAATGATTTAACTTCCTTAAGAAATCAACAACAAGAACTTGGGTTTACTCAACCAAATGCTAATAATTTAAGTGTAACTTCAACAAAACAATTTGATGGCTTTTTAAGTAGACCAATTTATTTACAAAGAAGAAAAAATCAATTACTTGAGCTTGAACGCAATAAAGAATATTTAAACAATAGTGAAGACTTTTACTTTGAAACTGAAATTAACAGTGCTGCAAACTTAGAATATAATAGCGCTATTACTAAATTTGAACAACTAGAAACTCAAATTAACGAGAAAAATCAACTTAAGCAAAATACTATAAACCAATATACAAATATGTACACATCACTTAATCAAAGCACAAAAGACAAAATGATTAGTGATATTCAAAATTGAAATACAACAGCAGAAAATGCAAATCAAGCATTAGAAACAATTAAAAACACCTATCAAGAGATTAATGATTTCATTAATAATAATATCCAAAGTAGCATTAACAGCCTAAATTCTGTAAAGCAAAATGAAAATATTTATGCGCATGCTTATGATGATACTAAACAAAAATATGAACTTTTAATTGATGCACTAGATAAATATCTTAAAAACCAGTTTGTTAATATTTCAAGCATCGACGGAACTATTTGAACTGCAGATGTCGCAAAACCAAATGATACTTTATGAAGCATTGAGCAACTAAGAGAAGCAAATGAAGCAGTAAATAGATTAATTCAAAAAATGACTGAAACTACAAAAGAATATAACGATATAATGCAAAAAATTAACAGTCAAGAAAAATTAACAAACGGAGAAAAACAAGCTCTAAAAGCAAAATTAGACATTGCTAACTCAATATCAAGTAGAAATAAAGTAGCTTCTCTAGCCGAAGGAATAAATTACAAAAAAGGTAAATTTATTGCTGAATTTTTCACAAACAATACTGCATTTAATGAAGCACAAAAAGCTATGTTTCAAGAATACTTAAATACAATGATATGAGAAGATTCTGAAAATAGTTTAATAATTGATGAGGTCAAAAAATTAGAACCTAATGCTAAAACCAATGAACAAATTCAAATTATTGCTACTCCTTTAAATAGCGAAATGAAAAAAATAAGAAAATTAATTGAAGAATTTAAAGGAATGACAAGCAATCAAAGTAGCAAAATTCGTTATAATATGGCTTCATCTAATTTCCAAGATGCTTTAGAAGCAACTAAAACAGCAGCTGAAAAATTAATAAATAATGAGAATCCACAGATTTCTACTATAAAAACTTGAAATACTCAAATTTCACAACCTGAAAATAGCAACTGATCATTAGAACCAACAAAAGAATTGTCTAAATTATTTGACAAAGCAAATGATGATTTAATAAAAAATATTGCTATTAAAATACTTATTGATGCAAATGATTTAAAACATTGAATGTCTCATGTAAACGGAAATAAACGTTTATCAGATTTAAGCATACCTGGAACACACGATAGTGCTATGTTTAGCGGAAGAGGGATTGCTTGAACGTTTGGAAGGGCATGAGCAAGAACCCAAAGTCTTTCGTTCCAAAACCAATTAAACATTGGAGTGCGTTTCTTCGATATTCGGATTAAAGATAATGATAATTTAGAAATAGGTCACGGAGCTTCTTGAGCTGATGGAGTAAGTTTAGAAAACGTTTTAAATATAATGAAGAAATTCTTAGCTGAAAACCCTTCTGAAACAGTTATTATCAGAATGAAAGACGAAAATATGAATGTATCGTCGATGAGCTTTGAACGTAAAGCATTTTTAAGAAACAAGATTCAAAATACACTAGATAAATTTGAACAAATACTTTGAAAAAATCCAACACCTAATGATAAAGTTTGAAATGTAGGAAATCGACAAAATCCTACGTTAAATGAACTTAGAGGTAAAGTATTTATTATGAATAACTGACATGATCAAATTTACTATTCAAATAAATACGGTATTTACTTTTCAAGTTATTCTCAAAATAACTTTAGAATGCAAGACTTTTGAGATCTAGAAGTACAAACTAAAAAAGAAGTAATAGTTGATCAATGAAAAGTTTGAGCAGACGAATACGAAGGCACTAAGCAAAAGATAAGCGACCCTAATAGATGAGAGGTTTTCATAAACTTTACTTCGATGTCACATAATAATAGTCAACCATGATGAACAGCAGAACAAATTAATCCTTACCTTAAAAAATATATAGATGATCACCACAGGGATATAACTAGATCTGGAATTATGGTATTTGACTTTGTTGATAAAAGTTTAACACTCCCTGTTGTTTACTACAACATTACCGAGAATATTTAATTTATTTAAGTTTAAATTAAAAAACGAATAGAATATAGTCTATTCGTTTTTTAATTATGCTAATTCGGTTAATTTTTTTCAAAGATTATAATAAAAGCCTTTTTGACTAATTAATTGATCATGTGAACCCGTTTCTATAATTTCTCCATTATTTAACACAATTATTTTACTTGCGTTTTTAATAGTACTTAAACGGTGAGCAATAATAAAACTTGTTCGATTATTCATCAATGAATCCATTGCTTGCTGAACAAGAAATTCAGTTTTTGTATCGATATTAGAAGTAGCTTCATCTAAAATCACAACAGGAGTGTCTTGGTATGAAGCTCTAGCAATAGATAATAATTGTTTTTGCCCTTGAGAAAGCTCAGAACCGCTTTCAAGCAAGTAAGTATCATACCTATCTTGTTGATTCTCTATATAGTAAGAAATATTGGCTATATTAGCACTTCTAGCAACTAAATCATCAATAATATTGTCAGCTCCATATCCAATATTATTTTTTATAGTATCACTAAATAAATTAGTATCTTGCAAGACCATAGTTAAAGATTGGCGTAAAGATTTTTTATCAATATCTTTAATATTAATCCCATCATAATAAATATTACCTTGCTGAATTTCGTAAAAGCGATTGAGCAAATTAATAATTGTGGTCTTTCCAGCACCAGTAGGACCTACAAAAGCAATTTTTTCTCCTGGATAAGCGTGCAATGACACATTTTTAAGAATCATGTTTTGATCATTATAACCAAATCAAACATTCTTAAATTCAACTTCTCCTTTAACTAATTCATATTTAAATCCATTATTAGTTGGTATTTTTCATGCATATAAACTAAAAAGATCACTTCTTGGTTTTTCAATATATTTGTTATCAGTTTTTAAAACCTTAACCAAAGTTATTTTACCTTCATTATTTTCAAGTTGTTCATCAAAAATATCAAAGACTCTTTTAGCTCCAGCTGTTGCCATAATAATCACATTTGATTGTTGAGCCACACTGACAATAGGTCTAGTAAATGAGCGTACAAACTGAGTAAATGATACTAAAGTTCCGATACTAAGCCCAAATAATTTAATAACTTCTGGATTTTTGCTAGTAATAATGAGACCACCAATAATTGAAATTAGTGCAAAAATAACATTTCCTCAATTATAAATAATGGGGAACATTAAATTAGCAATATTGCTAGCCTTGCGTTCGCTAGTATATAATTTTTTGTTAATCTTTTGAAAACTTAAAAAAGATTCATCTTCATAATTAAAAGCTTTAATAACTTTTAGCCCAGCAAACATTTCTTCTGCAAAACCACTTAATTGTCCATTATCAATTTGTCTCTGTTGGAAAAACTTCCCTGTCTGCTTTCCTAGAATCTTGATTATAAATAAAACAAAAGCAACCAAAAGAATTGTAATAATAGTTAAAATTCAACTAAATCAAACCATTAGAGAAAACGAAACCACAATAGTAATTAGTGCATTAATTGTAACAGGGATACTTTGGCTTAAAAATTGCCTTAAAGTATCAACATCACTAGTAAATCTTGTTAAAAGTTCACCTTTTTGTTGCTGGTCAAAATATTTAATCGGTAACCCTTGAATATGTTTATATAAATCACGTCTCATTTTAGCAATGGTAACATAAGTGATTTTAATACTAATTCATTGGTACATTAATTGTGAAAAAATCGTAATTGCAAAAAACAAAATAGCAAGAAAAACTCAAATTCAAAAATTGTTTCAATCAAAAACATCATACATGTTTTGTCCTAATTGCCGTGATTGCTCAAATGCAGGAGTTATAAAATTATCAATAACAATTTTTCCAATAAAAAGCTGATTAAAAATAGTTCCTAGATTATTCAAAAATACAAAAAAGAGAATTTGAATAAGACCTAATTTATGATTTTTTCATAGTAATTGAAAAGATCTTTTAAGAGTATTTGCTACATATTTAGCATCAGTTTTTGATCTTTTTAAATTCTGCAAATTATTTCTTTTACTCATCAAGGCTCCTTGAGGCTTGTTGTGATTGATAAATTGATTTGTAAAATTCATTGTTATTAAGTAATTCTACATGGGTTCCTTGTGCAATAATGCTTCCGCCTTCAATAACAATAATTTGATCCGCGTGACTAATTGAATTAACTTTTTGAGAAATAATAATTTTTGTACAATTTTGTACTTTATTTTTTAAGGTTTGCTTAATTAATAACTCTGTTTTTGCATCAAGTGCTGATGTAGAATCATCTAAAATCAAAATCTTAGGTGATTTTAATAAGCTTCGAGCTATGCATAATCTTTGTTTTTGTCCACCACTAAAATTTGTACCACCTTGTTCAACTATTGTATCGAGTTTGTGTTCTAAATTGCGTACATAATCACCAATTCCGGCTTGATCTAATGCTTCAAAAATTTCTTGGTCAGTTAGATCTTTTTTAGCTAAAAGCATATTGCTTCTAATTGTTCCGCTAAATAAAATATTTTTTTGAAAGACAAATGAAACAGCATCTCTAAGGGAATGGATATTATATTCTTCAACAGGCGTTTCTCCTACATATACTTTACCTTCTGTTGCTTCATAAAAACGTCCAATGAGCGAAATCAATGTGCTTTTTCCACTACCTGTACGCCCAATTATGCCTAATGTACTTCCAAAAGGTACTTCAAGATTGATGTTGCTAAGAGAATATTCTTTATCATTATTGTATTTAAAAAAGACATTTTTAAAATGGATCGAGCCATCAACAACTTCTTTTTTGCCATTTAAATTTTCATCAATTGAAGGGGTTTCATGAATAATTTCTGAAATTCTTTTTAAACTTGGTCCTGCAATTACAATGGCCCCTGTTACCATAATTAAAATTAAAATCGATCCAGATACTTGTCAAATATAAGAAGTAAAAGCTACAAGATCTCCTATTTCTATATTACCCATTAAAATAAAATTAGTTCCTTGAATTGCTAAAAAAACAATAGCAGCATAAATAATAAATGAAAAAGAAGGGGTTCCAAAAGCCACTATCTTTTCTGCTTTTACAATAATATTGTTAAGTTTATCAATTTTGTCAGAAACTTTAGAGTATTCCAAATCTTCTGTTACATAAGATTTAATCGTTCTCATACCTTGAAAGTTTTCTTGAATTTTTTGGTTTAAAAGATCGTAATTTTTAAACATTTTTTGATATAAAGGGAAGGCTCTAAATCAAATAATGACAAATAAAATAATTAAAGTAGGAATGAGAACCAAAAACATAAGAGATAATTGTGCATTAGTTGTAATTGAAAAAACAAGCGATAAAATTAACATAAAAGGAGCTCTAACCAATATTCTCAATGATTGATTAAAAGCATTTGTAATATTAACCACATCGTTGTTTAAACGATTAAGCAAAGCTCCTGTTCTAAACTTATCGATATTTTCATATGAAAATTGTGTAACTTTATAATATATAGAATTACGTAAATTTTGACCATATCCAGAAGCTGCTTTTGATGAAGTAAAACTTGAAATGATCCCAAAAATTAATCCTAAAATAGCTAATAAAATTAAAATTAGCCCATTTGAAAGTACCGCATCAAAATTAGTAATTGTGCTCTTTGAAATAGGATCATATTTTGATATTCCATCTTTAATTAAATAATTAATAAAAAAAGGCATCAAAACATTACAAATTGTTTCTAATAAAACTAAAAAAATTGTTAAAAATATTAACTTCCGATAACCATATGTCAATCTTCATATCACATTCTTTTCTAAGTGATTGTAATTAATCATAACTCTCCTTTCCTATGGTTTTATTTTTATCTTAAAACATTCCATATAAATATGTAAATTTTATTTATAAAGTATCATTTAATTGTGGTATATATTTCACAATTTAAAATAAAAATAAATTCTTTTAAAAATGAATTTTTTTATTTATTTATTTTTATTTATGCTATAATAATTTTGCACCCGATAAAGATGCTAAAAAAATAAAAAAATTTTTAAAGCATTATTTAAAAAATGTGCTATAATATTGTTAATCACTTTAAGTGATATGCCCAGGTGGCGGAATGGTAGACGCAAGGGACTTAAAATCCCTCGGTCGTAAGACCGTGCTGGTTCAAGTCCAGTCTTGGGCACCATGAAATGCGTCCTTAGCTCAGCAGGTAGAGCAAATGGCTTTTAACCATTGGGTCAGAGGTTCGAATCCTCTAGGACGTACCATTTCAAGAAATTGACCAAACACTCGTAATGAGTGTTTTTTTTATAATTTTAAATACTTTTTTGATAAAATAAACATATGAAAGATTTACTAGGAATCAAAAGAAAAACCAAAAAAATTATTGATAACCTCCAAGAAATTGGCGTAAAAGATACTAAAGAAGAGATTAAAAACGACAACAAATTAAGTGATGAAACCAGAAACATTATATATACCGAAAATATCGTTTATCCTTCGGAAATGAGCTTTGATGATCGCCAAAAATATGCAACAGACATTGTTAATAACGTGTCTGATAAAATGAATGAAATAAAGCTTAAAACTTTAAAAAAACAACGTGGAATGTACGGCTTAGCAATTTTATCAGTTATAATTATTTTAAGTGTTGTAATTACTTTGATTTCACTCCTAGTTATAAATAAAATTTAATTAAGTGAAAATTATTTTTATAGTAAGAAACACAAAAAAGACACAAGTTATGTGTCTTTTTTTCTTGTCGATATTTTTTGGTGGTTTTAACTTATTTAGAAATTATTTTTTTACACCTGTTCATTTTCATTCACGAACTTCTGGCATATCAATTCCATGTTCTTTAATGAATTTATTGTGTTTTTCAATTCTTGCTTTCATTCTGTTAACAAAGTTAACTGATTGTGACTTAAGAGCTGCTTTAGCAGCGGTCATTGACATGTGGAAACGATCCATTTCTGACATTAAACGAATGTCAAATGAAGTAGTGATATCTCCATTTTCACGATATCCGTGTGTGTAAAGGTTTTTATTAGTTCTTAAGAAGAAGATATCTCTAAGAAGAGCTTCATATCCATGGAATGCAAACACAATTGGCTTATCTTTTGTAAATACTGAATCAAACTCTGAATCACTAAGACCTCTTGGATCTACACTTGGATGTCTTAATCTAAGAAGATCAAGTACATAAACAAATCTAATTTTAAGTGAAGGGAAAGCTTCATGTAGGTAAGAAATTGTTGCAAGCGCTTCAAGGTTTGGTTCTGTACCTGATGCAGCAATAACAATATCTGGTTCTTCATTACGTTTAGCAGTTGAAGCTCAATCAATCACTTTGTATCCATTTTTCATCATTTGTTCTACTTCTGAAACAGAATATCATTGTTCACGAGGTTGTTTTGAGGCAACAATTAAGTTAATTACATCTCTTTCTCTAAATGATTGGTCAAGAACAGCTAAAAGTGAATTAGTATCAGCAGGTAAGTATTCACGAATTAATTCAGGTTTTTTATCTGCTAAATGACCTAAGATACCTGGATCTTGGTGGGTGTATCCATTATGATCTTGTTGGAATGCTGTTGAAGTAGCAATAACATTAAGCGAAGGATAATCATTTCTTCAGTGAACTTTTTTAGCTTTAGCCACTCATTTCATGTGTTGTGTAAGCATTGAATCCACAACTCTTAAGAATGATTCATAACTAGCAAAGAATCCATGACGTCCCGTAAGTACATATCCTTCTAAAAATCCTTCAGCTTGGTGTTCTGAAAGTTGTGAGTCAATAATTCTTCCAGCTGGTGAAAGTGCTTCATCAAGTTCTAGGTTAATTGTTTCCATTCATTGGCGATTAGATACTTTAAGAACTTCAAAAAGACGGTTTGATTTTGTTTCATCTGGTCCAAACACACGGAAGTTATCTGGGTTTTGCTTAATAATTTCCGCTACAAATTTACTTGCTTCAGCCATATCTTGTGCTTTAACTGAACCTGGTTCTACATCAAAAGTAAATTTTCTTCAGTCAGGCATTACAAGTGGTTTTGGATTGATTCCTCCATTTGTAATTGGATTCATAGCCATTCTTCGATTTCCTTTTGGAGCAATTTCGGCAATGTCAGCATTGAATTTTCCGTTTTGGTCGAATAATTCATGTGGACGATATGATGAGAGTCAATGTTTTAAATCATCAAGATGTTTAGGGTTTTCTGCGGTAACAGGAAGAGGAACTTGGTGAGCTCTAAAACTTCCTTCGTATGTAAGTCCACCAAATGAGTGTGGTCCAGTTCATCCTTTTGGTGTTCTAACAACTAATGCAGGTCATAATGGACGAATAGCTGTTTCTGCAGAACCACGACGAGCATTACTTTGAATTTTAAGAATTTTTTCAATAGCTCTATCGAATTTTTTGGCCATTTTTGCATGTACAGTTTCTTCTTCTCCAACATTAGCTTCAACAAAAATTGCTTCTCAACCAAATCCTCTAAGTAAATCAGCAATTTCTTCATCAGTTTTTCTTGCTAAAATGGTTGGGTTTGAAATTTTACCACCATTAATATGTAAGATAGGAAGCACAGCACCATCATTTACAGGGTTAATAAAACTTGATGCGTATCATCCAGCCATTAATGGTCCTGTTTCAGCTTCTCCATCACCAATTACTGTCGCAGCAATAACAGAAGGGTTATCTAAAATTGCACCAACAGCGTGCGAAATTGAGTATCCTAGCTCTCCTCCTTCATGGATTGATCCTGGAGTTTCAGGAGCCGCATGAGATGCAGTTCCTCCTGGGAAACTGAAACGCTTAAACATTTGTTTCATCCCTGCTAGATCTTGTGTAATTTCAGGGAATAATTCTGAATATGATCCATCTAAGTATGAGTTTGAAATCATAACTTGACCACCATGTCCTGGCCCTTCAATATAGAACATATCAAGATCATATTTGTTAATCACACGATTTAAATGTGCATAAATTAAATTTTGCCCAGGAATAGTTCCTCAGTGTCCAATTGGATAAAGTTTAACATCTTCTGGTTTAAGCTCATCTAAAAGAAGAGGGTTATCTTTTAGATACATTTGACCAACACTTAAATAGTTAGCAGCTCTTCATCAAGCATGTATTTTTTCTAAGTATGATCTTTTATCATAGGTTTTTTTCAACATATTATCCTTTCACTTACTAAAAAATTATTGAAATTATTTCGAACATATTTACTTTTTTGCATCTAAATTTAAATAAATATATTGTAACAATATTATACCAAAATTCGATTACTTTCTCGATTGTGGAAATTATTACCACATTGCAAGAATTTTATTTTTTCTTTGCATAAAATATGGTTTTTTTACCATTTCAATTGAGGAAATAAATCAAAAAGAATAAAAATACAATGAGCAAATTCTCATTGTATTTTAAAATTAACGTTTTGATTTGTCATATGGTATTCCCGCCGCGGCTGGTCCATATGAGTTCTTGCTTTGAAAAATAATCACAATCAAAGTAAGTAAATAAGGAATAACTAATAATAAATCTGAATATTTTTCAATTGATGGACCAAATAAAGAAATACCGTAACTAGAAAATGAAATCATTAACGAGAATAAGAATGATACAATAATTGAAATACTAATTTTTCAACGTGAAGTAATCATAATTGCTAAGGCAATAAATCCAAGCCCGGCCACATCATTGGTTGCACTAAATTCTACAATATTACTTTGAGCAAAGAATGAACCACCAATTCCAGCCACAATTCCAGCTAGAACAACTCCCTGTCATTTTTTAGCATTAACATTAATTCCGGCCACATCAGCAGCTTGTGGATTTTCACCAATAGCTCTAAATCTTAGTCCTCAGCGAGTTTTTCTTAAAGCAAATCACGAAATTCCAGCAACAATTAAAGTTACTATAATTTTAATTGAGAGTAAATTAGATCACTCAGAACGGTTAGTTGAAAGTGCTAATTCACCTCTAAAAGGTAGCGTTAATGTTGTGGAAGCTTTTTGCACCGCTAATAAAACAATCACTAAAAGACCAGTAATTCCAACAACTAAGATATTAATAGCAAATCCTGATACAGTTTGGTCACTTTTTAGTTTAATAGTTGCAAAACCAAATAAAAGAGAAAATAAACCGGTAGCAAGTGCACTAATAATGATAATTGGTATTTGAAGTCAAGAGCTAATTTCTTTTTCGGCAGATTCTGGATAACTAGATAAAATAATATGACCAATAATAATAGATAATGTGGCATAAATTAATGCCCCAAAAATTAAGAAACCATTAATTGCAATATTAACAATTCCAGCGCGTTCAGAAAAAATTCCCGAAATTGTTCCTAAAAGCAACACACAAAAATAAAGAACTGCAACATTAAATATAAGTGCCATTAGTTTGCTTTCCTTTCGGGTTCATAAGAATGAATTCATTGGATAAACTTGCTAGTAATATTTTTTTGCAATGAATTTTGATATTTAGTTTCTTTAAAGTTAGTATATTCTGTTTTTAATTCAGACTTTGCAACTTGGTATCGGTTTTTTTCTTCGTTATATTTTCCGATTCCAAGTGATTCTTGCGAAGCATTAAATTCTTGACGTTTTTTTGATATTTCTGAATACATTTCAAGAATTTGTTCATTATTATAATCTTTAGAATTATTAATTAATAAAGCAATCTCATTTTCAAAATTAATTCGAGCTTTTCGATTTAATGTTTTTAATTTAATTTCATTAAAATGAGTTTTTGTCACTTTTATCTTTTTACTAAAAATAAGCTTGAATTTATCTTTATAGTAAGCAAAGAATTTTATTCAATACTCTCTTGTAAAAATTAAATATGAATATTTAAAAGTCGTTCGCAATGGTCTAAATTTATAGAAAAGAATGGCTAAGGCGGCCATAAAGACAATTAAACCGGTAATTAAACCGAAAAATTCTGGTTTAAGACTTTCTGAACCTGGTCTAAATTGAAAACCAATTGCACCGTTTTTAATTATCGCAAAAACAATTGAGGTTAGCCCTACTCCAATAGCAGAATTAAGACCAATAAGAGAAATGGCAATGGAATCAAATCCAATCGTAGCAACATTTTTAATTCCATCAATTTTACTAATATAAAGAACATAATAGTAAAAACCTGCAATTCCAGCAAGAGCACCTGAAAATCCCATTACTCCAACTGTTAGTAATTTTTGATTAATACCAACATAGCTTGCATTGCTTTTGTTAATTCCGATCATTCTAAGAGAGTAACCGAGTTTTGTTTTTTTGTAAACAAAGGTCATAAAAATAATTAAGACAACAAATAAAGTAAGTCCAAAAATAATAAAAGTTGTTAAAGTTGTTTCTTCTATAAAAAGTCCAGCAGTTCCTTCAATTTCATTAAAGTAATTATATTTTTCTGCACCTTCCATAAAAACATTATTTTGACCTCTAAATAATCATGCACTAAGAAAAACAACAATTCAGTTAACAAAAATAGTTGAAATAACTTCGTGAACATTAAAAAATGCTTTGAGAAAACCTGAGAAAGCACCAGCTAACATCCCGATAATTATTGAAACAAAAAACATCGAGAAAAGAAAGCTATCAGATACTCCATCTTCAAATGGACTTCGATTAATGATTAAAATCGAAAAGAACAAAATTGCTGGAAGCAACATTTGCGAAGGAATACCGATATTAAATAATCCTGATTTAAAGGAAACAGAAACAGCAATTCCTGAAAAACCTAAAATAATAATCAAAAGATAAAATTTAGGGAGTAATGTTGGGTTAAAAGCATTATCAAATAATGCTGTAACAAAAGTAAAAAGTCCCGTTTCTTCAGGGTGTTCACCAGTTCTTCCGATAATAACGTAAATAATCGAAGTAATAAAGAAACCAAAAAAGACCGCTCAAAGTGAGGCATAAACTTTTTTTCGACCAACTTGACGATCTTCAAAAGTAATAAAGGAAGTTGCTTTTGATAAACCTTGTTTGATAATGTCTATCTTATTGTTTTTATTCACTAACACCTCCTTTATGTTGTTTATTTGCCATATAAACTCCAATATCTGTTCGTGTGAGTTTATCTGCGTTTTGAATTGTTACTAATTGTCCTTCGTTTATAACAGCAATTCGATCAGCTAAAGCAAAAACTTCATCTAGCTCATACGAAATAAGCAAAATAGCTTTTCCGGCTTGTTTTTCTTTAATGATTCGTTCGTGAATATTCTTAATCGCACCAACATCTAACCCACGTGTTGGTTGGACAATTAAAATAAAATCATGTGGAGTTTCCATTTCACGCCCAACGATGAACTTTTGCTGGTTACCCCCTGATAAAGAACGTGACTTAGAAATACCATTTCTTGCACCACGAACATCATATTTATCAATAATTGATAAGGTTTCTTGTTTAATTACTTTATCTTTAAAAATCCCAAAGAATGTATATTTTTTATCTCATAAACGTCTTAAGACTGTATTTTCTTTAATTGAATAATCAAGTGCTAAACCATGTTTATGACGATCCGAAGGAATATACGATAGCCCTAATTGAGATGCTTGAAAAACATTTAAATCATTTAATTCAACATAATCATTATTTTTATTAGTTCTTTGAATAATAATAAGTGATGTACTTACAATAAATAACATTATTCAAAAAATTAATAAAAGAAGGAAACTAAAAATAGTTGTAAGAATTCCTAAAATCTTAATTGCTTGCCTTCCGATAATAATTGCCGAAAAGAAAAGCACAAAAAACGAAAGAACTGACACACTATAAATTAAGACATCATTAATTATTTTTTTATTTTTTAATTGAACATGCATCTTAACTTTTTTGTGATAAATAGCAAAATTTAAGAGAATAAATATAAATGATAAAATTCCTAAACCTAGCGAAATTCCGCCAAAAATGGTGTAGTAATTATCAAATAACTTGGTAGATATTCCGATTAAAAAGATTATAAAGATAAGACTCAAAAGAATAAGAGTATTATGATTCATAATTTTTTGGAATGTTAGTTCCTTTTTGTTGAATAATTTTTCATAATGTATTTTGCCATCTAAATAAAGGCTTTTGATTCGACTACCAAAAACTTGCTTAATAAAAAGAGTTCCTAAAACAAAACCAAAGATAACTAAGATAATTCCATAAACTATTTGAACACTATTATTAAGTAAATTAGTAGAATTGATTGCAAAAAGAGGAATTGAAGAAATTAAAAATAAGATAGAAAGAACTAAAAAAGATATTTTTTTGATTTTGTTTATCTTGTCTAATTCGGCAAATTTTTGTTTAACAAATTGAGTTTTTTTAAGAAGAACTTTTCCAGAGGCAATTTCTTTCATACCAGAAATAGCATACTCTAAATCGGTTTGACCATTACCTTCTACACCTGCAATAGCAACTATTTCACCTGAGCGAATATCTAAATTAAAGTTTTTGATTGATTTTTCTCCAATAGTTGAAACGTTGCTTATTTTTAAAATAACATCATTATTTGAGCTATCACTATATTGGTTCTTGATAACTTCAACATCACCACCTACCATAAGTGAAGCAATTTCTGGGATTGAAAGAGAGGCAACATTAAAATTACCTTTAACTTCACCATGTCTAATAACAGTGGCATTATCGGCAACTTCCTTAACTTCAAGAAGTTTATGAGAGATAAAGATGATGGTTTTGCCTTCTTTTTTAAATAGTTTAAAGGTATTTAACAAACCTTGGATTTCTTCATCAGTAAGAACTGCTGTTGGTTCATCAAAAATAAGAATATCAGAATCACGATAAAGCATTTTCATGATTTCGACTTTTTGTTGAGTTGCAACAGTCTCTTTTCCGGTTAAATTATTTAAGTCAAAATATAAATTAAATGTTTCTTGAATAGCTTTAATTTTTTTAATAGCTTTTTGTTTATCGATTGTACGAGTATTTTTATTATATGGTTCATCCCCTAAAATGATGTTTTCTAAATTGGTATAAACATCAACTAACTTAAAGTGTTGGTGCACCATTCCGATACCCAATTTATTAGCATCGTTTGGGCCATTAATAATAACTTCTTTTCCATTAACTTTAATATGACCCTTATCAGGTTGATAAAGACCAAATAAAATTGACATTAAGGTACTTTTACCAGCACCATTTTCACCAATTAAAGCGTGAATAGAACCTTTTACGACTTCAAAACTAATATTTTGGTTAGCTTTTATTTCTCCAAAATGTTTTGAAACATTAACAAATTCAATAGCGTTAATTTTTTTCATAATTTAAAAATCTTAAAACTATTTGTTAACTTCTTTTCTAAGCTCTTCTACTAATTTATCTTGTTCTAAATCTGCACCTGATTGAGTTGCTTTGTTACTAATGAGAAGATCTCTATCTTCTTTTGTTAAAGTATTGAATTTTTGAATTGCTTCTTCAATAAATTTTTTCATTTCTGCGTTATCTTTTTCGTCTTTAAGATGTGGTTCAGATATATCTACTCATTTTTGTTGATATCCTAATTTATATTTTCCATTATCCGATTGAACACCTTTAAGGTTTTTAGGTTCTACAGCAAAAACATGTCTAAGGATTGTTTCATAAACTGATTGACCAATTCCTTTGGTAATGCTTGTAATGAATCTTTCGGTATTTGCAGGGTTAGCTAAACCTTGGTCTACGTCAACACCAATTATCTTGGTATCATTTTCGTTACGTGTTTTAAGAAGATCTGCTAATTTATCTGTTGCTGGTCCAGCCACAGGTAATACAACATTTGGTTTTTCTGAATTAAGCATATTTTCAATTGCTGAACTCATTGTTGAATCTGGAGCAAAACCTGTATTTAAAGGAACTGAATTTTTATTTGTAGAAACTTTTTTATCTGCGTGTTCTTTGTTATATGCAGCCATTCCTCTATAAAATCCAGTCATAAAGTCTGTAACAGCATTAAATGGAGCTCCACCAATTAATCCTACTTTTCTCTTTTCAGCTGTTTCGGTTGGGAATTTGTATGCTAAATATAATGAAGTTGCATACCCAGCTATTCAAGCAGCTTCTTGAACATAGTATTGTAATGAGTAAAATCTTGTAAATCCATGTAAATACTTATCTTCGGGTTTAGGAAAGTCTACCGAGATAATTGTTACACCTGAATCCTCAAGTGTTTTTCCATTGCTTCTTAAAAAAGTTTTAATTGGTGTTTCGTGACCAAAACCTGAGAGAACTCAAACTTTTTTCCCTTGAGCTAAGGCATTTTTATAAGCTTGATCATATTTTGCTTGTTCAATAGCATCAATATAGGTTGTTTCACCTGATTGATCATAAATTTGAAGTAATGCTTCTCATGTTGATTGATTAAATGAACGGTCCTTTATTCTTCCTGAGTCAGCAATAACAACCATTGATTTATTTTTAGCATCTGTAATTTTAGAAGCATCAAATTGATCATCGGTATGAATCAGTGATACTCTTTCGTTTTTATTGATATAAAATCCAGGTTTTTTAACTTTAGCACCTGAACTATCATTTGAATTTGTTTCAGAAGAAGTAGTTTTACTATTAGAACAAGATGCCGAAATTGCAACTGATGTTGCTAGTGTAGCAAAAGTTGAACTAAATAGTAAGAGATTTTTAAGTTTTTTCATGATTTCCCTTTTCTTGTTTAAAGCAACTACTAACTGTTAAAATGCTATTCTTGTAATTGCTAATTTAATTATATTATTTTAGGTACTTTTTAAAAGACTTTAACATTCAAAATCGGTGTTTTTCATACTTTTTCCACATATAAAAAGAAAAAATAGACCACAATAAATGGTCTATTACGAACTTAAATATAACTTTTTAAAATTGGGTAATTAAGCAACATTGCTTTAACTTCATTTTGGATTTCAACAAGCTTATCAGAATTATTTTCCAATTGAGAAAAATTTCTTAAAACATAATCTATAATGTTGGCAAGTTTTTCTCATTGATCAAATTTTCTACTTGTCATTGCTGCTGTTCCTAAACGGATTCCACTTGCTACTGTAGGTGAGAGACTATCAAAAGGAATTGAGTTTTTGTTGATTGTAATATTGACTTTTTCTAAAATGCTTTCTGCTTGTTTTCCAGAAATATTATATGTTTGTTTAACGTCAATCATAAACAAATGATTGTCTGTTCCGCCAGAAATAATTTTGGCACCTTTATCTTTAAATGCTTGGCTAAAAATTCTTGCATTTTCAACAATTTGTTTAGCATATTCTTTAAATTGTGGCTGCATTGCTTCATAAAAAGCAACAGCTTTTCCGGCAATAGCATGAAATAAAGGTCCACCTTGATAACCCGGGAAAACTCAACGATCTACCTTTTTAGCAATCTCTGGATCATTGGTCATAATTACACCCCCACGTCCACCACGAAGGGTTTTATGGGTTGTTGAGGTAATAATATCGGCATAACCAACAGGAGAAGGGTGCACACCACCAGCAATTAAACCGGCAATATGTGCAATATCAGCCATTAACTTAGCCCCACACTTATCTGCAATTTCCCTAAAACGTTTAAAATCAATAATTCTCGGATATGCTGAATATCCACAAATAATTAAATCCGGTTTTTCTTCAAGTGCTTTTGCTTCAATGGCATCATAATCTAAAAATCCATCTGCCCCAACATCATAAGTAACTGAATCATAAAAGATTCCACTAAAAGAAATTTTATAACCATGAGTAAGGTGCCCGCCTGAAGAAAGACTTAAACCCATTATTTTTCCTTTTTCCGGAACTACACTAGCAATTGCTGCAGCGTTAGCTACTGAACCAGAATATGGTTGGACATTGGCATAATCGACATTAAAAATTAATTTTAAGCGGTCAATTGCTGCTTGTTCTACAATATCAACATTTTCACAACTTCCATAATAACGACGCCCCGGATACCCTTCACCATATTTATTTGTTAAAACACTTCCTTGTGCAACCAAAACATCTTCTGAAACATAGTTTTCAGAAGCAATTAATTCTACATGTTCTTGTTGTCTCACTAATTCATTATTAATGGCATCTTGAACTATTTGATCATTTAGTTTAATTTTTTGGTACATAATCACCTACTTATTTGTTGTAAATTTTATCTAGTTTTTCAATTTGTTCATCTTCACCTGAGATTCTTAAAGTAACAAAACGGGTATTAGTTATTTGCTTATAAAAATCGTCAATTTGTTTGATACTAAACACTTGTGCTTGAGATTTAATTTGCTCAATTCTAGCGGCAATATGCTCATTAACTTGTAGCTCAAAAGTTAAATCTAAAACCTTAAGAGGATTTGGGTTTTCTGGCGAGAATTTAATTGATTTTTTATCTTTTAAATTATCAATAAATTCAGCAAATAAAGTTCCACTTGGATCTAATGATGGGTGAAGTTTTCCGATTCAACCGACCATCTTTCCTTGGTAAAGGATTTTTGCTGATGTGTTATAGTGAATATCTTTATTATCTACAAAAGGCACCAATTTTACATCTAAATTAACCAAATCAAGAATATCTTGAGCAAAAGTTTTAAAATCCTTGGTTGTGGTTGCAAAACCATTAACAATAATGTTATTGTTAATCATTCCTTTTTCAAAGAGATTTAGATCAAAAATTTTCTTTTTGGCGTTATTTTCTACAACCTCTAAAAGTGATGTTACTATTGAATTTCTTATTACTTCTCGTTCTTTGGAAACAAAAGTAGCTAATGTAACAGATTTATCAAAGTTAAAAGGATTAAAGTTGGCTTTTTCTTGAGAAACTAAGGTAAAGGTCCGAGTTTCAAAATATCCTTTTGAAGCAGCTAAATTTTTAAAAATATCTCTTGGTTGGGTTAGAATTGGACGGTTTTTATATGGTGCAGGCTTGAAGTTATCATATGAATAAAATCTAAAAATTTCTTCAATAATACCCGCAAAATTATCAACATCATAACGATAATTAGGTACTAAAACAATATCTTTATTAAATTCAAATCCTAAATGGCTAAGTTGTTTTTTAGCAACTTCAAATTCAGACATATCTAAATTTCCGCTATATAAGTCAAAAGTTTTTTGATCTCACTTAATTTCTTTTTTAGTAAGCTGATCAACTTCATTAATAATATTTGAATATTCTAAATCATTAGCTTGGCTTTGTAAATACTGCATTCCAGTTAAAGCAACTTCTTTTGAAATAACTCTAGAACCTTGTGCAGCTGAATTTGACATTAATTTAATCTCTTTTGCTGAGTGTCTTACTAATTTTGGATCAAAAATACCTATTTCAAAAAGAAGATTTTCAGTATCTGCGCTAACTTTCGTTGCTTCTAGACCCATCGAACAAGCAATTGAAATTGGACGTTTTTGGTCTTTGTCCTCAATAACTAAAACATCATTAACTTCAACTTCTTTTTGCCCTAAAATCTCTAATTTTCCTGAATATAAATTATCTCCAAGATTATTTGAAAGAACATCCTTATTGTAAACATGAGCAGGGGCTCCAGTTTCAAGTAGACATAAATTGGTTAAATTAATTGCTCAGCAATGTTTTGCATCAATATTATGTTTTGCTAGCAATAAACGATCTTCTAAGTTTGTTTGTTTTTGGCCTTTTACTTCTAAAAACATCAATCCTTGTGATTTAAGATCCTTAACTTTTACTTGTGATTGAAAACTAGCTTTAATTTGATTTTTAGGTAAAGCTAATTCGGTTTGATAATATGCAGCAAGTTCTTTTGCAATAACAAAATATGAATTAGCGTCATTTCTATTAGCTGTAGTACTTAGATCGATTATAAAATCATTAAGACCTAATTTTACATGCGGATCGTCTTCAAGGGTTGCAAAATCATCTTCAAAAAAGACAAGATCATCAACTGGGCTTAAATTTTCTCAAGCATAACCAATTTCGCTTCAAGAAGCAAACATTCCTTGTGATTCTACACCACGAAGTTTGACATTTTTAAAAACTTGATCTCCATTTGAAGAGCCAGCGACATAACAAATAGTCATTTTGCCAACTTCTAAAGCTTTTGAAGTAGTTTGTATCGTTAAAATGCCATCTTTAGTTTGAACTTTAGCAACAGTTAATTTATCTGAATTAGGGTTTGGATAAATCTCTAAAACCTTAGCAAAAACAACTCCTTTAGCATCGCTAAAAGGATAAAAATCTTCAACTTCAAACCCTAATTTATTAAGAGCAATCGTTACCGATTGATCTAATTTAATCTTTGGTAAATATTCATTTAAATGATTAAGAGACAAAAGCATTATTTATCCTCCTTTGATGGTTTTGATGGTAAAGATCAATTAATCGGGGTCTTCTTTTGCTCTTCAAGCATTTCATTGATTTTAAGAAATAGATGTGAGTTTTCAAAACCTTTTTTATATGATAATGGGCTTGGGTGAGATGATTCAATTAAATATTTAGGCTTAATACTTAATTTTGAAACAAACTTTTGAGCTTTCTTACCAAGTGCCACCACCACAACATTTGGATTTTTACTTAGAATTTCTAAACAAATAATTTGGGTAAATTTATCTCAACCAATATGTTCATGAGCAAGAGGTTGTTTAATAACACCAGTTAGATATATATTCATCAACAAAACACCTTGCTTAGCTCATTGCTCAAGTGAATTAGTTTCTAAAATTGCATTTGGATAATCTTTTTTGACTTCTTTGAAAATATTGCGAAGCGAAGCTGGTGCTTTATCTAATTTGGTTGAAAAAGCAAGCCCATCAGCTACGTTTTCACCAGGATAAGGATCTTGACCTAAAATAATTACTTTGGTATCTTTAACTTGAAAATATTCAAATGGACGAAAAATTTCAGTTTGATGAGGGGTTGTTTCAAATTGTGAGTTTTGTCTTAATCCTTCAATGATTTGTTCAAAATATGGTTTTTTACCTTCACTTTGTAAAATTTCTAAAAAACTATCTTTCATATTTAAATTGCTCCATAACTCTAAGATCATTACGATAAAGATCTCTAATATCTGTAAATCCGTATTTAATCATTGTAATTCTTTCAATCCCGATTCCGGCTGCAAATCCATTGTATTGCTCGGTAAAGCCCGCCATACTTAAAACATTTGGATGTAACATTCCAGCCCCTAAAATCTCAATTCAACGACCTTTATAGAAAACATCAACTTCAACACTTGGTTCTGTAAAAGGAAAATACGATGGCCGAAGACGAATTTCAACTTCTTCTTCTAAAACATAACTTAAAAGTGATTTTAAAGTTCAAATTAAATTAGGGAAACTCACTTGTCCAACAGAAACAAAATCTACTTGAGTAAATTGGTGAGAGTGAGTAGCATCATCTTCATCATTACGATAAACTTTTCCAATAGCAAATGTTGAAACTTCTTTATTGGCGTTTTCTTCAAGCACCATGGCCGTAATTCCAGTGTTGTGAGTTCTGAGTAAAGTCGTCGCATTTAAATAAAGCGAATCGTGCATTGTCCTTGCTGGATGATCAGCAGGAATATTAAGGCGTTCAAAATTATAAAGATCTGAAACAATTTCCCCTGATTGTTGTTCATAGTAACCATGTTGATAGAATCAATCTCTTAATCGATTTTCGATAATAGAAATAGGATTTAATGCCCCTTGCGAAGTAATTGGTTCAGTTACATCTATAAATTCGCTTTCCAATTTTGCTTGAACTTCTAATTGCTTAATTTGGCTTTCGGCTTCTTCAAAAAAAGCTTGGTATTGATTTTTTAATTTTGTAATTTCTTGTCCAATTATTTTTTTCTCTTCTTTGGGTGCTGATTTTAACTTAGCAGTTAATAAAGCAATTTCTCCTTCGTTTCCGTAAATTAAATTTTTTGCTTTCTTAAGATCCTCAAGAGTCTTAAAATCTTTTAATTTAAATTCCATATTCTTCTCCTTTGCCTAATTCTTATTTTTAATTTTACTTCAATATTTTTGGTATTTTATTTCATTATCATTTGCTTGAAAGTCAAAAAACCGAATATCTTGAATTTCATCTGGCAAGTATTGTTGTGACACTCAATGATTATCAAAATCATGCGGGTATTGATAATTAATTCCATTACCTAATTTTTTTGCTGAATTATAATGGGAATCTTTGAGATGTTTAGGTATTTCAAAAACATTACCTTGATCAATCAAATCGCTAGCTTTTTTCATTGCTAAATAAACTGAATTAGATTTGGGCGCTATGGCCAATTCAACTAAAGCATTGGATATAGCAAGCATACCCTCTGGTAAACCTAATCACTCAAATACTTCAATAGCATTTTTAACTTTAATAGCTACAAGTGGATTAGCCAATCCCACATCTTCATATGCTGAAGCTAACATTCGACGAAACAAACCATCAAAATCACCGCTTTTAACAATTAAAGTACCATAATATAAGGTTGCATCAATATCCGAACCTCGAATTGACTTATGCAATGCTGATAAAAAATCATAGTGAAAGTCGCCATTACGATCCGAATGAAATTGAATATTAGGTACAATTGCCTTTAAATGCTCCTTTGTAATATTTTGCTCATCAATAAGAGATAAAAGTTGCAAATTATTCAAGGCAGCACGGAAATCTCCGCCACAAAAGTTACAAAACTCTCTCAATAACAAGTCACTAATATTGATTTTTGGAAAATGTTCTTTAATTATTTGCTTTAATTTATTAAAAATCTCTTCTTGTTTGAGTTTATAAAACTGTAGAATCTGCATTCTGCTTCTTAGTGCCGGATTAACCCTAAAATAAGGATTTTCGGTAGTTGTAGAATAAACAACAATTTTATCAAATTCAATATATGAAAGTAAAATATCTTGCTTGTCTTTATTTAAACGGTGGATTTCATCAATAATGATTAAATCCTTTTTTTCTAAAATATCAACCATTTTTTGTTTAGAATCAATTGCAGAATTAAAATAACCATATTCAAGTCCTAATTCATTTGCAAGCACAATAGCAGAAGAAGTTTTTCCCGTTCCTGGAGGCCCATAAAATAAAAAACTTGTTTTGAGCCCTAAGGAAACAACTTTTTGAAACAATTTTTTCAAATGATGCTGACCGATAATATCATCTACTTTTTGAGGTCTTAAAGTATTAGCAAGATTTTTCATAGTATTTTAAAATTATACTTAAATTTTAAACTAGTTTTTAGTTTCTAAAATAAAGAGTTAATTAATTCTTAATAAAATAAACTTTTTCAATAACTTAACGATAAATAAATATAAGACTTTATACTTATTTATTTCAATAAAATTATTTATTACTTTTTTTAATAATTGTCACTAAAGCTGATAAACTTTGAGCTATTTTAAGTGGTAAAATTATTTTATGTCTTACGATTTTAGTAATATTTATATTTTTTCTACTGATACTGTTAATGGAATAGGTGGAAAAGTCTCGGATTTGGACACTTTAGAAAAACTTTATTACTTAAAAAAACGTCCATTGGAAAAAAAGATTATGATTTTAGTAGGTTCGCTTGAACAAGCACAAAAATTTCCGCAATGGACCAATAAAGCAACAACAATAGCACTAAAATATTGGCCAGGTCCGTATTCAATTATTGTTAATAATCAGGGTTTTAGAATGCCAAATAATGCTCAATTATGCGAATTTCTAATTAAAAACGGTCCTATGTACACTACGAGTTTAAATATTTCAGGAAGCGATCCAATCCAATTAAAAGATGCTTCGAACTTTTTTCCTGAGGTAAAAAATATTCTTGATTTTGGTCAGCCAAAAGGTATTCCAAGCACAATTATTAATTTAGATACAAATGAAATAATCAAAAGATAAGCTCCGAAGTTTTTCGGAGCTTATTTATTAATTTATTAAATTATTGGTTTTGCTCAATCATAAAAGAATTTGGTTACTTTACTAGGTTCTTGCGAGTAAGTAGGGTGGTCATTTATATCAATTGATATCTTGTGATATTGATCAATAATTTGACGGATATATTTAATGCTGGTTCCACTAAAAATATCCATGCTTTCATATTGAGAAAACATACTTCTAGAGTCCATGTTATTTGAACCTGTTCAAGCAATTTTACCATCTACAAGACCAATTTTTGAGTGAACAAAAACATCAGAACAAATGCGAATATTTAGACCGTAAACTTGTAATTCTTTTAATTGAGATAAACTAATACTATGAACAATTTTCTTATCAGGAAGCCCCGAAAAATAAATCGTTATATTAACACCGCTTTTAAGTGCAACAATAATTGAATTTTTTAGTGATTCAGTGATTGAAAAATAAGGAGTGACAATTTCAATTGTATCTTGAGCTGAACCAAATAATTTAATTCAATATAATTCTGCTTCTGAATGCGGAGTATTTGGGGTATCAAAAACAGAAATAACATCATTTTCGAAATTATTTAAATCATAATAAAAATCAAAAAAGAGATATTTTTCAATTTTTGGCACTTCTTTTTTGGTAACAACATGTCATGTCTTTAAAAAATTTAAAGTATAACGATTAACGATAGGACCAACCAAACGGTAATTAAGGTCGATTCAATGTCCAAATTGTGGAGATAAAGAAATATATTCATCTGAAATATTACTTCCGCCTGTATAAACAATTTTAGAATCTATAATAAAAATTTTTTGATGATTACGGCTAAAACTTTTTGCATTAATAAATGGATAATAAATTTTTCCTAAAATAGAGTATTCTAAACCGAATTTTTTTAATCCGCGAATTCTTCCTTTAGCTCAAGTAGTTCCACCAAAATCATCAATAATTCACTTGACTTTAACACCTTCTTCTAATTTTTGTTTCAGTAAGCTATAAAGATGATCAAAAATCTCACTTTTACGGACAATATATGAAACAATAAAAATACTTTCTCGTGCTTGCTGGATTTGTTCAAACAAATCCTCATAATAATAATGTCCTTCTTGAAAAAACTTAATATCAGCTGGATAATAATTATTCCCTTCAATGTGCGCTAATTGATTAATAACTTTTGAAGCTCTTTCTGAAGATTTTACAATTCCTTTTTGCTCGTAAAAATCAAGCTTATATTTGTGATCTTCATCTAATTTATTTGCTAATTTATTCTTATAAATAAGGCCAAAAGTCAGGAAAATAATGTGACCAATAATAGGCAGAATAATAACCAAGAATAATCATTGTAATTTTTTATGATCATTACGATTTTGTGCGTACAAAATGATAACAACAATAAAGTTGTGAATATAAAGACCAATAAACACAAATCAAATATAGTCCTTACTTATTGAATATGATAGAAAAACCATAGCAATAATGAAAGCTATAATTCCGATAAGTTGCAAGAGTAAAACAAGGTACTTAATCCAATTGAATCCACGTTTTTTCATAGTTATAATTTTACCGAAATTAACAAGTAAAAACGATATAATTTTTTTATATTATGTTAAATAAAGTCTTCTTAATTGGATATATTAGTAGCCCGATCTTTTACACTCAAACATTCAAAAAAGTTGATACAGTAGTTTTTAAATTAAACACTAAAGATAGGAAAAATAATCAATTTTGCTATCTAATAGCTTGGGATAATATTGCTCGCTATATTCGAGAAAAATTAACCTACGGTAGTTTTATTGTTGTTGAAGGTTCGCTAATGGATTCGAAATATTATGGGGGATGAAACAATAATTATGCCCCAAATATGCTGGTAAAAATCGAACAAATAGAAGCATATTCTTTTCGTAAAAATTACTCTATACGCCCTATTTTCGTTAATATTCCAATTTTAGACTCTGAATTTCATGATCATATTGAAAATCATTTTTACAATAAACCCAAAAGCGATCAATTTTTTGATATTCCAGATCGTCATTTTGATAAAAATGGTAAAATATAAAGGAGTATTTATATACTCCTTGGCTGTATAGCCCTGATGACCATAAGGAGAAGACATGTCAAAATACGAAATTATGATGATTGTTGATCCTAAAGCTGATATTGCAATTGCTGAAAAACTTCTTAAAGAAGTTTTCGGTAAAGGTGTTCAAAAAGCTGAAAAGCTTGAAAGAACAGATTTAGCTTACGAAATCAACAAATCAAAACAAGCTCAATACTTACTTGCTGAAATTACTTCACCTAGTGATTTAATTGCTGAATTTACTCGTAAAGCAAATATCTTAAAAGAAATTTGAAGATTTTTAGTAATCAATTTAGATACAGAAAAAGGATTCGGAAAAGAATTCAAAGTTCTTGGAAGAAAAAAAACTGATGCTCGTCCAGGAAAAAAAGAAGAAGCAACAGAAGAACCTAAAAAACGTGCACCAAGAGTTAAAAAAGAAACCAAAACACAAGAATAGTTAGGAATTAATTTATGTTTAATAAAGTTTTGTTAATTGGTCGCATTGCTAATGATTTTGAAATTCGTAAAAGTAGTCGCGGAGAATCTTATACAAATTTTAATATAGCTATTAACGATCGAAGTAAGTCTAATCCTTCAACAGTGTATATACGTTGTGTTGCATTTAGACAAACTGCCGATTATATGAATAATTATCTATCAAAAGGCGCACTTGTGCATATTGAAGGTTCACTCAACACAAGTGAATACACCGATCAAAACGGAATAAGAAGAACAAATACTGATGTTATTGTTAATTCATTAATATCATTAGAAACTCGCACTAAAAGAGAAGGGCAAGCAAGTTATAATCAAAACAATTATAATAACTACACTAATAACTCTTCTACAACAATGAATGAAGAGCCTAAAATTCCTCTGCAAAGCCCTGAGCAATATCAATCATACAACCAAAATCAAAACGATAATATTCCAATCGAAGAATCACCTGTTAGCGACATTTTCGGTGACGGTGAATGAAATTAGGAGAAACTATGGCTTTTAATAAAAAACGTAAAAAAGGTTTTAATTCAAGAAAAAAATATTGTGATTTCTGTTCAGAAAAGGTAACTTACATTGATTACAAAAATACTGATACATTAGCAAAATTTGTTTCAGCTACTGGACAAATTAAACCTAAAGCAAATACAGGTACATGTGCTAAACATCAGAGAAAATTAGCAACAGCAATTAAAAGAGCAAGATTTATGGCTTTAATGCCTTACACAGTTGTTAGAGTTCGTGTACAAAAACAAGCTTAATAACATGTTATAAAGCACTTAGGTGCTTTTTATTTCATCAAAATACCAAAAATAATACAAAAAAGCAAGAATTAATCTTCTTGCTTTTTTGTTATTAGAAAGATCATTAAGTAATGATTGATATTGATCCAGTAAGACTGATATATCTCTTTTAATGTGCAGTGGCATTGAAGAGTATAGTCTGATAAATTGTTTACTATTGGTTCAACTAAATAAAGCAATTAAATCATTAACTTGTGGCATCAAAGCTTCTGAATTATCAATTTGAAAACTTTGTAAAATTTGATTTTTGTGAGCAATATTTTCTAGAAATAACGAATTTGATTTAATTAAATTTCGGTAACTACTAAACATTTTTAAAATAGAAACCGTTGCAACAATTCCAACCACGTCTCAAAAACTACCTTCAACCACGCTTTTGTAAATTTTGGTATTTTCAGGAATATCAGTTTGAATGTGATATGAAATTCACATTGCAAGCATTACTGTAAAAAATGCAAACGTAGTATAAAGAAAGATATTAAAAAAATTAGAAAAACGAAATTCAACTTTAGTTTTAGATTGAAAATGCTGAATAATTTGCCTTTGAACATCCGCAATTTTGTCAATTTTTGCTTGTTCATCATGAATTCTTTTGACTAAGTCAAAAGCAAGAGCTTGGTGATTAAAATATAAACGACGCAGATCTTTTTTACTCCAAATTGAAACCACTTCAGAAACCGTAACTAAATTATAAAAATTCAATAGGTATTCTTTGTACTCTTTATTTTCAAACTCATGAACATATTTTTTTACTTTTGATTTACCAACAAAATACAACGAATAATAATAAATGCCACTTCAAAATAAAAAAAGAAAAATCAAAATGGTTGTAGAAATTCAAAGTAATTCCACAAATAATAAAACACCAGAAAAAATATCATGGTGATCCATAAAATCAAAAATATATTCAAACAAAACTAAAGCGACCATCATCAACATCATTATGCAAAACTTAAAAAAGGCTATCAAAAATAAATGATGTGTTGCTTTAAGGTCGTAAACTCGGTTTTTTAAAAAGAAGTCATTTAATTTTGCAGCATCCTTGATAAAAATTAACCTAAATAGACTAAATTTTTGAAACGAATGATTTGAATTAAAATTAAAAATTTTTTTAAGCATGAGATTATTATAAGACAATTTTGTCAAACCTAAAAATAAGAAATCTTAAGATATTTAAACGCTACTAAAAAACTTGAAATGCCATTTAAACATTTCAAGTTTTTTAAAAAATAACATAACTCTTAATTATTTTCAATATTTGGATTTGAGTTCATTTCTTTTATGTTTTTCTTTGCACAAGAAAAAATCATAATATGAGCAATAAAAGCACAAATAGGTATAAAAAAACCAATAACTAAAAGAATAAAAGAAATTTCGTACTCATTTTTTATGTTTTTAATATCATTAACATTAATTATAAGTAAGATATTAATCACAAAACGAGCAATTTAAACCATAACAAAGATAATAATAGCAAAAATAGCAAAAACTCCCAAAGCAGAAGCTTGAATAACTTTTGCCCCTATTGCAGAATACATATCACTGAAATTTACCCCTAATAAAGTTAAACAAATAATAAAAAATATAAAAAAGAGAATATTAGAACTAAAAAGTATAATTTGGGCTAATGAATAACTTTTTAAAAGATTAATTTTTCTAAATAAATTTTCCATATTGAAAAATTATATCAATATACCGAAAAAGATTAACTACTAATTATTGGTTTATAAAAGCTCGATTCCTTCTGCTTTGCATTTAGCAAGTGTCTTTTCATCTCATGTTGAAACTTGAACCTCACCAATGTGTTTCTTTTCAAGTAAAAGCATCGAAAGACGGCTTTGACCAATCCCACCACCAATTGTGAATGGAAGTTCTTCGGTTAAAATTTGTTGGTGATATTCACCTAAAAGATTTTCATTAATGTTAAGTAATACTTTCTGCTCGGTCATTGCTTTTGCATCAACTCTAATCCCCATTGAAGAAACTTCAAGCGCGGCATCATTTTGCTTATCATAAAAGATTAAATCACCATTTAAATTTCAATCATCATAATCAAAAGCTCTTTTTGATTGTGGCAATCCATCTGGCAAGTTATGCCCAACTTGAATAACAAAAAATGCTTTTACTTCTTTAGCAAATTCATTTTCTCTTTCTTCGGCAGTTAAATTTGGATATTTACTATAGAGTTCACTTGAAGTAATAAAAGTAATTTCTTCAGGAAAATCATAAGTAAGTTGAGGAAAATCAAGAACAAGTTCTCTTTTTACAAATTTAATTGATTCATAAATCTTTTTTACTGTTTCTTTGAGAAAGTCTAAATTACGATCTTTTTTATCAATAATCATTTCTCAATCTCATTGATCAACATAATAAGAATGTTTATAGTCTAAATTTTCTTCACGACGAATCGCATTCATGTCAGTATATAATCCTGTATGTAATCCGAATTGATATTTTTTAAGTGCCATTCTCTTTCATTTTGCTAATGAATGCACAATTTCATGTTGCTCATTAATATTTTTAGGAAAGAAAGAAACTGGAGTTTCTCCATTTAAACCATCATTTATTTTGGTATCACTTTTAACAAATAAAGGTGCAGAAACCCTTGTTAAATGTAATCTTTTGTGAAGTTGCTTAGTAAAATCAAACTTCAAATCTTGAATTGCTTGTTGTGTCTGGTGAATGTTTAAAACTGATTTGTACATATTTATTTCCCCTTTGTTTTTTAGTAAAGCATTTAAGCAAAATATAAAAATAAATATTAAATAATTTCAATTAATTTTACACTTTTTGAACGGTTATTTATTTTAATTTTGTCAAAAATCATCAATATTCTTTATTTAAAGAAAAACGAAATATAAAGAAGAAAAAATATTTTTACTTTTTATTTTTGTGTTATAATTTTATCGATGCTTGTTATTAAAACAAGGTTGAGACACGTAAAGTGTCGCTGCTTGAGATATAACCCTCCTTTCACACTAATAATTGTGCCTAAAAGGCACTTTTTTTATTTTTTACTAAATATGAAAACTTTTCACATTTAAGGTATAATTTACATATGAATAAAAAAAGAGATACTTATAAAGACATAGCAAGACTGGCAAAAGTTTCAATCTCAACAGTAAGTCGTTATTTTAGACGTGGTTATGTTTCAGAACAAACTAAAAAGAAAATTAGAGATGTTGTTGAGTTACTTAATTACTACCCAAATCATGGTGCAACCTTGATTCGTGGTAAAGATCCGTCAGTTTTTGTAATTATGCCTGCTTGAAATCAAAATCCATATGCATCTATTGTTAACGGGATTGTTTCAGCAAGTAAATTACACGATAAAAGAGTTAACGTTATTTATACAAGCGAAGGAACAAACGAATACATCGAAACAATTAAATACATCTTATCTTGAAATGCTACTTCAATTGTTATTTTTACACCTAATAACGATCAAAAACTCTTTGAATTCCTTAGAACTATCGAAGAAGATGTTTCAATTGTAATTTATGAACATCAAGTTCACGGATTAAATTGAATCAAAATTGATGAAACATCAGCTTTTAATGCTCTTACTAAAGAATTTAACAAACATATTCGCGATAGTCACAAAAAAATCTTATTTTTAAATGATGCTAAGTTAAACGAAACACAGACTAATGATCGCTATTCAGGATTCTTGCTAGCTTGCCGCGAAGCAAACATTGAGCACCAATTCTACACAACAACTTTTAAAAACGCTAAATTTGTCAGTGATTTTATAACATATACTCGCAAAAATAATATTTCTAATATTGTTTGCTCTACACACGAAGCATATATTTCACTTGCAGTACTTGGTGATACAAACTTGCGTCTTACTGACATTGGATATCAATCAATTTATGATAGAATTCGAAACTATAAAGCTAAAGTCTTTATTGACTATCCTGCAATTGGGGTTGAAATTGAAACCATGTTGAGAAATCACGAAATTAAAAAAACTCCAATCAATAAACTTATAAAAGTCAAAATTCTATAATAAAATCTCCATGCATATGGAGATTTATTTTTTTAAGATTTGTTTATATCAAAAACTTGAAAGAGAAAACTTAAAATCTAAATATGATTCATAAAAATAATCAACCTTAGCGCTAAAACGGAAAATAATTCTAAGGCCGCCTTTAAATTGAAAGATAATTGCATCTTGATAAAGATAAATCACTGTTGAAAGATATATATAAAGAATAGCCAATAGATATTCTCAAAGTAAAATATTAGGTCATCTTCCGATAATAGGAGCAAATTGTTGAAGTAAAGGAACAGTTGCATAACCTAAATAAAAGTAATTGCTCTTTCATTCTAGTTTAGCATACTGGTTAGTTAAAAAATTAACAACAAAAAAGAATGTAATTAAACCAAGAAAAATACCTAATGTTACATTTAAATCTTTAAAACTTCACTTGAATGGAAACAAGATTCCCAAAACAAATGGCGCTAAAAGAACAAATATATGCGCTAAAAAATAATCATAGAAAAAGTAATTTTTTCAGGTAAAGTTCATAATGTTTTCACCATGAACTAAAATAACGTTTTTAATAACATCAAAATCCGCACCATTATAAAAATATAAAACTCTAAGTTCAGGTATACTTAATGCCATCATAGCACCTAATACAGAAGGCATTGCTAGATATTTTACTCATTGAAGTTTTTTTAGCATTAAAATGAGCCCAAATCCAACAAGCATTAAACGACAATAATGAAGCGGAAGTGCTTCTCACATATTGGGAAAGTTAGTTCCAATTAGTAAAATCGAGCGTAATAATACACAAATTAAAACAATTACTCCGCTTAGTTGAATTAAAAAGTTATGTTTTTTAGTTCTTAATAGATATTGATTATGATAATTATAACCAATTGGTCTTTTATAAATTCACAATACCAAAACACTAAGAAAACTAAGAATAATTAAGGTTCATTTTAAAATATTTGAAACCCAAAAATCATGTGAATCTAAAGAAAAAATACTTAAATCCCCATGATATGCTACACTTGGAGATGTATTGCCAAATCACGTTCAAAAACTCATTTTGATTTCTCCAGAAAATAAAAAAACAATTATTACTAATTGTTTTGTGCTTCTGCTTCTCTAGCAGCTCTTCTTTTTGCTCTAGCTAATTCAAGTGCTAATTTGTGAGCTCTTTTTTCTGCACGTTCTTTGTTTTTTCTTCTAACAATTTTACGCATAATATGTCCTTTTAATTTTAATTGATATGTTTTTGTTTTAAAAAATTATAAAAATCTTTTAGTATGTATATTTTAACAAAAAAAACCATTTTTTATACTTTTAAGTATAATTTAAATTATGACTAGTTTTTTAGAAAAAAGATTACAAAAAAGTTTGGCAAAAATGTCAAAAAAAACACAACTTAAAGAAGAAGATATTCTTGAAGTAATTCGTGATGTTAAAATGTCGCTTCTTGAAGCTGACGTTAATCTTAAAGTTGTTAAAGAATTTACAAATAAAGTAAAAGAACAAGCACTGAAAGATGGCGAAGTTATTGGTAAATTAAACTCATCACAAACCATGATTAAAATTTTCCACCAAGAACTAATTCATATTTTAGGTGATAAAGTTCAAGAAATTAAAATCGATAAAAAACCTTATGTAATTATGATGGTTGGATTACAAGGATCCGGAAAAACTACAGCCACTGCAAAATTAGCATATTATCTAAGAAAGAAAAAATATGTTCAAAATCCTCTTGTAGTAGCTGCTGATATTTATCGTCCAGCAGCTGTAGATCAGCTTGTTACTCTTGCTAAAAGCATTACTGTCGGATACTTTGAACAAGGAACAGATAAACCAGTAGTGGAAATTGTACAAAAGGCTTTAGAATACGCTAAAGAAAATAATCATGATTTAATTTTAATTGATACCGCCGGACGCTTGTCAATTGATGAAAAATTAATGCAAGAACTTAAAGATGTTAAAAAAGTATCTCATCCGAATGAAATTTTCTTTGTTGCAGATGCTCTTTCAGGTCAAGATATCATTAACGTTGCTTCTACCTTTCATGAAAATTTAAAATTAACTGGAACAATTATTACTAAATTAGACTCTGATGCTCGTGGTGGGGCTGCTTTATCATTAAGACAAGTATTAAATTTACCAATTCGTTTTATTGGTACTGGCGAAAAAGTATCTAACCTAGATTTATTCTATCCTGACCGTATGGCAGATAGAATTTTAGGAATGGGTGATGTTCTTAGTTTGATTGAAAAAGTTCAAGATACCATCGATGAAGATAAGGCTATGAACATGATGGAAAGAATGTTTACTGGCCAATTTAACTTAAATGATCTTTTAGAACAAATTAAACAAGTACAAAAACTTGGGAAGTTTTCAAAAATTCTCAAAATGTTGCCTGGAAACATAGCATCCAAGGTAAAAGAACAAGATCTTGAAAAAGCTGAACACAAGTTACATGTATACCAAATTCTTATGTCATCAATGACTGCACAAGAGCGCAATAATCCTAAATTACTTAAAAATGCCAATAGAAAAGAGAGAATTCTTAAAGGTAGCGGAAGAAGCGCCCAAGAGTATAACAAATTAATTAATGAATTTGAAATGATGTCCAAAAGACTCAATGATATGAGAACCAAATTAAAAAACGGAAGTTTTGGTGGCGGTGACTTAGGTGGTCTTGGAGGATTATTTTAAAGAATGTTAAGCACAAAAAAGACACAATTAATGTGTCTTTTTTATTTAATACAAAAATATTTTTACATGCTCTCAGGAGCTGACACCCCAATTAAATTTAAACCTGTTTGAAGAACTTTCTTAGTTGCTAAGGTAAGGGTTAAAAGTTGTGTCTCTAATTCTGAACCAATAATTTTATGTTCAGAATAAAAACTATTATAAAGACTGGCTAAATTAATTAAATATGTCGTCATAAGTTGTACCTTTTGAGTGGTTGCGATGGTTTTAATTAATTCAGGAAATAAATCTAATTGTAAAATTAATTTTCTCATTTTGGGATAATTTGCAAAGTTAGCGTTTCAATTAAGTTTAAAAGCTTTAGCTTTTTCTAAAACCGAACATGCTCTTGAATGTGCGTATTGAACCGAAAAAACAGGATTGCTTTGATCAGCAGAATTGCTTTTATCAATATCAAAATCAAATTTAGTATTAGCATCACGAGTTAGCATCATAAAACGAACCGCATCTTTTGAAGAAGCTTCAAGTAAATCAGCTAAAGTAACACTTGTTCCGGCGCGTTTTGACATCTTAAACTCGCTTCCGTTTTTAATTAAACGAACAAGTTGAACAACAAGAACTTGCATAATATCCTTTGGGTACCCTAAACATTCTAAAGCAATACTCATTCTAGCAACATAACCAGAGTGATCTGCTCCTCAAATATTAATAAGTTTTGAAGAATTACTAATTTTTTGTAAGTGATAAGCAATATCAGGAGTAAAGTAAGTTCTAGTTCCGTCGCTTTTAATTAAAACACGATCCTTATCATCGCCAAATTCAGTAGTTTTTAAGAAAGTGGCACCATCTTTTTGATACGTATATTGACTTAATTTTGCAAGCGTTTTTTCAATTTGTCCGCTTTTAGTTACTGCTAATTCTGAACTAAATAAGTCAAATTCAACACCAAAATCTTTTAAATCCGATTCGATTTTCTTAAGTAATGTTGATACACAAATATCTCTAAACTCGCTATATTGAGCTTCAAAGTTTGTTAAAAAACGATCTTGATATTGATTTTTGATTTGCTCAGCAAGCCAAACAATATCTAAACCACGATAGCATTCTTCAGGCATTTCCATTTTAATGTTATAAAGTTCATTGTATCTTACTCTTGCAGAAGCTACTAAATTGTCAATTTGATTTCCGGCATCATTAACATAATATTCAGCAGTGACTTTATACCCAAAGTATCGCATAATTTTAATTAAAGAATCTCCAATAGCTGCACCACGTGCATGTCCTACGTGTAAAAAACCAGTTGGGTTAGCCGAAACATATTCGACATTAATTGGTTTTTCATCTTTTTTTGGAAGATATTGGTTTGAACCATATGGATGCGTTGAATTTAAAACATTACTAATAACTAGTGAAAAAGCAACATCACTAAAGGCCATGTTAATAAATCCTGGTTGAGCAATATCAACATATTTAAAAAGCTTTTGGTTTTCATAAGTGGATTGCTGAAGATGTTTTTGAATAAATTCGGCAAGTTGCATTGGTGTGCTTTGTGAATGTTTCTTTAAGATAAAAGCTAAGTTGGTTGCATATTCATAATTTTTAGTGCTTTGGTTCCCTTGGTTAGGTTCATTCAAAATGAAAATAAGATCTTTAAATTCCAATGAACTTGAAACCAAATCTTCTTGTTGCATTAACTTAAAAATTTTTTCTAACTTAACTCTAATTAATTTATTTAATGTATAGCTCATAGTCCCCTTCTTTAATTAAATTATGTATGTATTTTAAATTTTAACACTTTTTAACTTTTTGAAAATGACACTGAAAAACAAAAAAGCAACATAAATGGTTGCTTTTTTGTTTATATTCTTGTGTAAGTTAATGGTTTCTTTTTCTTTACAAATCTTGAAAACAAACTAGGTAAAATCATAATAACAACAAAAGATATCAAAATAACGATCAACATTGTATTAGCAATAATTGCTTCTTTTTGTGCGCTAATACTGTCAAAACTATTGCTAGCAGTAATTGCAATAATAAGATCAGCAAATGGTTGAATCATACTTAAAAGCATTGAAGAGAAGACTAAAACAACCGCAATAATTCCAGAAGTGACAAAATATTTATTTTGAATAGTGGCAACTCTTTTAGTTTTTCGATTAATTAATCCACCAACAATTGATGTAGCAATAAATAAGAAAGCAATAACGGCACATCAGTTAGCCATCAAATCAGCAGAGAAATATGATCGAGCCATACTTGTTGATGAACTAATTTCATAAAATCCTTGATATTCTGAACCAGGAATATAAGTAAGAGCTCCAATAATGGTTAAAATAATAATAAAACCATAAGATAAAATGCCACAACAAATGAACCAACAATAGGTTTAAAATCATGAAGTTGACTTTGATATTTTTTAGGTACTCAAAATTCACCAACTTTAATAAGATCCTCGATAAATCTTGGGGCCCACATTGAAAATCCATTAATAATACCTAAAACACCAAAAGCAATACAAATATTCACCAGTCCAAATAATCAACTTAGTCGATGCGAATCTAATCAATCTCCAAAATTAAAGAATTTTCCGCCTTGAGTTCCAATTGACATTGAAATAGCAATTACAAGATAAATTAATGTAATAATTCCAAGACCAATGACAAGAGCAACGGGTAGTTTTTTAGGTTCTTTCATTTCTGATTTAACACCAGCAGTTACATAAAATCCATCAAAAGCAAAAAAGATCGCTGCTAATGATCCAAAAAGCCCAATTAGTGGTGAAATTTTAAAAAACGTAACTTCAGATGAAGGCGCTCTCCATATTTTAATTGAATCTAAATTTTCTGCTTTTCCAGTTTTTGACATCACAACAAAGCCAATCACGGCAGCTACCACTAAAGGGATAAATTTCACTGACAAAATAACAATATTATGTATATTCCCGATTTCACTAAATACACCGGGAATAAAAATAAATCATGTTGAAATAACCAATGAAATTAATGTTCAAATAATTCAATCATAATTAGTGCCAAAATTATTAATTAATCCAAAACCTCCTAAGCCATCTTGAAACGATAAAATTGCATAAAGAGGCATAAAGAAATAAGTAAGAGGTAAATAGATATACACCATAAAATTCTTGCACATTTTATAAATATGCTTAGAAGCAAAAGTTTGATTTCAACCGATCATTCAGAGATTATAGTTACTTCCACTTGAAATTTCTACTAATGCAAGCGCAAGAGCAATAACCGCTATAGCAGCGATAATTCAACTTATAATGACAAAAATTAAATTACCACCTGAATATTCTAAAACTCTTGCTGATTTAAAAAAAATCCTACTCCAATGCTTGATCCGATAACCATCAAGATCACTGAAATAAAACCAATTTTCTTAGTTGTAGAAGCTTTTTGGAATGATAAAACAATGTTTTTACCAATAAGTGGGCGATTTTGAACATGTAAAACTTGGTTTTTGGATTTTTTAAGTCAATTAATAAATCAAGTAAATAATTCACTTCTTCAGTGGTTAAATTAAGTGCAGAATCTAAACTGCTACCTTTTAAATTTAAAGGGATAAGTTTCTCCTTAAATATAAAATTTTATTTCAAATCTTCACTGATCAGAGGCATAGACACACATCTAGCAGAACCCATTCCTAGAGAAAGTTGATTTCCTCGGAATCCATATACTTTAACACCAGCTTCTTCAAGAGCCTTTTGTGTTTTGTGGTTACGATCATAACCAACTACTACTCCTGGACAAATTACTAAATAATTGGTTGCATCAAAATTAGTTTCAATATTAATATCAATGAAATTAGCATCTTTTCCAGCTACAGGAATAAGAATTGGCTCTTCATCAATAATTTCTAGAAGTAATTCTTTTAAATTTTTGTTAATTATTTTTTTACGAACCTTTCCTTGACTTAAGTCAAAGTATCAAATTTTAAGTAAAGAAATCATATTTGATGAATATAAAAACTTGCTTCTATCCACAATAGTCAATCAAGTATCTAAATGCATTAAATTAGGCATATGAGGAACATTAATTGCATAAATCCTTTTAAATGGTCCTTTTTGGAGAATTATTTCTTTTGCCATTTTTTCAATAGCTGCTAGTTTAGTGCGCTCTGATACCCCACAACAAGAGTATCTTCTCCATAAACAAAAACATCCCCACCCTCTAAGGTTAATGTTTTATATCGTCCGTTATGCGATACTTCTTCATCTGTTGGCTTAAAATATTTAATAGTGTCTTTATAAATTGGATGATGTTAAAAAATAAACTTGCTAAAAATAGTTTCTCTTTGTCTTACTGTGTATTTCATCAAATGCATTGTAATTCCGTTCCCTACTGAGGCAAACGGATCACGAGTAAAATAAAGATTAGGCATCGGATCACAAAGAAGTTTAACCGGGCCTTGAACTGCCAAATCGCTAGTTAGAATTCCACCAATCATGAAATTCACCATATCAATAACCGAATTTCTGCTTATGAGAAAACGTTTAACTTTCTGGCGTTCTGAACTTCCTAAAACTGGACTAGATTCATCCAAAAAAGTTTCAATAAATTCTTCACAAACCTCTCGTGAACTAGCTTCAAAAGTTTCTGCAACCAAATCTACTAATTCAATAACTTTAACTCCTTGATCTTTTAAAATTTTGGTAAACCGATCATGCTCTTTACGAGCAGTTTCTGGTTCAAGAACCGCCGAAAAAAGTAATTGTTCAAGTCGAAAAGGATCGATAAGTTCAATTTCTCTTCCTGGTCGGTGAACCAATACTTCTTTAAGAGTGCCGATTTCGCTAAAAACATTAATTGCATTTTTAAGCCTTGAGCTTGTATCAATCACTTTACGAGGCAAATCCAATAGAGACATAAATGTACTTCCCTTCGAAATAAATGTATATTTGTTTATACATAAAAATTATATTACTTTAGCATATAAGAATCATAAATGTGGAAAAAAGAGTCATATTTTAATGTCAAAATAAAGTTATTTTTGGTTTTTAAGGGTTTTTAAAAAAGAAAAATAGATCCTCACTAGAGAATCTATTTTTTTAATATTATTTAATAATTTTGGTTACTGATCCAGCACCAACAGTTCTTCCACCTTCACGGATAGAGAATTTGGTTCCTTCTTCAACAGCAATAGGAGCGATTAATTTAACTTTTAAGTTAACGTTTTCTCCTGGCATAACCATTTCACGTCCAGCTTCAAATTCAACTCCACCAGTTACGTCAGTTGTACGGAAGTAGAATTGAGGTTTGTAGTTTTTAAAGAATGGTGTGTGACGTCCACCTTCTTCTTTTTTAAGTACGTAAATTGCAGCTTCAAATTCTGTGTGAGGAATAATTGAACCTGGTTTAGCAAGAACTTGTCCACGTTCTACTTCTTCACGGTTTACACCACGAAGTAATAATCCAGCGTTGTCTCCAGCCATAGCTTCTTTAAGGTTTTTACGGAACATTTCGATTCCAGTAACAACAGTTTTTTTAGTAGGTTTAAGACCAACGATTTCAACTTCTTCGTTAAGTTGTAATTTTCCACGTTCTACACGACCTGTAGCAACAGTTCCACGTCCTGTAATTGTGAAAACGTCTTCAACAGCCATTAAGAATGGTTTTTCAAATTCTTTAACAGGAGTTTCAATGTATGAGTCTACTGCATTCATAAGTTCCATAATTTTTTCTTCGTATGCAGCATCTCCGTTAAGAGCTTTAAGAGCTGACCCACGGATAATTGGAGCGTTGTCTCCGTCAAATCCGTATTCTGAAAGAAGTGAACGAACTTCCATTTCAACAAGTTCGATCATTTCTTCTTCACCTTCAAGCATATCAACTTTGTTTAAGAAAACAACGATACGAGGAACACCAACTTGTTTTGAAAGAAGAATGTGTTCACGTGTTTGAGGCATAGGTCCATCTGTTGCAGCAACAACTAAGATAGCCCCGTCCATTTGAGCAGCCCCAGTAATCATGTTTTTAACGTAGTCAGCGTGACCTGGACAGTCAACGTGAGCATAGTGACGTTTTTCTGTTTGATATTCGATGTGAGCTGTGTTAATGGTAATTCCACGTGCTCTTTCTTCTGGTGCGTTGTCAATAGAAGCATAGTCACGAGCTTCTGAAAGACCTTTTTTAGATAAAACTGTAGCAATAGCAGCAGTTAAAGTAGTTTTTCCGTGGTCAACGTGTCCAATGGTACCAACGTTAACGTGTTCTTTACTACGATCAAAATCTAATTTTGCCATAATAATTTCCTTTCTAATTTATTTATAAACTATAAATGTATAATAATCGCTTGTTAAGCTTTAAAATGCGATTGTTTTAGCGCTAAAACCACCTAAGTCTAGCCTTTCAACTAGAACCCATCCGTTTGAAATTAGCACTTAAATTTTACCATAACTTAAATTTTTTCTATGCGTTTTTTATACATTAGCATCAGCAAGATTTGTCTTAGTTTCTCTAAGAGTAATTCCATTTTCTTGAGCGTTTTTCTTTAGTAAATTAGATAAATCTTCTTGGAATTTTCTAAAACGTTCAAAAATGGTGTCATTTTTATCGATTTGATATTGATTGATTTGACCAATTAAAGTATTTAATTGGTTTTTTAATGTTTCAATTAAACTAGTCATTTTGTGTTCTTCATCTAATTGAGTTAATTTTGCAATGATATTGTCAACGTTTGCTTTAGCAGCTAATAATTTTAGATTTAAATAAGCAGTGTAGATGATATTACCAAATGAGTGTGAGTGATGGTGTTCTTCTTCTGCTGTTTTATCGTCATGATCATGATGATGACCATCATTTAGCAGCGCATCAATTTGAGCATCTTTTTGTTCTTTATCATAGTAATTTACATCAAAATAAGTATTTGTAATAGCTTGATTCAAGTTATTTAAAGAATTATCAATAAAGGTTCTAGTTGGTTGACCATTTACTTCTCTTGAGTTCTGTTCAAGTGATTTAATATATGCACTTAATTCATTATCAGCATTGTCAAAAGGTGTAAAATCCATTGAACTGCTAATTTCTTTAACATCTTCTACAATATCATCAAGTTTATTAAATAAAATTTTTGAAAATTCAGGTAATGCTTCGTGAAATTTTGTTTTAGCTTGTGCTGCATCATTATCTAATTTGACGATAATTTGTTCTACAGTAGTTAAAATAGAACTTTCATTTCCTTTTACTTGATTAAGTAAATCAAAAATATCTCCATGAGCATTTTCTGATTTAATAAGTTCTTGAACTTGGGTTTTTGTCTCATTGTTTAATTGAATTAATTCTTGGGCTGATTGAATTTTGTTTCTTGTAATACTATCAATTGAATTATTATCTGAGCTAGTTGTTTTAGAATTTTGGCTTGGTTGGTTACAGCTAATAGCCGCTAGCGATACTATCGGTGCATTAATTAATGCTGTTACTATTAATAATTTTCATTTTTTCATAATCTCTCCTTATAAATATATTACTTTATAGCAATATGATTATATTACATTATTTTAACCAATTAAAATAAAAAAAGCAAGGAATTCCTTGCCTATATCAAAAAAGTCTTAGATTCAATTAGATTGAAATAATGAAATAATTTTTGTTGTTTTTATAAAACTCTGGATCATATTTACTAAGGTATACAAGTCCTAGTTTTTTAACTAAAATAGCATTTAATACAAGCGGAATTTGAATGTTTTTTTGTTCTTCTTCGTTCATAAAACTTAAAACAAATTGCATTTCCTTTTGAAATTCTTCATTTGAAATATCGAAATTAAAGTGTTTTTTAATAATAGTATGTCAAAGAAATTCGAAGATAGCTGAAAAAACCAATTGTTCCTTACTTAAGTTAGTTCCTACTGGCGGTTGACTAAATGAGTCTAAGTCGGCTTTAATTAATTCTTCAGGAATATCAATAAGATCTTTATTAATTTCCATTATTTGGTTTAAAATCGCATTTCCATAATTAAAGACTGCATCATTCATAACCTGCTCTTTTGTAGTTTTGTAAATATCAGCTTTAACATCTTCAAGATTTTTAAAGTTTTTACCAAGAATTAAGTGTGCATTTTGATCTGTAATTTGGTCTTCAACAAAGTAATATGCATCAACAATTTTTCCAACTAAACTTGGTCCATATTTTTCTAAACTAAATTCATCACCAATTTTTTTACCCACTACAAAGGAATTAAGTTCTTCGGTTTCTTTTTCGGATGATGCTAAAATCCTATATGTATGTTGGTTTTCTTTGTTATTCGTATCTTGTACCAAAACCGAGACTTCATCACCGGATTGGATTTTATCTTCGCGTTTAAATCTAAAGCGATATTTTTGAATAAATTCGGCCGTAAAACGCTTAATATCGTCTTCAAAGTTTGGTCTTGGCTTAATTGGTTCTGCTGGTTTGAAATCAAAATTAATTTGCTCTAAAGCATCAAAATAATAATATTTTGCATTAATTTGCAATTGATCAGGGTTATTAGTTAAAATTGTGGCAATAGGCTTAAGATACACACCTTCATTTTGTTGTAATAATTCTTGTCATTGTTTTTGTAAAATTTGATCCATAGCTAAATTGGCAGCAACATCAAGAATTTCTTTTTGACCAAATTTAAAATTAGGATCTTCTTTTTGACGTTGACTTAGTTGTTCCAAAGCTTTGTTTTGGTTTTGGATTCAATCTTGACCTTTAAAGTCAACTATTTTATATTCGAATTTCATGGTCACCTCTTTCTAAATGTATTTATATTTTACCAAATTCATATTAATTAAAATTACTTAAAGGTATAATTGAAACATGACTTTAAATGATAAAGAACAACTAGAAAAAATCAAAAAAAGAATGCAAGAATTAGCTGAGCAAATCAATCTTTGGGACTACCAATATTACGAACTAGATTTTCCTTCAGTATCTGATGCTCAATATGATTTAACCTACCAAGAATTAGTGGCTTTAGAAGAACAATACCCACAATTAATATCAACTAATAGCCCAACAAAAAAAGTCGGTAGCAAAAGTGCTTCTAATAAATTTAGCAAGTTTAAACACCTTAAACCAATGCTTTCTCTTGCTAAAGCCTACTCTTTAGATGATGTTAAAAAATTCATTAGTGATGGTTTAAAAAATACTCAACAAAAAGGCTTAACTTATAGTTTAGAACCTAAAATTGACGGTTTATCCATTTCACTTCATTATCAAGAAGGCCAACTTATTCGTGCCGTCACTCGCGGTGATGGGGTTGAAGGAGAAATTGTTACTGAAAATATCAGACAAATTAAAAATTTACCACAACAAATTAATTACCAAAAATCAATTGAAATTCGTGGAGAAGTATTTTTAAGTAAAAGTGATTACTTAAAAGCAAATCAAAGATTGCTTTTAGAACATGATTTAAAAAATAACTTAAAAACAATAGAAGAAATTGCTGCTCAAATTCAAAAAAACAACCCTTATAAAGAAAAATTAGAAAGTTTTATTACAAAACAAGAAAAACAAGATTTTGAAAATTTATCAGCTTTAGAAAATTGAGTAAATGAGGGAAAATCCTTAATTAACCAAAATAATTTTGTCTCGGTAAAACCTATTAATACACCTTTAAAACTTTTTGCTAACCCAAGAAATGCCGCTAGCGGAACTCTGCGTCAATTAAATGAAAAAATTGTTAAACAAAGAAATTTAAGCTACTTTGTTTATGAAATTGTCTCACCTGAAGAACATCATATTAGCACACAAATTCAGGCATTGGAATTTCTTAAAAACAATAATTTTAGTGTCAATCATTATACTTATCATGCTAAAGACGAAAATGATGTGATAAATCAAATTGAACTCTTTAAAGATATTAAGCCAAATTTAGATTATGATTGCGATGGCTTTGTTATTAAAATCAATGAAATGCAATACTGAAATAAACTAGGTTTTACTGCAAAGTTCCCCCGCTATGCAATTGCTTTTAAATATGAAACTGAAGAAGCTATTACTAAAGTTATAGGAATTACTGCTGAAGTGGGTCGTACAGGTAAGATTACATATGTTGCTAAACTATCTCCAGTTCAGCTCAATCAAACTACCGTATCTAATGCCACCTTACATAATTATCAATTCATTCAAGATTTAAATTTAAATGTCAATGATGAGGTTAAGGTTATTAAATCTGGAGAAATCATTCCTAAAGTTATTTCGGTAGTGAACAAAAACAGTAATGATATTTTTCCTAAGGTTCTACATTGTCCTTCTTGCAATAGCTTGTTAAAACAATTTAATAATCTTGTTGATCAATTTTGTATCAACGACCAATGTCCCGAAAAAGAAATTCGAAAAATTATTCATTTTGCTTCTCGAGATGCTTTAAATATTGTTGATTTAGGTGAAGAAAATATTAAGCTCTTTTACCAAAATAATTTGGTTAAAAATATCTTAGATATTTACAAACTCAAAGACCAAACACAAGCATTATTAAAATTACCTAAAATCGGACAAAAGAAAGTTCTCAAATTAATAGCAAGTATTGAAAAATCTAAAAACACTACATTAGCCAAGGCTATTTTTGGAATCGGAATCAAAGGAATCGGGATTTCTTTAGCAGAATTATTAACTGATAAAATCCAAAAATTAATGGATTTAACCCAAATTAATCTTGATGATTTAGTTCAAATAAACACCGTTGGTGAAACTCTTATTCAAAATATCAAAGATTTCATTAGCTCTGAAGATAATGTCAATTTGTTGTATCGATTAGACCAAATTCTAAACTACCAAACCAGAAACACAACCAATAAATTAGCTAATTTAAACTTTGTAATCACTGGAACTTTGTCTAAGTCACGTGATTATTTTAAAGAACTAATTATCCAAAACGGGGCCAAAGTTAGTTCGAGCATTTCTAAAAATACATCATATCTTTTAGCTGGTGCTGAAGCTGGAAGTAAGCTAGAAAAGGCTCAAAAAATAGGAGTTCAAGTCCTAAGTGAAGAAGAATTTTGAGAAATGATTAAATAAAAATACACCATAATTGTGGTGTATTTTTTCTTTATTATTAAAGAATTTGTTCTGCATATCATTTTAAGAACTTGAGTCCAAAACCAAAAGAAAGAGGAATTTTAGAATTAATTGTTGTAATGTTTCTTTGAACTGTTTTGTTCAGAATATCAAAGATAGTATTTTGATCTTTAATATCCATATGAGGACCATCAAGAATATCCAAGATATTCTCAGCAAAAAGTTTTTCATCAAGAACTTTATCTATTGTAAATAATAATTGTGAAACATTATTCATTAAATATTTAGTAGTTGCTGATTTTTCTTTATCTCTAATAGCTAATTTGAATACATATGAACCAACGTTAGTGGTACGATCAAAGAAAAAGGTGTAAAACTCATTAATAACTTGTGTTCTTAAATCTAAAATTTGATTTAATAAAGTAATTTCATCTTGAGTAAGCCCCTCACGAGATACAACTGGTGCACTATAGCTTACTGGAATGGTCTTAAATTCTACTTTGGCATGAGTGTTACCTGATTCATCAACACTTTCGCTAACTTGGTAAACTTTAGTAAAAATATTTCAAGTAAGTTGTTCTTTCTTATCTTCAGAGAATTTCGCTTCTTCAGCAGGATTTACTGGAACTTTAGCAAAGAATTGATCAAGAATATCTAAATAAGGAGCGCTTCCTTTGACAGGTTGTAAAATAGGTTGAGCTTCCTCTTTTACAATATTAAGAGCTGTTAAAGCAGCAATAAAAGCATCCTTAACTTTTTTGCTTTCTTCAGTTTCTTGATAGTTTTCTTGATTATAAACTACTAATGATTTTGCGTATTTATCAAATAATTTAAATGATTCAGGAACCTTTAGTTGATACACTTGATCTTTATATAAAAAGTAATTTGAGAATTGAGAAACTTTTTCTTTTAGTTTTGCAAGATTTTCTTCATTTAATTGTTCTTCGCTTACTAATGGAGCTAAAGCAATAATGGCTTCTGAAAAGTTTCCTGATTGTTCAACCATTGAGTCAGCTTTTTCTTTTAATTTTGCATCAGTAGAAATTTTGATTAAAGCACTAGCATATTCATCAAATTGTTTTTGATATTCTTTAATTTTTTCTTCACTAAATTCTGTAGGGGCTACAACACTTTTAAATGATTTTAATTGTTCTGAAAGTTGAGTAAAGGTGGAAGTTCAATTAACTTCAGGTTGAGCCGTTTCTTGATTTTCATTTTCATCTTCTACTGTTTTTAAACGATCCATATACTGACTTGGTACGGTTAAAATTTGGGTAACTAATTCATTATTTTTAACTGACTCTGAGTATTGAAATTCTTTTTTAAGATTATCTTGTTGAGAGTTTTTTTCTTCTTGGGTTGTACATGATGCTAAAGTAGCAATAGCAGCAATACCTAAAGGAGCACCAACTAATGAAAAGATTTTTTTAAGTTTTTTCATCTTAATAAATTCCTTTCTTTCAGTTTTCAACTTCTTTTGGTGTTCCTAAAACGAAGTGATCATCATTAATTTTTACTCATTCTGGTTGGTTTTGAGCATCATATTTATGCATTGCAGGATTATAAACATAACCAATTAAACTTCCTTTGTTTGAGTCAATTGAAGGAACCGCATCAAGAAGTGATTTTGTATATGGGTGTAAAGAGTGATTAATGATTTCTTCTGTTTTACCAATTTCAAGTAAAGTACCTTTATTCATAACTGCAATCCGGTCAGAAATATATTCAACCATACGTAAATCGTGGGCAATAAATAAAATGGTAAGGTTAAGTTTTTCTTTTAATTCATTAAAAATATTAACAACCTGAGCTTGGATCGAAACGTCTAAAGCTGAAATAGGTTCATCAGCTACAAGAAGTTGTGGACGGAGAACAACTGAACGTGAAATCCCAATTCTTTGTTGTTGTCCCCCTGAAAACTCAAGTGGATAACGTCTAAGAACACTATTATCAAGCCCAACACTTTTAAGAACATCTCTTACAAGCGCTTTTTTACACTCACGTTCTGATTTTTGACCTTCTTGATCTCTAAATTCTTTTTCTTTACTTAAAAACGCAACTGCTTCTTCTTGGTTATGAGATTTTAATTTATCAAGAAATTCTTCATAAACAGCTTGGTATCCTTCTTCATTTAATTTACCAATTTTGCTAAAAAGATAATCATAATACTTTTTAGTAAAAACTGTTTTTTTAGCCTCTTGATCAATTAATTTATACGTTTCGATAATGCTATTTTGCTCAATATTGTACATATAAATAATACGAGCATTTTTAGTATTTTCAAGACCTTCTGAAACAACAGATTCAACGTTAATATGTGGATTTAAAGAGTTGGCAGGGTCTTGGAAAATCATTTGCACTTTATTAACCATAAAGTTTTCAAGTTTTTTGTACTCTTCAAGTTTTTTTCCAAATTTTAACCCTCTTTTAAGTTGTTTTTGAGGCAGGGTTTGATCTAAAAGTTTAATTTGACCATATGAATATGGAATTAATCCAACTAAGGCTTTTCCAGTGGTTGACTTACCTGAACCAGATTCACCAACAAGCCCAAGAACTTCACCTTTATAAATATTTAAACTTAAATCCTTAATAGCACGGAATGCTTTAGAACCTGAACCATATGTAACATCGACATTTCTTAAAGATGCTAAAACTTCTTGTCCAGGCTGGGGACGCAACATTTCTTCAGTTCCTTTTAATAAGTAACGAACTGAAGAGTCATTAAGAAAACCATATTTCTTATTATGATTAATAAAAACGGTATTTCCTAGTTGGTCGGTACCAAAATATGGATTATCCGAATTGACAGTAATTTGCGCATTTGCTACGTGATGACCAAATGGATGGTTCACTTTAAAATTTGAACTTGTTTTATTTTTCTTTTCCATGTTCTTTTGCAAATTCCTTTCATAATTTTTGGATAAGTTTTGGTGGTTCATATTTTGGTGCTCTCTCATCTAAAAGAGATGATTTAACACGATGGGTTTCAGAAACTCAGTAAAAATCAGGTTCTTGTACAAAGTCAATATCAAGGGCATAGTCGTTTCTAACCGCAAAAGCATCTCCAACAATATTATTAAGCGATGAAGGAACGCTTCCACGAATAGTTGCTAAACGATCTCCTTTGTTAACATCAGGCATACTTTGAATAAGTCCTCATGTATAAGGGTGTTGAGGATTTTTAAGAATTTCATCTCTTGTTCCTTCTTCGATAATTTGTCCAGCATACATAATTGAAATGTAATCACTAATTGAGGCAACAACCCCAAGGTCGTGGGTAATAAAGACAATTGAAAGTTTAAATTCTTTTTGTAATTCTTTAATAACATCCAGAACAAGTGCTTGAACAGTAGGGTCAAGTGCTGTTGTAGGTTCATCCATGACCAACACTTTTGGTTTTAAAGCTACAATAGCGGCAATAACTACCCGTTGAATCATCCCCCCTGACATTTCATGAGGATAAAGCTTCATAACTGCTTCAGGGTCATTAATTTTGGTTTTTCTTAAAAACTCAATAGCTCTATCATATGCTTCTTTTTTAGTTTTGACAACTTTATTTAAAAGCATACCTTCCATAATTTGTGGCCCAACTTTCATTGTTGGGTTAAGTGTTGACATTGGGTTTTGGAAAACTGCCGAAACAACTCTTCCACGGTATTTTGAACGTTCTCAATCTCTAAGGGTGAAAGTTTCAACATTATTATTATAAAGTTTTACTTCACCAGAATCAATCACTGCATTATCCCCTGTTAGTCCATATAAAAGGGAAGTAAGCACTGATTTACCTGAACCAGATTCACCAATAATTGAGTGAACTTTACCTTCATAAATTTGAATCGACGGTCCACGAAGAACTTTATTTTTTTCTCCTGGACGTGATGGATTTAAGAAACTAAGGTGTAAATCATTAATTTCAGCGGCGATTCTTAATTTGGTTCCATCTTTGAATTCTTTATAAGTTGCCTTTTGATAAAACTTATCCCAGTCAAATCCTTTTCCTTTTTCAAATGAAACATTACTTTGAGTCTTTTTTGGTTTGAATTTTCTTTTAAAAAGCATGTTTCTCCTATCTTTGTCTTCTTAATGCATCTTGTACACTAGCACCAATAAGTTGAACACTAGTAGTAATAAGAACTAAAATACTTGCTGGTACAAATACGTATCTTAAGTAAGTTGGGAAGACTTTTTGACCATCTGAAATAAGGTTTCCAAGTGTAGCAGTATTGTCGATGTTAAGACCAATGAAAGCAAGTGATGTTTCAGAAAGAATAACACCAGGAATGCTAAATACAAGTTGGGTAATTAAAATCGGAATAATAACTGGAACATAGTTTTTAAGGATTTTTCAAGTTGGTGTTCCAAGAACTCTTGAAGCTGCAACTCATTCAAAGTTTCTTGCTCTTTTTACTTGTGCCCGAATTTGGTTTGCCATTCCTGTTCATGAAGTAAATGAAAGGGCAAAAACAATAACTCAGAAACTAGGGTTAATAATAACAGTCATTAAAATTAAAATCAAAATAGTTGGCACAACAGAAATAACTTTAATTACAAAAGTCATGACCCTATCAAAGTAATCAAATTGACCCATGCTAATTCCAATTGTTAGGCCAATAGCTACTTCAATAATGGTAGTAGTGATTGCTAATAAAATAGAATATCTAAGTCCTCATCAAAGTCTTGCTCATAAATCACGACCAAGAGCATCTGTTCCTAAAATATGGAAAACTCCATTTGAATCAGTTTGATTAAAAGTTAAGTTTCTATTTGTAACATCAATTAAGTTCGGATCTAAAGTTGTAAAAGGAATGATTAAAGCAAGTAAAAATAGAACAACTAAAATTCAGAATCCAAAAACACCTCCGGTATTTCTACCAAAACGATTAGCAAACTCTTTAAATGGTTTGGTTTCGGCTCCTAAGTGTTGACTTTCGTTGTATTCAAAGGCGTTACCAATCATTTTTCATGCTTGGTAATTTAATGGTTGTAAGATTGGGTGAGGCGCTAAATCTTTAGTAGCTTCATTAACAGGCCCTAACGAAGTATCTTGTTTTGCACGCATTTTTGCAATTTGGGCATTAGCAGAAGATTTAATACGACTTCATAATGATTCTTGTGATTTATTTTGTTTCATTATTTACCTCTTCTACGGATTCTTGGGTCGATTGCTTCATAAAGAATGTCCCGTGTTGCGTATGATAATATAGTTAAAATTGCAAAAATGATAATTAAGAACAAGATAACGTTATAGTCTTTGGTTTGAATTGCTTGAAGCAAGGTTGCTCCAGATCCAGAAATAAAGAAGATTTGTTCGATAAAGATACTTCCTAAGAACGAACTAAAGATAACAGCTGGAAAGAATGTAGCAATTGGGAAAAGCGAAGGTTTAAGTGCGTGTTTTCAAACAAAACGGTTTTTTGACACCCCTTTAAGATAAGCGAATTTAGCATGCACTGAATTAAGCTCACGGTTAAGTTCTGTTCTAATATATTTAACATAAACAATAATACTTCCAAGCGAAAGCGCAAGTCCAGGCAAAATATATGTTAATAAATTTTTAGAGTCAAAAATATATGGTAAGTTGATTAAACGCCCTAAAAATACAAGGACAAGGGCAAAGATAATTGAAGGAACTGATGAGAAAATTGAAATAATCACCGTTGAAGCATTATCAATAAATTTTCCCGGGTTTTTTCCAACTCAAATTCCAAGTGGGATTCCGATTACAACGGTTAAAACAACACTAAAGATCCCAACATAAAATGAATTTAAGAAACGGTATCCAATTCAATCTGAGATTGCTTTCCCAGGGAAAAGCGATAACGAAACTCCGAAGTTAAAGTGGAATAATCCCACTAAATATCTTCCGAATCTTTCTAAAATTGGTAAGTTTAAACCGTATTTTTCTTCAATGGCTTTTCTTGCGGCCTCATCAAGTCCTGCAGTAATTGAGTTTGAACCAGGTACGGCATTAATTAAGAAGAAAGTAATAGCAATAACTAAAAATCCAATTACAAAAAACTCAAAGAAAATTTTAAATAATTTTCAAAAAGCTCTAATTACCGGTGAATCTACAGCAGTAAGTTTTTGAAAGAATTTCAGTTCGGTTAATCTTTTATTTGAAAAAGATACAACATTTCCTTGGTTAAGGTTATACAGCCTATCTCTACCTGAGTCACTAACATTAACTGTTTGTTTCATCTATCCTCCTATCTTTTTAGGTAACCCTGGTCTTGGTGGGTTAGTAATGTCATATGCATATTGAAGTGAGAATGTAAATAAACTCTCAACTCCACCAATTTTGGTAATTTCTCAGTTGGTATCAACTTCCATAAGCGGAACTAGTGGAGAACCATCACGAACAACTTTTTCAAGTAAAGCAATCATTTGGTAAATTTGATCGGTGTTGTTTCAACCTTGAGCAAATTCACTGTCTGTAAAGTTTCCAGTAAAGAATGCATTTAATCTATCTGTATATTCAGTAATGGTTTCTGAAGAAGATTCCTTAGTTGATTCATTGAATTTAAATTTGTAGTTTTTAAATGATAATTCTACAAATTTTCTTCAGTGCATAAGTTCACGCATTTTGTAATCAAGTAAGTATGAAGTTCTAACTTCATTATCATTATTTGCTAAAAGAGCATCATCTTCAATAGCTCTCATTTGGTTAACGTCTTTAAGGGCATTAATGTTTTCAATAAATTTTGTTTTTTGATCTTCACTAAGGTTTTTTAATTGAGAAATAACTGTAGTAAAGTAATTTCTAGCATCATCAATATCAGGATAAGGTGGAATGAATCCTCGTAATCTTGAAATAGTTTGGTAATTTGCTAGAGCAATTTTATCAGCAAAAGTAAATTGCACTTCTTTTTGAGCAAATGGATCAATTCATTTACTTTCAGGTGTTAAAGTTACACTAATTTCTTGTTCTTGTTGGTTTGAATTTACTACTTTGTCAGTTCAACTTAAGGTATTTATTTCACTAAGACTTGGATCGTTAAATGGTGTTAAACTTCAGTAGTAGAACAAGTAAATATCAGCTAACTTAGCTTCTCTTTGAGTAAGCAAGTTAGGAATACTCATGTTTTCACCAAGAGTTTTAATATAGCTAATCGCTGCATACTCTAATAAAGTTGAAGCGAATTCTTGATTTTGAGCTAACTCTTTTTCAAGTTCACTATTAGTTAATTTTTCTTTTAATAAAGCAGTAAAGTTTTTAAGCTGTCCTATTACAAATTCTGCAACAGTAGAAGGTGTATTAATTTCACTTACTACAAGAGGCCCTTTGTCTTGTTTAGTTTTAAAGACATCATTTTCTTTTAATATTTGCCCAGCTAAATCAGTATATTTTTTAAGCATTGCTGAAGCACTTTGTTGTTTCATGGTTGGTAAAAGTAAGTTAGTAATATATTTAGAATAAACTCATGAACCAACTGGATTATTTTTAAATCCAATACTTTTTTGACTAAGAGCATTAAGTTCATCGGTATTAAAGAATACAGCCACATAATCTTGAGCAGAGTTTCCACCTAATTTATCATAGTTTTGATAAATAATGTCATATTTACCTTGTTCAATAAATGAAGCGAAGGTATTTTCAGGTAAACTCTTGATTTCAACATTAACAAAGTCCTTTGAAATAGTCTGAAGAGTATTTTGTAAATATTGACCTGCTTTTCTTTGTTCATCAGTTGAGTTATTTAAGAATTTTAAAGTTATATTTTTAAGGTTTGGATATTTTGCTTTAAAACGATTTAAATAAAATTCAGCAGTTTTTGGAGCATAAAGTTGGTCATCACGTTGTGTTTTTTCAAATTGATATGATTTTGAAAGGTGAACTGAGTAATCATAGTTTTGTAATGGGTATAAAATACCATTTTTAGCTTCCACTTCTTGGCCATCAAAAAACATTTCTATGTTTACCCCTGTTGGGTTTTTATATTGACCAAAAGCGGTTCATGTATTAACAGGGAATGAGAAATCTCATCCTACAATTCTTAATAAAGCATCACGGTTAACTGAGTAATAAATGAAGTTTCTTAAATCTTCATCTTGTAGGTATCCGCTTCCATTACTTTGATCATCTAAGTTAAAACCAAAAGCAATAGTTCCGTATCCATTATTTTTATGAAGATATTTCTTCAACTCTTTATCTGATCAGTATTTTAAGATTCTATTTGCTGGAATATATGTTTGTGAAATATATCCATCTTCAAAGAAAGTAGCATTAATTGTTTTATCAGTTGAGAAAAGAATTTTGATTTTATTTGAAATGGTATTAGCCGCATCAAAGTAGTCTTCATTTTTAGTCAAAGTAATGAATCCTTGTGGACCAAGCACAACATCTTCCTGAGGATTTTCAATTTTGAAAGGTCCAGTAGTTAAAAATAATTTTGCATCATTTCCGTAAGTATCAATTCCTTGCGCTACTGTTTCAACATATTTTCTATTAATTGGATATAAATTATTAACAACACGGAACATTAAATAACTAATATCAGGTGTTTTGTTTTCATCAAAAATAATGCTAAAGCTATTTTCGTTTTGCGCTAAAGTAGGGATTTTTGATTGATAAGTTTTTTCATCTACTTTTTGATATGGGTTAGCATAAATGTTTTGAATAAAGTATAAGTTCGTATTTAAAGCAACTTGTTTTTTGTAATCTTTCAATTCATTAGCAGACATTTTTGAAGTATCTGCATTTAATAAAGCATTTAATTTCGAAATAACTTTAGGGTCAGTATAAACACGTCCATTAACTACTTCTGTTACATATTTAGCAGGTTGTTCATTTGGATCTTTTTGTTCTTGAGCACGTTGCTTTTCTTTTTCTTCGCGTTCTTTTTCTTCTTGTGATTTGTTTGCTTCAATTTCATCTAAAGTAGATTGTTTGGTTTCCCTAAAAGTTTGACCTGTAATGTTTTCTTCATTTAAAGCAATTTTAAAGTTTGGATGTTGTTTTTTATATTCCATTAACTCTTCATTAGAGTGATCTAATGTGAGTTGTCCTGTATAGAACCCAAAAGATAAGGCTGCTTTTTTAATTCTGTCAACTTCTTCTTGATCTTTATATCCGATAATTTTTTCATTTTTATCATCATAAATTGGGAATTGTGGGGTTCATGGTTCAAAGAATGGATCTTGAATTCAACTACCATCTAAAAGCTGCACGTAATTGTGTCTTCCTCATGGATTTTTGTATGCAATGTTGTATTTAGCAACATAGTCTTTTTGGGCATTAACAAATTCAGCTGAACCGGCAATCCCTCATTTTAAGATCTCATCAAGTTTTTGAGATCCTGTATTAATATCCAAAATATATTCTAAGTAATCACGAATATCTTGTGCAGTAATTGAATCCCCATTTGATCAAACATTATTTCTACCAGAGTTTAATTTTCCGGTAAATGCAGAAATATTATTAGCGTTTTTAGGGTTAGCAAAAAAGAACATAGATGCTTGAGCAGCCCCTCCGGTTCCACTTGGAATCCCAAGACCACCAAGCAACCCTCAATTATCCACGGTATAGAAACTTCCATCAATACCATAACTACCGGTTTCTAATGTTTTAGATGCTGATAATCCATTGTAGACTAAATCAAAATTTGATGAAACAACATTACCGTTACTTACCACAGCTAATCTAAAAGAGCTTGTAGGAATTAAAGTTTTAAGGTTAGATGATGGTCCACTTTTAGTATAACCAACCACAAGTGATGGTAAAACTCTGTCAACAGATTTATATTTAACATAGTTTAAGTTATTAATTGGATCAGTTGCCAAACCAAAATCATAGTTTTTGACATTTTCTTCTTGAACACAACTAAGCGCAGCTAGCGAAAGTGCTGGTGTTAACAAAGCACCAGAAAACAATAATTTTTTAGCTAGTTTTAATTTTTTCACACTGACCTCCTTTATTAGTTATTAACGTTGAATTGGTTTTGAATTTCGATTGTAGCTTTATTTTCTTTAACTACAAGTTCGTTGTTTTCGTATTCTGAATATTCTCTTGTAACTTTAATTGGTGCTTGAGAATTTTCTTTTCCGTTTTCTGAAATTGATGAAACTGGACCTAAATTAAATAAGGAAACATCTTTATCTGATACTTCTTTTTTGTAATATGTATGTCCATCGTTTTGAGCTTTTGTTTTTTCTTCATCAACAACAATTTTTTGTTCTTTTGTAAGAATGATATTTCCATCTTCATCAGCAAAATCAATTGTGTACTTATGTCCTGGTTTAAGAAGTGCATCACGATATTTACCCATTAATGCATAATCACTAATTCATGATGTATATCCTTCATCCTCAACAAAGTGTTTCGAGTTTCCGTCTTTTTGATCGGTTAAGTAGAAAATATTGTTATTTCATTTTAAGAATGAATTTAATTCGGTTTTGAGTGCATTAATTTCATCACTTAACACTTTTGATTCTTTATTGTATTCATTTTGAGAGATTTGAGAATTTGATAATTGATTATTTAAGTTAGCAATTTGTTTTTGTTTTTCAGCAATAAGTGCACGTTTGTTAACAAATTCTAAAATGTTATCTTGAATTCTAACAGGTAATTCGTATTTTTCGCTTTTATCGTTAACATCAGTAAAGACAAGTTTTTTAATTTTACTTGCAAATTCTACTGGCACAAATCCATAAAGCGCAACAGCATCAAGTTCTTTATTTCTAAAGACTCCAGAAAGTGTACGACTACCAACTCCATAGTTTTTAAGTTGTGAAATAAAGAATGCTTTTGGTCTTGAAGTAACTTTTTCACCATTAAAATCTACTGTTCTAATTTGTTTATCTTCTAATTCTAATCCAGTTGTAGAATCATAAAGTTGCATTCCTATTTCTTCTTTTTGTCATCTGTCTTTGAAATATCCATTATTTTGAGTGTTGAATTTTCCAAAGTATGAAGATTCTAAAGTAATTCTAGGAGATGAAAAATTATTAGAATCAAAGGCCAAGATTTGTGAGTCAAGAGCTTTTTGATAATCATTAGCTTGGTTAACCATTTCTAATTTAAGTTCAGCTTCTAGTGAGCTAATTTTAGCTTCGTAAAAATCAGATGTGAAATTTGAATTTTGTTCTTTTAAAATTTTGTATTCAGAATTTCATTTTGATAATTGCTCTTGAAGATTTTGAATTTTTTGATCATATTTATTAAATACTTCTAATCTTGCTTGATCAAGTTTTGTTCCATTTGCTGGTAATAAAAAGACTTTTTCAGCATTATTAATAATGGTTTCTTTTGAAGTTAAACGATCATTTCACACTTGCAATGCAGTAGCATCAACAATAAAGTTAAGTCCTGTATTGGTTTCATTAACATTTGTTAAGTATTTTGGAAGGTTTCCAAAATCTTGTTTACCAGTTACATATGTTGCTTGAACAAAATCTCTAGTGAGTGTTTCTGGTAAGCTGTAAATGTAGTCTGTAAATTTATCTCCAAGTAAACTTTCTGTTTTTGTTTTAAAGTAATTATTTGCATCAGCTGAAGGTTCACCATCTGTGAAGACATCTCTTACAATAGTCTCTAATTGAAGTGGATTTTGTCATGAATAAACACGATAATGATATCCTAATAAACCATTGTAAATATCAAATAAACTCAAGTTATCTTTGGCTTTTTGAGCCATTTCAACTCTAACTTTATTAACTTCCCCTGTGCTTTCTGATGTTTTTTCGTCAGGATATTGTGTTTGAGCTAAATCATCAATGCTTTTTTCAATAATCTTTTTAAATTGTTCAACTGTAAAGTTTCTTTGGGTTTTTCTGAATTTTTCATCGAAAATAAAACTGTTTGATATAGGTTTATTTTCTTGTAAGATTCCGTATTTATCACTAAATATTGCTTCTGATTTATTTAATTCATTTGCTTTGAAATCTTTTACAAACATGAACAATGGCGAAAGTCTAAATCTTCTCATTACCTCATTAGCAAGAGATTGTTCATCTTTAATAAGATCAACTAAATCAATGTTATCTTTTTCGTTTTCTTCAAGAGAAGCTTTAAATTTATCTAAGTTAAATTTAGTTTTAACATATTCAATATCTCAATTAAATAAAACATTGTTTTCTTGAATAACTTTTGTAGCTTTTGTAAAATCAATTGAAGCATAATCTACAAACTCATTTAAGCTATTAAAGGCAGGACCAGATTTAGTGATATCTTTATAGGTCATATCTTGTACTACATCATCTTTAAAAGCACCATATAGTTGGTTAGTTGCCTTATTATCAATTGATGAAGAGAAGAAGTTATATCCTATTCATTTAGGGCTAGTATCTTCGTTTAAATTTCCAGTAAATGCTCTAAATGATGATAAGGCTTCTTTGTTTTTATCACCAACAAAAATCGAAGTTGAAGCAGATGAATAATCTGGTTGATTTGAATTTAGATTTACATTTCTACCTGTTCCAGTAGCAAACCCACTAGCTTGCATAATTAAAGTTGGAAGATCTTGAGGAACACCAGGTGTTAAATTATTATTAGTTCCTACATTTGGTAAAAGATCACTTAGATCAAAACCAACTCTACCAAAGATTTGGTCATTTTTAACAAATGGAGATGTTGAAATTGTTGGAGCAAAGTAACTTGATAATTCTTGTGCTTGTTGATCTGAAGAAATAAATGTAAAAAGTGTACCAACGTTATAGAATGTTCCAATTCCACCTGTAAATCCATTTCCTTTTGCACTACCTCCAAAAGAAGAAACAAGTAATTGGTTCAAGCCTCTAAAAAGATTGTTATCATTTTGTGTTACATATCTTACTGAATATTTTCTTCCTGGTTCATACTGTTGTCCTGATTGACCTGCTGAATAACCGTTTTTAGTAGGATCAAGCGCATCTTCAGCTTTTTTATTTGCCAATCCATCAAAGAATAAACTTGGTGTTCCTGATATTGTTTCAGGACTGATTGATTCTGCAAGAATTTTCTTATCTCCATCGATACTACTTTGGCCGTTATTTCAACCTGATTCATAGTAATGAGTGTTAAATAATCTAAAGATATTGTTTGTAATTTCAGTTACTTGGTTATTTAAATAAGTTAAATCGCTTCCTGTAATTGGTTTGTTAAGTTCTAAATCAATAACAGGTGTTCCATCAGCCTTAAACATTAAATGTTTTGTAATAGTAAGGGCTTTTTTATCTTTATCTCAAGTATATTCAAATAATTTAACTGTTCTTTGTAAATCACTATTTTGTCCAGTGTCTCCAAAGTAATTATCTAGTTGTATAGGATTTCCTAAACCATCTTTAAATTCTTGAATAAGTTTTTCAGCAGTAATATCTTTATATTCTTGAACAGTTTTACCATCTTTGGTTTGAACAGTTTGAAGAACTTTTCCTTCACCAGTAATAAATGGGTTTAAAGTTCCAGAAGGTGTATCGAATGAGTTAGCAATAAATAAATCACCAAGACGGACTTTTCTAAGTCTTGCCGCTTCTTCCATTCCGTCAAAATCTTGAATAAATCTACGCTTTTTGTTTTTAAGTGTGTAGAAAATATCTTTTGATTTTGAACCTCAAATTTCATCATAAGTTTCTCAACCTAAATCTACTAAGTTTGAATCATTAAGATCTTTATTTTCGTAGTATCCAAATTGAATAAATGTTCCACGATCAGAAGGATTTCCAAGGGCATCAACTCTTCTTGCTTTAAGATTGGTTCTTGCTTCAAGGTAGTTATTTAAAGCTGTAAATGAATAATATGAACTATCAATAACCCCTGAACGCACGTTAATTCCACCAACAAGAACAGCGCTATCTTTATCATCAAGAGCTTGCCCTTTTTCAAGAGTATAGTGGTGTCCATATTCGTGAGCACCAACATATTTCAAGAAGTCAGTAGAAATTCCCTCATAATTTTCAATTGTTGTATCTAAAATAAGAGGAACCCCGATTCTAGTATCAGGTGTAATTCCGGTGTATTCACCATCTTCAATGGTATATTCATAAATACCTTGCTCATTAATCTTTTTAACAAGGTGAGGACCTGTTGCTGTTGTTTTTAAGAAAGGATATTTTTCAAGAACAGCATCAATTAACCCATCATAAGCATCTACATAAATTTGGTATTTTCTTGAATCAAGACCTTTAAGCTCTTCTCCTTTTGAATTTTTAAGTCCAAATTCTTCTGGACCAGCTGAAATTGTTCTTGGGACAATTGCTGCTTTGTATCCAATTGCATATTTAAAGTTATTAAATATTTCAAATTGATCTTTTAATTTGTTAAGTTCAGAAACTGATTTACCTTTATTTTTAGGAAGAGATTCTGGATCAATTCTATTTGCATCAAAGGCAAAAATTCTTTCTGATTTGTAGCCTTTGTTATTGGTTGAAATATTTTCAGCAGTAACATATAAAACTTTATTATTAACTTCGAATTTTTTAATTTTGTATTCAATTAATTTTTCTTCATCAAATTGAGCAATTTTAGTTTTAGCTTCAAGTCTACTACTGAAGAATTTTTCAATGTGACGTGATGTATCTTCATATAAGAAAACTTTATTATTAATATATTCGTTAGCATCAAAGAAGTCTAAGAAGTTAACAAATGTTTTTTGAACCATTGCAGCAAGTAATTCCTCTGCGTCAATTTGTCAAGGAGAACTTGCATTTTTATCAAGGACAAAACTTGGAGCATCTTCTAAGTCAAGGTTTTCTCCTTCTGGCATAACTTTAAGAGTCAATTGAGTAATATTGGTATTTGCGTTTTTAGTAGCACCGGCTTGAACGATAGTATATGTTTGAAGTTTATCAAAAGTAAGATTTTTAAAATGATCGCTGTATTGAGCATATTTTGCTTTTAGCTCTTCAAATTGTTCTGAAGTAATATCTTCAGGAACGATTAAATTGGTTTCAAAAGAACCGTATTTATTTTGGCTATCTTTATTTGCTTTTGCAATAAATCCTTTAACTTTTTGATTCTTAAGTTTTCCAGGAAAGACGATTGCATTAAAAGGACTTGTTTCCCCTATTGATGCATCATATCTATTATCTCCAAGAAGAGTAGCGTTTTTTAAAGCAGTTGCAATAGCAATGTTGCTTAAATATTTGTCAACATATTCTTTTGGTTGTTTATCTGTAAAAATATCAATAGAAAGCGAATCTTGTGCATTTCCTGCTCCCCTAATTCCTGATCAAATAGGTGCCGAACCAAAGAAAGCATCTGGGAAGAATTTAATTTCACTAAATTCTTTATGTAAGGTTGAGTGGTTTCCAAGAGTAATTGCATTCCCGTTGTGTTCAACTCCAGGGACAATTCTAAAGTTATCAAGAGTTAATAAATCTGGTCCTCAAGCAACATTGGTGATAAATCATTTTGTAAATTCTACGAATTGTTTTGGTTTTACAGCTACAACATATTCATTGATGAATTTGAAAGATCCGTATCTTACTTCTAAAATAAATGACTCTTTATATTGATCGTAATACTCATTAAAAAAAGTATTAAAATCAACAATTTTGTTATTTTTTTCAGCTTCTTCTAAGCTTTCGGTTCCTCATCAGAATTTAGATCCATCATCTGACATTGAAGCTACTTGCCCAGTTTTAAGTGGGTCCATAATTCAAAGTTGAGGAGTGAGTTCACCATTTTTATAAATTTGCTGGTAATCATTATTGAAAAGCTGCTTGTTAGTAGGAGAAAGCGAACCTTGTACTTCATCTGAGTTATTCGCGTATCCATACATTGCACCAACAGTAATCCCTGAACCAACAGCGATTGTTGATAATGCTAAAATACTTTTCTGCAATAATGATAATTTAAGTTTTTTTCTTTTCATAATTGCCTTTCTATTTAAAAGTCCTCATGTAATTTATGTGGTTAGTGGGTAAGTTAAATATATATAAAATATATATTTTTAAATTTTATCATTTTTTATTTTTTGTTTTAGTCATTAGTGTTGTTTAATTTTTATTAAAAATTATTTTTTGAAATTTTTTGTGCATTTTTTGCAATTTTTCTTAATACATATATGTATGAAAAAATGATGAATAAAATTAAGATATATATTAATAGGCCTTGCAATACTTGGTATAGGTATTGGTGGAACCTCTTACTATTTTTTAAGTACACAAAAGAAAAGTGAATTAAATTCTGAAATTCCAAAAGAAAGCGAAAATCCTAAAGATACAACAGAGAAAAACTTAGAAAATGAAACAATCAATAATCCAAGCAATACAAAAGATGAAAACTCTGTCGTGCTTCATAAAGAAGAAGTTCCTGTTGATAATTCAATGATGATTAAGTTAATTAACACCTTAGAAAATGAATACATTGATTCTCGAAATTCAGTATCAAAAATTATAAAAGAGTTTAAAAATATGAATTATTGATCATGATTGGACAAAAATCATTTCTTTGATTCAATAACTAATAATTATTATTTTGTTGTGTCGTTAGTTCAAAAGCTTTGAAATAAAAATTTAAAAATCAAGAATAAAATAGACAAAAGTTTTGATGATAATAATTTAAAATTTTTAATCTTTGATACAGCAAAATTATTAAGTTCAAAAGCAATACAAATTAGAGATTCTGTTGATATAGTTGCTCAAGAATTAAATATTAAAAATAAAGAATTTTTATCAATTATTAGTGAATGAAAACACTTAATTATTCAATTAAAACAAATAGAAGTTGTAATTTTAGAAACTAAAACTAACGATGAAGTTTTAAAATTGCTCGATAAATTAGTTGACAAAATTATTAAAGTTATGGGGTTTGCTAAATTTTGAGATGAATTAATTGATATGCTAATAATCTGAACACATTTTTATAGCGTTCATAGCAAAGAAAAGCATGATTACTTTAGTAGCAAATCAGAATTAATTAATGAATTTATCAAGAATGAAACTCAAATTCCAGATGTTTACCTTGAAAAAGCAATCAAATTTGAAGAAAATTATGATTTTTTGAAAAATTGAATGACTTCTCACTTATCTTATTTATTAGATACATATGAAATTCATAAGTTAAAATCTAAAATTAAGATGAATGAAAAATTATTGGAAAATACTAATTTATGGGCTTGATTAAAAGAACATATCAGCTCTAAAGCAATTGAACTTTTAAGAGACGAAATAGCAATTCAAAATAAAGATTTTAATTCAGAAATTAATTCTATAAACCTTGAATTAAATGATAAAGAAGAACAAATAGTTTATAAAATGCAAGAATTAAGTCGCCGTTTTAATGGCAGTTAATGATTATTTCTTTCGAATGAGTTCTGCACGACTTAAGGCACCTTTTACTGCACTAAGTTTTCCATAAAAGTCGACTAAATCAAATGGTTGGAATCCTTTTTCTCCATCATCAGCTGCTTTTTTGTAAATTGATAATTTGAAAATTGGATTTGCTTCGCCTTGGTTAGATGATTCTAACTCGCTTAAATTTCTTCTATTTTGATCGTCTCTAATGAAATCATAATAAGACTTCATAGCCTGTAAAAAGGCTGCTTTATTAGCCTCACTAGGCATTGTTGAAGCTTTGCTTTGTGCTAAAACATATGCCTCTTCTAATTTTGTAAATTCATTGTATGTTGAGACAATTTCTTTTTGTAGCTCCGGATCTGTATCTTGTTTTAAACTAGGTGGGAAAATTTTTGCAATACTTGTAAATAATTTATCTTTTAATAAATCATTATATATCCCTTGTGATGCATCGTATAAAGCTTTATCTTTTGTTTTGTAGTATTGACTTACTTGTTTTTCGTTAATTTCGTCTTCACTTTCTTTTAATTGTTGTCTTAAAAGAGCATAAATTTCTTGACCAGGAGCCTTAACATATAAAGCGGCACCTTCTTTTAGTGTATCTTCTAATTTAGTTATACGTCTTTGAGCATCATCAATTGAATCTTGTTCTGGGTACTCATAAGCCATATCTAAATCATCATAAGCATTTTTTCAAAGTTCATTATATTCATTTAAGAATTGCTTTGTTTCTTCTAAAGTAAGAGATTCAATTTTATTATAAGTTTCTTGATATTTATCTCAGGTTGCTTGATACTTTTTCAGTCCTGATATTGTTTTATCATAACTTTCTGCTTGTTCTGGCCCATAAACTCCACCAGCTTCAAGCGCTTTATTAATATAAGGTAAAGATTCTTTTAAAGCATCTAAATATTTTTTAATGAGTTTTTTATTTTCTTCAGCATTATCTGTTGGAACAACTAAACCTTCATCCCCAATTTGAGTTCTTTCTTTATGAACGGCAATAGCTTCTCAAGCTTTATGAGTAATTCATAAATCCATTTTCTCTTGGGCTTCTTTAAGATCTTTTTTAGCTTGGTCAATTTTAGCTTGAATTTTAGCCTTTTCATCTTCTGGCAATGAATCTTGAGAATATTTTAAAATTTCTTGTAATTGAGGATCTTCGATTGAATCAAATCCTGCATCAATGAAGAAGTTATACCCTTTTACAAGCGCTCTTAATTCAAATCAAAAACTATATAAAGCAACCATTTTATCAAATGCTTTCGACAGAGTATCTTCTTCCATGCTTTTTATTTTTGTAATCTTTGAATCATAATATTGTTTTACGTCTTGAAGATTTAGGTTTTTCTTAATCTTATCTTCAACATCATATTTATATGTTGTTCAAATAAATCCTGATTTTTGATCCCCATTTTCATAATATAAAGACTCAATATAACTCTTAATTCTACCTAAATCACTGTTTTTGGTTTTTAAACTTGTACTAATTAAGTTTTCAAGTAATAATTTAGTATCTTCAAAGAAAGTGTAAAATTCTTCTTTTGTTTGATAGTTTAGATATTTAAGGCCATTATCGGTAGGAATAACAAACTTATTAAATTCATCAAGGAATGCCTTGTAGTAGAATGAATTGAATAAATCTGCATATTCTGTATCTTTTTTCTTTTGAATATCATTTCAATATTCTTTAAGACTTTGGAATCTAATTTTTAATAAAGTAATGGTATTTTCATCAATAATTGCATTGTCTAGTGGATTTTGTGGTGATTCTAAAGAATAATTTCTTTCAATAAAACCATTAAATCTTCTTCCTTTTGATGGATCCGATGCTTCTGCTAATGGACTTTTAGCTGTACTATTAACTCAAATTAATGTAAAGTTATTTCTAATTGATGAAAGATAAATTTTTGGTTCACTTGAAGGTTCTGGTATATTTTTCATTTCATCTAAAAATTGAGGTAGAAAGTCATAATAAACAGCAACTTGATCAACAAATGTTTTAGCTTCAGATGAGCGTTTACTAATATTTTCTTTTAGAACTTCTAGTTGTTTTGCAACTAATGTCGAAGGTATTGATTCATGGGTTAAATTTGTTGTAAAAGTTTTTGGGCGTTTATTTAAATATTCTATAGCAGCATCAACACGTTGTATGAAATAACCAAAAAGAACGTCCATAAACTTTTCTGGTTGGGTAGCAAATGGCAAGATTGCTGGATGATTAAGTTGCTCAGAACCTTGAGCTGGAGATGAGTACTCATTTGAAAAATATCCATAATATGTTCCAAATTGACTTAAAGTTAATTCAAGTTCTGCTTGAAGATTTTTGTAAGTATTCTCTGTAACTTCAGTTTCATTAGTTGTTTGTAGTTTATTAGTAATGTTAGTAATGGTATTTCTTACAGAAGAAAGGTATACATGTTTTGGATTTGTTGCACTTAAAGTAGTATTAATATCTCTTAAATAAAGTAAAAATTGCGAAAGAGTAATAATTAAAGCGTCTTTTGGTGAAGCATGTCTTTTAATTGAGTTTGCTGTAATTTTATCGACCAAACGTTGAATTTCTGCTAATTGTTTATTTAAATTTTCAATAATTTTTAAATTGCTATCATTATCGCTATTGGCTTTTTGAATTTGATCTTTTAAACTTTCGAATCTATCAGCTAAATTTCCTGAAAGTTCTCCTCCATTATCCGATCCATCACTTCTTAATCCTAAAATACCTAGAACTTGTTCAAGGTCCTTTTTACTTTCAGAATCACCAGGACGATAAACAGCACTAGAAATAACAGCAATTGCTTTACGGTTTTGTAAATCTTCCAAGAACTTATTTAATTCTAATGCATCGCCTTTATCTTTAATTTCACTAAATTTTTTGTATCCTTCGGCATACCAATTACTTAAAATTGGATCACTTTTATTGATTTCCAATAAGTCATTAATTTTTTCAAGTGCTATATTTCTTGATTGATCTGATTGACTAGTAGCTTGATTGCTACATGCAATAGAAATAATAGAAGCGCTAGTAATTACACCTAAAATCAAAGGCATTTTCTTTTTGATTTTCATAATTATCCTTTCTATAAGAAAAGTACGCAAACAAATTCTTAGTTTTAAGAATCTGTTTGCGTACTTTTATTTTTACTTATTTAAAATTAGATTTTTGCAGCGGCTGCTACTTCTTCGGCAAAGTTGGTTTGAACTTTTTCAATTCCTTCTCCAACTTCAAATCTATAAGCTTTAACAAGTTTGCATCCGTGGTTTGCTAAGTATTTTTCTACAGTTAATCCATCGTCCATAACAAATGGTTGGTGTGATAATACAAATTCTGAAAGTTGTTTATTGTATCATCCTGAAACGATTTTTTCTTGTACACCGGCAGGTTTTGAATCAAATCCAGCTGGTTTTTCAAAACGAGCTTTAATTTCTTCAATTTTTTCTGCAGGCATATCTGATTCTAATGTGAATTCTGGGTTCATTGCTGACACGTGCATTGCAACATTACGAGCAGCTTCTACATTACTTCCTTCAACTTTTACCACAGCAGCAACTTGTTGGTTTGTGTGTACATAAATTCCTAAAACTTGGTTTTCAGTTGCTTGAATGTGTTTAATCCGTCTTAAAGTAATTTTTTCTCCAATAACAGCTGTTGCATCTGTTAAAGCTGCTTCAACTGTATCATTATTAGCAAGAGTAACTTTAAGAGCTTCTTCAAGTGTTTTAGCTCCAGCATTATAAATAGCAGGAGTTAAATCATTAACTAATTTGGTAAACTTTTCATTCTTAACAACAAAGTCAGTTTCTGAGTTTACTTCAATTAAAATTGCATTTTTTTCATCACCATAAGCAGCAACAACTCCTTCGGCTGCAATTCTTCCAGCTTTCTTAGCTGCTTTTACGATTCCATTTTCTTTTAATCATGCAATCGCTTTTTCCATATCATATTCTGTAGCTTCTAGAGCTTTTTTAACATCAACTAAAGCAGAATTTGTTCTTGCTCTAAGTTCTTTAATCATTTCAAGTTTATTAGCCATGATTTCTCCTTTAATTTTTTAGTATTTAATTATTTTAATTATTCAGCTGTTGTTTCTTTTTTAGCTGTTTCAAAAACAATATTTTCATCAGGTTGGTAAGCAAATAATTGTTTTTTCCCTTGTGCTTTAGCAATAGCATCTGCTAAAACGGTCATAATAAGTGAAATTGATTTTGTTGAATCATCGTTAGCTGGGATTCCAAAATCAACTGCATCTGGATTTGCATTTGAGTCAAGAAGTGAGATAACTTTAATTTTACGTTTCTTAGCTTCTAAAACTGCAATTTCATCTTCAATAGGGTCGGCAACAATCATAACTTGAGGTAAAGTTTTCATGTCTTTGATCCCATCAAGGTTTTTGTGAAGTTTTTCAAGTTTTTTGTCAAAATCAAGAGCTTCTTTTTTAGTATATCCTTTGTATCCGTTAGCTTTCTTTTCTTCTAACTCATACATTTTTTTAACGCTTGACATAATGGTTCTATTGTTAGTTAAAGTACCACCAAGTCATCTTTCTGATACGTAGAAAGCTCCAACTCTTTCAGCTGCTGCTTTAACAGCCGCTCTTGCTTGTTTTTTAGTTCCAACAAAAATAAATGAAGCATTTTTTGATGCTAATTTATTTACAAGTGAGTAAGCAAATTCTAAATATTTTTGTGTTTTAACAAGGTCAATAATGTGTGAACCTTTATTTTTCTTGTTAGGTACTAAAAATTCTTTCATTTTTGGATTTCAGTCTTTAGCTTTGTGCCCAAAGTAAGCACCTGCTTCAAGTAATTTTTCTTTTGAAACAATCGGAGTTGATTGTTTAGTTTGTTTTTGTTTCTGTTCCATGTTTTTTCCTTTTAGTTTGTTGTATCAAAATAATTATTTCTAACACCTAGCACCTAAATTATCGTCGGCACACCCAAGTGAATCCATAATTATTGTTAATTTTTATTAATTAATTACGCATATAAAATATAGAAATATACTCAATTATTTTACCACAATTTTTTCTTTTAATTTATTTTTCTTTGAGTTTTTTTCAAGTTTTCTAATCCATTGTTTGCTGCATATAAATTAGCTACAAAATTAACTAAATCATTAGGTTGAAATCCTTTTTGTGTTACTTCGCCTTTTTCATTAGTTACATCTTTATAATAGTCTCCTCAATCAAAGATTGCTCGTGTTGAACCACCACTTGAAGTTCTTAATTTCGCCAATAATTCACGATTATTTGGATCATTAATAAAGGCATAGTATTTTTTCATGGCATCTAAAAATTCAGCTTTTGCAGCTAACTTAGCCTCGGCTACTCCTGGTTTTCAAGCAGCGGTTCTTTGTTTTGAAGCCGAATCAGCTTGTGCTTGCATATAATTTCTTTCTAATTCAGTAAAGGTATCAAGAGCTTTTTGGATCTTCTGTTTCTCTTCACTAGTAATGCTTGAAGAAGTTGGAACATTTAAATCCCAATATCTTTGAGCAATTGCTGATTTTTTAAATTCTTCTGCAAATTTTTGAGTTGAATCATAAGCAACTCCATCACGTCGCTTGTTTGTTTTGGGATCGTTTTGGATATAGTAATTACTTAAAGCATTTTTTTCAATAGCATCTTTATTAAAGGAATAATATCTTCTTGCTAAAGCAGAAACTTCCTGAGCAGGGACATCTTTATAGTAAGATAATTTAACGGGAATAGCTTTTTTGGCTGCATCTGTAGCATCGGCAGCTGCGTTTAATTGCTCAATAGTAGGAATTTCTTGGTTTAATTTTAAGTTTGTTCATACTGAACTAAAAGTTTCATTTCATTCATTAATAAACTCTTTTGATTCTTCTAAAGTAATTTCTTCTTCATTTTGAAGTTTTTTACTAAATTTAGTATTTAGTTGATAAAGTTTTTTCAATTCATCTTGAATTGATTTAATTTGATCCTGATCAGGAGCATTTTTCCCATATATTCTTCCATTATTTGCTTCAGTAAAGGCAAATAAGTATGCATCAGCAAGAACTTTTTTGTAGTTTTTAATTAATTTTTTATTAGCTTCTAAATCATCACTTGGTTGGACAACTTCTGTATGATTAGCATCACTAAAGACATTGTAAATTTTAGAAACGCCTTTGACTACTCAAAAATCATATTTACTATATAACAAAAGATAATTATCAAATTCTTTTTCATATACATTGATTTTTTCTTGGATTTCTTCATCAGTAGGATCTGTTTTTGGATAATTTAAAATACTTTCAATTTCTTTTCAATCTTCTGAACCAGGTTTAAATCCTGCATCGCTAAAGAAATTAGCAGCTGTGATAAATCCATTAACTCTTTCGTAGACCATTTTAAGGAAAAGAAATTTATCATATGCTTCAGCAACTGTTGAATCTGCCATAGTATTTACATTGCTAGTTTCTTTATCATATCAATCCTTAATTTTTTGCAAAATTGGGTTATCCTTAATTTGAGTTTCACCTAATTTTGTTGATACAAGAGTTTGTAATTGCCCTTTAATAAAACCTTTTTCTCTTCAAAGTGCTTGAATTTGGCGTTTAATAGTTGTTAATTGTGTTGATTCTCCATCTTCTTGGTTTGTCGAATCGGTAACAACCTTGTTTTTAAACATTTTAAGTTTTCTTTGGATTTTACTAAAAAGATTATAAAAATCGCTTTCTGTTAATTCTGGCATATAAGCAACGTTATTTTTATCAATAGTTTTATACTCATTAAATGCATCTAATAATTTTCCGTAAAATGCTGAGTTAAATAATGGCGCTACCGCTTCATCTTTTTCAAATTCACTTAATTTATCTTGTAATTCGCTAGCAGCTTCTTTAATATCATTTAATCTTGAATCAGTAATTTCACCTCTAATTGGATTTTCAATTCAATAAGCATTTGGTAAAGCCACAAAATCATTGAGTTGAGAATTTCCATCTGGTCTTGAGTACCCTAATGATAGATATACTTTTCCATTATAACTAGTAGGAAGAAGAAACACAGCTGGTTCAGAAACTCTTGGGAATTGTTCAATTTCAAAGAAACGAATCATTGCATTATATGAGTTTATTTGGTCTAATAAATTTTGACTTTGTGTTATAGCTTGTTCTAATTGATCTTTGATAGCCCCAAGTCCTTTAAGATATTCTGATTTTGCGACATTATTTCTTGATTGATATTGAGCATCTGTTGCTTTTTCTAATGCATCAATAGCTGCATTAACTAATTCTAGTCTTCATTTTAATAAAATATCCATGTATTCTTGTTTTGGGCTTTGATCTGGCAAGATTGGACTTAAATTATCATGTTCTATTGAAAAAAATGAAAGAAGATTATTTCAAGTTCTTAAAGTTGAATCTAAAATATTTTGCAATTCTAGAACATTATTTTTTGTTAAGTTGGTTGTTTCAAGTTGTTTAATTGAGTTTTGATAACGAGTTATTACATTATTTTTTACCGTATCAAGTGTGCTATTATGTGCAGCATTTTCTGGTTTTTCTAAAATAGAAACAATTTTTTGTGCATATAAAAGAAGTTTTTGTTGTAAATCTAAAACAGCTTCTTTTGGTGAGTAATAACGGGCAAGAAGAAGAGCAGAAATTTTATCTACAAGAGCTTGTAAATCATTAATTTTACCTTCTAATTTGGTTAAATTTTGAAGTTCGTTGACATTCTTTTGTAAATTTTTAACTACCCCAGGTAGTCCGCCTTGAATTTCTACTTCATTATCTTGATTTGAATTTTGATCATTTAAACCCAAAAGACTACCAATTTTATTAATTTCCTCAGATATATTGGTTTCACTTTTACGATATACATCTGAAGATAAGAGTAAAACCATTTTTTGAGTTTCAAGGTTTTCTTTTAATTTTTGAACCATCGAATCAATATTTTGCCCTTGATCTTGAAGTTCTTTTAATTGCGCGTATTCTTCATATCCCTTTTTGTATCAGTTGCTTAAAACCGGGTTGCTTTGTTCATTGTCAAGTAAATTTCTAATAGTTTCTATGTTATTATTTTTGTTATTTTTTTGTTCTTCGGTAGAACCTTGTGAAACACAAGAAACTAGCGAAAGTGGAACTAATGGAGTTAGTAACAATAATTTAGAAAGTTTCTTCATATATTCCTTTCAAAATAAAAAGTGCATAGAACTATGCACTTTTTTAGTTATTTAATCAAATTTCTTAAAAAATCACTTAAAAAGTTAGCATGTTTTTCTGTTTTAAAAAAGTATTCTTGTAGTTAGCAATCTTATTGAAAAGTGAAACTGCAATAATGTTCATTTTAAAAATAGGCATAGCAAAAATAGCAACTGTCATTTTAGCAGTTGCTTCATAACCATGATTGAAATTCAATTTCTGGTTCATTTTTTGCTCCTTTGGTGAATCATCATTATGAATTATATATAAAAAACTTTTTTGGATTTAAAATTCAATTAAAATAAATTTCAAAAATAAATCAATAAAAAAGCGCATTTTTTGCGCTTAAAATAACTTTTTTTGAATATTTTAAATTAAAGTGAAATTTTTTTGTGCCCAAAGAAAATAAAAAATATCTAACAAGAGATATTTTAAATCAATCAATTACGCTTGAAAATTTGGCATTGCTTCTTTATTTTTATAAACATCCTCAAATGTTTTATAAAGTTGAAATCCATATAAAGCAAGGGAAATACATTGTCAAATTAATCCACCGATTAATTCAGGGGTTGATCCATATTTAACCATACTTAAAATTCAAAAAGTAATTCATGCAAGGTTATTAACTTCAAAAAGGGCAAACATCATCGGAGAAACCCCTTTTCAATTTTTTGTCTTAATTGAAGTATAAAGTTGTGGAGCAAATGAAAAAGTCGTAAATCCAGGTGCAACTAAAGAAAATACTACATTAGCCTGCGCTGAAATTCTCATTGTTGGAATTTTGTAATAAAGAATTGTAAAAATGATTCCGACAATTCAAGTAGCAATTACTCCGGCAGCAGCCCCTAATCTTTTAATTAAAAATTTTGGGTCATTATTAGGTTTGAATTTATAGTGGTAAAGAAGGTAAGTCATAACTCCATTAAGAAGAAGCGAAATACCATCAGCAATAACAATGTTTTGTAATTTTCAAGGGTTGGATTGTTCAGTTAAGACACCAAAAAGGCATCAAAGAAGAATTCCTAAGTGGAAAATTCAAAAAGAATAAAAATTAACTTTTTTTGTTTCTTTTTCTCTTAGAAGCTTATAAAGTTGCGGAATTGATAACGAAATCGTAATCACAACCGTGGCTCAACTGAATATTTCTAAAAATGTTTCTAACATACCTTTATAATTTTACCAATTTCAAGTAAAATTTTAAGTTTTTAAATTTAAGCGGTAAAATTGAAATATGTTTGATAATATTGCTGCTATTTCATCAGGAATGCATATGAACCAACCAATTTCAATTGTGCGTTTATCTGGTCCTGATGCTGTTGAAATAATTAAAAAAATTTATAAAGGTAAAATTGGAAGCGATCATCAGATTACTTACGGACACATTTGAGATTTTGCTAACAACCAAGTAATAGATGAAGTGCTTGTGATGTGATTTGTCGGCTCTAACAAGGACGGGAAAATTGTTTATAACAATTATGTTGGAGAGCCCTTAATTGAAATTAATTGTCATGGCGGAATTGTTGTAACTAATTTAATTTTGGAATTACTACTCAAAAACGGTGCTCGTTTAGCTGAACCAGGTGAATTTACTAAACGTGCTTTTTTAAATGGGAAAATGGATTTAGTTAAAGCAAATGCTATTCATGATTTAATTTTTGCACAAACCTCTTTACAAGCAAAAGGAGCGATTAACAAATTCAACGGAAAAACTTCAACATTAATTGATAATTTAACCAATGAAATTTCCTATACCATTGGTCTATGCGAAGTTAATATCGACTACCCTGAATATCTTGATCCAATTTACACATCTGCAACGGCAACCCAAGAAAGGATTCTTAAACGCTTAAAAGAACACGTAAATGCTTTAAATGAAATTGTTCAAGTCTCAGAAAGTGCTCGTTATATTTTTGAAGGTGTTAAAGTTGCTTTGGTTGGAAAACCCAATGTTGGAAAAAGTTCACTTTTAAATGCTTTACTTGCAGAAGATAAGGCTATTGTTACTGATATTGCTGGAACTACAAGAGATATCATCGAAGCATCTTACCAAATTAAAGGCATGCTCTTTAAATTGGTTGATACAGCCGGAATTCGCAAGACTAACGAAAAAATCGAAAGTTTAGGAATCGAAAAATCATTCCAGCAAATTGAACAAGCTGATTTAGTAGTTCACTTATTAGATCCAAATCAACCTTGAGATGACTTTGACTCTCAAATTCAAAATTTAGCTAATCAAAAAAATAAAATTTACTTACAAGTGATGAACAAGAGCGACTTAACAAATGAACGCCCTTTTGAAAATGCACTAACTGTTTCAGCCAAAGAAAACAAAATTGATCAACTTGAGGAAGCCCTAGTTAAAAATTTTGAACACATTAATTTATTAGACGAAAAAATCATTGCTAACACAAGGCAACTATCACTAATTAAGCAAGCACAAGAATTAATTCAAAATGCTTATGAACAAATGCAACTAGGTTTAACATATGATGTAATTATTATTGATTTATACGCAGCTTGAGACGCACTAAAAAATGTGACCGGAGATGCTAATCGAGAGGATTTATTAGACGATATGTTCAGCACATTCTGTTTAGGGAAGTAAATATGGGAAAAAAGAGAAATAAATTTGTCGACGCACACAATCATTTAACACAGGAATTTTATCCAGAATGAGTAATTGATGAAATTATCGATCAAGCTCAATTGCATAATATTGAATTTATGATTGTTAATGGAAGTTCACGAAAAAGAAATTTAGAAGTAATTGAATTAGCTAAAAAGCATTCAATTGTTAAAGCCGCTATCGGTATTCATCCTGAAGATTTGCAACACGAAGATGATTATAAATTAGTTGAGGAATTAATTTGCCCAGAAATTGTGGGAATTGGGGAAATTGGCCTTGATTATTACTACCAAGAAGGGCCAAACCGAGAATTGCAACTTAAAGCTTTAGAAAATCAGTTAAAGCTAGCGCAAAAACACAATTTACCAGTAGTAATGCACATTCGTGATAAAGAAGGATCTTGAGAAGCATATCAAGATGCCTTTGACTTATTAAGTAAATATAAAGTAAGATCAATGCTTCATACTTTTGCTGGTAATTTAGAATGAGCTCAAAAATTTATGCAATTGGATACTTATTTTTCATTTAGTGGAGTTGTAACATTTGGAAGTTCAGAAGAAACTAGAAAAGTAATTGACTTCTTGCCAGTTGAAAGAATTTTAACCGAAACAGATGCTCCATATTTACGTGTACACCCATATTCAGGACAAAAAAATGAACCTAATACCGTTTTATTTGTTGCATATTATATTGCTGGATTAAAAAAAATAGGGATGGATAAATTTGTAGATAGAGTCAATCGTAATTTAAGGAATTTGTTTAAACTATAATGAAGAAAGAAATTTATGCCAAAAAACATTTTGGACAAAATTTTTTAAATGACCAAAATGTTTTAAACAAAATTATTAATGTTTTTGATTTTACTAATTGTAATGTTTTAGAAATAGGTCCTGGTAGAGGTGCTCTTACTAAAAAATTGGTAGAAAAAGCCAAAAATGTTTTGTGTTACGAAATTGACTTAGATATGGTTAAAATCTTAGAAAAAGAATTTCTAAATCAAGAAAATATTCAAATTATTCATCAAGATTTTCTAGAAGCTAATTTAACTAATTTACCTAAATCTTACTTAATCGCAAACATCCCCTATTACATTACTACTGACATTTTGTTTAAAATTTTTGACCATAAAGATAAGTTTGATGGTGTACTTTTGATGGTACAAAAAGAAGTTGCTCAAAGAATGGCCGCAGCTAAAAATACCTCCGAATACTCTAAATTATCTGTTTCATGTCAATACTTAGCTCAAACAAAATTAGAATTTGTCGTTAAAGCATCAAGTTTCAATCCGGCTCCCAAGGTCGATTCGGCCATTATTTCCTTAAAATTTCACGATAATATCTCAATTGAAGATTGAAAATTAATTAAAGACTTTTTTAAATTAGTATTTTCAAATCGAAGAAAAAAACTCAGCTTTGCTTTATCTAGTTATTATTCTAAAAATCAAATTCAACAAGCTTATCAAAATTTAAATCTTCCAGAAAATATTAGAATTCAACAATTAGATATTAAGCAAATTGTTGATTTATTTGAACAATTAAAAATGTAAAAAATGACACATATTTGTGTCTTTTTTTATTTCATTTATAAAAGATTCAAAACAATTGCAAAAGATTTTAACATGGTAGAAAAATTAATCTTGATTTTGTTCTAAACAAAGATCTTTTTTACTTTTAGTTATAAATTTTTCTTTAAGTAGAAATTTTTTAATAATAAAATAGACTCCTAAAAACCGAGATCTTGTGATTTTTTTAAAAAATGTTTTCATATTTACCAGTTAAAAAATTGGTTTTTAGGTAAAGGCTGTCTTTATTAAAAATTAAAAGAGTATAATTTATATGCATTCATGCTTATTAAAGTTCAATGCGATGATATTAATAAAAATAAATACGATTCAAAATAAGATTTTAGAAAGGAAAAAAATTCAGTTTTAAAATGAATGATATTTTAAAAACATTACAATTAACATTATCCGAAACTGGTTTTTGAGGTGCTGTTATTTCCACCATTGTGATTATCGGTATCGGTTATGTATTAACAAAAGCAAAAATCATCAAACCTGAATGAAAAGGCTCTTTGAACTCTATTGTTTTAAAAATTGCCCTTCCTGCTTTAGCTATTTCAGGATTTATGAAAAACATAACAATTGGACAGCTTCAAGAGCAGGGAATTATCCTTGGGGTATCATTTGCTTTTTATGTTTTATTATGTGTAGTAGCCTTCTTGTTCACTACATATGGTTCTCATTTAATTCCAAACAGATTTAAAGTAAATATTGATGGAACTGTAGCTCAAAGTGAATCAAGAGCTTTAGTAACATGAATGATGCTTATTTTCGGAAGTATCACATTCTTTGGTCTTCCAATTATCAATGCTGTTTCTCCAAAAGGAATTCTTTCAGCAAATATTTGAACTATTCCATATAGAATTTTTCTTTACTCATACTGTTTTATGGTTATGGCAGGGCTAAAATTTGACCGCAATAATATTACAAAATCACTCAAAACCGCATTTATGAACCCTATTGTTATTGCAACGTTTGTAGGTATTGTCTTATGAATGACGCAATTAATTCCTGGGGCTAACCTATTTGGTAAAAACTTTACTAAAGGCTCAAATGGATGATTTAATTTATCAGTAACAATGCCATATTTATACACACCAATTAGTACATTAGGTAGATTGGCAAGTCCACTTGTATGAATTTCAATTGGTATTACCCTAGCTGTTTCAAATATCAAAAAAGCAGTTTCTTCGCCTGCAGTATGAATTTTTTCAGCACTTAAGCTTATTGCAATTCCACTTGTTGTCTTCTTAATATTTTTAGGATTAAACCGTGGAGGGTTAGTATCTATAGATAGCGCTATTGCTATGGTTATCTTTGCAGCCACCCCTCCAGCAACTGTTGTAATTGCATATGCAATGCAGTATAAACGACACGAGGAATATGCAGTTCAATGTTCCGCACTTACTACTTTATTAGCGGTTGTTGCAATTCCATTGTGAATTATTATTTGTAAATTAGCATTTGTCTAATTAGGAGAAAATATGAAAGTTATTTGTTTTGGTGTTCGTGATGTAGAAAAACCAATTTTTGAAAAATTTAACAAAAACTATAATTACGAACTTGAGCTTCGTTCAGAATCTTTGACCCCTGAAAATGTTGAAATTATCAAAGGATATGACGCTATTATTTGCCGCGCTAGTGACAAAGTTAATCGAGAAGTATTAACTAAAGCCAAGGAATACGGTATTAATTATGTTTTAACAAGAACTGTCGGTGTAGATCATATGGACCTAGAAGCAATGCACGAGCTAGGAATCCAAGGAGCAAGAGTTCCTAGTTATTCACCAACAGCTATTTCTGAATTAGCCGTTTCAATGGCTTTAACACTATCAAGAAGAAGTGTTTATTTTGCATCAAAAGCAGCTTTACAATACAATTATCAAATTCTTCCTGAAGGTTTTGCCAAAGAAATGAAAAACTCTGTTGTAGGAATCATTGGTACAGGTAGAATTGGTTTAGAAAGCGCAAAAATGTTTAAAGGGCTAGGGGCTAAAGTTTTAGGTTTTGACCCATATCCAAACCCTAATGCAAATGGAGTTATTGAATATGTTACCCTTGAAGAACTTTTGGCACACTCTGATATAGTTTCTATTCACATGCCTTATATTAAAGGTAAAAATGATAAAATGATCAATGCTGAATTTATTTCTAAAATGAAAAATCAATCAATTTTAGTTAACACAGCAAGAGGACAATTACAAGAAGAAAAAGCTATTTTAGATGGTCTTAAAAGCGGGAAATTATATGCAGCAGCTCTTGATGTATTTTACGATGAGAAACTTTATTTTGGCAAAAAACTAACTCAAATCCAAGACCCTGTTGTCAAAGAATTAATAGATATGTTCCCAAGAGTAATGACTACACCTCATATCGGAAGTTATACTGATGAAGCAGTAGCCAACATGGTTGAAATTTCATACCAAAACTTAAAAGATTTATCTTCTAACATTGAATCTAAAAATAAAATTTAATGATCTTGAAAACAAAAACAACTCATTTAGAGTTGTTTTTTTATGATTGTTAAGAAAATTAACCAAAAATCCTATAAAACTTTAGGTTAGTGAAGGTGTTTTGGTAATTTATTTTTGTTTTCTTGTATAAAGTTTGATTTTGTATAAGTAAACTTTTAAATTATCAAAAAAGTTAACAATAAAAAAGAACACAATAACAACACTCAAGCTATAAACAAATGATTGTCAAAGTTCAATTGTTTGCCCAAATAAATGAATTGGATTATTACGTAAGACAATATCAAATGGTCCATCTTGCAACATAATAACACGAATAATGTTACCTGCTTGAGTCGAAGGAAAGATTGAAGCAAATTCTTGAATTCAAACAGGAAGCGATTGTAAAGGAATGTATGCTCCAATAAAAAAACCACCAATACTTGAAAAGACAGCTGAAATTAAGCTAAAAATATTATAGCTCTTAACTTTTGATAATAAAGTTGTAAAAATAAGGGAATTAATCAAACATGAATAAAGTAATACCACTAATAATTTAACTGAACGTATAAAATCAATAGTAGCTACACTTTTTGCAGTTGTTTGATTTTTTATTTGCTCGACAACTTGATGAATTTGAGTTTGAATATTTTGAATTTGCATTGCCAAACTTAAATTATCGCTTCCTTTTGCTGTGTTTTGCAATGTTTCTAATTGAGATTCTAAGCCAGCTAAATAATTATAAAGATAATTAACATTTGTAGGATTTTCTACATAAAAACTCCCACGAATGCCTAAATAAGCCATATAAAATAAGAAAACAATTAATGTTTGTAAAAAGTTTACAGAAATATTAAAACTAAAATAACTAAGCTTAATTGAATATTTCCGAATCGGAGCAACCTCAAAATCATTGACTGTTCCACGTTCATTATCAACAACAGTTACATTAGAAAGCGATAAAGCATTGGTAAATGTTGCCATAAGTAGTAAACCAACCCCCAGGAAGATATCCTGCATCACCCCTCTTTGCTGTTCACTAAAACCTTCAAGGTTACCAAAGATGGTTTTTCCAAATAAAATAAAGACAATAAAAACAATAATTGGTCCCATGAAAGTGAAGACAAGTCTTGTCTTTTCGTTGTAAAAGAGTTTAAAATGTCTCTTATATAAAACTCATGTCGAAATTAATGAATTAGTTTTTTGAACTTTATTGCGATTCATTTTTCTCTCCTTTTGTTACTTTTAGAAATACTTCATCCATATCACCTTTAAAAATTTCAATTGTTTCAAAAATATTAATATACTGATTCAAAAACTCTTTGGCTTGATCATAGTGTTGAAACTCTAATTCATAATACGAATTATCAACTAATTTAAATTTAACTGATTCTTTTTCAAAAATACTTTCAAATGTTTTATTTTCACTACTATAAACTTTAATTCTAGCAGGAGCGTATTTGTATTTTAGTTCAGCAGGCGTACCTGAAGCAAGAATTTTACCTTTAGAAATAATAATTGCTCGATTGCAATTATTTGCTTCTTCCATATAGTGGGTTGTTAAAATAATTGTTAATTGTCTTTGTATTTGAATTTTTTCAAGAATTTCTCATACTAATTTTCTGGAGTTAGGGTCTAACCCGGTAGTTGGTTCATCTAAAAATAAAATTGATGGTTTATGAATTAGAGCCCTTGCAATATCAACTCTTCTTTTTTGACCCCCTGAAAGAGAACCATATTTTTGATGTTGAAAATCCTTTAGTTCAAATTCCTCAATAATTTGAGCTACTACCTCTTTAATTTTTTGCCCTTTAAAATTTGATTGGTATAGTTGTGCTCTAAAATATAAGTTATCATAAACACTTAATTTAGTATCCATAATTGAATTTTGGAACACAATACCAATCTGGCTACGAATAAGATCGACATTAGAAAAACAATCTACACCATTAATTGTAATGCTTCCTGCATCAGCATTGAGTAATCCTAAAATAATATTTAAAGTTGTGCTTTTTCCAGCTCCATTAACACCTAAGAATCCAAATAATTCTCCTTTACGAACTGAAAGCGAAAGATTATCAACAGCAACTTTTTTACCAAATTTTTTTGTTAAATTTTTAATTTCAAGAATATTTTCTTTTGAAATAACAACATTATTTTTTGTCGATGTATTGTTCATTTAAAACTCCTATGTAAGGTAAATTACGAAACTTTTCTTGATAATCCAAACCAAAACCAACTAAAAAAGCATCAGGTACATCAAATCCATAAAAATCTGCTTTTAGATTTGTTTTACGTTTGAATTCTTTATTCATTAATGTCAAAATTTTAAGGCTTTTAGGCGATCTAGCTAATAATAGTTCTTTAATTTTATTTAAAGTAATTCCACTATCAATAATATCTTCAACAATGAGTACATCTTTATCTTGAATATCTTGACTTAGATCCATAATAATTTTAACTGAACCTGAAGAAGCATGACTTCCAGCATAGCTAGAAGCAGTCATAAAGTCAATTTGGTGATCCACTTCAACACTTTTAATAAGTTGTGCCAAAAATGGAACAGAACCTTTTAAAAGACCAACTAAAATCAAATCTTGTGAATTTTTATAATTTTCATTAACTCAATCAGCGCATTCACGAATTTTTTCCTCGATAAATTCTTGCGAAAAAAGGATTTTATCGATTCGATAATCTTTCTTCATTTTAAGATCTCCTTGCTTTATATTCTTCGATTAAACTTAAAGCTTGTTGGTAAACTTCCTCTTCATTTTTGTCATTAGTATCAATAATTTTGTACTCAATTCCAAGATTTTTAGCAACTTCAATAAAAGTATCTTTATAAACTGAATGCAATTCTTTAAAATAAGCTTCGTTAAGTTCGTAGTTATTAATTTCAACATCACGTCCACGTTTAAATAAACGATTTTTAAAATTTTCAAAACTTACATCTAAAAAGATAGTAAATTCAGGCAATTCTTCTGAACTAATCATTTCCTTAAAAAGCGCCTTATAAGCCTTGAAAGATTTTTTGGGTAAGTTTTTAAGGTTTACTTGAGCAAAAACATAGTGTTCAGCACTAAAGCGGTCTAAAAACATAATATCTTGATTAGGATCTAAGTTTAATTGTTTAAATTTATCACGTAATTTAGTCACTTGAGCTGTATGATTTTCAACAACATAAACTTGAAAACTCACATCAATATTGGGTTTTTGTTCGTAAAATCAACTTAAATAAGTATTAAAAACTGTATCATCTTCCTCATACTCATTTAAAAGTAACGAATTAGGAAAATGAGATACTAATTTTTTAGATAAAGTACTCTTTCCGCTACTAATCATTCCCGAAATACCTATTAACATTTTGACTCCTTCATTTTCTAAATATATAAATAAAAAACTAGATTTGAGCTAGTTTTTAATTTTCATGGATCACACTTAAAATTTCAACAGAGAATTTTTGCTGTGCATCAACTTCAACAACTTCACCAGCTTTACGACCTAAAATAGCGGTAGCAAGTGGGCTTTTGTTTGAAATTTTATCTTCAAATGGGTTAGCATCATGAGTCCCCATGATTGTAATAGTTTTAATTTGACCTGAATCAACGAAACGGATTGATACAGAAGAACCAATTGAAATAACTCCTGTAGTATCACTTTCGATAATTTCAGCACGGTCAATAATTTGTTCAAGTTCGTTAATTCTTCCTTCTACAGCACCTTGTCTATCTCTAGCTGCGTCATATTCAGCGTTTTCTGAAAGGTCCCCTTGAGCACGAGCTTCTTTTAAAGCTTGTTGAACTGCTGGACGCTCGAAATTAACTAATTGTTCATACTCTTTTTTGTATTTTTCTAATGTTTCTCTAGATAAAAAAATTTTTTCGTTGTTATTAGCCATAATTCTCCTTAAATTTATTTAATTATACTATAGTATTTTTCTTGCTTTCTTGCTTTTTGACTAGATATAAAAATTTGCTTTCAACATAGGAAATTTCCATTGGATAGTTATGTTCTTGCATTTTTTTAACAAAACTTTTAATTTCTTTGTTTTTATATTTAGTAAGTAAAATCATCATCATTGATCTTTCACTCATAAAATGTCAATATTTCTCGTAAATTTCCATTAATGAAAAATCATTTTCAAAAACAACTACAAAATCTATTGTTTCCATGTTATAAGGTAAAAGATGTACATTGGTAAAATCATCTGGATATTTAGCAGCTAAAGCATTTTGAGTATTTTGGTCAAAATATTCGCTTAGATAATATGTTTTACGTTTAGTTTTTTGAGCAATAGAATTAAGTAAGAATAAATCTGATTTATCAACCACTAAAATATTTTGAAAATCATTAGTAAAAACGGTATTAATTGCCGCCTCAACATCATAAGGTTTGTAATTATTTTTAACTTCATTTTTAAGTGCAAAGCTTAAATGTCCAATATCATCTCTAAGCTTTGATAATTCCAAATAAGTTTCTTGTTGTGTTTGTTCAATAATTCTTTGTCTAAGAGCTTTTGCTTTTTTACGTAAAATCACATTAGCTACAATAGCAAGAATAACCACTACAATAACCGAACAACCTAGTACTATTTTTAACCAAAGTGCCATTATTCTCCCTTTTTAATTATTGTTCATTTATCTTTATGATAATCCAAATACTCTTGCAAAATAAATTGTGCTGCTAACTTATCCTTATGAGCTTTTCTTTTTTGTCTTGTTAAACCCGCTAAAATAAGAACATCGTGAGCTTTTTGAGTTGTGTATTGCTCGTTAATGAGCATAATCGGAATATCAAAATGTTTCTCTAAAAGAGTTTTAAAATTTTCAACCATAAGTGCTCTTTGGCCCTTATTGCCGCTGATTGTTAAAGGATAACCTAAAACAAAACCATCAATGTTATATTCTTGTAAATAACTTTGAATTTTTCTAATTGCTGCCTCAAAATCATTTTCAGCAAATTTGAAATTTTCAAGCGAGCTTGCAATAATTTCATCCTCATCTGTGATTGCGAATCCACAAGATTTAGTTCCTAAATCTAAACCTAATTTTCTCATGATATCTTTTCTAGTTTTTCAACAAGTAAATCTTGATTAATAATTTGGTTAACTTTCCCCATAGACATAATGTTATTTCCACCACCACGTCCGTCAAATGCTTTAAAAAGTTGTTGCGCAATTGCATTAGAATTAAAGGCTTTTGAAGCAACAACAAGCATTTTACTTTCTTTATCAAAAGCTAAAACAAGAGCATCTGGATATTTTTCTCTAACCGTTGAAGCTAAGACTTTAATTTGATTAACAGGTACTTCCACAAGATACACCAAATTCCCTTGAATATTAACAGGTTGTAATTGGTCATAATTAATTTCAAGATTTTCATTTTGAGCTTTAATAAGTTTTTTAGTATCTTCTTTGATTTGTTCTAAAAGTTCTTTGAGATAGCTAACCTGATCTTCAAGATTATTTTCTTGCTTAATTTCAACTCTGTATTGAGGATTAAGTGTTTGGTTTTTCTCGATTGCTTTAGCCACCAATTCGCTAAGTTGGTCTTTTTCTTCTTCTAAATATTGGTTAATAATAGCATTTGATGAAATTGCTTTAATTCTAAATACCCCTGCAGCTTTTTTCTCAACCGAAACAATTTTGAAGTTTTCAAGCATTCCTGAGTGCTCTAAGTGGGTACCACCACATAAATCCGCAGTAATTCCTTCAAAATTAACAATTCTAACCTTTTTAGGGTCCATATATTCACCTTCTTCAAGAGTCATAATTGCACCCATTTCTTTTGCTTGGTCAGTAGTCATAACTAAATATTGTCTTTGGACATCTTTACTAATGTATTCTTTGACAAGGTTCTCAATTTGTTTAATTTCCTCAGCTGAAGGTTTAATATCAGCAGGGAAGTCAAAAGTTAACCTTGCAGCGTTATTATCGCTTCCTAATTGAACAATTTGAGGCCCTAAAATAGTTCTTAAGGCACAAAATAATAAGTGGGTTCCTGAGTGATTTCTTTTTAACCCAAGGCGATTTTGTTTATCGACAAAACATTCAATAGGATCATAATTATTAATGGCTCCTTCAACTTTATGAATGTGATTTCCAAATTTATCTTTAAACACGTTTAGGATTTTAATTTTTGAACCATTTTGTAGCATAAATCCTTCGTCATGCTTTTGACCACCGCTAGTGGCATAAAATGGTGTTTCTTCTAAAATCACATAAGAAATGCCATCATTTTCACTAATTTCATTTTCCGAATCAAGTAATTTTAAAACTTTTGAAGTGTATTCTTCAAAATCATATCCAACAAATTGATCGATTTTACCTTTGATTAAGGCAAGTGAGTTAATAACTTTGTCCATTCCGGCTTTTTTAGCTCCTCGAGAAGCCTCTGAATGTTGTATTTTTGCTTCTTGAAAGCTTGCCATATCAACGGTGATATTTTTTTCGGCTAAAATTTCTTCAGTTAATTCAATTGGGAATCCATAGGTTTCAAATAATTTAAAAGCAACATCACCTGGGAAGATTTTTGTATCTGAGCTAAGATATTCTTCAAGTAATTTTCTTCCGCTTTCAATTGTTTTTGAGAAAGCTACTTCTTCATCAAGAATGACTTTGGCAATTCTTTGGAGATCAAAATCAAAAGGTAAAGTATCTGCTATAACTTTAACAAGTTTGTGTAAAAAGAGTTCTTCATTAACTTTTAATTGCATCCCTTTATGCACTGAACGACGAATTAAGCGACGTAATATGTATCCACGACCAACGTTTGAAGGTTTTGCACCATCATTAATAGCATTAACTACTGTTCTCATGTGATCAGCAATAACTTTGAAGTAAGTATTAATTAAAGTTTGCTCTGGATCTTTTGTGAAGTAATTATTAATGTCGTATCGAAATTCTGTAAATTTCTCAATTTCATGAATAATAGGTAAAAATAAGTCTGTATCAAAGTTAGTAGGAGCATCTTGCATAATCGAAACAATTCTTTCAAGTCCAGCCCCAGTATCAATGTTTTTTTGTTTAAGTTCACTATAATTTCCTTCGCCGTCGGAATTATATGTAGAAAAAACAATGTTTCAAATTTCAATATAACGATCATTTTCAAGATCTTGTTGTAGCAATTCAATTCCCCGCGAATCATATTTTTGCCCACGATCGTAAAAAATTTCAGTATTTGGTCCGCATGGTCCACTTCCCACTTCTCAAAAGTTAGTGTCTTTAGTTCCAGGAATTAAATGATCTTCAGAAACTCCATGTGACATTCAAAGTTCCTTAGTTTCAAGATCTTCGTAATAATAAGTAAAATAAAGTTTTTCAAGAGGCATTTTTAAGTCATTTAATAAAAAGTCAATAGCAAAGGCAATTGCTTCTTTTTTAAAATAATCTCCAATTGAAAAGTTTCCTAGCATTTCAAAAAAAGTATGGTGTCTAGCTGTTACACCAACATTTTCAATATCGTTAGTACGAATAGCTTTTTGTGAATTAACTAATCTCTTTGCCGGTGGCACTTTTTTTCCTGAGAAATAGTCTTTTAAAGTTGCTACTCCAGAGTTAATTCAAAGTAAAGAAGGATCGTTTTGTGGAATTAAACTTTTTGAAGGAACTAGAAAATGCCCTTGTCTTTGAAAATAATTAATTCATAAATTTCTAATATCACTTGATTTCATAAATACCTCTAAATATATGCGATCTTTTGATCGTCATTGAATAATTCTTCAATAATTGCTCCCCCAATACATTTATCTCCATCATAGAAGACAACTTGTTGTCCTGGTGTCACCGCTTGAGATTTTTGTGGATAATAAACCCTAACAAAGTTATTATCCATGATTTTGATAGTTACCGGAATATCTTGTTGACGATATCTAAACTTAGCTGTTAAATTATTAGGATTGTAATTAGTGTTGTTTAAATTCAAATTACTTGCAATTAAATTATTTGACTCAAGTCAATGTGGTTGCGATAAAGGGGCTACATAAAGAATATTTTTTTTGACATCATGTCCGCAAACATAGTAAGGTTCTTTCATTCCGCCTAAATTCAATCCTTTTCTTTGTCCAATAGTGTAATAAAAACAACCAACATGTTTTCCAACTATTTTGCCAGTTGTAATATCGACTGTATCACCATCATTTGCTGGAATATAATTTTGTAAAAACTCACCGAAACGACGTTCTCCAATAAAGCAAATACCAGTTGAATCTTTTTTAGTTGCTGTAATTAAATTTAATTGAGTAGCAATTTCACGGATTTCTTCTTTGTGTAAGTCTGCTAGGGGCATGATTACTTTTTCTAACTGAGAATGACTAAGTTGAGCTAAAAAGTAAGTTTGGTCTTTATTTTGGTCTTTAGCACGATATAAATGCCCATCTTTTACTTTTGCATAATGACCCATAGCAATGTAATCTGCACCTAATTCATTAAAAGCATAATCAGCAAAAGCTTTAAACTTAATGTACTTGTTACATAAGATATCAGGATTAGGTGTTCTTCCTTTTTGATACTCATCAATAAGATTTTGGAACACTTCGTTATAGTATTGTTCAACAAAATCCACACGATGCAATTTAATCCCTAATGAATTAGCAACATGTAAAGCATCTTGGTAATCTTGTTCTTGTGGACAAATATCTTGTGAAATATCATTGTTTCCTAAAATATCATTGTTTGCAAAACTATCTCAGTTTCTCATAAAAAGACCTTCAACATCATAGCCTTGTTTCTTAAGTAAATAAGCAGCTACAGATGAATCCACTCCGCCAGACATTCCAATAATAACTTTTTTTGCCATAAAACTCCTAATAATATAAATTTATTTATATTATTATATTCTTTTTTAACTTTTTGCTTCCTTAAATTTCCAAAATAATCACTCTCACTAAGAACCAAAGTTATTGCGCCTCTTTTAGATGAGAATAATAATTTTAGTATAATTAAAACAACTTTAAGCTTAAAAATGTCTTAAAAAATGAACTTATTAAAAGGAAGTAAAAATGGGTTTTTTTAAAAATTTAGTAAATAAAGTTTTTTCAAAAAAAACTATTTCTATAGAAGAAAAACAAGAATTACTTGAAGAACAGAAAATCAAAGAATTTGAAAAATCCGGAAAATTCGAAAAATACGAAACCGGAATGAACTCAGCAAGTAATTTTGGAAAGAAGCTATTAGAATTACAAAATCGTTATACTAAAATTGACGAAGAATTCTTCGAAGAGCTTGAAGAATTACTTATTATGGCTGACATCAATTCGCAATTAGTATATTTAATGATTGAAAAAATTAAAAGAGAAGTCAAAACAAATCAAATTGATAATCCTAAATTAATTGGTGAAATTGTAGCTGATCAAATGTTTGTTATTTATACTAATAATTCCGTGGTTGATACTCAATTAAATTACCAAGACAATCGCCTTAATGTCTTTATTTTTGTTGGCGTTAACGGTAGTGGAAAAACTACTTCAATTGCAAAAATCGCGAATAAATACGCTTCGCAAGGTAAAAAAGTTCTAATTGCTGCTGCAGATACTTTTAGAGCCGGAGCTGTCAATCAGTTAGGTATTTGAGCTCAACGCATAGGTGTGGAAATTGTTAAGCCTGATAAAGAAGGTGCGGATCCTTCTTCAGTAGTTTATAAAGCAATGGAAAAAGCAACTCAGGAAAACTATGATTTATTAGTTATTGATACAGCCGGCAGATTACAAAATAAAGTCAACTTAATGAATGAATTAAATAAAATGGTTTCAATTATTCAAAGATTTGAACCATCGGCACCTCATGAATCATTGCTTGTTTTAGATGCAACCACGGGACAAAATGGACTTTCGCAAGCAAAAGCTTTTAAAGAAGTGGCTAATTTGACCGGAATTATCCTAACTAAAATGGACGGTACTTCAAAAGGCGGAATTGTTCTTTCGATTAAAGATGAATATGATTTAAATGTTAAATATCTAGGTTTAGGTGAAAGACTAGATGACTTACAAGAATTTGATTTAGATATGTTTATTTACCAAATGACAAAGGATTTAATTGATGTCCAAAACCACTAAAAAAGATCTTGATAAGATGACTCATTATATTAATTTATACGCAAAATTTGGTTTCATGCTAACAAAAGTACAGCAACAAGCCTTTGAACTTTACTTTAACAAAGATTTATCTTATGCTGAAGTTGCCGAAATTTTAGCCACTAGCCGTTCAGGGGCTTATGATGCTGTTAATAAAGCCGTTAAAAAACTTGAAAAAATTCAACAACAAAAAGAAATATAAAAAACTCGAATTAAATCGAGTTTTTTATATTAAATTATTAAATGTAAATTAACTTTGAGTACTTGAAGTTGTAGATGTAGTAGTACTTGATGAAGTGTCTTCTGCTGGTTGAGTAGGTTCTGTTTCTGGTTCTGCTTTTGCTTCTGTTTCAGTAGCAGAATCTTGAGTACCTTCTGGTTGAGTAGTAGCTGGTTGTTCTTCTGTATTTGTAGAAGCGCCATCTTCTTTAGCTGGCTCTGAAGTTTGAGCTTCTTTTTCAGGAGTTGTTTGTGATCCTTCAGTGCTTGCTGCATCTGTTCCTTCGCTTGCAGCAGGTTTAGATTCTTCTTTTTCTTCAGTCTTAGCTTCTTCACCGGTTGATTCATCAGTATCTTTAGAACCTTCTGTTACTCCTTCAGAAGAATTTGCTTCTGAATTTTCTTCTACAGAATCAGTTCCATATCCACCTGAGTTTGATTCAACAAGTTCTCATTTTTTATCAAGTTTATCTTTTTTTGCTTTTACAGCGTCATATGCTTCTTGAAGTTTTGGTAATTCTTCATTAACTTTTGTAGTGTAAGTAGATTCTTCACTTTTTTCTTCAAGAAGTTTTTCAGCTTTGCTAAGTTCGTCTTTTAATTTATTATAAGATTCAGTTACATCTTCGCTTGGTACACGTGAGTTTTTGTAAATATTTGTAGTAACTTCTTTTTCTTGTTTGTCTTCACCTTGTACTTTTTCTTTTCTATCTTTAGCATCAATTTCTTCAATAATGTATTTTGATTCTGAAACTAATGTTTCAAGTTTTTGAACGGCTAAAATATTATCTCATTTTGCTGTTGTTCCGTATCCTGAAACATAAAATTCTTTACGTGATTCAAAATTTACACCATCTAAGGTTTCGCTAAGTACCACTTCAAAAGCAATTGAACCTTTTGCAAAATACTCAGCATTTTGTTTTTCTTGTGGTAAAGGTGAAATTTTTAATGTTAAGGTTTTAAGGTAATCTGCATAGTGATCTGGAGCAACTGGATAAACTTGGTCTCCGCTAGCTTCATATGGATTGCTATCTTTGTACTTATCATTTAAAATAAAGTACAATTGGCTTGTTAAATCAGTTAGTTTGGCATTAGTTGAAACAACTTGTCTTTGCTTAATGTTTTCAGCTGTTTCAGCTTTTTCTGTTGATGTATCAGCTTCAGTAGTTACAACTTCTTTAGATTCTTTTGCTTGAGTACTGCAAGCAGCAGCGATACTAACAGGAGCTACAACACTTAAACCAAAAGCAACAGATAATAAATTTAATTTTTTCTTCATAATGTTTCCTTAAAAAATTCTAAATAAATAAACACAATATAAAATTATTTATTTTACGATTTTACGATAAATATTTCTAATATTATAACACAATTCCTAATTTGTAAATCCTACTTAGGCTTTACATTGCGCTTGTGCATCGATGTCATCAATTCTTTGTTGGTGTCTTCCGCCTTCATATTGAGTCTTAATATACTCATCAACCATTTTTTTAGCATCATCAAGTGAGATTTGACGTCCACCAAAAACTAAAACATTTGCATTATTATGTTGTTTAGCTAAATGCGCATCCTCAACAGAAGTGACTCTAGCTGCTCTAATGTGCTCATGACGGTTTAAGGCATAAGAAATTCCTAAACCTGTCCCACAAACCCCAATTGAAAAAGCAGGTTCGTGTGAATTTACATAGTTAGCTAATTCATGTCCTTGAATAGCGTAACTTACAGGAAATTTGTCAGTCGAAGGACCTAAATCCACCGCTTCATATCCTAATGACTCAATGTAATTTTTAAGTCCTTCTTTAAGTTCAAATCCAGCATGATCACTAGCAAATGCAACAACTTTTTTCATAAATTCTCCTTATTTCACAATGACATTTTTAATATTATCTTTATTATAAAACTTTTTACTTGTTTAACTTGTAAAAAATAACTAAAATAACTTTTTTTCATGCATTATACTTCCTAATTTTTAAGATATAAATGATGGAAACTCAATTTGACTCACGTGATTGTTCATTATATGTTTTTAAGTACTTTTATGAACATTTTTATAACCAAACATTAGACATTAATGATTTAAAAAACAATATAACTTACAAAGATAATGGCATTGCACTAAGTGATTTAAAAGATTTTATTCAAAGCTATAAATTAACTCTCAATGCTTATCATTGTGATTTTATGCAATTAAAAAATTTAGAAGCAAACTCTTTTCCAATTGGATCTATTGTCAAGAATTTACAAAATCAACATATGGTTGTAATTTTATCGTTAACTGATGAACGAATCCAAATATATGACCCTTTAAAAGGAAACATCAATTTAACTCACCAAGAATTTGAGTCAAAATTTCTAGGAATATTAGTTACCTTTGAAAAACAAGATATTGTGCAACCTTTCTCACAAATTCCAAAAGAAGTTAAAACTTCATTTAAACTTCCATTAAATTTATTGCTCTATCAAATATATTATTTTTGCGCCTTAATTTTGGAACTATTAGTTTTTGTTTCGATTCCTTTTTTAAATAAATTTGTAATTTCTGAGATTATCCCAAATCAAAGCCTTACTAATATCATTATCATTAGTTTTGTCTTTGTTTGAATAATTTTAATTGAATCGTTATTTAAACATATAATCACGAAAATTCTTAACCATAAGTTGGCTAATGTATCAATAAAAATTAAAGAAAAATTAATTATAAATTTTAAGCAAACTAATTATCAAGAATTGCAACAAATTACTTCTAGTGAATTTGTTACTCGTTTATTTGCCTTAGATTCATATTTAGAATTTAAGACTTATTTTATTTGCGACATTATCATTAATATTATTTTCTTTGGAATTGGTTTATTTTTACTTTACAAAATTAACCTTACATTGTTGATTGTAATTCTTATTTACGCTGCTACTTTGCTCATTATTATATTTTCAACTAAGGATAAGCTTGTCCAAATTGACAAAAAAGTTACTTATGATGGGATAAATTTAAATAATTGATATCAAGAATTAATTGACTATCAAAAACATTTTGTCAACACTTCTTTAAACGAAAAAATATCTCAAAAAGTTGTAAAAATACAAGAAGATTATTATCAAAATAATTTAATTAATCACAATTTTATTTTTGGTGTTTTCAATTTTAAAAATGCCCTTGAAATTCTAGGACCTGTGTTTATCTTAATTTTTGGAACAATCGAAATTTGGAATGATAATTTAAACCTCTATAATCTAATCTTTTTTATTACTGGAACTAATATTTTATTAAGACCTTTAAAGAATCTTTTGCCTTTAGTTCAACAATGAAATAACTTTCAAAAAAACAAAATCTTACTTAATTTTTTTAATTGAGAAAGTTTTGAGCCTACAAAAACAAAACAAAATGACAAAATAAGAAAAATTGAGTTCTCTTATCTTTCATTTGCTTATTCTAAAAGCGACAAGAATATCTTAAATATTCGAAAAATGGTTATAGATCAAAACTTAATTATTTTAGGCAAAAATGGTTGCGGCAAAACAACCTTAGCAGGTATTCTTAGCGGAAATTTAAAGCCTCAAGATGGAATTATAAAAATTAATAATATTGAGGTTAATCTGTTTCAAGATTTGAATTTAAAAGGCAGAATTGGTTATTTTGGTAATAATATTCCCTTAAATAAAACATCGGTTTTAGAATTCTTAGAAATTGAGAATAATGAACGTTTTTGAGAATTTATAGATAATATTGAACTGAATTTTACTGGAATGAGAGAAATCATGCTCAGAGTTCATAACTCAGAGGTTGCTTCGTTATCTTCGGGCGAAAAACAGTTGTTGTTTTTTCTAAAGATTCTCTTAAACGATTATGAGCTATTAATTTTAGATGAAGCATTTGATAATTTAAGTGAAACTAATTTTGTTTTTGTGCAAAAAAATTTAAACAAATGAATAAAAAATAATCTAACAATAGAAATTAGCCATAATAATCGATATATCTTCCCAGAAAGCAAGGTAATTGAACTTGAACAAAATTACACAGAAATTTAAATGAGAAATTACACTATCGTTAGTTTTATTTTTTTATTTCATGATAATAATTTACTTACTTTTTTATATTAGAACTACAAAGTTCTCATCAGCCTGATTATTATTAGAAAATGACAAATTAATTTTGCAGCCTCACAATAAAAGTTTATTTACAAAAGGAGAAGTTTTAATTCAAGCTACCATCAACAATCAATTGCTATCCTTTAACGGAATAATCATCCAAAATGAAACATTAGAAGTAGTAAATAAAGATTTATTAAACATTTTAAAAACTAATAAATTAAACATAATTCAAATTAATTTTTCTCAAGAAGAAATAAGGCTATTTAACTACATTTTTGAAGGTCTTTTTATCAAATAATTTATAATTAAATCATGTTCAAAAATCAAAATGAAATTTCCTTTACTAACTCAACTCGAAACAAAATTGACTTTCGAAAAGAGATGGATGCAATTGTTCAAAATTTTGCCGAATATTTTGGAATTCAAAAACCTATTCTAGTTGATGTCAAAATTGTATCTAAACGAAAAATCAAGGAATTAAATAAACAATATCGTAATAAAGATTACGTAACAGATATTTTGTCATTCCACTTTGGAGATGAGGATTTGTATGAACAAATGCCTTTCTTGCATCTTGGTGAATTAATCATTTGCTATGACAAAATGTTAGAACAATCTCAAGAATTTAATCATAGTATTAAAAGAGAGTATTGTTATTTATTTACTCATGGTTTAGTTCATTTAGCAGGATATGACCATGAAGAAGAAAACGAGCGCATCGAAATGAATCAAATTGTAGATGCAATTTTTGAACCACTGAAAATTACAAGAGAATCGGAGTAAAAATGGATATTCTAAAACTTAAAGAACTATTAAAAAAAGCATATGCGCCATACTCTAACTTTCAAGTCGCTGCTTGTGCTATTGACGAGGAAGGCAATGAATTTTACGGTGTAAATGTTGAAAATGCTGCTTACCCTTCAGGATTATGTGCCGAAAGAAGTGCTCTTTTTGGTTCAATAGCATATGGTGGAAAAGTAGGAAAATTTAAAGAAATTCATATCATAAGTAAAAAAGAAGGAATTATTAGTCCTTGCGCAGGATGCCGCCAAGTTTTTGTAGAATTAATGAAAAGTGATGCTAAAGTTTATCAATATTCAAATGATACTAAACAAGTTAGAGTTAATACCGTTGAAGAATTAGTTCCTTTTAGCGTCAAAGAAAGTGATATTAAATAGTGAAAATTTGCTTTGCTACAATTGTAGGGCGTCCTAACGTTGGTAAAAGCTCCTTGCTAAATGCAATTATTGGTTATAACGTTGCAATAGTAACTGATACTGTGCAAACTACAAGAGATCAAATCACTGGAATATACAGTGATGAAGATTATCAAATTATTTTTACCGACACACCTGGAATTCATAAACCTGAAAATAAGCTCGGAGAATTCCTAAATAAAGCAGCTTATAGCACTATTAAAGATATTGACGTACTTCTTTTCCTTAGTCCTGCAGATGAAGAACTTGGATCAGGTGATAAAATGATTCTAGAGCGCATTGAATCAGTGAAAAACAAAATTGCCGTAATTACTAAGGTTGATAAAATTAAAAAACAACCAGAAAAAATTCTAGAAAAAATTAATCAACTTCAAGAATATAATTTTAGTCACATTGTCTCAACTGATGTTAATAATTTAAATTCAATTGATGCGCTAATAGATTTAATTAAAACTTATACCTATGAAGGACCAGAACAATATGATCCTGAATATGTCACTGATAAGTCAATGCGTTTTTTAGCCAAAGAAATTATCCGGGAATCGGCAATAAATGCTCTCTATGAAGAATTGCCTCATTCAATTTCGGTAGAAGTTAATGAATTTATCGAAGAGGAAGATATAATCGAAATTGATGCTATTATTTATGTTAAGAAAGCCTCACAAAAAGGAATGGTAATCGGAAAAGGGGCATCTAAAATTAAAGAAATCGGAAAAAATGCTCGTTATAAAATGATGCATCAATTTAATTCTAAGGTCATTTTACGCTTGAAAGTTAAAGTTGCAAATAAATGAAATAATGACGAAAAGCAACTAGCTAAATTTGGATATAAAATATAAACCTCCATTTACGGAGGTTTTTTAGTATAGAAAAAGCACTACTTAGTAGTGCTTCAGTGATTTATAAATTAAATATTTATTATTTTTTCTTACGTTTGAATAAAGCAACTGCTATACCCGCTACTACAAGTAATAAGCTAGCTCCTCCAACAATTAGTCATTCTCAATATGTTGGTTTAGGATCGTTTGCATTATCACGACGAATTTTTCATGCTTCACTTAGGTATTCTTCTGCATTAGTTACAGCACCTTCAACATCATATGCTACTTTTTCAACTTGAACATCACTCATTGTAGCTTTGTTTTTGTCTGTTTGATCTAAAATTGATTTTGCATCTGTTAATGATTGCCCTAAATAAGCAACTAAGTTTTCTGGTAATTCATTTGCTTTTTCATTTTTAAGTTGAGTTGATTTTTCTGAGAAATTATTGTATTTTTCTCTTAAAAGCCCCATGGCTTTATCTAATTCATCAACTTTTTTGAAGAAGTTAATTTTTGGTTGAGGATCTTCCGATGCTTCTGCTTTAACAGATTCAACTTCACTTGCTAAAACCTCTTTTTGAGCATCTGTTAAGTTTTCTGCTTGTTGGATTTTATCAGAATACTCTTTTAATTCTGTTGCTTTTGCTTGTAAAGAAGCAAGATTTGTTTTAAATTCTTCAAGTGTTTTTTCAGCAGCTTCTACACCAGAACCATTGTTTGCTAACATTTCTTTAGCTGCATTAACATCATCTCCATATGCTAGTGGCGCAATAGAATTAAATTGAGTTTGTAATTGTTCACGATCACTTGATGAAAGAACTGGGTTTTCAACTAATTCTTTAACTTTTGCTTGAAGTTTTTCTAGATTTTCATTTGCTGTGAGTAATTCTTTTGCTTTGGTTTCGTATTCCTTAGCTTTCTCAACAGTTTTATCAAGATTAAGAATTTCATCTCTTTGTTCATCGGTTAATTCAGCAGGGTTAGTGATTGAAGCTTTAAGTTTTTCATAGTATTTTTTAGCTGATGCACTTACTGCAGGTGCTTCTTGTTTAACGGTTTTATCCCCACTTGTTTGGTGTCAAGTTACATCAATACCGTTAATTAAAATGTTTAAAAGATCATAAACACCTGTTTTGTAATCTTTTTGGAATCCTTCAACAACCTTTAATACTTCCTCATCTGTTTTAAGAACTTTGGCCTCTTCAATATCAGCTTTAAGTTGTTCAGTTAAAATTGCTCTTCTTGCTTTTAAATCTTCTTTTCAAGTTTGAATTGAATCTAAGTAAGCTTGTTCTTTATTTGTTTCTTTTTCTTCTACTGGTTGCGCTTGTTCTTCGTCTTGTTTAGGTTGTTCTGCTTCAGCTTGATCTTCTGCTTGTTTTTCTTCAGCAGGAGCTGGTTGAGTTTGAGCATCTTCAGGTTTAGCTTCTGTTTCTTCTTTTGCAGTTTCATCTACTGCAGGTGATTTTTCTTCTTCTGTTGATGAATCAATTTCATCTGTTTGTTGTCCTGTACTCTTTTTAGAATCATCACTAACTTCTTTTTCATCTTGAGCTTCTTTTTCTGGTAAAGGCTTTGTTAGACCAACATAATAAGATGAATTTTCTAATTGAGCAGCAAATTGAACATTTGTAAGAGAAGCTAATTCTTTCATAGCTTCTGCTAATTTAGTAGTCTTATCTGAAAGTTCTTGAAGCTTAGCTGTTTTTTGTTCTTCGTTTTCCGCTTTTTTAACTTCTTCTAATTCTTTTTTAAGTAAATCGTATTGTTTAGTTGACAAGAAAGCAGTTGAACCATCAAGTTTAGTTTTTTTCTCTACATATTTTAAAGATTCAAGAGTAGATGTATATTGTTCTTCAGCAACTTGATATGCAGATTTGTTCTCTGTTTGATCATTTTCGGTTGAATTTTGAGCACCTTCTTCTGCTGAAATAGCAACAACAGGTAAAATAGTTGCTACAACAGGTGCTACAACAAGTAGTTTGTTTCTTAATTTTTTCATAAATTCCTTTGTTATAACTATCTAAAAAATTTGTAGTTAGTAGTTAAAAAAATAATAAATTTATTTTATATTTTATAACTTAAATTATAGAACATTTTTATAAAAAAGTAAGTAAATAAAAGACAAGAAACCAAAAGATTTCTTGTCGGTCACATTTGTGAAATGGTGCGAACGAATGGACTTGAACCATCGACCTCACGATTATCAGTCGTGTGCTCTAACCAGCTGAGCTACGCTCGCGTATGTGTACCTATTATACTACATTTTTTTACAATAGGTACAAAATTATTAAAAAATAAATTAACGTTTTGAGAATTGTCTTGCACGACGTGCTTTTCTAAGACCTGGTTTTTTACGTTCTTTAGCACGAGCATCACGGGTTAACATTCCTGCTTTTTTAAGAACTGCACGGTAATCTACGCTTGCTTCTAATAAAGCTCTTGCAATACCTAATCTAATTGCACCTGCTTGTCCACTAAGTCCACCACCTGCAACATTAACTGAAACATCAAATTGTCCTTGTGTTTCTGTTAAAACAAAAGGTTGGTTAGCATCTTGTAAATAAATATCTGATGTTAAGTATTCTCTAGCATCACGTTTGTTAATAACAAATTTACCTGATCCGGGTTTAATAATAACACGAGCAACAGAAGATTTTCTTCTTCCGAGTCCACGGTATGAAAGTTCTTGAGCCATAATTATCTAACCTCTAATCTTTCTGGGTTTTGCGCTTGGTGTTTGTGTTCTGCACCAGCATAAATAAATACGTTACGACGTTGTTTGTTACCTAATTTTGTGTGTGGTAACATTCCGTGAATTGCTTTTTCAACAAGAGCAGTAGGTTTTTTAGCTCTTAATTTAGCAGCTGTAATACTCTTAAGTCCACCTGGGTATCCTGAGTGTGAGTAATATACTTTATTTTGTTCTTTTTTAGCAGTTAAAATGATTTTATCAGCGTTAATAATAACAACATTATCTCCCATATCTGCATGTGGAGTAAATGATGGTTTTGTTTTCCCTCTAAGCACTGAAGCAACAAATGATGCTAAACGCCCTAAAACTTGACCTTCTGCATCAACAACATATCATTTTTTGTTAGCTTGTTGTGTATTAATAATTGTTGTTTGTCTCATAGGTTCCTCCTTCGTTAATTTATTATGAAATTTATCCGGTTTTATAAATTGCTTTCTAATTATAACACTAAAGAAAAAAAAGAGAATTATTTTTTATACAATCATAATCGAAAAAAACAAAAACATCTATCACAAATCAAAAGTCCTTTTTTAATAATTAGCGATAATACAAAAATATTTTTGACCTAAAAATCCTAAAGATAGCTAAATCTAATTAAAATATGTTGTTTTGTAATTTATAAATATTATTATTTATAAATCTAGATAATATATACAGAATAAAAATAAAAATAAAATCTATTGATTTAAATTTAAAAGCATTTTTAAATTTAATTAGTTATTTATCTATTTATAATAATATGAAAAATAATTATTAAAAATATTTTTGCAATCATTCATGATTAAATCAATAAAAAATAAGGTTCATTCTTCAAAATATAGTTAAAGCCAAAAATAGTAAGAATATTCAAAAAAGAAAAAATAAAAAATTCTGCCTTTGCATAAAGGTTAAATAAAATATCAAAACGAATAGATTTAATAAGTAAAAAATAAAAAAGGTTTAAAAGTTCACAAAATCAATAAAGAGAAACTATAAAATAAACCGCCCTTGAAATGTCGGTTTATTTTATAACAATTGAATTACTAATTTATCAACAAACTGAAATTCATTTTTTGTTTTAATTCTTAAATTATTTATTTGTAAAAGCTTTATTTCATTTTAATTTGTGATAACAAATAAATAGCAGCTGTTTCTGCTCTTAAAATTCTACTACCTAAAGATACTAATTGGACATCTTGTTCTTGCGCCAAAGCAATTTCCTCTTCAGAAAAACCGCCTTCAGGTCCAACTAAAAACAAAACATCATGATCAATTTTGTTTTCTAATTGAAGTGATGTATTGATTTTTTCATGAGCAAGAAATTTTTGATTAATATTTAGAGATAAAACTTCTTCAAAGGTATGAATTCGCTCAAACGATGGAACTTTATTTCTAAATGATTGTTCAGCGGCATTTTGCAAAATACTTCTAAAGCGCTCTATTTTCTTTTCAAATTTATATTTAACTAAATCTCCGTCACAATATCTTGTATGCATTGGAATAATTTTTGTAACACCTAATTCAGTTGCTTTTTGCAATAGTCATTCAAATCGGTCTAGTTTGATAATTGACATTGCTAAAACAACTTCAAAATCTTGTTCATGGTTTCCCGGAAGCTTTTCTATTATTTTTGCTAAATTATTTTCTTGCATGCAAAGATAAAATTCTTGTTCATAAACACAAATAAAAGGTTTGTTTTTTGTTCTAATTACTTTAAGGTGATTTAGTGTTTCTTTAGATAGCACAAAATAGTTATCTTTTTTTTCAAAAACAAAAAAGCGATTCACTAATACTCCATTGCTTCTTCATATTCTTCTAAAGTTCCTCTAAATAAGAAACTTTCTTGTGGCGATTTAAGTTCTAAAATAACATCAGCACATTGATTAACAAATGCTCTATTATATGTGGTAAAAATTGCACCACCTTTATATGATTTTACTCCTTCAATAACTGAATCAATACTCTCTGCATCTAAATGATCAAGTGGCTGATCTAAGATAATGAAATTACTTTCTAAAAGCATCATTCTTGAAAACATTAAACGGGCTTTTTCTCCACCACTTGTTACATTAACTTTTTTAAAGACAGAGTCATTTGAAAAAAGCATTCTTCCTAAAAAACCTCTCATTCTTTGGTCAGAAACGTCTCTTGTTTCTTCGGTTGAGTTTTCAAGTGGTCACTTAGAAATTCATTCTAAAATTGTCATATCAGAATTGAAGTATTTAGCATTATCATTTGGGAAAAAACTTGTTTTAATTGTTTGACCTCATTCAACGGTTCCTGATGTAGGTTCTAATTCACCTGCTAAAATTTCCAAAAGTTTTGTTTTAGCAATGTCATCTTCACCAATAACAACCATTTTTTCGCCAGGTCTTAGTGTGAAATTAAGATTTTCAAATAAAGTTTGTCCTTTGTCATTTACATAAGTTAGGTTTTCAACAGTGACAATTTGTTTTCCGTGGTCACGATTCATGTCTCAACGAACAAAAGGATATTTTCTATTTGATGGTTTAATTTCATCAAGTTGAATTTTTTCAAGCGATTTCTTTCTTGAAGTAGCTTGTTTTGATTTTGAAGCGTTAGCACTAAAACGAGCAATGAATTCTTTAAGTTTCTCGATTTGAGCTTCTTTTTTCATGTTTGATTGCTTCATCATTTCACGAGCTAATTCAGATGATTGTTTTCAGAAACTGTAATTTCCGGTGTAAATCTTAGCTTCGTTGTAATCAATATCAACAATATGAGTACAAATTGAATCAAGAAAGTCACTATCGTGCGATACAACAATAACAACATTAGGATAATCAATTAAAAAGTTCTCAAGTCATTTAATACTTCTAAGGTCAAGGTGGTTAGTTGGTTCGTCCATAATTAAAATATCAGGATTTCCAAAAAGTGCCTTAGCAAGAAGGACCTTGATTTTTTGGTTGGCAGTTAAATCTTTCATTAAGACATGTCATTTTTCCTTTGGAATTGACAAGTTTGATAAAAGTTCTTGCGCATCATTTTCTGCGGTTCAGCCACCTAGTTCTCCAAATTTTTCTTCAAGTTCAGCAGCTTTTTCATAATCTTCCATAGTTGCATTAGGATTCGCGTAGATTGCATCTTTTTCTTCTTTAATTTGATATAAATCAGTATTACCCATAATGACAACATCAGTAACTACTAAATCATCATAAGCATTATGATCTTGTGAAAGTACAGAAATTCTTTTTTGCTTCTCAATTAAAATATTTCCGCTAGTAGCCTCAATTTGTCCAGAAAGGATTTTTAAAAATGTTGACTTACCTGCTCCATTAGCTCCAATAATTCCATAAGTATTGCCTTCAGTAAATTTTAAATTAACCCCTTCAAAAAGTTTTTTATCGCTAAAAATCTTGCTTAAATTTTGTACTTCAACCATAATTTCTCCTTTATTTTGTTAATGTTGATACTAAATTGACTAGATTTAAAAATTATTTTTATTATATACAAAAAAGTTTTAAAAATTCTAAAAAGCAAATAAAAAGCCTGATAAACAGACTTGTTTTTTTGACACAAGTTTTTCACTCGATGTCGGCTCTTTTGAAATTATATCATAAATTAATATTGATTTGGTAACTGAAAGGAAAAATCTAATTGAAATTATCTTATTGTAAAAGTCAAGAATTTTCTTCAAATAAAAAAATAAAAAGTCTTTAAATTAGACTTTTTATTTAGGTAAATTATTCAGATTCAATATTTTTCTTCTTAGGTGGTCTTCCTCTTCTTTTTGGAGTTGAGTTGATCTCAATTGAATCACTTTTATTTTTGCTTTTTATAGTTTTAGATTTAGATGATGTTTCTAAAGAATCTGATTTCTTTGAGCTTGATTTTCTAGTTTTTGTAGTAGTTGTTTTGGATGATTTACTTTGCTTTGGTTTATCTGTTGTCTTTGTTTTTTTAGTTTTTGGTTGTTTGGCTAATGAAACTTTTGTTTCTTCATTAGAATTTGTTTTGCCTTGGGTATCACTTTGATTGATAGTATTATCCCCTGATATATTTTCCTTTTTATCATTTGAATTGAATTCTTCACTTGAAGATGTTGAGTCATTTAATGCTTGATTAACCAAAACATTTTCAAAAACAATTGCTGATTGTAAATTTTCCATTAATTCTTCTAATGATTTATTTTCTGGTTGAAATTCCATTGCTTTTTTACTTAACTCTTCGAGTATTTTTGCGTTTTTACGCTCAAGTTCAAAAATTTCATCAAAAGAATCATCAGCGACAAATTCTTCATCATCTGTCGCAATATTTAAGGTATTCTCAATTTGATTTTGCGGATTTTTAATTTCTTCAATATCACTTAATTTTGTTGATTCGATGTTTTCCTGAACTTCTTCGTGCACATTGGTTCTTTGAATAACGGCATTATAAATTGAAATAGCTTCAGCTTCTCTTTCTTCAACACTTCTGTAAATATCATGACTTAAGTTACGTAAAATCTCCATAAAGGTAGGATCTTGACGCATTTCTTTTGTAATAAGAGATTTGGCACCTAAACGGTTTGAGAAAATTGAAAGCATAACATCAAAAGCTATATTTTCAATCATAGCATCAAACATTTTAGTACCTTCTTCAGTATAAATTTGATAAGGGTTTTTTTGCGAATATTGCACTAAGTTAACATTTGAACGTAACTTTTCCATTCGGTTAATATGTCTTGTTCATTTTTGATCTAAAATGTTTAAAATTATATCTTTTTCAAGTGAGTGAATTTCTTCAATTGAAACAATTTTAAGCGCGTTTTCTGTTCACTTATCTAATGCTTGAATAATGACATTAGAAATATATTTAGGAAGTTCTTTTTCATAAACCTTGCTAATTTCTTCTAGCGAAAATTCAAAAGCAATTAAATTACCTACATTTTCATTAAGGAACTTAACCAATTCTTTGTAGTTGTAGTTACCTTTTGATTTATAAGCTTCAAAGTTAACAATTGAATTAGTAGTGTGTTTGATCATTCTTTTGACAATAAATTCTGGATCATCTGAAGCAAGAATTAAGTCTCTTTGTGAGTAAATTAAATCTCTTTGTTGACGAATAACATCATCATAATTAAGTACTGATTTTCTAGAATCGTAATTAAATCCTTCAATTTTTCTCTGAGCTTGCTTGAAAGCAAAACGCAATTGCTTTGTAGTAATTGCTTTTCCTTTAGAATCTGCATAGGCTTCTTTAAAAGCTTCATAATTAGCAAACCTTTGCATTAGAGGATCATCAATTGAAACATAAAATTTACTGGTTCCTACATCACCTTGACGTCCGCTCCGTCCCCTAAGCTGGTTGTCAATTCTTCGAGATTCGGCGCGATCAGTTCCGATAACATAAAGACCACCTAATTCAATAGCTTCTTTTGTTGGTTTAATATCGGTTCCACGACCTGCCATGTTAGTTGCAATTGTAACTGATTTAACTTCACCAGCATGAGAAATAATCTCAGCTTCTGAAGCATTTTGTTTGGCATTTAAAACTGTATGAGGAATTCCTGCTTTTAAAAGATGCTTGTGTAACGCTTCAGAGTCTTCAATTTGAGCGGTACCAACTAAAACTGGCTGACCTTTTGTATAAAGTTCTTTAATCTTTTCAGTTACAGCATTTCATTTATCTTCCGTGCAGGCAAAAATTTCATCTTCTTCATCAACACGAGCAATTGGTTTGTTAGTTGGCACAACATTAACACGCATATTATAAATATCGATAAATTCTTGTTCTTCAGTTTTTCCTGTTCCTGTCATTCCACAAAGTTTATTAAACATTCTGAAAAAGTTTTGGTAAGTAATTGTAGCAAGTGTTTGTGTTTCAGGCTCTACTTCAACAACTTCCTTAGCTTGGATAGCTTGCTGAAGACCCTCTGAATAACTTCTACCTTCCATAATCCGACCAGTAAAACCATCAACCAATTCGATTTTTCCATTTCGAACAATATATTCAACATCGTGCTTCATGATTTTATGAGCACGAAGTGCGTTTTGCACAAGGTGTACTGTTTCTGAATTTTCAATGTGATAAATATTATCTACCTTGAAAAAACGGTTAGCTTTTTCAATTCCTGAGTGAGTTAAGGTAATTGCTTTTGATTCTTCATCAATAACATAATCTTCCAAACCTAATGTGCGCACAAACTGATCCGCTCCATAATAAGCGCTTGAATCTTTTTGCTCACCCCCTGAAATAATAAGAGGAGTTTTGGCTTCATCAATTAAAATTGAATCTACCTCATCAATTAAACAAAACTGTAGCCCTCTTTGAACTTTCTTACTAAGATCTTTGACCATATTATCTCTAAGATAATCAAAACCTAATTCTGAGTGCACAGAATAAGTAATATCGGCTGCATATGCTTGTCTTTTATCAAACTCATTCATTTGAGCTTTATTAATACCAACTGATAATCCTAAAAAATTAAACACTTGACCCATTTCATGAGCATCACGCTCTGAAAGATATTCATTAACAGTTGAAACAATTGCTCCCTTACCAAGAAGCGCATTTAAATATACCGGAGCAATTGAGGTAATTGTTTTACCTTCTCCAGTTTTCATCTCAGCAACAGAACCAAGATCAAGTAAGATTCCCCCGATCATTTGAACATCATAAGGGCGTTTTCCTAAAACTCTTTTAGTTGCCTCTCTTGCAACCGCAAAAACATCATTACGGATATCATCTAATGTATATCCCTGAGCTAAAAGATCTTTAAAAACTTTTGTTTGTTCTTGAAGCTCTTTGTCAGTTAATTTAGAAACTATCGGTTCAAGTTTATTGATTTCTTTTAGCGAACGCTCCGCAATTCTCATTTCTGTTGTTTTAAAATCTAGTCATTGTGTTCAATTCTTCATAAGTTTTTATATTATACCAATTTCGTTAGATTTCTTCTTACACATTAAAAAGAGGGTTTAAGAACTATAAAAAAATATTTTTAACCAAGTATTCTGAAATCTAAATATTTTTTTAAAAAATAAAATATTTATTGTATATTTTAAATTTTGAGGTAAATTTATAATTTTTTCACAAAATTTCCATATATTAAACAACTTTTTCAAAATTTCAAAAAACTTATGCGGAAACATTTTCTTAATTATTTAGTTACTTATTTTATCTATGTTAAGATTTAATAGGATGTAGAACTAAAAAATTCTATTTATCGCTTAAAAAGTATATAAAAATAATGTTTTTTAAACTTATTAAGACTTTAAAAAACATTAAAAATACATTTAATTTGAAAAAAATAAATTAAATAAATAAAAAATCATGTATTACCCTTTGCTTAAAAAATATTGAAATTAGAACAGAAATAAAAGCTTTTGAAAATATACTTTTAAGTCAAAATTATCAAAAAATAGTCCGTAACTTTTTAAATTAAAAGGTTGTCATGGAATGTATAAAAAGTCTTTTTTGGTTTACAACCAAATGAATTTAAGGAGTCCGTTAATGATTAGAAAATTCTTTTTATCTCACGAAGAGATTAAAGCTGATCTCAAACTTGCTAAAAAACTCAAAGAAGAAGGTAAATTAAACGATGAAGTAATTCCTGAATATTGATGCAAAGGAACCTCTCCGCACAAAAAGAATATTGTGATACTTTTATCTATCTTTTTAGGCTTTTTAGGTATAGACCGTTTTTATTTAGGAAAATGATTGTCAGGATCTATTAAATTTTTAATTACAGCGGTAGTTACATGTGTATTTATTTATGGCCTAGTAGCCGGTTGGCATCTTATTAAAAATCCCAATGGGAATACCTCGCTTAATTGGGAAATATTAAGTTACACAATTTTATGATTTGTTGGTGCTATTTCATTTTATCTTACCGATATTGTTTTAGCATTTAAAAGAACTAGAGATAGCAAATATCGTTGTGTAATTAAATAGGAGAAACATATATGACATATAAAGAAAAACTAAAAGAACTAGGTTGAAAAAAAATTATCGCTCTAACTGTCCTGGCTGCTATTGATATGTTTATCATTGCTATGCCTTATTACATCAAATCAGCTATCCCTAATTTCTACTTAAGAATGCACGTTGATGAATCGGTACTATTACAAGCAGGAGCCATTATTGGGTGAGTAACTCTTATTAGTCAAATTCCAGGCGGTTGATTAGCCGATCGCTTTTCAAATAAAATCCTACTCTTAATTGGTATTGCATCCACATTTGCTGGTGGTGTGTGATTCTCGATGTTAATTATGTTTGGAGAAGGGATGGCTTACCTTGATGTTCAATACTATATAATTTTCACCCTTTGGGGAATTAGTACTACTCCATTTTTCTGGGCCCCACTTTGAAAATTAGTATCTCAACAAACTACCAAAGAAAATCAAGGTTTAGCTTACTCAATACAAGGTGCCTTTAATGGTCTTGTCGGATTTGTTATAACAGGTCTTATTGGATTTTTTATCATTACATATAGTGATATGTACATAAGAGAAAACCACCCTGAATACTCTAATTATTTAGTTGGTGGATATATGTTACTATTTTGTTTTATGATGTTAATCTTATTTATTGCACTAATTGTCTTTGTTCAAGAAAAAAGAACCAAAGAAACCAACGCAACCTCTTTTAAAACTCTTATTAGAGTTATGAGTGATTGAAGAGTTTGAGCATTATCGATTTTATTACTTGGAATGTACATGTTTCAATCGACATTCACTTATTATTTAAATCAGTTGATCGCCAATACAGTGCTTACCAAAATTGGTTTATCTACCTCGATTCTAACAATTTTATTTGCCTTTAGAATTTATGGTTTAAGAATTCTAGTCGGTGGTGTCTTATCTAAATTTTCAGATAGAATGAGATCGTTTGTACTTGCTTTACTAATTACTACTGGTATTGGTCTTATTCTTGGAATGATAATGTTATTTATCCCAGGATTTATGGATAATGCATGAATGGGATACTCAAAAACAGGTGCTATTATTGCATTTGTCATAATGAACGTAATTTTCTTTATGCTTCAAATTTGTTCATGAACAATGGTAACACTTAGATACGCCCAACAAGGAGAAATTTGAGCTCCTAAAAACTCATACGGAACCGTAACTGCTGTATTTTCATTCATCGGTTTTAGTTCTGATGCATGATTTAGCCAAATCGGAAGTATTGTGGTTAAACAATATGAGGAAGTTGGTGTAGACGGAATCAAAACGACCAATCCAGTGGCTTACCAAGTTATGGCTATTATTGGTGCTGTTGTGTGTGTAATTGGTATTCTTTGTGGTTTAGCCGTTTATATTTCTAATCAAAGATTTAACAAAAAACATGGTCTTACTTTCCACCGTTGAAGAGAGGTTCAAAATGTCTAAGCAATTTTTACTAGCTCACCGTGGTTATTCTTCAATAGCTCCAGAAAATACAAAATTAGCTTTTGATTTGGCATATTTTTATGGTTTTGATGGCGTTGAACTTGATGTTCATCTTACAAAAGACAATCAACTTGTAATTATTCATGACGAAACTACCGGTAGAACTGCTCAAGAAAACTTAAAAATTTCCCAAGCAACACTTAAACAATTAAAGAAATTAGATTATGCAAAAACTTTTAAGGTGCCCGTGCCTCGACAAGAAATTTTAACACTTGAAGAATTTCTTGATTTATTTATTGATAAATTCACCACAATTAACATTGAAATTAAAACAGACCTAATTCAATATCCAGATATTGAAAAGCATATACATGAATTAATACAAAGAAAATATAAGGACAAATTACACAAACTCATTTTTTCATCATTTAATTTCAAATCGCTTGAAATTATGTCTCAATTAAGCAAAGAATATCTTTTAGGGTTCTTATATTGAAGACAAAAAGATTTTAAGAAAATTTCAAAAGAAAAAATTCAATCAATTTGCAAATATTTACACCCTTGAAATAAGCTATATAAAAAATACGCAAAAGAATATCAGCAATACAACATGCCTTTTTTGTTGTGAACACTTAAATCTAAAAAAGAATTCAAAAATTTCCAAAAGGACTCAAAAGTTCTAGCACAAATTAGTAATTACAAATACTAAAACAAAAGAAAAACTTAGAGATAAATCTCTAAGTTTTTTGGTGCATTAAAGCAAATGGCGGAACAGAGAGGATTTGAACCTCCGCGGGAGTTGCCTCCCCTACAGTCTTAGCAGGACCGCCTCTTCAGCCTCTTGAGTACTGTTCCAATTGCTATTAAATTATAGCAAAAAAGTTAAAAAACAAAAATAAAAGCAACTTTTAGAGTTGCCTTTATTACATGGGGCAAATGACGAGATTCGAACTCGCGCATGACGGGACCACAACCCGCTGTGTTAACCGCTTCACCACATTTGCCATTAGGTAAAAAAATTATAACAAAAAAACAAATTTCTTAATAAAAATTTTTTACCTAATTAAAAAGAATATTTACTTACTTAATTGCAGCTTTAATTGCCTTAGCTATTTTTTGGCCTACAATTTTTGCTAATTGTTCTTCAGAAGCATTATAAATTGAACTATAATCCTTAAAATGATTTAAAAGTTTAAGCTCACTTTTTTCTCCTACGCCTTTAATTTGCGTTAATTGCGATTGCATCGATGATTTACGAAATTTATAATCATGATATTGCTTAGCATACTTGTCAACTTCTGTTTGCATATATGATAAAAAATGATAAAGTTTATCATTTATAATCTCTATTTCAGTTCCATTTCGGAGAACAATATTTCTTGTTTCGTGTTTTTCATTTTTAACTAATCCAATAACTTTAACTAAATCAAAATTAAAATTAGGATGCTTTTTAAGTGCTTTTAAAAATGAATTAATCTGAATAATTGACCCATCAACAATAAATAAATCATTATAGTTAGGTGGGGTAAAAAATTCAGAATTAGCTTTTAGATATTCATTAACATTAATTTGCATATATTCAGAATCACTAAATTTAGAGCTATCATCTAAATGTTTTTGAATATCAAATTTCCGGTTAAGGTTTTTATAATTTTGGCCATCTTTAAAACACATTCCTACACCAACTACATGAGTGTTATTTAAATTAGAATTATCAAAAATATAAATATTATTAATTTGTGAAATTCCTGTTAATAAACCAAGTTCTTGTAAAGCTAAATCAATATTATTTTGTCGAATTTGCATAGTTTGAAATTTAGTTTCAATTGCATTTTGATTATTTAAATTTGCTTGCTTAATAAGTTCGGCTTTAACACCAAGCTTAGGAAATTCAATCTTATGTTTAAATTCGAATTCTAAATGAGCATCTGCATACTTTTTATCAATTAAAATAGCATTAGGAAGCTCATTTTGACGATAATAAAAAGATAAAATTTCATCGATATTCAAACCAACATCGCCTAAATTATGTACATAAAAATAATTATGCGAAACAAGCACACCAAAACGATATAAAGTTAAATAAACATGCACAAAGTCATCTTTAACAATAATTGAAAAAACATCAATATTTTTTAAGTCCGAAATCTCTACAATTTGTTTTTCCTTCATTTCTTGCAACAATTTAACCGAATCTCTATATTCTAAAGCCGCTTCAAAGTCCATAATTGAAGCAGCTTGATTCATTTTTTCAGTTAGGGTTTGGATAATATCAGGATCTTTAAGTTTTAAAAAATCAATTGCTTTATGATAAAGTTTTTCTCACTGATAAAAAGGTAAATCCGTAATTGGTAACCCTTGTTTATAAAGAAAAAAACGTTGTAAAACTTTAACAAGTTTTTTACGATCACCACCAGAAACAATAGGACCATAAAAAAAACTAGTTTTGGAATTTTTACGAATCCGAAAAGCTGGTTTAATATCTAAACGAGATTGTAAGCTAATTTCTATGTATCCATAATTTTTGTCATCTAAAAGCAAAATATTATATTTAGGTGTGTGCTTTTCTATGTATGTTTTTTCTAATAAATATGCTTCTTTATCGCTTCTTGTGATAAAAATGTCAAAATCTTCTATTTCAGATACCATTTTGTATGTTTTATAAGAATTAACACTTCCTTTAAAGTATTGGTGCATCCGATTATATAAATTTTTAGCCTTACCGACATAAATAATTCTGCCGTTTTTATCTTTTCATAAATAAATTCCCGGTTTTTTCGGCACTTCTTTGAGTCTTTGGAGAATATTTTTTGCTTGGTTCATGTAAAAAATTATAAAAAAATATTTGCTAAATCTAGCAAATATTTATATTTAGAAGAAGATTATTTTAATCTTGCAAAGTATAATGAAGTTCTAACAAGTTGTGAAACGTATGACATTTCGTTGTCGTATCATGCTGAAATGTGGTAAAGATTTTTTCCGTCTTTGTCTTTAACAATTTTTGTTAATCCAGCATCGTAAATTGATCCATAGTTTGAACCAATAATATCTGATGAAACGATTGGGTCAGTTTCGTATTTAAGAGACTCATTTGCACCTTTTTCAAATGCAGCGTTAACTTCTTCTACTGATGGTTGTTCTTTAAGTTCAACTACAAGTTCAACGATTGATCCTGTAATGGTTGGAACACGGATAGCTGATCCATCTAAAATTCCAGAAACTTCAGGAATAACAAGTCCAAGAGCTTTAGCGGCACCAGTTGAAGTAGGAATCATATTTGAAGCAGCAGCTCTAGCACGACGTAAGTCACTGTGTGGAGCATCTTGAAGTCTTTGGTCAGCTGTATAAGCGTGAATTGTTGTCATTCATCCTTTTTCAACACCGAATTGTTTAAGAACATTAATTACAGGTGCTAAACAGTTTGTTGTACATGAAGCAGCTGAAATAACTGTATCTTCTGAACTTAAAATTTCGTGGTTTACGTTGTAAACAACTGTTTTAAGGTCGTTTCCAGCAGGAGCTGAAATAACAACTGATTTTGCACCAGCTTCGATGTGAGCTGAAGCAAGTTCTTTTTTAGTAAATCTTCCTGTTGATTCAATAACAACATCAATTCCTAATTTACCTCATGGTAAGTTTTTAGGATCTCTTTCAGCAAAAACTTCGATTCTTTTTCCGTTTAAGATAATTGCGTTTTCTTCTGCTGAAACTTCAGCATCTAATTGTCCATAAGCTGTATCGTATTTAAGTAAGTGTACTAATGTTTTAACTTCTGTTAAGTCATTAACTGCAACAACTTCAACATCGCTTGCTTTTGTTTCAAGTAATCTTCTAAGGAAAGATCTTCCGATTCTTCCGAATCCGTTAATAGCAATTTTTTTCATAGTTATATACCTTTCTATTGAATGAATTATATTAATAAAATTATAGTCTTTTTAAAAAACTTGTAATTTAAAAAATTTTTTTCATTTTTTTATTATGGTATTTTTTTCATTTTGAAAATAGTTGTGATTTTTTAAATTAAAAAGACTATTTTTACTATTTTTACAAAGATGCAATTTTTTGTAAAATATAATAACTATGTCAAATAATACACAAAAAAACATTCTTAAATTCGATGCCGTTGTTATAGGTGGCGGTCACGCTGGTGTCGAAGCTACATTCGCAATTGCTAATAAAGGGCATAAGGTAGCCCTTGTTTTACTTCACAAAGATAAAGTTGCTATGATGCCTTGTAATCCATCAATTGGAGGGCCAGCTAAAGGAATTATTACTCGTGAAATTGACGCACTAGGTGGAGTTCAAGGATACTACTCTGATCTTGCAATGATTCAAGTTAAAATGCTTAACGAATCAAAAGGACCTGCCGTGAGAGCTTTACGCGCTCAAATTGACAAAGATAAATATTCAGCGATTATTTTAGAAGACTTATTAAAACACCCAAATGTTACTTTAATTGAAGATATAGCAACCAAAGTTTTGACTAAAGAAAATCAGTTTATTGGGTTTGCTTTAGAATCAGGAACAATTTTAGAAGCTAAAAAAGGAATCATTACCACTGGTACTTATATGAATTCAAGGATTTTACGTGGTGATGAAGTAACTATTTCAGGACCTGATAATTTAAAAACAACTCCTAAATTAAGTGAATCGCTTAAAGAACTAGGTTTTGATTTGCAAAGACTTAAAACAGGGACTCCTTGTCGTGTCTATGCTGACTCAATTGACTTTTCACAAGTTGAAAAAGAAAAGTTGGAAGATTCTGAATTACATTTTTCTAATCGTTCAAATGTTAAACTAGACAAACAGGTATCTTGTTATTTAACATACACTACCGAAGAAACTCATCAAATTATTCGTGATAATATCGAAAAATCAGCTATGTATTCAGGGTTAATTGAAGGAGTGGGTCCAAGATATTGCCCAAGTGTTGAAGACAAAATTATGCGCTTTCCAGATAAAGAAAGACATCAAATTTTCTTTGAGCCAGAAACAGCAGATGGAAGCATTATTTACGTTAATGGATTAAGTACATCTTTTCCAATAGATGTACAAGATAAAATGATCCGTTCAGTTCCTGGTTTGAAAAATTGTAAAATCCAAAAATACGGATACGCGATTGAATATGATGCTATAAATCCACTTCAAATTTCTCCTTCTTTAGAATCAAAAGTTATTAAAGGGCTTTACACTGGTGGTCAAATTAATGGAACAAGCGGTTATGAAGAAGCTGCTTGTCAAGGCCTTATTGCCGGAATTAATGCTGCTTTGGCAATTGAAAATAAAGAACCATTAATTCTTGGGCGCTCAGATGCGTACATTGGAGTTTTAATTGATGATTTAGTAACTCAAGGTACCAAAGAACCTTACCGTATGTTAACTTCTAGAGCCGAATATCGCTTATTACTTAGAAACGATAATCCAGATTTTAGGTTAGCTAAATACGGTTATCAAGTAGGACTTCTAAGTGATGAAGAATACCAAAAAGTAGTAAACAAATATAATTTAATAGACCAAAAAATAGCAGAATTAGATACTCAATTTATCTCCTCAAAAGATCCAGTAGCTATTAAATACGGAATTTTAAATGGGGTTTCTCTAACTAAAGTTATTGCGCGTCCTGATGTTGATCCTTCAGAAATTCTAGGTGATTTCCCTTATATTCACGAATTAACAACTAAAGTTCGTTTAGAAGGTTATATTAAAAAGCAACAAAGTCAAGCACAAAAAATCACTAAACTTGAAAACTTTAAAATCCCTGCAAACATTAACTATGATGAAGTTCAAAATCTGGCAACCGAAGCAAGACAAAAACTTCAACTTATTAAACCTTTAACAATTGGTCAAGCTTCTCGTATTAGTGGAGTTAATCCCGCTGATATTCAAATGCTCATGTTCCATATTCAAAAAAGTCACAAATAATGAAAATCACCATTATAGCAGTGGGTTCATTAAGTCAGGAATATCAAGTTTTATACAACGAATATACTAAACGAATTAGTCGATTTGCAAAAGTAGAATTAATTGAAATTAAAGAACAAAAAATTGAAAATATAGAATTAAAAATCCAAAAAGAAACTCAATTAATTATTGAAAAAATCCCAAAAAATTCTAATGTTATTTACTTATCATTAAGAGGAAAACAGGTTTCATCAGAACAATTTGGGAATTATTTTTTAGACCTTGATAATACTACTTTTATTATTGGTGGTTCCAACGGGGTTGATGAAAGCAAGTTTAACAAACAAATAAATTTTTCAAAAATGACTTTTCCTCACCAATTATTTCGAGTTATGTTAGTAGAGCAAATTTATCGTGCTTTTACAATTAAACATAACATTAAGTATCACAAATAAAAAATAAAAAGCAACTAGAGTAAATAGTTGCTTTTTCATTCTTATTTTACTGTGTTTAAAAATTCTAATAATTGATCAAAATCTACTTGCGAATGAACATCATCATTAATTTGCTTATAAACTACCTGATTTTGAGGATTTAGCACTAACATTGAACGAGCAAAAAGATTATAATCTTCTATAAGCAATCCTAAATTCAAGGCCATTTGATGATTTTTATAGTCACTAAAAAGTTGTGTGTTTTTAACTTCGTGTTCTTGCGCATAAGTTGCTAAAGCACTAGGTAAATCTTGAGAGAGTCCAACAAATTTAAACTCAGGATATTGTTGTGTTAAACTCTCTAAACGCGCTACTTGCATATCACATACACGAGTATCAATTGACGGATAAGTGGCAATAATTGTATATTTTCCCTCGTTATCAAATTTTTGATCTTCAAAAGTTCCTGCTGGCGAACCAAAAACTTCTACATGATCTTGAATTTGTAATTCTTTCCCTAATAAATTAACTTTTTTGTTTAAAAATTGCGTCTGTTGCATATATACTCCTTTGCAATAAGTCATATTAATTATACCTTTTATCTAACCAAAAAATAAGATAGATAAATAAAAAACCACCACTTAAATGGTGATTTTATTTTTATTTGATCACTTCTAATTGTTCTTTGTCAAAATTACTAGGTTCGTTACTTGATTCATTTAATTGTTCAATTTCTTTAAGGAGTTTTTTGTTTGATTTAATTATCATAACTAAAGCAATAATTAATAAAATTCCAAAAAGTCAGAATCAATAATAAACAAAAATATTTTTTGTTGTTAATGAAGTTTTAATTTTACCTGGTTGTTTTGAATTAATTGCGTATAAAGAAGCTTCGATCTCTGAACCTTCTTTATAAATAAGAAATGATAAAACAATAACAGCAATACTTATAATGGATAATAACACAGAGATTGTTATAATTCATGTACCAAAAAAGTAAGTAGAGATCAATGAACGTAATAATTCTTTTCAAATATTTAAAATTGATCCATAGGCTACATTACTTAATGATTGAAAAAAAACAATAGCAAATAAGATAAAAACGGCAAAACCTAAAAGAATATAAATTGAAATTAAAACTAAATTAGCAATTGATAAATTGTAATATCTTTTTATTTTTGGTAAAAGATAACTTGGTTGTTTTGCTTTATTATTTTCATCAAAGAATAGCGCATTTATTTTGTTAATTTTATTAATTCCAAAAAATGATGTTAAAAGAGCAGCAACTGAAATAAAAATACCAAGAATACTGAAAGCAAATAAAGTGTTAAATTCGTATTCTAAGCTAGTGGTGTTTTCTATCGGAAAATTCTTAATTTCTTTTCTAACTTCATTAAGTTTTGTCGATAAAACAATTGAAATAACAAATAAAACAATTGCCAATGCAAAAAATAATCAACTTACTAGAAAATGAAAAAAAGAAAATATTCCTAATGATATTCCGATAATTGACAATAACGATTGAGTATAAAATAATTGTTTAATTGACAAAAGTTTGTTTTGAACATTAGATTCCATTTTGTTATCCTTTCATTAAATTTATAATTTACTTGTTAAATTTTTAAATTAAAAAGTAAAAAATTAATAAGCTATAAAATAATAGCATTTACGATAAAAACTACTGATATAATCCCAAAAGTGACACCAGCAAAAATAGGTGAAGTATATTTAGCTCTTTGTCAAGAAGGGACATACATTCCTGTTTTGTCGTATGCTAAGTGTTTTTTTGTGGGATGGTTTCTTCCATAATCTTTGAGCTGTTGATTTTTGTATTTTCTAATTTTTGATATACCTCAAGTTAAATACAAAATCACAAAACAAACAGCCACAAAGGCAAAGAGAACTCCAAACCCAATATACATTGCTTGATTCATAATTTATTAATAATTATAAATAATTAATAACAAAACTAAAAAAATCTTTTAATATTTCTCAACTTTTTGTATAATAGTAATGCAAAAAGCCCGAGTGGTGAAATTGGCAGACACGCTAGACTAAGGATCTAGTGGAGCAATCCGTGCAGGTTCAAATCCTGTCTTGGGCACCATATCAGAAATGACCAAAACGCTTTAGGGCGTTTTTTTTAAAAATTTTCATAAGGAGAATGCAATGAAAACCAAAATACATAGAGTATTTGCTGGATATTATAGGTTTGATAAAATTGATTGAACCGTATTTATCATTGGTTCTTTAATGATTTTAGATTTATTTACCATAACTATTTTAGAATGACACTTTAAATCAATTGAAACTTATACTAAATACAAAGAAATTTTCGGTGTTTTACAACAAAGTAACAACGAAAGCATCAAACAAATAAGTATTGATTTAGCGCCTAATGCTACAATATTATTTTGAGGCGGATCAACTTATTGATTTACTTTTATGACTAATGCTTTTTTAGCAGTTGTTCTAACATTATTTCCATTTTATCGAACAAGAAAAAAAGCGCATGTTTTCTTCTATGCTTCAGTAGTTTATATAACAATTACAATGAGCATGTATTGACTTTCGGTTTTGATGAATCCTATTGAGTTTACTATTATGACTTTTTTTGAAAAAATTAAGTCATGTATTGTTCATATAGTTACTCCGATTTTAGGTATTTTTTGCTTAATTATCTACCGCAAAATACTTAGAATTGATAATAATAATATTTGAATTTTAATGATTTTCCCTGCTTTTTATTACTTATTTACATTAACTATTTACTTTATTGGATATAAATTTATTGAATTTGGGGGATCGGAAATCCAAAGAGGTGTGGTTATTTATACAATGGTTTCATTTTATCACCCTCTTGGTTATCAAGGTGATAGTATTTTTATCATTGTTATCTTTAATATTATTTTATTTTTAATGGCTCTTTTAACTGCTCCTATTTATGGTTTTATTTATAGAAGAATTCTTAGAATTCGTAAAACTGGTCAAAGAGAATTACCAAAAATTATCTTTAGAATGAAGAAAAAAAATAATCCTAAAAAAATTAATTAGGATTATTTTTTATAATCTAAAAATTTAAATATTTTCTTGAGCTTTTTTAGCTTGTCTTGCTCTTAAAAGAAGGTAAGCAATAACAGCAATTCCGACAAAAACTAAAATAATAACTACAAAAAATAAATATGAAAATTGATAATTCGTTTTGTTAAATAAAGTAATCATCGCAATTGAATAAACCAATCCCATGAATTGAAAAATAATCATGGTAATTCCAGCAAAAAAAGCATATTTTTCTTTTGGAATAGTACGATAAGAATAGTCAAAATACACAGGTAAAAACATCGAAAATAAGAAATATTGAATAAAAGTTCCTGCCAAAAAGATTCCTAAAACTAATTTTTGATGTGTATATGCAAAGATTCCTTTATCCATGTTTGTTTGTAATTGGGTTGATAAAATTTCTCTTGCTTTTTCTAGATTTGCATTAGAATCAAAAGATCCAAAAAGACCTATGTTGGTTTTGAATCCACCAAAGGCAAAAAGTAGAAAAATAAATAAAGCAATTGAAACAACCGCAAAAAGAATTGATGTTGTAATAAGAATTTTCTTACCAAGTAAGAAAATAACAATTGAACCTAAACAAAGGGCTACACCAATTACGATAAGATAAATTGAGACTCAGGTTTCTACGTTTGCTGAATTTTTAGTTTCTAAAAATAAATTGGTCACAAATTGTGTGTTTGTACCAAAACGAGGCACGAAGGTAATTGCTGAAAACAACGCTAAAGCAACTAATATAGTAAAAGTATATATTAAGGTTTTAGAGTGTCTTTTGATTTGAGGTTTTGAAGAAATTTCAACTTCTTTATCAAGTAATTTAAATCCACGATAAAGAGCCGCACTAATTAAATAAGCAATTGCTAAAATTAATGTTGATCATTGAAAACCAATCAATTTAACAAAACCTAAACTAGCAACAGCTGCAACTAAATATGAAATACTAGTTGCAAAGTTATTAATTCTATTGTAAGTATTTATCTGTTTCTCATCTTGAGAAATACGATAAACAATTTGTTTTAATGCTAAGAATCTTCCTGCATTAAAAACGTTTCATAAAATAACAACAAGATAAATTGTAATAATCAAGGGACTTTGTCCCAACACTACATTTTTTAATTCTGGTTTATTGAGTGTAAAAATAGCTACCAACACCGCAATAAAAAGTAAAATAGAACTGATAATTTCCGAGACGACAATAATGGTTCGGTGATTAAATTTTTTAATGATTAGCGGGGCCACCGCAAAGGCAATCAATGTTGGTAAATACCTTAATATTTGAACTAACGCGGCCATTCAAACTTGACCTGTATTGTTTAAGGCATATAAGGTACTAGTAACATTAAATGTTTCAATAGCAGTTTGTGAAATAACCATTGCTAAGGCAAAAATTAACATATTCCAGACTACTGGTTTATTTTCACGAAAACTGTTAATTTTCATTAAAATTGAGTTCATATTAATTCCTTAAAAATTTGTATAAATTAATTACTAATTATACCCATTAAATTATATTAACGAAAACAATATAATTTAATAAAATTGGTGCTTTTTGATAAATTTACACATCACTTTTAATTTTTATCAAAATTAACAAATTATAAAGTGCAAACATTTCCAATTATGATTATTTTTTTATATTGAATAAATTAAAATAAAGGTAAAATACTAAAAAACTAAGGAGCCTTTATGATTGGAAAATTTATATATAAAAATCTAGAGCTTGAAACACTAGAAATAAATTCAAACTCAGATAAAACAATTTTTTTAATCCATGGATTTACGGCTGATTTTAATAATTTAAAAACAATCACCGAAACATATCAAAAAGATTTTAATATTTATTCAATTAACCTTCCGGCCCATGGCAAAAGTCCGGCAACAGAAGAAGTGATGACTCTAGAAAATTACATCAATATTTTGGTAGGTTTTATCAAAGAAAAAGATTTGAAAAATATTTATTTAGTTGGCCACTCTATGGGAGGGCTTCTAGCTTCTTTAATTGTAAATAAGATCGAAAATAGAGTTGTAAAAACTTTATTAATTGCCCCTGCTAATTTAACATCTATTGAAATAAAAGACAAACTCGAGTACGCTTTTTCAAATACCACTTTGTGATCCAAAATCACATTCTTACGTTTATCTACTCACAACATGTTCAAATTTCTTTTTGATAAAAAATTTAAAGCAGCTTCAGCTAAATGATGAGAAGAGCATAAACAATATACTTCAATGCTTACTAAATTAGGAAGAGTCGTACTTGACAAAGATGTCTTGATCAAAGAAGAAGAAGAATTAAAAAAATATAAGAAACCGCTTGCAATTTTATATGGTAGAAGTGACCAAATTATTTATCAGAAAAAAATTGGTGCTTATTATTTAAAAATTAAACCTTCTGCTCAACTTTATGTTATCCCAAAATGTGGACACAACCCATGAAGAGAAAATAAAAAAGGCGTAATTTCGGCATTAAATGAATTTTTCTATCAAAAATAAAAGCCGCTAACTTTACATTAAGATGCAAATAAAAAGATCCGAGATGGATCTTTTTATTTGCTACATTCTTGGGTAAGTTGGTCTATTTCTACTTGATCAGCATTGATAATTTGGTTTTTGAGACTACTTGTTAGTTTTTGCTCATTATTAAGTTTGGCAATTAGACTATTTTTACTAAGAAACAAATGATTAATTTCTGATCACAGTTTATTGTAAGATTCTTCTAAATCCCGGGTAGAGAGTTGTTCTTTGGTTCCATCGGGATTATTTTTAATTAATTTAAGAGACTTAACTTTATTTAAGAAATCAAGCTTCAATTGAGTTCCTAAAAGATTTGACTCATTAATAGTTTCAGATAAAGTGATTTCTTTTGATTTAGGAAATTCTGATTCTTGATTTTTTTGATTATTATAATTGTTAATACGTTGTTTCATAACAATTGTATAGGTTGAAATCGAAGCTAAAACCAAAGCGCCTACAATAGTTCCTAAAATAAGTCCAATTTTCTTTTTCATATTCTTTATTATATTAAAATAGAGAATCTTTTGTCGGAAAAATGTAACTAAAAGTTCTATAAAAACTAGTAATAAAAATATATTTTTAGTGATAAAATTAAATAGCAATATAAATTTAATTGCAGAAAGTAGAATCACTTCTCACCTGATGGACAATATCCTTGGGTTTAGCTACAATTAAATGTATCATTTTTAGTTTATTTTTGCACTGGATTTGATACCTTTTTTAGTAGAGAAGTGGGTAACCACTTTTTTAAATACATTTATTTAAGGAGTTTATTATTCAAAGTCAAAGAAAATCACGTAAACCAGTTGCTGAACACTATGTAAATTCAGCAATTCCGTTTAAGCAAGTCTTTTTAATTGGTTCTGACGGGGAACAACTGGGTGTTAAATACACAAAAGAAGCAATTGAATTGGCAAAAGAAGAAAAGAAAGATCTTGTACTAATTGCAGCAGAACCTAAACCGGTTGCACGTATTTTAGATTACGGTAAATTTAAATATGACCGTAAGAAAAAACAAAAAGAATTAAAAGAAAAGCAAACTAATGTTCAAAACCGTGAAGTTCGTTTAACACCTATGATCGGAGATAATGACTTAATGGTTAAGAGCAAAAAAGCTCGTGAGTTCTTACTAAAAGGTGACCGTATTAAAGTTTCCTTAAAACTTAGAGGTCGTGAGATTGGTAGAAAAGATTTAGGGCTAGCTACTTTAGATAAATTTTTCAAAACCCTTGAGGATATTGCTGAAATTACTAAAGAAGCTAAATTAGTCAATGAACGTTTCTTAGACATGAATCTCCAACCAAATAAACAAAAAATCGCTAGATACTTAAAAGAATTAAATTCTGAAAAAGAAATTAAATCTAAAGAAGGAGACGAAAATGCCAAAAATGAAAACTAAAAGCGCACTTAAAAAGCGTATTAAAGTTACTGGAACTGGTAAAGTTTTAAGAGAACAAGCTTTCCGTTCACACTTAGCCCAAAATAAAACAACCAAACAAAAACGTCACGCTAGAAAAGCTACCCTTATGTCAAAAAGTGATCTTAAAAGATTCAAACACATGTTCTAATTTGACTGTTGTTGATTTATTTAAAATGATATTTAATGAAAATTAATAGAAAGGAAAATAATTATGGCAAGAGTTAAAGGTGGAACAGTTACAAGAGCAAGACGTAAAAGATGAATTAAATTAGCTAAAGGATACTTTGGGCACAAATCAATTGGTTACAAAGTTGCAAAACAAGCGGTTGTTAAATCATGAACATATGCTTTCAGAGACCGTAAACAAGTTAAAAGAAACTTTAGAAAATTATGAATCGCTCGTATTAATGCTGCAACAAGAATGCACGGAATGAGCTATTCACAATTTATGAATGGACTTAAAAAAGCAAATGTTGCAATCAACCGTAAAATGCTTTCAGAATTAGCTATCCAACAACCAGAAACATTCAAAATGTTAATTGATTTAGCTAAAAACTAGTGCAAGGAATTGCACTTTTTTTGTGCATTTTTTTAAAATTTTCTTAAAACAAAAATGATGAGAATTTATAAATTTTTTTATTTAGCAAGTGTTTCTTTATTTTTGCCTTCATGTCAAGTAACTCAACCACACACCATGAATTTAGGTGCTATTTCCTTAAACAATTCTGCTTATTCAGTTTTGAAAATCATTGATGGGGATACTATCGAAATTGAAATTAATAACAAAGTTCAAAAAGTTCGCTTATATGGAATAGATACACCAGAAACACTAAAATTGGGACAAAAACAAAAATTAGCACTTTATGAAAATTTTTTTGCTCAAAAAGCAACTTTACAATTAAATGAACTTATAAAATTTCCTCAAAATAACAAAATTTATATGCGAAGTGAAGCTCTTGATAAATATGACAGAATTGTCGCAACGATTTCACTTGAAAACACACTAAGTGATTTTACAAAAACTCTAAATTATCAAATGGTAAAAAATGGCTTTGCTCGTGTTGCTTATATAACTCCTTTTAAGGGCCCTTTTCAAACTAAAAATAAGTCGCAAAAACAAGCTTACCAATTACTAAAAGAAGCACAAAATCAAGCCAAAAGAAAAAAGATCGGTATTTGACAATACCCAGAAAAATTAATATTTTTTAAAAGATGAGGGAAATAAAATAGTAAAATTAAAAAATATGAAAAAACTACCTAAATTAACTAAAAAAAATCAGTTAAACAACAGTGGTAACACTGGTAATTTTTTCACTGCCAAATTCTCTAGAATTATTAAAGGGAGTTGACAAAGTACTGTACCTAAATTTCGTGAACTTGGACTTTTTCAAAAATGAACAATTCGTAGAATGGTGCTAGTTGCTATTTTAATTTCCATTTCGGTAACCTTTACCATTATTTCTTCACAATTAGTTCCGCTGATTGCTTTACCAACTTATAAATTCTCATTTATTGGATTACCAATTAAAATTACAGGATTTATTTTTGGTCCTGTTATTGGAGTTTTTGTTGGAATAATTTCTGATTTACTTTCTCTTCTTTTCATTCCGCCAGCAGCTTATAATACATTTTATACGGTTGCAACAGCAATAAATGGATTAGTGTCAGGAATTTTTGGTTGATTCTTTGTTAGATTTTTAAACTATTGATTTAGCAAAAAAGTAAAAATAGAAGAATATGAATATAAAATTTGAAACTTAGGTACTAAATTACTTAAGAATAATCAAGAATATGAAGTTGTTAAAAAAGAAATTGCCTCTTTAGAAGAAGCATTAATGATTCATTTTGATCCTCAAGTACAAAAACAAATCTTTAAATTGGAAAAAAGAGAACAAAAACTGGAAAAGTTAATTAAACATTATGCAACTAAAATAATTAAATATCGTAATAAAATGGACTTTGTATCTCGTTATGGTACCGGTTCAACACTAAAAAATATTAATACTGTTGTAAGTGTTGCATTTTTATTAATGATTATTGTTATTGTAACTTCAATTTTATTTCAACTTAGTGATCAAGATATAGCAAGAAGCAAAATCAACAATAGATATGTGCTTTTAACCTTAATGATTTCTGGTTTTCTAACAATGATTATTTTCATTATCATTTGTCGTTTTAAAATGAGTTCAGAGAAGTTTCTAGTTATTGTCCCTATTGTTGTTTTTTCAGCTTTTTTAGAGTTAATTAACGTTCCTATTTTATCGTATGCTGATCTTAAATCATTAGGGGATGATAAGAGCCAAAGTGTATTATTTTGAGTAATGCAACACGTTCTTTTTAGTCCAATCAAAATTTGATTTAATATCTTTGTAATATACTTCTCTTACTCAGTAATTTCAAGATTGATCAACAAAAATAGTAACATTTCGTACAAATAGAGCATTTTATGGAACACCAAAGACTTCTACTTACTATTGAAAATTTTTTCTATGAATCAAAGAAAAACGGTGAAAACCGTTTTTTAAACATACCAAAGTTAAATATTTACAACAAAGTGCCTACTGCTTTTTATATTAACCCTAAATATAATTCTGGTTTTTATGAATTATTTTGAGAAGGATTCACAAATAATAAAAGCAATATAGCCCTAACTATGTTTTCTCAAACTGAAAAAAATCCATTTGAGTACACATTAAGTTATAATCCCGTAATTTCTAAAGATATTGACTATTTGAAAATCACAACAATTACAGATAATTACGACAATAATTTGCCTATATACACAATATGAAAAGATTGTTTAAAAGAATATTCAGATAGCGAAAACTATAAAGAAGAAATTAAAAAGCTCTTTAATGAAGAAAAATTCAATAGCAGAATCCCTCTTTACAATGCTTTAATTCAAAAAAGTGAAAATATTATTGCATTAAATTCTAACTATTTAAAAGCTTTGAAAATTTGTAGACGTGAACTAAAAAATAACAAAAGCAAAATGACTTCAACAAGAGTAATTCAAATTATTGATGAATTTACCGATTTCTTATATAACAAAATTCAAAATCAACAATTGGACAATTTCTTAGACATTGTTCAAGTTTTAGAAAATAAATATAAAAGCTTTGTCAAAAATGAGCATCCTTCAAATTTACTAATTCAAAAAGAATTAATTAAACAAAGCGAAATTAAGCTCAAATTTGTTAACCAAATTAACAAAACTTCAATTAATAAAGTTTACAATGATATTAAAGTTAGAGATTTAAATACTGAAATTCAATTTTATAAAGATTATCTCAATGGATTGCACGACCAATCAACTAGTTATGTAAATTCAATTATTCTAAGAATTAAAAAAGAAATTAAAACTTCCAAAAAACAATTAAAAAACAATAAACTTAGTTATTTTGATAAAGATAAAATTCAACAAAATATTTTTTACAACTCAAAAATTCTCGGGTGCTGAAAGAAAAACAAAAAATACATTCGTTATGCTTCAATTGATAATATTAGAAATTTAGATCAGTCTTTATATTCAGATAAAATGTTTTTTAAAATAAATTTTCACAAAAAACTTTCTCAACTCAATCTGCTAGCTAAATCTTTAGTTAGCTTACAAATTAAAAGAGACTTTGATGAAAAGGCAAAAAAATTATGAGAAGAATCAAGACAAAAGAAAATTTCAATCACAAGAAGAATTAATAAAAATGAAGCAGCTATTAGTGCAATGTCAAAAAATTCATATAAGCAAGTAATTACAGTTGAAAATAATTTAGAGCGGCAAAAATTACAAGAAACAATCAAACTTGCAGAAGCCGAGGTTCAATGAATCCTTTACTCAGAAAATCGTTTGTATCAAAATGTAATGAAAACCAAAAACAACCAAATCAAAAAATTAATTGAAATCTTAAAAGTAGTAGATAAAGAATCACGATCATTTTTTAATTTTTTTGAAAAATATATAGATGAAATTGGCATTGGGGACATTGTTAGAAAATCTAATCCTTATCTTTATTTGAGATCTTTTTTCACCCAATTTCAAAGCATTGAACTTTTTAACAAATTTGCAATTATGCTTGCGGAATTTTTAATTGATAAAAACGGTTTATCAACCAAAATGATAGATTATTTTGCTGCATGCATTAGATTCGTTAGAGCCTTAAATTATCTTTCAGTTAACCGTGAAAAATTATTTGAGCCCTTTAGTAATTTAGCTAATCTTGATCGAGTAAAGTTTAAGTTAATTAAATACTATTTAAACAAAACCAAATTAATTTTTATAGAAGACTCAAATAACATTATTAGTTATAAAGTTAAAAGTGATTTTTTAAGAGTTTTTAAAAATATGGCAAATGATAATGAAATTTCATATGTTTTATTAACTAATGATTTAGAATTCATTAAAGAAAACTTTTATCAAGTTCATATTATGTTTCATAATACTTCAATTGAAGGCGGTAAATTTGATACTTTATCAAAAAGACCGGTGCACCCTTTATTAAAAAGTATTTTAGAAAATTCAGTGCAAGCTTACAAAATACCTAAACAAAATCTTTCTTATATTTATAACGATATTATTGATATTGATAAAAAAGAAAATCATTATATTTATGCATCATTTAAAGAGTTTCAAAAATGAACCAATAGATTTTATAAAAACAAAATAAATGATTTTGAAGATGATTTACCTCAAGACTGAGAAACTTTTAACCAAAAAAGACAAGAATATATTAAAGACAACTTTGTATCCTATTGAGAAACTAAAGAAATAATTTTGACTGATTATAACATCCAAGCAAATGTGTTTAACACTGAAATTCCAAAGGATTTTGAACACAATGCAGATGATCCTTTACATTCTGAAGAAGTTCAAGAACTTCTTTTCTAACAAAAGTACTATAGGTACTTTTTTTGTGAAAAAATTTCTCAAAAAATATTATTGCATTGCAAAAATGATAAAATTTAAAATGTAATATCTATATAAAAATAGATGTGTGCTAACGGTAAAAAATGGAGGTAAAAAATGACACCACACATTAATGCAAAACAAGGAGAAATTGCTAAAACAGTTATTATGCCAGGAGATCCTTTAAGAGCGAAGTTTATCGCTGAAACTTATTTAGATCCTGGATTTAAATTAGTAAGTTCTGTAAGAAATATGTTTATGTATACAGGTACTTACAAAGGAAAACCTATTACAGTTGCTGGTTCAGGAATGGGATGTCCTTCAATAGGAATTTACTCATATGAATTATTCAAATTCTATGATGTTGATAGAATTATCAGAATCGGTTCAGCTGGTTCATACTTAAAAGATCTTGGTCTTTACGAGGTTGTACTAGCAACAGAAGCATACGCTGACAGTGATGCTTTTAGAAGAATTGCTCTTGGAAAAGACGGAAATATTGCTCTTCCTTCTCAAAGACTTAATGATGAAATTAGAGGGATTGCTTCAAGACTTGGAACTAAATTAAACGAAGGAAGAGTTCATTCATCTGACGTATTTTACTCAGCCCTTTCAATTGAAGAAAGAATTAAACTTTCTCAATCAATTTGTGTAGAAATGGAATCATACGCTTTATTTACAAACGCTGAAGCAACAGGTAAAGAAGCAGCATGTCTTCTTACAATTTCAGATAACTTAATTACACGTGAAGAAACAAGTGCTGCAGAAAGACAAACAGCATTTACCAAAATGATGGAGATTGCTCTTAACTTAGCAAAATAATATATGCGTGTAGTTGATATTATTGACAAAAAAAGACACAACCACGAATTAACAAATGAAGAAATTAAATTCCTAATTAATTCATATGTAGCTGGTAAAGTGCCAGACTACCAAATGAGTGCTTTTTTGATGGCCGTTGTTTTTAATTCAATGAACCCTAGAGAAATTGCTCAAATGACTAAATACATGATGTATTCAGGTGATATAATGGATTTATCAACCATACCCGGTATTAAAGTGGATAAACATTCTACTGGTGGAATTGGTGATAAAACCACCTTATCGGTAGCCCCTATTGTTGCAGCCCTTGGTGCTCCAGTGGCTAAGATGTCTGGTAGAGGATTGGGTCACACCGGTGGAACAATTGACAAACTCGAATCAATCCCGGGATTTAAAGTTGAATTGACAGAGGAACAATTTAAAGAACAAGTTAAAAATCATAAAATTGCAATAATTGGACAAAGTGAATCGCTTGTTCCTGCTGATAAAAAACTTTATGCTCTTAGAGATGTTACAGCAACTGTTGAAAGTATTCCTCTAATTGCATCAAGTATCATGTCTAAAAAATTAGCTACAGGATCAGATGCCATTTTACTTGATGTAAAATGTGGTAATGGAGCTTTCATGAAAGACTACAAATCAGCAAAAGAACTAGCTACCACAATGATTAACATCGGAAAAGAACTTAATGTTGATGTAAGAGCTGAAATTACTAATATGTCAAGACCAATTGGTCGTGAAATCGGTAATAAAAACGAAGTTCTCGAAGCTATTGCAACCTTAAAAGGTCAAGGTCCAGATGATTTTAATGAATTGGTATTTTCATCATGCGCTACTATCTTAGAACAAGCTAAAATCGCTTCAAATCACCAAGAAGCCCACGCAATGGTTCAAGAAGTAATCCAAAACGGTAAAGCATTAGAAAAATTTTATGAATTTGTTCAACTTCAAGGCGGAGATATCAAAGCTATACAAGATCCTCGCTTTTGAAATCCTAAATACAAATTAGAAGTAAAATCAGAAAAACAAGGATACCTAGAAATTTTCGATGCTTTAACTTTTGGAATTGTTTCAATGAAATTAGGAGCCGGAAGAAAAACCAAAGAAGATTCAATTGACTTTGAAGCCGGAATTACTCTTAATAAAAAAACCAATGAATTGGTAAATAAAGGTGAAACTTTATTTACCTTATACTCATCAAATCCAATTGATGAAAATCTTATCGAAGAACTCAAATTGGCTTATAAATTTAATGAAACACCAATTGATAATAAAATTATCTTAGATAAGCTAAAATAGGAGATAAAATGAACTATAACAAAATGATTGACCATACTCTTTTAAAAGCAGAGGCTACCACCAAAGACATTGATAAATTAATCCAAGAAGCCAAAGAATATGGTTTTAAAACTGTGTGCGTTAATTCATCATGAGTTAAATATGTTCACGAAAAACTTAAAGGAACTGATATCGAAATTACATCAGTAGTTGGTTTTCCTCTTGGGGCTATGATTACTCAAGCAAAAGCTTTTGAAACTAAATTAGCAATTGATCACGGAGCTAACGAAATTGATATGGTAATTAATATCGGACGCTTTAAACAAGGTGACTACGAATATGTTTTAAATGACATTAAAAAAGTCAAAGAAGCTTGCGGCAACCATATTTTAAAAGTTATTATCGAAACAGCTTTATTAACTAATGATGAAATCAGAAAAGCTACCGAAATTGTTCTAAAGTCTGGTGCTGAATTTGTTAAAACCTCAACAGGTTTCAGTTATCGTGGTGCTAACCTTGAAGATATCAAAATTATGAAAAATGTTGTTGGAGATAAGATCCAAATTAAAGCAGCTGGTGGAATTTCAAGCATGGACGATTTAATCTCAATGTACAACGAAGGAGCTACTCGTTTTGGTACTTCTCGTTCAGTTGCTATTGTTAAAGGTGAAGCATCAAAAGGTGGATATTAAAAAAAGAAAAAAATGCATTCCTGCATTTTTTTGTTTATCTTATTTATTCACTAAGTTTTTAAACTTAACAAAAACATAAAGAAAACTTTAGTTTTTGTGTTTGTTAATAAATTCTTTGATTTCTTCTACCTTGTTGAGTAATTCTCAGGTAAACCCTGGTTCGTTTCTTCCAAAATGCCCATAGTATGAAGTTGCTCTATAAATCGGCTTTTGTAAATCAAGTGATTCAATAATTCCTTTTGGTGTAAGATCAAATAATTCTAAAACTGCTTTTTCAATTAATGATTCATCATATTTATTTGTTCCAAAAGTATTTACATTAATTGAAACAGGTTGAGCCACTCCAATAGAATAAGCAATTTGAATTTCTACTTGATCAGCTACTCCAGCTGCTACAAGATTTTTAGCTACTCATCTTGCTGCATAAGCGGCTGAACGATCAACTTTAGTAGCGTCTTTACCAGAGAAAGCTCCTCCACCATGTCTTGCTCATCCACCATATGTATCTACGATAATTTTTCTTCCAGTAAGTCCAGTATCACCAATTGGTCCTCCAATAACAAAGTTACCAGTTGGATTAATTAAAAGTTTCTTTGGTCAATTAAGGTTATAGCGTTCTAAAACTGGTTTAATAACCTCTTGTTTAATAAATTCCTGAAATTTCTCTTTATCATATTTTGCTGAGTGTTGAATACTAAATAAAATAGTATCTACACTTGTTTTTTCAGGATCTGTATAATCTAAAGTTACCTGACTTTTCATGTCTGCCTTAGCTCAAAGAAAATCGCCACTTTGTCTAAGAGTTTCTGCTCTTTTAACAATAGCATGAGCAACCATAATTGGTAAAGGCATATATTCAGGTGTTTCATTGGTTGCATAACCAAACATAAGTCCTTGGTCACCTGCCCCAATTTCTTCATTTCCTGATTTAGTTTTAAGTTCAACTCCTTGGTGAATATCTTGTGATTGTTCTTTAATATCAACAATAATGCTGGTTTTACTTGAATAGTATCCAAGTTCTTTTAGAATATTTTTAGCAATATCGATAATATCAATATCGAATTTAGAATTAACTTCTCCGGCAATAACAATCATATGCCCAGAAGCTAACGTTTCCACGGCTACCTTAGCTTTTGAATCTAATTTTAAGTAAGCATCTAAAATTGCATCAGAAATTTGATCGCAAACTTTGTCTGGATGTCCACGACCTACTGATTCACTTGTAAATAATTTTCTCATAAAAAAATCTCCTTTGTTGGAGCAAAGAGAGAATGATTATGTTTACAAAAAGTAAAGCATGTTGGAATTACTTCCCTGACACTCCACCTAATTAAATAGGTTGGCAATGGTCATAGCAGTCACGCTACCATTTTCTCTATGCTACTATATAAAATTGCCACAAGATTTTGTGGTTGCTAATACATTATAAAATAAAAATATAAAAAAATGAAATGAAAAGATAGTAATTTAGATCAAAAAATAAAGTTTGAAAAATTAAAAATACCGTCTATATGGACCTAGCTTTTGATAGTTAAAACTTTAATATTGATTAATTGGAATAGTTCTGGATTTTAACAAAATCAAAATGAAAACATTATAATGAATTTATTAAATAAAACTATTTTAATTATTTATAATTAAAAACATGAAAAGAAAGTTCTGAAAATCCTTAATCCCTTTAAGTATTGCTGGCGTCACTTTTGTATCTGTAAGTTGTACAACCAAGCAAGAAGATCCTCAAAAATCAAGTTTAAAAGATCTTGAATTAATTACTTTAGTTCTAAATAATACACCATTAGAAATCAAAAAACCAAAAGTTAAGTTACCTGATTCTAAATCAAGTTTAAGTGACTATACCGCCGAAGCACTTGATTGCATGAATGATTTTTATGTCAATAACATTCACAGTAATCAAAATCGTGTCGAACTTGTTGGAACTATATTGTCAGTTTATCAACAAGTAGGTAATACTAAAGCAGAAATTGGTGTTCAATGAAAAATCAAAGGGCGCACCGCAACATTTCCTCAATTTTATGAAATTGATGGATTTAAAAAAATACCACTATGACACAATCACTATGTTCGTTCCTCACAAAAAATCCCTGATGCACAATGCTTAAATAATTATAATTACAACATTGTAACCGACAACATTAAGATTGTATCATATGAAAATTATTCAAAAATAGCTTATGAATATTCGCAAAACTCACTAGATACACTAATTCAAAATACTTTAGATTCCATTGTTAAAAAAACTAATTTCGAAAACAATGAATACAATTGAATTACTTCCTTTGATATTCCAAAAACAAAATTAGAAGCCTTTCATAATAAAATACAAAATTTAGAAAAACCTACACTAGGGCAGGTTCAAATTTTAATTAATGAATTTTTAGGCGAAATTAGTTTTGAACGTTTTCAAAACGTTCAAGATCAAATTTTGGTAAAAACCTTATCAGATGTAGAATCCATCGTTAAAGAAAATGAAGAATTGTTAGAAAATCTTCATCCAAATGTAATTTATTTTCTAACTTTAAAGCTTTATGTTAATCAAAACTTAAATAAAACATATGCCGAATTAACAGATTCAATGCTAAAATCGTGAGTATATAATGAATTTTTAGCAATTGCTAATTTTGAAAACTATCCCGATAAGGTCGAAAAACTTGAGTACTTAATTAGGAGATCTCAATAAAATGGAAAGAGTAGATAAATTTATTAGCCAAAGAACATCATATACTCGCAAAGAAATTAAGCAATTAATTCAAAAAGGTGATGTTTTACTTAATAATTTACCAACCAAAGCCAAGGTATTAGTTAAAGAAGAAGATAAAGTATCGATTTTCAATCAAGAAATTAGCAAAAACAAATACACTTATATTATGTTAAATAAGCCAGCTGGTTATTTAACTGCAAATAAAAGTTATAAAGCACCTGCAGTAATGGATTTAGTAACTGGCCCTATGATTCCTAAAGATTTAACTCATTGAGGTAGATTAGATCGCGATACTGAAGGATTACTAGTATGCTCTAATGATGGGATTTTAGGATTTTCACTTTTAAATGGTAAAAAACACATTCCTAAAACATATTATGTTCAAACAGATAAAGCAGTGAATAATAATTTAGTTGATATTTTTAAAAACGGAATTGATTTACAAGGGACTCTATACTATGGTGATTTTCAGAAAATTGATGATTTTACTTCTTATTTAACAATTTATAGCGGGATTTTTCACCAAGTTAAAAGAATGTACGAAAAAGTTGGTTTAAAAGTTACTTATCTAAAACGTATTAGTTTTGGAAACTTAAAGTTGGATCCTACTTTAGAAACCGGACAATGAAGATATTTAACAAATAAAGAAATAGAAGCATTACAAAAATTAAAAGACCAAGTCAAATAACTTGGTCTTTTTTTATCCATTAAATAAGCTATTTATAAACGGTTCGGCTTGCTTATTCTTCTTGTTGATTATCTTCCTGATTTGAAGGTTTAATCACATCAACCGCAACAATTTCATCACCATCTTTAAGGTTAATGATTTTAACCCCTTTAGTATTTCTTGAAGCTTGTGCAATTTGACTGACTTTGGTTCTTATAGTAATTCCTGATGAAGTGATGATAATTAATTCATCATTTTTATCGATAAACCGAGCAAACACTAATTTTCCGGCTTTTTGAGAATTAATACCAGAAACACCTTTGGCACCACGATTAGTTAGCCGATATTCATCTTGTAAAGTTAATTTTCCAAATCCTAGCGAACCTAGCGAAAGAATGAATTCACCATCTTTACTTGATGAAGCAGAAATAACATATTGGTTTTCTTCTAAGGTGATACCCTTAACACCATGAGCATTTCTTCCCATTGGACGCACTTGCGAAGCATGAAATTTAATGATGTTTTTATCATTGTTGGCAATAAGAATTAAATCCTCATCAGCAACGATAAATGCTCTAACTAACTCATCACCTTCATGAAGTCCAAAAGCATTAATTCCATTTCTTCTAATTTTTTCAAAAGCTGAAAGCTGTGTTTTTTTAATAATTCCTGATTTAGTAACAGTTGCTAAATATAAATCTTCTTCATAATTAGGAATATCTAACATCGAAATAATTCTTTCGTTATTTTGCACATCTAAATTAGGAATAATGTTAATAAAAGGAATTCCTTTTGATTGTTTAGAACCTTGTGGAATTTCATGTGCTCGAATTTTATATGCTTTTCCTTTATTTGAAAAAAGCATTAAGTCTGTATGGGTATTTGTTTGAATAATTGTATTAATATCGTCATCTGAGTAAGTCTTCATTGTTTTTGAACCTACTCCACCACGTTTTTGAGTATTGTATTCTTCTAATGGAACACGTTTAACATACCCGTTAACACTACTTGTAATAACAATTTCTTCCTGAGCAATTAAGTCTTCTTCTGAAATATTAGCAATTGCTGATGAGTCAATATATGTTCTTCTTTTATCTCCGAATCTTTTTTTGATATCTTCTAATTCTTCAACAATTAAGTCAATAAGTTTTTCTTCGCTAGCTAAAATTTCTTTTAAGTAAAGAATTTCTTTATTAAGCTCTTCAATTTCTTTGTTCATCTTCTCATAGTTTAGTCCGGTTAAACGTCTTAAACTCATATTTAAAATGGCTTCGGTTTGTTTTTCACTTAAGTTGAATTTCTCAGCTAATTTAGCTTGCGCTTCAGCGTCAGTTTTACTTGAACGGATCATTGCTACAACTTCATCAATATTTTGGATAGCAATTTTTAGCCCTTCTAAAATATGTACTCTAGCTTCCGCTTCATTAAGATCATATTGCAATCTTCTAGTAACAACTCTTTTTTGGTGATCTAAGTAAACATTTAATGCTTCCTTTAAATTTAAAAGCTTGGGCTCACCATTAACTAAAGCTACCATATTTACGTTGAAGTTAGTTTGTAAATATGATTTTTGATAAAGTTTATTTAAAAGAACATAAGGGTTGTGTCCTTTTTTAACATCAATAACAATCCGAATTCCTTCACGGTTAGATTCATCACGTAAATCAGAAATACCTTCGATAACTTTATCTTTGTGTAGCTCTGCTATTTTTTGAACAATGGATGTCTTTTTGATTGCGTAAGGGATTTCAGTAATAATAATTTTAGCTTTTCCATTACTTAATTCTTTAACGGTGCAATTTGAACGAACCGGAATTTTTCCTTTACCAGTTTCATAAGCATCATAAATACCTTTTGTACCTAAGATAGTAGCTCCCGTTGGGAAATCAGGACCTTTAATGTATTCCATAAGTTCACGGGTATTAATTTGAGGATTTTTAGCAAGTGCTATTGTAGCATCAATTGCTTCAGTAAGATTATGAGGAGGAATTTCTGTTGCCATTCCCACAGCAATTCCGGTGGCCCCTGAAACTAGAAGGTTAGGGAATCTCGAAGGAAGAATTGAAGGTTCTTTTTCACTTCCATCATAGTTATCGACAAAATCAACAGTATTTTTCTTAATTCCTTCAAGCATTTCAGAAGCAACCTTTGACATTCTTGCTTCTGTATAACGCATTGCCGCTGCTTCATCACCATCAATTGAACCAAAGTTTCCATGTCCATCCACAAGGGGATAACGCATTGAAAAATCTTGAGCCATTCTTACCATGGCTTCATACACAGATGAATCACCATGAGGGTGATACTTCCCAAGTACATCCCCAACTATTCTGGCACTTTTACGGTGTTGACTTCCTGGTGTAATGCCTAGTTCGCTCATATCATATAAAATTCTTCTATGAACAGGTTTAAGACCATCACGCGCATCTGGTAATGCCCGTGAAACAATTACACTCATTGCATATTCTAAAAATGAAGTACGCATTTCATTATCAACTGAAATTGGAGAAACTCCTTCAGTGGGTTCCTCTATAATTTGAGATTGAACTTGATACTCGTCTTTATCTTGTGGAGCTTCTTCTTCTACTTCATCAAAATCAACTTTAGGTTGTGCTTTTTTTCGAAAAACCATGCGGTTATTTTCTTCATAATCATACTCTTGGTCTTCTTCTAGAGTTACTTTTAATTCTTCTTCATTAACTTTCTTTTTTTCAGCCATAATGCGTCCTTTTAAGTAATTATTTTTATAATAAAATATATATTTTATTATATCATTTTTATCAGAAAGCAAGAATTGACGAATCAATGCGAAAAAGCAATAAATAAGCAACCATGAAAGGTTGCTTATTTTTAGTGAGAATGCACATGCAAATCATTGCAAGAGCAAGCATATTTTTCTAATTTTGGTTGTTTAACTAATCAATCTAAAATTGTGTGATATTTAGAACAAAATGTTTTGCTTAATTGGTAATATGAAAAAATACCTTCTGTTTTAGTTTTTACAATATTGGCATTACGCAAAGATGCTAAATGCTTTGACAAATTAGCTTGTTTAAGGCTTAAAATCTTGCTTAATGTTTGAACGTTACATTCGGCTTTATTGCACATGTATAAATGCACAATAATCCGTAATTTAGCATCACTAGATAGATATTTGAATAATACTGTTTCTTTCATAAAAAACTCTACTTTATTTAATTTCGTGAATAATAGATGTTTGGTTGATATCGTTTAAATCAAAATAGCTTGTTTCGATTAATTTAGTCTCTTCTTTAAATTGACTTAAGACATCAATTTTTAATCATTGGTCCATTTCTTTAAAAATTTCGGGAAAATTAAGCGGATTAACTACAACAACATCATATTGTTTGGATTTTAAAAAACGAATTTTATCTTTTAGTTCTGCATATCCTGAAAGACCATTTTCGTACTCAAATAAATCTAAAATAATTGATTTATAAGGCACGTTATTAAAGGTTATAACAAAATCTATATTTATTGAGCCAACCGAATATTGTCTAAAAACATCAAACCCAGGTCGGTCAAATTTATGTCTAAAAGCATCAATCATAATTTTTTCAAATCATTTTCGTGCTTCATTGTTTTTGGCTTTTTGGCCACTTCTAATAAATGATTCATTTAATAAATTTAACTTCTTTTCTGATGATGATTCTAAAAAACTTAGCCATGATTTAAATATTCGTAAATCTTCGGATGAATTTTCAGAAATCATAACTTCATCAGCTTTTATAGTTTTAATTACTATCATTTTTTCTTTAGCTCTTGTAATAGCAACATTTAAAGCATTCATTCCGCCTTGTTTTGCTACATAAGTTGAGTTTAATTTAGTGTGCTTATCATAAGCTACTGTCATAATTACTAAATCTGCCTCATCACCTTGAATATTTTCAAGGTTTTTAATCATTAGCTTACCGTTTTGATAAGCTAATAATAACCTATCATATCCATTGTAAATTGAATCAAGTAAAAAATCAGCTTGTTTAACATTAAAAGATAGAAGAATGATTTTATCGTATTTATCGAGATTTTCATCAGTAAGACGAAGCGCTAATTGGCTTTCAACTAAATTTTTGTGATCTTGTCAAACACCGTTAACTTCAAATACCTCAATTGGATTATCATCAGTATTAGTTGCTGAGTTAACCACATCTAACTTAGATTGATAAAAATTTTTGCTTGAGAAGGTCATTAATGAAGCATAACTCGATCTATAGTTCTTATCTAAAAGCACAGAATGCATTCCAAGAGATAAACCATAATCAAGCATGGATTCAATTGTTCCGTATAACGTTTCATCAGTTAAACGGGCTCCAAACCAGTTACTTGGTCTCATTTGCTTTGGGTCTCCAGAAAGAATTTTGGTTTTTGCTAAATATAAAAATGTTAGTCCGTTTTCAATGAAAATTTGACTAGATTCATCTAAAATAGCATAATCAAACTCTTCCTTTTCTCACATTGATAAATCCGCATCAGGAGTGGAAATCACCATTGGATAGATCTCTTTAATAATATTGCTATACTTTTTAAGAAATTTTGTTGGTTTTAAATTTCTCGCTCTAACTGAAGCACTAAATTCTTGGTATTCTCTTTTTTGAGATGCTTCAAATTTGTGTAATTTCAAAGCAATTCGATTCATAATCATCTCACGAAGAACTTTTTGCTCAACCATTTTAAGATCTCAATTAATTTGGTCTGCCAACTCTTTTAATTGATTAAGCTTATATAAAACATTATCCGGATTAGGCTTAGCAAGATCAAAATTAACAAACTTACTAAACTTCTTAACTAAGGTCCTTAAATTTCCTTTGAAATAATGCATTTCTTTGTCAATTTTTCTACCAAGTTCCTTTAACTCACGATATTTCTTGGTAAAGATAATTTTGGAATTATTGCTTTGTAAAAGTTCTTTAGCAAAAAAACCTTGATTAATTCTCTCTGGATAAATTAAATCTTTTGGAAGTGATGTAACATATAAAATGTCCTTAAGTCCTTGATAATCATCTTTAAAAGCTGCTAAGTAATAAATAGCTTCAAGAGCATCACGGATCTCTTTGTTTTCAAAAAGAAAAGAACATTGCTTTACAAAATCCTCTTCAACTTGTTCGATCATTTTGGTTACTTTAACTTTATCATTGATCCTATGATGTTCAAGTAAATCAATATATTCTTTAATTGGTTGATAAAAATTCTTCTTGGTTTCTTTTTTGAAATTAAGCATAAAAAGACCAAAAATAGACAATTCTCCTAATCTTTTCTTTAATACTTCAAGAGCAATTTTCTTTTGTGAACCCACAATTGCAGTTTTATTAAAAATCAATATATTAGCTAAAATATTAACAATTGTTTGCGACTTACCAGTTCCAGGAGGCCCTCAAATAATTGTATGTTGATTAAGAGCCGAAATAGTTGCCTTATCTTGTGATAAATTTGATGGCGTAAGTCTAAATAAAGCTATGTTTTTGTTAAAAATTTTTTCGTTAATTGTATCAACGTAAACATTTTTATCGATACTAATATCCAAAATGGAATCAAGTTCTCCATTTTGGATAATTTGCTTCATTCTACTACGTGCGTAACCTCCACTAGGTTGAAAAATCCCAAGCACTGCTCCAATATGAAATTTAACATTATTATTTTGGATATCACTTTTTGCAAAGTGTTTAAATGGACCAAGTAAACTTGTTGGGATTTGATAAATATCTTTTCATTTAAATCTTAAATGATCAATAACCTTATTAAAAGAATATGAATCTAGATCATCATTTAAATTAAAGGCAAATCCATTATTATTGAGAAAAAAGATCAATTTATCATTAACCTTAATTTCTCCTTCACTTCTTAAAATTGGTTTTCCGCCATTAATATCAATCTTAACTTCTTTAAAAAGTAATGGAGCATAAATCTCTTTATCTTGATATTTTAAAGAGACAAATAAAGTCCCAATATGAAGAGGTCAAGTATTAGTTTCTTCCAAAAAGGAATTTGAATAGTCTTTCAATTTGATCCATCTTTGAATTGAAAGTTGAACCTTAGCTTGCAATTTTTCTAAGATTTGATTCTTTTTATCGATAAATTCAATATGGTTATTTTCTAAGATACTGTAAAAAGCCTTATCAAAAAGAATTTCTGAATCCTTAAGTTCATCAACAATTCTTACAAGCTCTTTTTCTGAGTTTGTCAACTCGATTCTTTGATATGTTTGAAAGAGCGTTTGCTCATTTAAGCTAATTTGGAAATTTTCTTGTGAGAGAACATTATAAAAAGTTCTTTCACCAAAAAGTTGATAAAGATCAAAGAATTTTGGTTTGTCTAGGTTTTTATCTACTTGAAAATTCGTAAAGAAGCAAGAATCATTAGTGTTGACATCAATTAAATTATCTAAAATTGTTTTATATTTTTCCATAATCTAGTCCTTTATTAAGGCGTCATAAGTTTTTTTGGCAAATTCCCCCAAAATAAGTGAAACTTTGGAACTAGAAACAAAAATACCTGTAATACCTTTAAGGTTTTTAATTTGCTCAAGATTAACTATTTTTGTATCTTTACAAATGACATTAACTCGAGACGGAGTTAATTGAACATCATTAATGTTTTCTTTTCCGCCAAGCGCTTCAATTAAAGCTGCTTTTTTAAACGGTAATTTATCGACTTGATAAATAGTATTTTTTTGATGTTTTTTTTGTTTATTTCATTTTAATCAAATAAGACCAAAGGTAAATATTGTTAAAATAACTATTTTAATTTTTTCTTTCTTGTACATAATTTATATTATATTAAATTCAAGCTATTTACGCTATGGAAGTGAATTTAATTCTTTCTATATAAATGCAAAACTTTCATTTTTTGCACTTGATGATCGACAATTGGCTTTGGGTAATCTTTTCCTAAAATACAATGGAATTTGTTTTGTTCTTCTAAGCTCATTTTTCATGGTTCATGAATAAATTTATCTGGTAATTGAGCTAATTCAGGTAATCAATAGCGAATAAATGTTCCGTTTTTGTCAAATTTTTGTGACTGTAAAGTTGGATTAAAAATCCGAAAATAAGGAGACGCATCAATTCCTGTAGAAGCACACCATTGTCAATTTAAAACATTAGCGGATGCATAATAATCAATAAGTTTTTGACTAAAGTATTCTTCACCAATTTTTCAATCCACAAGAAGATCCTTAATTAAAAAACTGGCTACAACCATTCTTAAACGACTTGATAACTCTCCTGTTGCATTTAACTGTCGCATTGAGGCATCAACAATAGGATAACCAGTTGTTGCATTTTTTCATGCTTGAATAAAATTAGCATTATTTTCAAATTCTAAACCAATAAATTGTCTCAAAATTTCTTGCTTATTTGAATCAGGATTAAAATAAGCAACCATATTATAAAAATCTCTTCAAGCCAATTCTCAAAGAAAACCTTGATTATCTAAAAGATTATTTTGAGGAATTAAATTAATAACTCTTCTTATCCCTATTATTCCATTTGCTAAAAGTGGAGAAAGTTGACTTGTTTGAATAAATGCTTGATTATGTAACTGGTGATACTGATCATAATTTACGATAATTCATTGTTTAAATTCTTCAATAGCATTATCAAAAATTATCTTCTTGCCATCAAAGTTTTTAATTAATGAAAATTGCTTATAGTTACTTGGAAAATCAAGTGATACTCTCTGCAAGTCTTTAATATTAATTTCAAAAGGTTTTGCCCCTGTATTTAAAGATTTAAATCAAGCTCGTGCATATGCACTAAAAACTTTATACGGTTGATTGTTTTGATTCAAAATAGTTCGAGCTTCCTTAAAATGTTTATCTAGTGCATTAAATACTTTGATTTGTTTATCTTGAAAATAGCGATTAATAAAAATGTCTCTTTGATGAGCTCCATATGCTTGGTTAAAATTTAAAAAAACTTCATTGATATTAGTAAAAGTGTTAGTAATTTCTTCAAGCGCAACTTCTAAGTTTGCTTGAAAAACATAAATTGAAATATTTAAATCTTCAAGGTAATCAAAAAAGTTTTTAACTCTTGAAAAGAAATATTTGCCAGATAAGTCTAAATTTTGGGTTTGTTCATCATTAATATGAAAAATCAAAACCAACGGTAAATTAAGCTTTTTAGAATTTAAAATAGCTTCATAAAGCCCAAAATTATCATCAATTCTTAAATCGTTTCGAATTCAAAATATATTTAGTTTTTCTTTAATTTGCATATATCTATTATCATAACCTTTTTTAGATACTAAATTAATGTAAAATTTGTCCCTCCTTTGCTATGAGTCATATCATTTTTGTAAGTATTTTTCAAAGAAATTCAATAGTTCAATTATTTATTTTTTATGTTACCTTCTTGCTTTTAAGTATTGGATCATTTTGCTTATTTATCTAAAAATCAAATTTTTGTAAAAAATACATTAATTTAAAAAACAATCAACAAGTTTGTTGATTGTTTTTGTTTTATTGTTACAGCAAAGTTGCTTTAATTCAAAAATAATAAGGCCAAATATTTGGTTCCGCAATTAAAGTCTTTTATTTAACCTTCACATCTTCATCGTTAACATAACATTATTCCATAATTTTAGTTATATACAGTATAATAAAAAAACTATGTTCAATACTCTAAAAAGAAAAAACACCCTGTTCATATTTAATATATATATATATATATATGCGTAAGCACTTTAACAAAGTTCTAGATTCCTTATTTAATTTTTTTAAAAAGTAAAGCAGATTAGATCTGTTTTACTTTTTTATGCCTAAAATTAGAATTTTAGAAACTTTTTCAGGAATCGGAGCTCAACATAAAAGTGCCAAATATGTAAACAAAAAATATCGCAAACAAATCTTTAAAGTTATCGGAACTTGTGACTGAGACGCTGGAGCAATGATGGCTTATAGCGCAATTCACCATAAATTAGGTCCTGAATCACTTGAAAATATTTTGAAAAAAGCGAATTTAAATAACCAAGAAGAAATTGACCTATTTTTAAAATTAAACACTATATCAATGGATTCTAAAAAACCAATTAAAGATATCACTTCAAAAGAATCTGTATATAAAAAATATTTAGCTGCTGCTAAATATATTTCCAATAATTACAATGATATTACGCAATTAGATCCAAAAGTTCTTGAACAAATGCAAGTTGACTTGCTAACATACTCATTTCCGTGTCAAGGTTTATCTGTTGCTAATATGGGCCGTGATAAAGGAATATTTAATGAACAAAGTACTAGCAATTTAATTTGAGAAGTAGGCAGAATTTTAAGCAATTCTAAACATAAACCAAAATACTTATTGCTTGAAAATGTAAAACAATTAGTAAATAAATACGCACCAGAATATAAACTTTGAAAAAAATTCTTATCAAAATTAGGATACAAAACATTTACTGGTGTCTTTAATGCATATGATCATGGATCATTGCAAATTAGAGAACGTGTGTTTGCAATTAGTGTTTTAAAAGAACTCAAAACTCCTTTTAAAAACGATGATCAATATATTTCATATGTCAATAATCTTGCAAAACATAAAATTTTAAAAGGTCAAAAAGCAAAACAAAAATATTATGAAATTTTTGATTTTAAAGATCTATATCCGCAAGAATCAATTTGATCATTAATTAAAGATACACCTTCAAGACGTAAAATTGTCAAGGTTTGTCGTAATGTTTTTGACGAAAACAACAACAAAATTAAAGAATATAAAATTAATACTCTAACAACAAAACAAGATAGAATCCCAAACGCCGGGTACATACCTTATAAACATAAGAAAAAAGACTATCTTCAGTACCGTTTTATAACTCCAAGAGAAACTTATAAAATCATGGGTTTTGAAGATAGTGATTATCAAAAATTAATCCCTCTTATTAATCTTGGACTATTAAACAAAAATCAACTATGAAGACAAGCAGGAAACTCAATTGATATAAATGTCCTCAAAAGTATTTTTGAAACCATTTATCAAATTGATGAAATGAATAAATAAAGGATAAATATGATAAAAAAAGAAGTTAGTTACATTCTTGAACTTGAAGAACTCCAAGAAGTTCTCAAAGGTTTTAAATTTTGAAAAATAGGTACTGATGTTTGAACGTATTTTGAAAATGGCGTTTTAAAATGATTTGAAAATGATTCTTTTATCAAATACTTAATTGATATAAAGCAAAAAAATTTTGAAGAAGAACTATACTATTGAAACCTTATAATAGAAAATAATAACGATAAAAAAAGCAATAAAGAAAGTTATGACTTTACAAAAACGAGTGAAATTATGACTTATGATAACTTAGAGTTTACCACTGAAGAAATTAGTATAGAACAATTGAAAATTTACGAAAAAAAACGTTCAAATAATAAAAATGAATTAATACCCACAGCCACTAATCAAGCAATAGATGTTTTTGAGCATTTTAAAATAATTGTTGTTAAATACAATTTATATGGAAACAAAAAATTAATCAATATAGGATTACATATAAATTTTATTAAGGAAATTAAGGATTTAATTGATTCTAATTATGAAACAACAAAAAATAATTTGAAAAAAGATATTAAAGAAAAATTATTAAAATATGTATTTCAAGTTTTTTTAAAAAATATAAATTTATTTTTAAATTTTCTAGAAACTTTTTCAAGTTCAAATTTTTTTGATGAAGATTCAAAAGAACCAAAAGATGAAGAATACATTAAAAAACAAATATTAAAAGAGATAAATAATTGTAAAGACTTAAATAAGTCAATTTTTAGTTCATTTATTTCACTAAGCCATATAAAAAGCCATTTAATTTCTTTTAATATTTTCTTCGATCATACTATTAGAAAAAAACTTAAAACAAAAGAAGGAAGCCCTTTAATTGTTTTCAAAAAAGACGGAACATTATCTAATGATTATTGAATCAAGCTATTGGAAAATATCGAAAATATTGTTGGTAAAGCAAAATTTGAAGAAAAAACTCGTTCCATTTTATCTAAATTTGTCGAAATATTTGGCATGAATGACGAAATAGATAACTACAAAATAATTAAAGAAGGAATTCAAAATACACCTATTGAAATAAAAAACGATTCCTCAAATAAAACAAACAAAGAGTCTTTATTAAACTTTGAAACCAAAAATAAAAATATTTGAGAATTCTTGAGCCAAGTTCAAACAAATGAAAACCAAAATAGAAAATTCATTGTTCCTTTTTATCAAAGAACTTATATTTGAGATACTAAATTAGTTGAGGACCTTTTTGAAGATGTTATTTATTTATCAAATAAAGATAATGCTCATTATTTAGGGCAAATTTTATTATCTATAGATAACATCAAAAATAAAAATGACCTCAAGATTGTTGATGGACAACAAAGAATTACTACCTTAATATTATTTATATTAGCTTTATATGTTTATGGTAACTACAAAGGACTTAAAATAGACAAAAGAATTATTGATTTAATTAAAACCAATCCAATTATTGAACGTTTTGAACTTCTAGATAAAAGTGAAACCTTAAAATCAATTAAAAAATTATTTAATAAAGAATTTGATGAAAAAGAAATTCTTAATAATCAAGATCCAGAGAAAACCATTTATTTTTCAAACTATAAACATTTTGTGAGCTTAATTAAAAAACACTTTGAGAATTTACACAAACAAGATGATAATGAAAAAGTGCAAAATGAATATTTAGAAATATCATCCTCGCTGTTAGATAAACTTTATATAGCAGAGACTATTCATAATGGTGAAAATGATTTTGAAATATTCCAAAGAATTAATTCATATCGCAAATCTTTAAATAATTTAGACTTACTCAAAAGTAGTGTCTTTGCTTTAGCTTACGAAAAGAACGAAAATGAAGAAGATTCTATTGAACTCTTTAAGTATTTTATTAATAAATTTACCGAACCTAAAAAGAAAAATAACCAAGTAACAATTATAGAAAAAACAGAAAATTTAAAAGAGTTTGTTAAGTTTTTAAACTGATGAGAATTAAAAGAAAAATATCAAAATAACAATCAAGACCCCTCATGAATTTTTAATATGATTAATAACTATATTAAAAATAAGCTTGAAGAATCAAATTCAAGTATAAAAAAGGCAATTGATAACCTCTTGGTAATTACTGATTTATTTATTTTTTTAGGAGGTAAAACAAATAAAGGAAAATTAAATCTCGAGAAAAAAGAACCATCAAGTTTTTTTACTTCAGAATATTTTAAAAAGATGACCAGCATCAAAAATCATTCAACTAATTTAAAGCATTTTGAATCATTTTTATTTTTAATAGATTCACTAATTAATTTTAATGTTTTAAGACCAGTAATTTTAGCTATTTATTTAAAATTTGGTTTAGACCATTTAAACGTTCTAAATTATTCAGAAAATAATAATGAAACAAATCAAGGAATCAAAAAAGAAGATGCAATAAAAGTAATTAACAGCACTAAAAAATGATACTTTGAACTTGAAAGATTTATTTTTTACTGAAAATGAATCTACTTTGAAGGTCAATCATTGACTAATAAATTTGTAGAAATTGCCAAAAAGATTTTAAGAAGCGAAATTGATACTCCAGAAAAACTAAGAGAAGAATTAGCAAATGTTTTTCAAAAAGATTGATCAAAAATTAAAGAAGAAATAAAGAAAGAAAATTCAATAACTCTTTATGATAAAGAAGCGCAAGCTGCAAAAATTTGATTAAGAAGAATTAATCAGTACCTTTTTATTGAAAAAGAATTTAAGATCAATTATTACAAAGATGATTTTAATCCTGACAACTATAATCGTTTATGTGATGTCATTGAGGCAAATTATAAAAAATCAATTGAAGTAGAACATATTTACCCTGTTAGCGGGTTTAAAAACCAAGAAGTTACAGAAGACATTAATGTTAACTGAATTGGAAACTTATTGATTATTCCTAAGTCGGAAAATAGCTATATTAAAAACGATGTTTTTGCACCAAGTCAAAAAGAAATTGATTCTGATAAGAAAAAATACAAGCAAGAAACTTATAAAAACATAGCTAGTGATACCTCTCAATTAAAATATCAATTCAAAATAGAATTTGATTCAGAAGGCAAAAGAAATGATTTATTAAATCATCTTCAGCCAAGTAACTGAAATGAATTTATTGAGAATCGAAGCAAAGAAATTTGAAAGATTTTACAAGAAATTTACACAAAAGAATAAAAAAGCAACTAACTAAGAGTTGCTTTTTTATACTGAGAAACAATTTCTAAAGCTTTTTGTAAAACTCCATTTTCATCAAGATTGTCCGTTTGAATGATTTGAAAAATTAAATTATGGTTTTGGCATAATTTGACAAAATCTTCTTTGTATTGGCTATGCAAAGATTTTCAATATCCTAAATTAGAATCAAAATTATCAATTTCTGATTTTCTGCCTCTTTTAAAAATTCTCTCTTTAAACGATTCAAAACTCATATCTAAGTAAATAACCAAATCAGGAAGACTATCTTTTTTAATTAGAGCATTAACGGCTTTTGTGTAAGCTTGAAAATGTTTTGGAGATTTATCGGCAAAAGCAATTTTTCCAAAAATAGTATGCTCGACACTAAAGCGATCCATCAATAAGATTTTGTTAGCATTTTCAGCTTTAGAAGTAATGGCATAAAGATGATTTAAGTGAGAGTTCATTACATAAATTTCAAAAGCTAGTGTAATGTTGGGTTTATGGTTTAAATGTCACATTAATAATTTATCAAATAGCTCGTCTTTGGCATCAAATTCCTCAAGATAAATTGCTTTTTCTCCGTAGTTTTTGGCTAAAAGTTGAGTCAAAGTGCTTTTACCGCTGCTAATCATTCCACTAATTGCTATTTTCATTATTTCTCCTGAAATATAAAGATAATTAGTTTTTAAATTGCGTAAATAAATTAAAAATTTTGTTGTTTATTTTTAAATTTTTCAATGATTTCCTTTGCTTTTGCAAAGACCTGATTTTCATCAAGATTATCTGTTTGAATAATTTGGTAATTCAAATGATGTTGCTCTGATAACTTTAAAAAAGATTCTTTGTATTTACTATATAAAAATTGTCAATATTCTAAATTAGCATTAAAGCTTTCAACTTCAGATTTTCTTCCTCGATTAAAAATACGTTGTCGAAAAGAATCAAAGCTTAAATCTAAATAAATAACTAAATCTGGAAGACTTTCCTTAGTTATTAAGGCATTAACGGCTTTAGAATAAGCACGATAGTGTTTTGGAGATTTATCGGCAAAAGCAATTTTTCCAAAAATAGTATGCTCGACACTAAAGCGATCCATCAATAAGATTTTGTTAGCATTTTCAGGTTTAGAAGTAATGGCATAAAGATGATTTAAGTGAGAGTTCATTACATAAATTTCAAAAGCTAGTGTAATGTTGGGTTTATGGTTTAAATGTCACATTAATAACTTATCAAATAGCTCGTCTTTGGCATCAAATTCCTCAAGGTAAATTGCTTTTTCCCCGTAGTTTTTGGCTAAAAGTTGAGTTAAAGTACTTTTACCGCTGCTTGTCATTCCACTAATTGCTATTTTCATTATTTTCCTTAGCAACAATAATATTATTAACTTCTTTAGCCACTTGATCACTTGTTAAATTATTTGTATCTACAATAACATAATTAATGTTAAATTTTTGACATAACTCAATAAATTTATTTTTATAGATATTGTGCAATTTAAATCAGTAATTTAAGCTTTCTTCAAAGTGGTCCATTTCTGCTTTGCGATTACGCTTTTGAATCCGGCTTTTAAATGTTTCAAAATTTAAATCCAGAAAAATCGCTAAATCCGGCAAAGATTCCTCAATCGATAATTCTGTCACTATATGTTGATATGCTTCTCTTTCTTCTTTGTTCCGATCTTCAAAATCAATCTCTGCAAAAATTGTATGTTCAAGTGGGAATCTATCCAAGAATAAGTATTTTTTATTTTCTCTTTCAAGTTTTCTTTTTTGTTCTAAAAATCTTTCAATATGACTATCAATGATGTAAGTATCAAAAGCCAATGTGCTATTAGGTGTTTGATTTAAAAATGCATTAAGCAAATACTCAAAAATTTCATCATCTTCTTTGTATTCGGTTAAAATGAGTGATTGTTCTTGGTAAAAATCATTTAAATACTTAACTACTGATGTTTTTCCGCTGCTGATCATCCCTGAAATTGCTACTATCATAATCCTCCTTGATTATAAATATTTATTAATTTTACTATATTCGGTTTGCAGAATTAATGATTTTGATAAATTAACTAATTAAATTTAGAATTTAGTCTTTTCTTATTTAAAAAAAATTAAAAAATAATCGCAATTCCATAAAATATTAGCGATTATTTTTTGCAAATTATTCTTTGATTAACTGTGGCTGAAAGATTTTTTTAGTATCTTAAATGTTTATAAAATTAATTTTCTATTCTTAAGTTAATCTATATTTTTTATCTTTAAAATCAATTAAACAAAATTATCAAAAGCCTTTTTCTTTGTTTGCAATGCAAATTTTAATTTTAAAATCTTGGGTCAAAAAATGCAGAAAATATAAAAATATAACCCGTTTTTCATTCTTTATCAACTTAGAGAAATTTTTTTACGCACTTCCACATATAAACGATAAAAACTACTTATAAATCATATAGTTTTAAAATAATAGTAATTATTTTAAATTGTTATATTATATAATTTAATATGGGTAATGAATATCTTATATTTAGGATAATATTTTAAATCAATATAATTTCAATGGTTCTTCCTTCAAGTATAGTAATGTGTAAAATATTTTAATTACCTTTGCTTTTTCTATTTGTTTATTCATATAAATAATTTAATAAATTAACCTATTATTGTTCGCGCCATTTTTATTTATCTAAAGATAAAAGTTTAATTATAGTTCAATATTCAATTCAATATTTTTATAAATAAATTTTAGTATTAAAAATCTTTTTATTATTCATTACCCAGCTCAAAATTTATCGCTAAATTTTATATTATTTTCTTTTTTGTATTAAAAGTTATTACACTATTTTGTATATTAATTAATAAAAATTAAAATTCTCACTTTATTTCTTTTATTTAAAATCGTAATTATTTATTGGCATAAATAAGTCTCATTTCCTCTTTATTCTTATTTTCGTCGTCTTATTTTAATTAAATAATTTCTATAATTTCAAAATTTAGTTAACCTACCTCTTTTTAATTTAAAATAATTATTATTTATTAAAACTCCCTTTCTTGTAAGAAAGGGAGTTTTAAGATCTTTTTATTTATTATTTTGAAAGCACACTCGACAACGAGCTTCGTATTCTTTATCACCTAATAAATGTCGCTTGGTTGATTTAATTTTTCTATATGAAAACATAGCAGGATCAAAACATTGCATACATACTGCTTTAAGTTTTGTAACATCATCAGCTTGCGCCATTAATTCAGCTGTTATATGAAAAGTTTTTCCGCTAAAATCCATATCTAGTCCAGAAACTATTACTCTAACACCATTATTAGTTAATTTATGAATTACATCATAAATTCCTTTATCAAAAAAGTGAACTTCATCAAATGCAACTGCTTTATATTTTTTATCTCAGGTAGCTCAAACCTGATCTGCTTTATCTATAGCAATTGCTTCTAAATGGCTACCTGTTCTTGAAACAATTTGATCTTCACCAAAACGAGTATCAAAACTAGGCTTATAAATAATAAAAGGTACTTGAGCAATTTTTAATATACTTAAACGCTTAATTAATTCTGCACTCTTTCCGGCAAACATAGGTCCAGTAATGATTTCCAAGGATCCTTTTGTATCTTTTCAAAACATATTTCTCCTTTTAAGCTTTGATTTAAATCTCTTTTAAAAAAGACAGCAAGAGACTGTCTTTTACTTTTATTATTTATTTGATAAATATCTTTGAACTTCTTTTACACAATCATCAATCACTAGTTCAACATCTTCAAAACTATTAATGATTGCACCCGAAGCTCTTTCGTGACCGCCGCCATTTCATTTTAAAGCGACATTACGAACAATCGGACCATTAGATCTAAATTCAACTCTAATTTTGCCGGTTTCTTCTTCTGTAAATTGGACTCAAATTGGAAATCCTTCAATATTTGAAATTAAATTTGGACGTACAGAAGTTTGGGGTGTTTTGCCACGTTTTAAGGTTTCTTCAAGTGAATTTTGAATATAAGCTACTCCATCACGTGTTTTTAATGTTGAAATTAACCATGATTGAAATTGTAAATCTTTTAAAGAAACTTTAGCTAAATTGCTATGGATAAAATCAGAATCTAAACCATTATCATATAAAAAAGCAGCAAGTTTTAAAGTTCGACTTGATGTATTATTATATAAAAATCTTCCTGAATCAGTATTAATTCCAAGATATAGTAGCGAGGCAGCTCTTGGGGTTACTTTTCACTTATTAACATAAGCAATTTCAGTAATCATTTCATCGGCAGCTACATATGAACTATCAACTCAACGAATTGTATTTTCACCTAAATCATCGTCATTTGGGTGGTGATCAATCCGGATAACTTGAGCAAAAATGTTTTTATCCAACAATTCTCTACTTTCAATTCTTTCTTTGAAATTAGCATCAACAATAACGGCTAAAGATTGTTTTAAAACATCATCACTTGGAGCATTATCATGAACTAAATTTAAAAATTTAAATGACCCTTTAGCATCTCCTACACAATAAACTTGTTTGTTTGGAAAATTAGTTTTTAAAAGTTCAGCTAAACCAAATTGTGAACCTAAACAGTCACCATCTGGGCGAATGTGGTGAAAAATAACAATAGAATCATATTTAATTAATTCTTTTGAAACTAATTCTAAACTTCCAATTTGCATTATTTATTATTACTTTCTCATTCAATAATTGCTTGATTTAAGGCTTGTAAAACACTAGGAACTTGTTCTCATGATTCTAAAGTAATTCCAGCCGCATTATCATGACCTCCGCCATTAAAATGCTTAGCTACTTTATTAACAAGCGGTCCATTTGAACGCAATCTTCCACGAACCAAGCCATCTTCAAGTTGAATAAATAAAGCTCAACAAGAATTATCTTCAATATTAGCTAATTCATTAACATACAAGGCCGCCTCAAGAGAGCTCATTTGGTGTTTATCAAGAATTTCTTGGGTTGCCTCAAAGTACAATGTACGTCCTTCTTTTTTAAAACCACTAAGAATTTCACCGATAAATTTAATGCCCTTAAATGTTCTTTTAGAAAGTTCCCTTAAGATTCATTGTGGGTGAAAACCATTTTCCATTAAGAACGCCACAAGTTTATGAGTTCTTTTTGATGTATCAGGATACAAGAATCTTCCCGAATCGGTATTAATTCCAAGGTAAATATATTCCGAAGCTTTTTGTGTCACCTTTCAATTTGACTCATAAGCAAGCATTGCAATCATTTCTGCTGCAGCCACATAGTGCTCATCAACTCAAAGATAATCATATACGATATCACTATCATTTGGGTGGTGATCAATTCTTAATTTATGAGTCATTTTGTTTTCATAAAGCAATGAAGCTTTTTCAATTCGATTACCAGATGAAGCATCAACTACAATCCCAAGCGAATTGGTTCAATCAATTTTACTTTCATCGGTGAAATTATAAGTCATGAAGTCTAAAACTCCTACATTATCACCGACAGCATAAACTTTTTTATCAGGGTAATTGGTTTTGATTAATTCAACTAATCCATGTTGCGAACCTAAACAATCGCCATCTGGACGAATGTGGTGAAACACGACAATTGTATCGTGCTCTTCAATAGCTTTTCTTGCTATTTGTGAGTTACCAATAAGCATATTTTTCTCCTTTAATTTTTATTGATCTTGATTAAATTTTACTATTTTTTAAGTACTAAAAAATTCATTTTCACAATTAGTCTAATTTGCCTATTTTTTGCACAAAAAAGAAAAAGCCTTGCAAATTGCAAGACTAATTGTTTGGTTCTTTATAATAAATTGCTTCTTCTGTTAATCTGATGATTCCTCTTTCTTCTATGTTATGAAGAGCTTGGTTAATGAGGCCGCTTGAAATTGGAGTAACTGTACTAAAGCCGCAATATTCACTAAATTTCTCATAGATATCATTTAAACTAAGGTTTTTGGCTCTAGAAATAAATGACATCAAGAAGTTTTCTACTTCTTGTGGATGAATTCTTGCAAAATCACGTTTACTTGAATTTTCACCATGTTCTCTAAATTCAATAATTTGGTCTTTTGCCAAAATGAAATTACCTTGAATTTCTATAATATCTTGTTGAGATAAATCATTTAAAATGTTATCAAATTCGGCTTTTAAAGAAGTGGTAAAAGTTTTTTTTCCAAAAATTCTAGGTACAAATTTTTTTAATTCATCATAATGAACAGGCGATAATTGCGAAATAAGCGAGGCAATAAAGTTTGTTTCGCTATTTGGTTTCGTTTCTGCTATTTTCTTATAAAGTTGCTCATAATTTGGATAAAGGTTGAACGAAATTCTTTCGATAGCTTTTTCTTGAACATCTACTGGAACATCAATTTTAAGAGCATCAAACTGTTGAGCAACACCTTTATGAATAGCATTTTGTTGCAATTTATCAATAAAAGATTCTAGTTTTTTAATTTGTTTGGTTTTATTTTTATATCAATCAGTTGATCAAATACGATAGACATTTCAACTTCTAGATTCAAGAACCCTTTGACGTAAAATATCACGATCACGAGCTGATTTTGAAGTTTTATAAACAGAACCGTCACATTCAATTCCTAAAATGAAGTGATTTGGTTTTTTAGGGTGCATTACAGCAACATCGATTTTGTAACTTGAAGCACCAATACGTTTAACAACATTGTATCCATGTTGTTTTAATTCGTTAAAGACATCATCTTCAAATGGCGATTCAAATTCGGAAATAAATTGTGGTTTTTCTTCTATTGTCTTATTACCTGAAGATGCATAAGCAATATAGTTTTTCAAGAACTTAACACCACGAGCATTAGTTCTTGAAAGATCGATATCACCATCATTAAATGAAGAAACAACAATAACAGCTGTTTTAGCACGAGTTACTGCAACATTAAGACGACGATATCCATTTTGTTGGTTAAGTGGACCAAAGTTCATTGACATAACACCTTTGGCATTTGGACCATATCCTACTGAAAGAATAATAATATCTCTTTCATCCCCTTGAACTGTTTCAATGTTTTTGACAAAGAATTTCTCAATTTCAAAAGCATTAAAGAAGTGCTCAAATTCATCAGTTTTACGACGTAATAAGTTAATTTTACGTTCAATTAGGTCTCTTTGTTGAGTATTGAATGTTACTACACCAATTGTACGTTTAGTACCATATTTACGGATAATTTTGACAATTAAATCAACAACTTTATCTGCTTCCACTTGGTTAACAGAATCAATAAATTGACCGCGAACATACTCGTGTGATACTCCTTCAAAATCACCAGGAATCTTTGATGCCGGGAAAGTTACTAGTTCTTTATAAATTTCTTTATTTGAAGGTTGAATAAGTTGGTCAAATTTACTACGGTAGTGTCATTTTAATTTAATTGTCGGTAAAACAATATTAGCTACTTCTAAGATAGAATCAAAGGCCGTTGTGTCTCATGAATTATCATCCACAATATCATCATCTTCAAAGTGAGCAAAGAAATCAGTTGGAGGTAATTGCTCTTTATCTCCGGCAATAATAAATTGTTTTGCTCTTGATAAAGCACCGATAGCATTTTCTGGACGAACCTGCGATGCTTCATCAAAAATAACCACGTCAAATTCTAGTTTTGAGTCTTTTAAAAGAGATGAAACTGAAAGTGGAGACATCATTAAACACGGTTTAAGTTTTAAGATTAAGTTAGGGATTTTGTCAAATAAAATTCTAAAAGGAATAATTTTTCTTGACTTATTAGCCTCTGTACGAAGGATCGAAACTTCTGAATTAAGACCCTCAATACTATTGTAGTTTGGTATTTTAGCAATAATTGATTGTTCAACCTTAGTACGTGCCATTGATTGAATAATTGCATCTGATTCCATAAAAGTACGACGAATTGAATCAAGTACCTCACCATTGAAATCCGGAAATAATTCATTTTGGTATTTATCAATTAATAATAGGTAGAATCTTCTTAAGTAAATCTCAAAATAATCCTGCTTAATATTTCTTTCAATTAAAGTATCGGCATAATTTTGTAAATTGTTTTCAATCATTAATTTATAAACACGGTTAAATTCTAAAATAGTATTTAACTCTTCTAAATTATTAACTGCTTTAGTAATTTTTGTATCCAATTCTTCATAAGTATAAAGCTCAATATTAAAGTGTTCTTGGTTGAATTCAGCTTTAATCAAATCTATACATTCTCTTAATTGTTCATGAAGGATTCTAAATTCACTTGCTAATTCTTTTGCTTTATTTTTATCGAGCATAGCAAAAGAAAATAAATAGTAAATTTCGCTAGAGTCTCATTTTAAATAGTGAGTGAGCTCTTGAAACTTATTAAACCAATTCATATCATAATAAGTTTTTTGCAAGAAGTCAAAATCATCAAAAGGTACACGGTAACTTACCTCTTTAGCTTCGGCATTAAATTCGTTTTTAAGCTGTTGGTAAGCAAGAATATCATCAACTAAGGCAATAATTTCATCATAAGAAATCTTGTTATTTAATTTATAGTTTAAAATTTGACTTTTGATCTTACTATAACTTGGCGAAGTAAGACGCTTAAATCCTGAAACATATTTAGAAAGCTGTTTTTTAATTATTTGTGCATGAATTTGAAAAACTTCTTCATTATATTTATTTAAGTATTTTGACTTAATATTGTTCATTTCAGCAGCTAATTGCACCATTTTTTCAAGGTGATGCACATTAAGTACTAAATCTGGATTTTCAAAAATACGCGAATTAATTGATTTAATGTTTGTAAGATGCTCTAAAGCCTCTAAATAGACAGAGCTTGATTTAAGAAAAATGTCTTTTTTGACAGATAAGAATGGATATTTGTTTGAAAACTTGATAACTTCAGCCATTTTATTTTGTAAATCAACAAAGTTTTTAACGATCTTTTCTCGTTTTTCAAGGGATAATTCACTTGCTTTAAGTCCGTATCAAGTATTTTTAGTCACATCAAAATCATTGATATTTAGAGCATTGAAAAACGAATCAATTAATTTTCTTTTTGTAATTAAATCTTTTTCAGAAATTTTTTCTACGTTTTCAATATCAAAAATAATATCTGGTTGTTTAGCGTACTTTAAGAAAGCACCATAAAGTTGATAGATTGTTTTATTAATTGGTTGGAAAATATTTGAAAGAGCTTGTGGGTAATTAAGTAATTCTTTATGAGAAGTTTCAAATTTATTGATAGCATCTTGTTCATAACTATCTTGAACACTAATATTATTTTGGCCTTTTTCTAAAGTTGAAGCAAGCTCATGTAAAACAACTTTTTTATCTAATTTAGTATTATGAATAGGTAATACAAAATCATTTAAACCAATTCTTTTTAAGTTGTTATAAACAACTTCAAGTGCTGCTTGTTTTTCAGCAACAAAAAGAACTTTTTTACCACGAGCAATTAACTCAGTTATAATGTTAGTAATAGTTTGTGATTTCCCTGTTCCTGGAGGTCCTTGCAATACAAAGCTTTGGCCGGCAATGGCTGCTTGAATAGCAATTTCTTGCGAAGAATCTGAATTATATGTATGGAAATATTCTTTAGGATTTACTACATCATCAATATCTGATTCAGTATATTGAATATTTTCAACAGGATTATTAATTCCTGAAATTAATTGAACAAATTGGTTATTAATAACTTTATCTGTATTTTCTTCAAGATCTTTAACCATATTAATTCTTGAAAAAGAAAAAATACCTAAATCAATATCGTCAATAATTTTTCAACGTTTGTCATTTGCTTTAGTGATTTCACTTAAAATATGTTTTTTATAATCAAGATACAAATCATAATTACTTTTATCTTGGTTAAATTCATAATTTAAATCAATATTAAAATCATTTAATAATTTTTGTACAAATGATTGGTTAAGTAAAAACTCATCATCAACAAAATGAATTTTATATGGCGAATTATACGAATCCTTAGATAAATCAACAGGAATAAATAAAATAGGAGCTAAATGTTTATCCTCTGATTCAATGTTTTCATATCATTCCAAAAAACCTACAGCAAAATATAAAACATTAATCCCATTTTCTTCTTTGAAGAGATTGGCTTTTTTCATCAAATTTGATAAATTACGGTTTTGAACGGTATTATATAAATTAGAAAAAAGGAAATTGCTTTTGTATTTTTTTGTAAAAGCATTAATTAAAGGTGTGATTTCACTTTTAAAATATTTGTCTTTTTGTTCTAATTCAATCCCAAAAGAAACCCTTTTTCCTTTGGTTGTTTTTCTACTTTCACCAATAGCTAAGTCGTCATCTTCATCGATATTACCGAATAAGTTAGCAAATTGAAGGTTCTTCATACCGTAATAACGGTTAAGAAAGTTTTCAAGATTTGGATGTACAATTTCAACAGTTTGTGATTTTGTTCTACGATAGTTAATCGACTGTGATTTCATACTTAAATCAAGTAAACGATGTTTTCAAATTTCGATGTTTTTAGCAATTTTATTTTTATCTTTTTGAGTCACATTCGCTCCTTATTTTAAGTTAATAATTTAATATTTAAATTATAACAAAACTAAATTATAAAGCATGGAAAAGCACTAAAAAAATGCTAGGAAAAAGACATTTTGTCAATTAGCAATTAACTTTTTATATTGCTAAAAAATACTTTTTATTTTTTCAAAACTAGTATAATTATATTAATGATTAAATTAAAAGTAGAATATAAAGAACGTATCGATAAATATATCGCTGACAATAGCGAAATATCTAGAAACGATATTAAGCAATTGATTGAACAACGCGCGGTGTTTGTTAATGGTACAAACGTAATTAAACCTAAATATATAGTAAGAGAAGGTCAAGAAATTGAGGTAATTAAACTACTTGATAAAGAGATTAAATTAGAACCTCAAAAAATGGACCTTAATATTGTATATGAAGATGAATACTTATGTGTTATTAACAAACCATCAGGCTTAATTGTGCACCCTGCACCAGGACACTATGATAACACTCTAGTTAATGGATTGCTTTATCATTTTAAGAACAATTTATCTAATGAAAATGGACTACTTAGACCCGGAATTGTTCACCGTATTGATAAAGACACTAGCGGATTATTAATCATTGCTAAAACAAATGAAGTACATAATATTTTGTCAAAAAACTTTAAAAACCATGACATTTCAAGAGAATATATCGCAATTGTTGATGGAATTTTAGAAGATAAAAAATTAAAGCTTGACTTACCAATTGGTCGTGATGTCAAAAATCGTCAAATGATGTCTGTAACCAATCAAAACTCAAAGCACGCTATTACTAATGTTGAACTTCTAAACACTTTTTATTTAGATGGATATCCCAAGTCCTTAGTTAAATGTGTTTTAGAAACAGGTAGAACTCATCAAATCAGAGTTCATTTAGCGTATATCAAAAACCCCGTGTATGGCGATCCTATTTATGGTAAAAAAGTTGATGATTTCAATCAAAGATTACATGCTTATAAATTAACTTTTTTACACCCAATAAACAATAAAAAAATCGTTTTATTTGCGGAACCACCAAAAGAATTTGAAATTGCAAATTTCAAATTCCAAGAACTTATGAATTAGGAGGAGTTATGTTCGGAATGTATGACAGAAGTTTTATAAACATAAAATCCGTAAGTGAATTATGACAAAAAGAGAAAAAATTTAGAATCTTCTGAATAATGATGATTATTTTACTCTTAGTAATTGTCGCAATGAGCACTGCTAGTTTAATTTTATGAAACACATCAAATATTAAAGATGGATTTATTAATTGAAGAACTCAATATTATGTAGATAATAATAGAAATTTAGAAATTGCCTCTAAAGATGCAAATGCAGAATGACTAACGATTTTATTAAGGGCTAATTTAGTTCCTACCGTTGTAAACTTAGCTGTTTTAGGTTTATTTATTTGATCTGTTTATCGTAGTTATCAAGAAAAAAGTTTTGCTAAACTTTCTTCACTAACAACATTTTACATTGCTTTTATGGCTTTATATGAGGGAATTGGTCTTATCGTTAACTTGTCTCAATTTAACCTTAGCAATAAAGTACTTTTACCTAATTCAATTTTAGGAATTTTAGTAATTATCACTTATATCATTGGTTGAATCTTTATTTCGAGTCAAGTTTCATTTATTAGAAAAGCTTTTGTAAGCGCTGCTATGGCAGAAGCTTCTGAAAAATGAATGAAACAATTTACTGAACAAATGCAACAAAACGGAACATTTAATCCTTTTATGAGCCCTATGGGAATGAAAGAAAATCCACAACAAAAACCAACAAATGATCAAGCAGAACAAAAAATTGACGAAACTGAAGTAGTTAAAACAGAAAAAGATAAGCAAATTGAAAAATTATTAACATTAACAAATTCACAACTATACAAAATAGCAGAATATCTTGGGATATTTGGTTACAAAGAAATGTCTAAAGAAGAACTGGTTGAAAAAATTTATTGATACACCCAAAATAACAAAGAAGATCAAAAAGAACAAACTAACTAGTTTGTTCTTTTTTTATTTTTTCTCTGAAAAATACAATAAATTTTTTATTGACAAAAATAATATTAAGCAAGTATAATGATCCACTAATTACAAACACAACAACAGTATCTGCCGGAAAAACTCACCATTGCAAAGGATTCATTAAAGGGAATCAACAAACAGTAAATACAATTCCCATAATAAAAATTATCAATTGTTGGTTTTTAAGTTTTTCATATTTAATGACAACTAAAAAGGTACTGATGAGAAATCAAACTACGAAAGTAGAGACACAAGCAACCAAATTTAATCACCAAGGATAAGAGCCTCTAAGTCCTAAGTCAATAATTCTTTGTGATAAAAGTAAAAGCGCAAGAGAATTAATAATAAAGAATAAATATAAGACAATTTTAATTGCTCAAGCTTTTTTGGATTTATTCATAATTATTTCTAAGTTTTAATAGCATTGCTTCAAATTCTTCATATGAGACGGTTTCTGTTTTTTCTTCTCCATATTTACGGAAAGAAACTAAATTATTTTGACGTTCTTTTTCACCTAAAATAACTTGAATTTTTGATTTTGAAATTTGTGCTTCACGAATTTTTTTATTAAGTCTTTCATCCCGAGCATCCACTTTGGTTCTAAAACCAAGAGCAAATAATTTGGTATTTACTTCTTTAGCATATTCAAAGTCATAATCCATATTTACCGGAATAATAGTTACTTGTTTAGGAGCTAATCAAAATGGTAAAACTCCTTTAGTTTGTTCAAGTAAAATAGCTACAAAACGTTCATAGGTTCCAATTAAACCTCTGTGAATTAAAATAGGACGTTCTTCCTGATTCTCTTTATTAGTAAAAGTGATATCAAATCTTTCAGGTAATAGAAAATCTAACTGAAGAGTTGAAACAGTAATTTCGTGGCCTAATGCAGTAAAAATTTGAATATCCATTTTAGGTCCATAAAAAGCTGCTTCGCCAACTTTTTCTTCGTATTTTACACCTAATTCATTTAGAACATTTCTAAGTTGGTTTTCTGCTTCATCTCACATTGCATCATTATCATAATATTTTTCTTTATTATCTTTATCTCTTAAAGAAAGCGAAATATAATCAATTTTAATTTTGAAAATTTCTAATGTTTCTTTAATAAGTTGATACATGTATTTAAATTCATCGGCAATTTGATCTTTTCTAACAAAAAGATGTCCTTCAGTAAGTAACATTCCCCGTACTCTTTCTAGACCGGTTAATGCACCAGATTTTTCATAACGATAAAGTTGTGACTGTTCTGAAAAACGAATTGGTAAATCACGATAACTTCTTTTTTCGTAGTTATAACAAATAATATGATGCGGACAAGTCATTGGTCTTGGATAAAGTTTTTCATTATCACAAACAATAGGCTTAAACATGTCATCTTTATAGTGTGCTAAATGCCCAGATGTTTTATATAAAGTTTCTTCCCCAAAGTGAGGAGTTAAAACCTCAGTCATTCCATATTTGCGATCCATTTTAAGAATTAAGTTTTTAATTTCATTGTGAATATACATTCCATCTTCTAATCAAATAGGAAATCCTTGCCCTGCTAATGGGTGAAATGTAAAAAGTTTCATTTCTTTACCAATTTTACGGTGATCGCGTTCTTTACGATCTTTAAGGAGTGCTAAGTAAGCTTCTAATTCTTCTTTGGTTTCTCATGAGGTTCCGTAAATTCTTGTTAATTGAATATTATCTGAATTTCCTCTTCAATAAGCTCCCGCAAGCGATAATAATTTGAAGTTTTTAATTTTCTTAGTGTCTTCAATATGACCACCAGCACAAAGATCCACAAAAATAGTTTCATTATTAAGTGGATCCACAAGAGCATAAAAAGTTATATGAGCTCCCTTAGCAACTAACTCGTCGTATAACTCTTTTTTATAAGGCTTGTTAGTAAAATCATATTGTGAAATATCAACTTGCTTCATCACAAGATTTCTTGAAGCAAGTTTTTTCATTAATTTTTCAATTTTATTAAGTTCCGTATCAGAAAGAGGAGTTTCAAATTCAAAATCATAATAAAAACCTTCATCTGTTGCAGGGCCAAAACCAAGTTTTACATTAGGATAAAGTTTTTCAACGGCAGCACCTAATAAGTGGCTTGTAGTATGGTTTAATTCTTTATTTGCTTTCATGTTTTTCTCCATAAAGACCAATATTAATTTGCATTTTATTTAATGTATTTCTTGCAATTAATTGAGCCTTGATTTTTCCTTGTTCAATAACTTGTTCAACTTGTGTTAAAGCATCTTGATACTTACTTTGAATTGAAATTAACAAGTCTTTAACAACAAGAGCAACCGCTTCTTTAAATTCTTTGTAATTACTATCTTTAAAAATTCATTCAGCTTCTTCAAGGCTAATATTTTTAATTGAAGCATAAATTGTAAGTAAATTTAAAATTCCAGGTTTTTCCTCTGAAATATAAACTTTTCCTTCAGAATCAGTAACTGCTTTAAGAATTTTTTTATAAGCAACTTCAGGATCTTCAAGTAAAAAGATAGTTCCTTTTTTGTTTTTGTCACTTTTAGACATTTTTTGACTAGGAACAACAAGCGATTTAATTTTAGCTCCAATTTGCGGAACAAAACCATTAGGGATTTTTAAATCCATTTTATAACGCTTATTTAAACGTTGAGCAATGTTTCTTGTAAGCTCTAAATGTTGAATTTGATCTTCTCCTACCGGAACTAAATCAGCATTATAAATTAAAATGTCTGCAGCCATTAAAACCGGATACATTAATAAATTACTTGGGATTTTTACAGTTCCATTTGATTGGGTTAGTTTTTGCGATTTGTCCTTAAATTGAGTCATTCGCTCTAGTTCACCAACTGTTACTTCTGAATTACAAAGTCACATCATTTGTGAGTGCTCAACAATTGATGATTGATAAAATAATGTGGCTTTTTGAGGATCTAATCCACAAGCCAAATAAAGTGCTACTGTATTTTTGCGTGCTTGTTCTAGCTCTTTAGGATTAACAGATCCTGTTGTTAAAGCATGTAAATCAGCAACAAAAAAGTATGATTCATATTGATTTTGTAATTCAATAAAGTTTCTTAATGCCCCAATATAATTCCCTAGGGTGAGGTCTCCAGTTGGTTGAATTCCACTAACAATTCGCTTCATTTTACTCCTTTTTTATGCTTACTTAAGTTAATTTATATTATAAAACAATTAAAGATTTATTTAAGTAGTTTCAAATAAAAAAAATAAAAAGTTATATAATTATTGCATCACTAAGAAAAAAGTAAAAATATCAAAAAAGGAGAAAATAAATGCAAAAAGTGCTATTTTTACAAGGAAGTGTTATTCCAAATGACAAGTCTTATTCATCACAAGTGCTTCTAGAATTTCAAAAAAAATACAAAGCGGCACACCCTGAAGATCAAATTGAATTTGTTAACCTAAATGACACTAAATTTGCCTCAACATCACTAACTGCTAATAATTTTGCTACATTTTGAAATGATGTTGATTCTGACTTTTGAATCCAAAAGCTCAAAGATGTAGATAAAGTTGTAATTTCAACTCAAATGATTAATTTTGGACCTGCTGCAGTTGTAAAAAACTTTATTGACGGAATTGCTGTTGCTAACAAAACATTTAGTTATAAATATTCTAAAAAAGGTGAAGCTAAAGGTCTTTTGGATCACCTTTCAGTAATGGTGATTGCTTCTCAAGGAGCTCCAAAAGATTGATACCAATGAGGATCACATATTCAATGACTTAAAGGAACTTGAAATTTCTTAGGAGCAAAAAAAGTGGACTCTATTGAAATTTACGGAACCAAAGTAGAACCAATCAATCAAATGACACCACAAGAACTAGCATCTAGTTTAGAAGAGGAAATTCAACAAAAAGCTCAAACCTTTTAATATATATAAAAAGCGCCCTGTTGGCGCTTTTTATATGTTTTCTTGTTAAATTAGAAGAATCATCCGAAAATTCCGTGGTGACGTTGCACTTCTGTCATAAGAAGTCCATCTTGACCAGAATATCTAAATCTAAAGAAGTCAGCGATAAATGCAATTTCTACACTAAGTAAAATAAGTAAAATAACTAAAAGAATAATTAAAATTCAGAATCACACAGGATTCATTTTCCGAACTGTTCCGGCTACTCCGTAAACTGGAGTTTTTCACCCTCTCAGTTTCTTAATTAACTCATTTCTTGTGTATGAATCTAAAATTTTATTTTGTGTCATATTTTCTCCTGTGTATGCATAACGTTAATAGTGTTATTATACAACTTTTTAAGTAAATTCTAAATCTTGAAGTTCTTATCAGTGGCTTTTTATTTTTTTTCTAATAATCAAGCAATTTCTTCTTTATAAATTGGCCCTTCTTCAGTTCAAGGAGTTTCTAAAATAATTGGAATATTATCAAAATCTGGATCATGTACAATTTGTCTCAACGTTTCATAACCAATGAATCCTCTTCCGATATTTTCGTGACGATCTTTATGTGATGCTAAAGAGTTTTTTGAATCGTTTAAATGAATTACTTTGATTTCTTTTAACAAATTATATCTATCTAATTCTTTCTTAAAATCATCATATGCATGTAAATTATATCCAGCATCCCAAACATGACATGTATCTAAACATACTGCTAAACGATCTGAGTTAACTCAATCTAGCAAATAGCGAATTTGCTCAAAGTTAATTCCTATTTCACTTCCTTTTCCTGACATAGTTTCAATGCAAATAATTACATCATCTGTTTTGTTGAGGATTTTCTTTAGAGAATCTACTAAAGTATCTAAAGCACTTTGAGAAGTGTATTTAGTGTATGCCCCGGGGTGCAATACTAAATATTTAGCTCCAATATAATTCATTCTTTGGATTTCTTTAACCAAAAAATCAATCGAAAAATCAGCTTTGTCAGGATTAGCTGGATTGACGATATATGGTGCATGCACAATAATATCTTCTTTAGCAATTTGATTTTGATAAATCATTTCGTATTGAGATAAATTGTAAGCTTCTACGTTAACTCTTAATGTTGTTTGCGGAGCTCCTAAGTAAATCATCATACAATTAGCACCGTTGGAAATTGACTCAGCTGCTGCTGCTGACAAATATCCAGGTTTTTTAAATGAGATATGCGAACCAATTTTAATCATGATTTTCCTTTAAATCTTGTGATACTTTTTTCTCTTTTGGTTGTTTAGATTCTTTGTCTTGTTTTGGTTTGCTTAAGTGGGTTTGAATTTGTTGCAAGAAACTTCCGGCAATAACCCCTGATGGAATGGCAATAATAGCAATACCTAAAATCGAAACAACAATAACAATAAATTTTGCAGTTGGTGAATGAGGTGAAAAATCTCCATATCCAATTGTAGTTAATGTAATGGTAGTAAAGTAAAGCGAATCTCAAAAGTTCGTTACTGTTCCACTAGTAGAAGGAGCTTCAGCGGGTAAACTTTCAACTAAAGCATTATATGCTTCGTTTTCATTGCCACTTTGAGCCAAAAAGAGATTATAACTATCTTCATGAGCTTGAATAAATTCGGCTTTATTTTTGTTAATTTCGCTAATTTCGGCATTTCAAATCACAAGTGCAAAAATAGTTATAAGTACTAAAATCATAATAAAAACATAAATTAAGACCTTTTTTTGACTTGCAAAAACATCAAAAATAATTTTAAAAGGCGAAAACAGTCTAAGGACAAGTAATAGCCGAATAATTCTAACTAATGAAAAGGTATTAAACACATTAAGAACATGACTATTAATAGCGTTTTTACCAGCAAAAATAGTCACAACATTTACTGATGCCAAAATACATAAAAAAATTACTATTGAAGTAAAACTATAGGAAAAACGCAAGTAAGACTTTCATCGTGGAACATTTGTTTCTCGAAGAGGATAAGTTAAAATATGCGCTAAATAGTCAATAATAAAAATAAAGAATACCGGAACTTGAGCTAAGGTTAAAAAAACTTTAGCCGCAGTTGAAGCCTCTTGTCCGCTTGGAATAAAAAGAATTAAAAAGGAAGCAATGCAAGCAAATATAATTCCAGAAGCATAACCATATTTTAAAATATTTAAGAATTTGGTTTTAACTCCTTTGTTATTCTTTTGTAGTTTAACATCGCTTCAAACTATTGGCAAAATAAGAAGTAATCATTGATTTAATTTTTCATTTAAGTTTATTCACAATTTGTTTTTAATCATGTTTTAATGATATCAAAAAATAGAAAAATCATGCGTAGTTTCGCATGATTTGATGTAAATTCAAGTAGTAATTATGAGAATAAAATTAAACAAGTTCAATGATTGCCATACGTGTAGCATCACCTAAACGTTTAGGAAGTTTGATAATTCTGGTGTATCCACCTTGTCTTTCTTGATATTTAGGTCCAATAGTATCAAAAAGTAATTTTAATGCACTAGTTCCTTCTGCGTTTTTAATATCTCTAAGATAAGCAGCAGCAGCTCTTCTATTTGCTAAAGTAGGGTTTTTTGCTTTAGTAATCATTCTTTCAGTGTGTCTTCTAAGTTCTTTTGCACGGGTTAAAGTTGTTGTAATTCTACCATTTACAAGTAATTCGGTAGTAAGTGAACGCATTACACCATTACGTCATTTTGTGTCACGTGAATAAATTTGGGTTGGGTTTGCCATTATTCATCCCCCTCTCTAAGTGATAAACCATATTCTTTGAGTTTTTCTTCGATTTCATCAAGTGATTTTTTACCAAGATTTTTAGTTTGTTCAAGTTCTTCTTTGCTCATTTGAGCCACATCACCAATGGTGTATTTGTGGATTTTCTTTAAAGCATTGAATGAACGAACTGAAAGTCCCATTTGATCAATTGGCATATCTGTTTCTTGTTGCTTTTCTTGCACTTCTTCTTCTTGAACTGCAAAAATATCAACATCTAAACGATCAACATTTCCAATTAATTCTAAATGACCAATTAAAATTTCACATGCTTGTTTAAGAGCATCTTTTGGTCTAATTGTTCCATCTGTTTCAATATCGATAGTTAACTCTTCTTCAATTTGAGGTGAAGCTGTGTTAAGTTCTCTTTGAGTATAAGCCACTTTTTTCACTGGTGAGAAATTTGAATCCACAGCAAGATAGTTTGCTCTTTTAATGTTGGTATTTAATTTATCAATTACAGTTTGTAAAAAGGCTTTGTTTTCATCAAATGGAACATATCCACGACCTGGACGCATAAACATTTCAAGTTTTAAAGCACCTTCTGATTGTACAGTAGCAATATGTACGGCTTGATCAACTACTTCGATTCTTCCATGCGAAACTACTTCAAGAGATCTAGCGGTAATTTTACCTGTTCCTTCAATAATAAGTTCTGCTTTAACAATGTCGTTATCTTGAACATTTTCAGGATCGTAAGTAAAACGAACCTTTCTTAAATTCATTAAAATGGTAGGTACATCTTCTACAACATCTTTAATAATTTGAAATTCGTGATCTACTCCTTCGATTCTTACACAAAATGGTGCAAGTGAAGTAATATTTGAAAGTAATGCTCTTCTAAGTGGCACTCCTAATGTTTGAGCAAAACCTCTTTCTAATGGTTTTAAAGTAAAAGCGGTTTTAAATTCACTATTACTATCAATTGATGTTTTTTCTAGATATTCGAGTTTTTTCATTTTTTCCATAAACTCACTCCTTTATCACTTATTTAATTATTTTCTTGCACGTTCACGTTTAAGGACACGTTTTGGAGGTCTTGTTCCATTGTGTGGTGTAGGGGTAACATCTCTAATTTCAGTTACTGTAATTCCTGAAACTTCGATTTGTTTTCTTGCAGCGTCTTTACCAGCTCCAAGTCCTTTAAGTTCAACTTTAACAGATTTAACTCCGTGTTCTTTTGCAGCTTCTGATGCAGCAGCAGCAGCTAAACCAGCTGCATAAGGAGTTTTTTTCTTGCTCCCTTTGTATCCAATTGCACCAGCTGAACTTCAAGCAATTACATTCCCTTGTTCATCTGCAAAGGTAATAATAGTGTTGTTGTTAGTTGAGTGGATGTGAGCAACAGCTGTAGTAATATTTTTCTTTTTAGTTTTACGAGCCATTATTATTTACCTTTCTTTCCAGCAACAGTTTTTCTAGGACCTTTACGTGTACGAGCATTTTTCTGAGTGCTTTGTCCACGAACTGGAAGCCCTTTTCTGTGTCTAATTCCACGGTAGCATTTAATTTCCATTAAACGCTTAATATCAAGGTTAACTTGTCTTCTTAAGTCACCTTCAGTTGTATATTCTTTAGCTGCTTCACGAATACGTGAAAGCTCTTCTTCTGAAAGATTTTTTACACGAGCATCTTCGCTAATTTTAGCGGTTGCACAAATTTGTTTTGCAGTAGTTTTTCCAATACCATAAATGTATGTAAGTGAAATTACAACACGTTTATCATTTGGAATTTCAACGTTTAAAATTCTAGCCATTTATAATTCCCTTCTATCCTTGTCTTTGTTTGTGTTTTGGATTAATGCAAATTACACGAATAATTCCTTGACGTTTAATGATTTTACAATCTTTACACATTTTTTTAACACTTGCTCTAACTTTCATGTTTCTCCTTTATTTATGACGGTAAGTAATCCGACCTTGAGTAAGGTCATATGGACTAACTTCAACGTCAACATAATCACCAGGCAAAATACGAATGTGATTTACACGCATTTTTCCTGAAATATGAGCTTTAATTACTATTCCGTTTTCAAGTTCAACTGAATATAAATCAGATGAGTGTGTTTCCTTGACAACGGCCTTGAATTTGATTGCATCTTTAGCCAAATTAAATTCCTTTCGTCAACACTATTCCTTTACCATCTTGAATTAAAACAGTATGTTCATAGTGTGATGTATTAGTTTGGTCAACAGAAGTAACGGTTCAACCGTCACTAAGAATCTTGACTCCGGGACTTTGAGTAATCATTGGTTCAATACATATTACCATCCCGTCTTCAAGTAATGGACCGGTTCCTTTTTTACCAGAATTATATACATCTGGCGATTCATGAAGTTCTTTTCCAATTCCATGACCACAAAATTCTTGTGGTGTGTAGTAACCAGCTTTGGCAATATAATTCCCAATTGCATGAGATATATCACCTATACGTGCTCCTTTTTTGATGGCTTTAAGTCCTGCACGAAAAGCTCCTCTTGCTACATTAATTAGCTCTTGGTTACTTTTTGAGACAACTCCAACACCAATAGTAAAAGCACTATCTGAATTATATCCTTCAAAAATACATCCTAAATCTACTTTCAGTAAATCCCCATCTCTAAGGATGTAATTATTTGGGATACCATGGATCAATTGTTCATTAACAGAGAGACATGCAGTCCCTGGAAAGCCATAAAGACCGAGAAAGGCAGGCTTGGCGTTTCGCTTAATAATTTCATTAAAAGCTAATTGATCAATCTCTTTTAATGAAACTCCTGGTCTTACAAAATCATAAATAACTTGTTTGACTTCTGCCAAGATTTTGCAACTTTTGGTAATTTTTTGAATTTCTTCTGGGGTTTTTACCCAAGGTTTTTTAATTTTTTTATTCATATATTTAAAAAGTATGTAAATTTTACCATTTTATGATAATTTTTCAAGTACTTTTGTAGCGATTTCTTCTGGGGTTGAAGTTGCTTGAATTTGTTCTAAATTACCTATTTGTTGGTAGTACTCAATAAGAGGTTTGGTTTGCTCCTGATAAATATCTAATCTATGCTTAATAGCATCAATTGTATCGTCTTTACGGATTTGTAATGGTGAATTATCATTGTCACAAATTTCAGGTTTTTTAGGCGGCATAAACTTCACATGATATCCAGTTTTGCATACGGGGCAACTTCTGCGACCACTTAAACGTTCATAAATGAGCTCTTCAGGCGCTACCAATTCAATTACCTTAAAATTAAATCCAGGCAAGGAATTTAAAAATTGCGCTTGTGCTAATGTTCTTGGATATCCGTCTAAAATAAAATGCTTGTTTTGTTTTTGTAATTTCTCAAGTGCATTTTTCACAATTGCATTAGTAATTTCATCAGGAACATATCCACCTGTGGTAACAATTTTTTCCACTTCAAGTCCTAATGTTGTTTTGTTGGCAATTTCTTCACGAAAAATATTCCCTGTAGAAATATGTACTAAATCAGTTTTAGAAGCCAATAATGAAGCAACAGTTCCTTTACCAACTCCTGGTTGTCCCATAAAAATTAAATCTTTTGTTATCATAATAATCCTTCTGATTCTTCCTTGTGTTTTCTTTCTTGAAGTTCTCGCGAAGCAGCAAGGTATTCTCTTGAGAGTACTTTAGCTCTTGAAAGGCGGTGTGTCTTACGCCGAGCTTGTAATTGCGCTACTGTTTCAAGTGCTACTGAGACTAAAATCATTAACGAAGTTCCACCAAATGATGTCGCAGGATTAAGAGCTCCAGTTAAAATTTCAACAAATTGCATTGATGCTAGAATAACAAGATAAAAGGCAGAGAATAAGCTAAGACGAAAAACAATCGCAATTAAATAATCTTGCGTTTCTTCTCCTGGTCTAACTCCAGGAATAAAAGTTGAATTTTTAGCAAAGTCTTCAGCAATTTTATCAGCTCTTGATTGTTGAAGCCCCATTACAATTGAAAAGACAAAAGTAATAAAAATTAAAAGCGAAAGACCTATTGGTTGAGTAAATTGTAAGTTAATATTAATTCATTGTTTTGAAGCACTATCATTAGGTAAGAAATTAACAATCATCGATGGAAAAGAAAGCACCATCATAGCAAAAATAATTGGCATAACTCCACCTGGGTTAAGTTTGATTGGTAATTTTCCCATTTCTTTTAAATTACGGCTTCTTCCGGCTCCAATTTGTTGAATCGGCACTAGCCGTTCGGCATTATAAAAAATCGAAACAATGACAACGCAAATAAGGTAAGCGATAATATAAGTAATGAATTGTATAATTCCTACCAAAGTACCATTAGCACTTCCTAAATCCCCAATATAGTGCCCATAAGCACTTTGGAATTGATATGGTAATCTTGAAGCAATTCCAACAAAAATAATCAAACTAGTTCCATTCCCAATACCCTTATTTGTAATTTGTTCAGAAATAAAAAGAGCAAGTAATGAAGCTGCAGTTAAAATTGTAGGCAAAATAAAATAAGTTAAACTAACTTCCGAAAAAGGAATATTATCAGCAAAACGAATATATGAGCTATATTGCCCTCCTGCTGAAAGAGATTTCATTAAAAATACCGCTTGAGGATAAGCAATAATTAAGGTCGCAAAACGAGTAATAATGTTGATTTTACGTCTCCCTTGCGGTCCACTTTGTGATAATTTATAAATTGGAGGGAATAGTCTAGTTTGCAAAATCATCATAATTAATGATGCATTAATAAACGGGCTAATTCCTAACGCAAAAACAGAGAACTGTTTTAGTCCTCCTCCACCAATTAAATTTAATGTATCAATAAATGAATTGCTCTGTCCTAAACTAGAAGCTGCATTTAATTTGATAAATGGTGCTGTAATGGTTGTACCAATAACAAAAATACTTAACAATAAAAATGTATAAATAATTTTTTTGCCAATATCTTTTGTACTTCAAAATGATTTTCAATTATTTTGAACTTTATAAAATAACCGTGATACAGCAAAACTAACATTTTGCAATCTCATTAATATTTTATACCTTTCTAAAATACCTTTAAAGTATATCAAAAATACCTTATTTTATAAACAAATAGGTCCTTAATTTCAAAGCATAAAAAAATGTGCTTGCGCACATAATGCACTTTGAAAACTGAATAGTAATGATGAAAATAATTCATTAAAATGTCTAAATACATCTTAACTTTTAAACCTATCAATTTATTAGTAATGGTCAGCTGAATGTATTACTACACTTACACTTCCATCCTATCAACCTCGTAGTCTACAAGGAATTTCAAGGGAATACTTATCTTTGAGGAGGCTTCCCACTTAGATGCTTTCAGCGGTTATCCTTTCCGTACTTAGCTACCCTGCTATGCTTCTGGCGAAACAACAGGAACACCAGCGGTACGTCCACTCCGGTCCTCTCGTACTAAGAGCAGCTCTCATCAATATTCCAACGCCCACATCAGATAGGGACCGAACTGTCTCACGACGTTCTGAACCCAGCTCGCGTACCGCTTTAATTGGCGAACAGCCAAACCCTTGGAACCGACTCCAGCTCCAGGATGCGATGAGCCGACATCGAGGTGCCAAACCTTGCCGTCGATGTGATCTCTTGGGCAAGATAAGCCTGTTATCCCCAGGGTAACTTTTATCCGTTGAGCGACTGCCGTTCCATGACGTACAGCCGGATCACTAAGTCCTGCTTTCGCACCTGCTCGACTTGTAGGTCTCGCAGTCAAGCACACTTCTACCTTTGCGCTCTACATACGGTTTCTGACCGTATTGAGTGTACCTTTGAACGCCTCCGTTACCTTTTAGGAGGCGACCGCCCCAGTCAAACTACCCACCACGCACTGTCCCCCTACCGGATAACGGTAGCAGGTTAGAAACTCAACATACCAAGGGTGGTATTTCAAGGACGACTCCTTTAAGGCTAGCGCCTTAAGATCATAGTCTCCCACCTATCCTACACATGTTAGGCCAAGTTCCAATACGAAGTTGTAGTAAAGCTCCATGGGGTCTTTTCGTCTTGATGCGGGTACCCAGCGTTTTCACTGGGACCATAATTTCACCGAGTCTAGTGTTGAGACAGTTGAGAGATCATTGCGCCTTTCGTGCAGGTCAGTATTTAGCCGACAAGGAATTTCGCTACCTTAGGACCGTTATAGTTACGGCCGCCGTTCACCCGGGCTTCACTTCAATGCTTCGCATAAGCTAACACATCTGCTTAACCTTCGGGCACTGGGCAGGCTTCACCCCCTATACTTCATCTTACGATTTAGCAGAGAGCTGTGTTTTTGATAAACAGTTGCCCCTCACAATTTACTGTGGCCATCAAGATGGCACCCCTTCTCGCGAACTTACGGGGTTAATTTGCAGAGTTCCTTAACACTAGTTTTCTCGCTCGCCTTAGAATACTCATCTTGGGAACGTGTGTCCGTTCTCGGTACAGGTATCTATGAGTTTAACGTTTAGAAGCTTTTCTTGGAAGCATGAAATCACACAATTCAGCATGCGCCTATGCATCACTTATCCCGGTTATAGAACACGCATTTAACTATGTTCACCAGTTTAAGCTTACCCCCAAATCCAATAATAGGTAGTGCTATCCTTCTCCGTCACTCCATCACAGTCATAGATAGTACGGGAATATTAACCCGTTGTCCATCGGATACGCTTTTCAGCCTCTCCTTAGGTCCTGACTAACCCTGGGTGGACGAACCTTGCCCAGGAAACCTTTCCCAATAGGCGTCGTGGATTCTCACCACGAATCGTTACTCATACCGGCATTCTCACTTCTAAGCGCTCCACCAGTCCTCACGGTCTGACTT
>NZ_JNIZ01000003.1 GCF_000701485.1 Mycoplasmopsis sturni DSM 22021
AACTTAATAAGTATCCGGCATTAGCGCTAATTTCTCAGCGTTATTCCAATCTAAGGGGCACGTTAAGTACGTGTTACTCACCCATTCGCCGCTAAGTTCCGAAGAACTTCGCTCGACATGCATGTATTAGGCACACAGCCAGCGTTCATCCTGAGCCAGGATCAAACTCTCGAAAAAATTGACTGTCATGTATTTTGTGTATATCTAGTTTTCAAAGAACTTGTTTGCTTTTTTCGTTGCTAAATTATTATAACATCAAAAGAATTTTTTTCAAAACATTTTTTTGAATTTTTTTAATTCTTTTTTTACTTAGTTAGCTTCGCGTCTTAAAGCGTAATATTATTATAATACAAAAAATAAAAAGTCAAATATTTTTTTTAAATTTTAAATAACTTTTTTGAAAGATTATAACTATGTCCATAAAACCAAATTTCAGATATAATTGATGGATCATATTTCTTAAGGAAGACTAAAGGTTTTGTATATATATAGTAACAATGCTCTAAAGCATACCTTGACATATACTTTCCACGGTGATGCAATGTACACAAAAAACCACCTTCTTCAAAATTAAAAGTTGTTAATTTAGTAGTCTTATTACATTTAGCACAATGTCAATATGACAATCTAGCTCCAAAATGAACTAGTCCATGCATATATATAATAATTAAAATAGCATTTAAATTTTCTTTAATGGATTTTTCAATCAAATGTTGATATAGTTTTACCAAATAATTAGGTTCTTGAATTTGTTGAAAAAATTTATAGCACTTTTGATAAAAAGCAACAATATCAAGATCAATTACTTCAAAGCGATCTATTTTGGTTGCTTTTTTGAGTCTTCCAATACCTTCAGGAAAACGAGAAGCAAAGTACTCTAATTTGACAACTGCACCAGGAATTAAATTATTTCTATTTTTGGATGTTAAATTTTCAAGTCCAAAAGCCCGCAACTTAAACATACCATTATCAGTAATAAATGAAGTAATAAAATTATTATCACTTACTTTTTGATAACCAAGATAAACTCCATTAATAAAAGATGTACCCATAATATTTAATATTTTATTAAATTCAATGTTAGAAAAATATAAAAAAGCAACCAATTTTGGTTGCTTTAAATTATTTACGAATGTTAAGTTCTTCTAAACATCTAGCGTATTCAGCTGGGTTAGTTTTCTTAAGGTGTGCTAATAAGGTTTTACGTTGTGAAATTTTTGCTAAAAATCCTCTTTTTGAATGGTTATCTTTAGGATTTTGTTTGAAGTGAGGTTTTAAAAGCTCGATATCTTCAGTTAAAATAGCAATTTGAACAAATGTATTCCCTGTATCTTTAGCATTTTTTCCATATTTAGCAACTAATTCAGCTTTTCTTTGTTTTGAAACCATAATTTCTCCTTTGAATTATGTTTTAAACCTAGCTTAAAAATCCTCTAAACCAAGTCTAAAATTTGTGTTTACTTTAAAAATTTAATTAGTGAATTAATTATACTACAAACTTTATTTTTTCACGAATTTGTCAATGAAATAATTCTTAGCTTGAAGGATGTCTTGTTCGAAAATTTGATCTTGGGCTTTTTGGGTAATTAATCTTATTGTATGCAAGACTTCAATAAGCACTTGTTTGTTGTTACTAAAATTATTTTTAGCATCAATGAGCAAAATCTGGCGTTGATTTTCAAAATTAATATGCAAAATTGCAAAATAACTTAAAACCCCATCATGCACTAAAGCATTATAAATACCAGAATGCATTGAAGCAAGTTTTTCATGAACTTGCAACAAAGTTTTGCCTTTAATTTTAGCTCCAAAAGAATAATTCTCTACCAATAAAATATTTAATAAATCAATTTGACCATACTCTAATAAATTTTTTAAGTGAGAAGTTGAAATTTTAACATTTTTAAATTTGTATAAATCATTTAAAAAAACTTCTGCACTAGTGAATTTTTGAATATCACTAGCTTGATAGTGAGCATTTTTGCCAAAACGAAAGTCTTTACCAACTGAAATAGTTAAATGATGAGCATTTTGGACAATTTTGCTAAGGAAATCCTTCCCATCTAGTTGCGAGATTTCATTAAAATTCAATTCAATTGCTGCATCAAATCCTTGTGATGCTAGCAAAGTGTATTTAGCGTAATTATCCGTAAAAATTTGACCATTAAATTTAGGCATACCTAATTCATTATTAAAAGTAACTATGATTTTACGGCCAGGATTATTTCGGATATTTTTAAAAAGTTGGTAATGACCAATATGAAAGGACTCAAAAGATCCAATAATAAAGTTATCGCCATCTTGAGCTTGAAAATTATTTAACTTATAAATATCCATTAGATAATTTTTAAATCCTTTAAAGCAAAATACACACCGTCTTCTTCAACACTTTTGGTAACTAAATTAGCAATTTGTTTAACTTCATCTGAAGAATTTCCCATAGCAATGGCATAGCCGGATAAACTTAGCATATCAAGATCATTGTGTCCATCGCCAAAGGCAATTACACTTTGGTTTTGAAACCCTAAATTACTTAATAAATTTTTTATTGCCGTTCCTTTTGAGACATTTAAGTTACTAATAAATGCTCCGCGGTTTCAAAAAGAAGATAAAGTTAAATTAAGATTATGTTTTTTGAAAAATTCATCAAGAAAAGATTTTTTATCCAAAAAATGTTCGTCTCTAATTTCAATAAAAAATAAATTTTCTTTGGCAATTTCTTTGCGATTGTACAATTTAATTTTTTCTGCAAAAGGGGCAAAATATCAATGCTTTTTATTAAAAGTTTCACTAGCATAAGCATAATCTTTAGATAAAACAATGATTCCTTGAAAAATTTCTGATAATTCATCAAATAAAAGCTTCACTTCATCTTTATTCAAAAAGTTATTATATAAATAATCTTGTTTTTGAAATTCTCACACAAAAGCTCCGTTAGCTCCAATTAGATAATCAACATATTGCAATTGCTCACAAAAATCAAGCATAGAAACAAAATCTCTTGCCGTAGCTATGGCAATCTTAATTCCTTTTTGATGCAATTTTTCAAAAGATCATTTAATTTTGTCACTAAAAGTGAGCGAATCTTTTTTTAAAATTGTTCCATCAACATCAAAGATTGCAATTCGAGGAGTAAAAGACATTAAATTAATCCTAGTTCTTTAAGTTTAAGGTACACACCTTGATATTCACAATCTAAAGCAACTGCTTGAGCAACATTTTTTAATTTTTGAGATGCTCTTTCCATAGCAACTCCAAAGCCAGCATCACGAATCATTTCAAAGTCATTTGAAGAATCTCCAAAAGCAATTAAATTATCCATTTTTAAATTTAATCGATCACAAAGAACTTGCAGAGTCGCTGATTTGTTAATTCCTTTAGGCGAAATAAACAATCCTCTACTTCAAATTGAATTCACTTCCATTGATAAACCTTTTTTATCAATAAATGATTGAATTTTGTCAATTAATTCTTTTGGATTCTCGCGATTAATAGTAATTAAATATAAATTGTCAGTGCTTAAAAGTTCTTCTTCGAAATCATAGTAATTATGAACATTAGGACGAATAAATCAAGAATCTGTATTTAATCCTTCTGATTTAAAAACTTTGTCAAAATCTGAAATTGAAAACCCTTGAATTTCAGATTTAAACTCATTATAAAGCTCAATAACTTCTTCCTTATTTAAGGTCTTTTTATAAACAAATTCTTTATTAGCCACATCTCAAATAAATGAGCCATTAGCTCCAATAAAGTAATCCACTGGTGCTAATTTTTCCAAAAAATCCCCAATAGTTGCAAATTCCCTAGCAGTGGCAATAACAGTTACAATTCCATTCTTTTTTAATTCACCAAACATTTGGCGAGTTTCAATTGGAAATCCTAAATGGGTATTTGGCAATAAAGTTCCATCCACATCAAAAGCAGCAATTTTAATAATATCCTGAAGTGTTCTCATATTTAAATCCTTTCTTGAAAGACTTTTTTAGGATAATAAAAGCCTTTTTCTATCATACCAACTGATAGTACCAATTCCTTATTGACCATTAAATATAGTCCATTGGGTTTTTGAATTTTAATTCTTGCTCCATTTTTGAGCTCTTTTTTATAACTTTCTTGATAATCAATTTTCGGTAAATCAATTAATTGTTCAAAGGGAATTTCTTGTATTGATTCTTCTTGCATACCATCTATATCAATATCACCAATTGCAGTTCGCACTAGTGAAGTCATTACGCAATGAGTTCCTAAAAGTTGAGCAATATCACGCAAAACTGAACGAACATATCCTCCAGCGCTAATTTGTAATTTAATAGTAAAGGTAAAATATGATTCAATAAAGTCGATTAATTCTAATTCAAAAATTTCAATTTTTTGTTTTTTTAATGAAAAATCTACACCTTGACGAACTAAGTCATAAGCTCTATTTCCGTTGATTTTTTTAGCACTTACTTTAGGCGGAATTTGCTCAGTATATTGTTTGACTTTATTGATAGCATTTTGAAGTTTTGCCTGGTCTATTTTGATTTTAGGGTGTTCAATTAAGTCAACTTGATAATTATCCAAAGTTTCACTAGAATAAAAAAGCTTAGCTTGAGCAATATAAGTTTTTTTTGAATCTTTGAGATATTGCAATAACTTGGTGTCATCTTCGGTAGCCAAAATCATCAACCCGCTTGCCATTGGATCTAATGTTCCATTGTGCCCGATTTTGGAAGTACCTAATGAACGACCAATTTTGCGAATTTGAGAGTTTGAAAAAACCCCACTTGGTTTATAGTATTTCAAAAACATATAACCCCTTTGTTTAAGTATTTCAATTTTACTAAAAAATGCCTTGCTTTTTAGAATTTATCAATACTTGGACTAATTTATTTTTAACTAAATAATGCTATAATATAAAGAAATATTAGGTAATATTGTAGGAAAATTATTATGAAGGATAAAAAGAAACCAATTATTATTTTCACAGGTCCAAGTGGAGTTGGCAAAGGAACTATTGAAAGATATTTATTTGATTTTGAAGAATTAAATTTATCTTTGTCTTGCTCCGCTACTACAAGAGCGCCTCGACAAGGTGAGCTTAATGGAATTCATTATCACTTTATTAGCGTTGATGAATTTAGAAATAAAATTAAGTCACGTAAATTAATTGAATTCTCATATCACTTCAATAATTACTATGGTACCTTATATTCTGAACTGGATAAAATTCACAAAAAAAATAAAGTTCCTATGCTAGAAATAGAAACACGGGGAGCTAAACAAATTATCGAAAAATTTTCACAAAATAATGATGACCAAGAAAAATACAATTTAATTACTATTTTTCTTGGTCCTCCATCAATAGATGATCTTAGAAAAAGAATTATCAATCGCGGAACAGAGTCACCAGAAGTTATGAAAACTCGTCTTAAAAAAGCCGAAGAAGAAATTGCTGAATCTGCTATTTTTAAGTACAAAATTATTAACGATATCCCTGAACGTGCAGCAAATGAAATTAGAGAAATTTTACACAAGGAACTAGGGATTGATGAAACACTACCAAAAGTCAATTAAAAATGATTTTCGCCTCAAAAATGACGACAGAATTGGAGTCTTTGAAAAAGAAGGCGCTTTTTTATTTATGATTTGCGATGGTATTGGCGGATATGAAGGCGGAGACCAAGCTGCTTCAATAGTTGTCCGTGATTTTGGCGAGAACTTTCAAAACAAACTAACAAACTTTGATTTTGTTTTTGTTCAAAACTGAATAGATCAAGTTGTTGCAGAAACTAAAAAAAACATTAAAAAGGTTGCCGAAAATAATCCAAAACTCAAAAACATGGGCACAACATTATCTGGACTTTTGCTTTTTGTAAACCAAAAAACAGGAGTAATTTTTAACTGCGGAGATTCTCGCACATACGTTTTAAGCAACTATAAGCTCGTGCAAGCCACTAGAGATAATAACGTAATGAATAAAATGATTGACGAAGGTTTTCCTGAAGAAGTTGCGAGAAATTTTTTAAAATCTAATTACTTAACATCAGCAATTGGTCTTAATATAAGTGCTGAAATTCAATGCGAAGAAATCGTTCCTGAAATTTATCAAAAAATAGACAAAATCTTAATCACAAGTGATGGAATTCACGATTATATTTACCATTCAGAAATCCAATACATCATGAACCAAGATAAAGAACCAAAACAAATAGTTGATCAACTAATAGAAACAGCTAAATTAGCACATTCTACTGACAATATTAGTGCAATTGTGATCCAATTTGGAGAAAATCATGACAAAACAAAATAATTTCATTCTTTCTGGCTCAAGTGTTTATGAGCAATATAACATTAAATCAGTAATTGGTTCAGGCGGGATGGGTACGGTATTTCTAGTATCGCCAAAAGATAACCCCGAAGTTAAATATGCACTAAAATATTACAAAGGCCCTTTACAAGAAGCAAGTGCACATCGTTTTCGTTCTGAAGCTAGCTTATTAAAACAAATTAAAAGTAAACATATTCCACAATTTTATGATTTTTACGAAGATAATGTTGAAATGTATTATGTAATGGAATATATAGAAGGCCAAACATTAAGTAATTTGATTAAATCCAAAGGGCGTTTAGATACTCGAAGAGCAATTAATTATATGGAACAAATTAATGAAGGAATTGGAGAATTACACAATTTTCACATTATTCATCGAGACATTAAATCACAAAATATTATGGTAACAAAAGACCAACAAATTAAAATTGTAGACCTTGGAATTTCTCTTGCACCGGGAAGCCAAAGATTAACTCAAACACGTATGGTTGTTTGTTCTCCGTATTATGCAGCTCCTGAAATTCATGAAAAAGTGACAAAAGCCGTTGATATTTATGCTTTAGGAATTGTTTTTTATGAAATGCTTACCGGCAAATATCCATTTAATGGAAAAAACGAGGTTGAAACAATTAAAATGCACAAAGAAAAACAATTCCCAAATATTCGCAACTCAATTGATGTGCCTTGATCTATTTTTAACATTATTGCTCGAGCCGTGGCTAAAGATTATAAAAAACGTTATAAGTCCGTTTGAGAATTTAATAAAGACTTAAGAGAAGCAATTACTCCAAGCAAAAAATTACAAGGACCAATTGATCCTGTAACATTGCAATTTAAAAAAACTAAATTTGAATTTTTAGCTACTAATAAATTTCTTTTTATCGCTTTATTGCTTGTTATTACTATTTTAGTAGTTGCTATAATTATAATTTTATTTGTTTATCCAGGAGTGTTTTATGCAGGGTAAAATTTTTAATATTAACTCAGGAATTTATACAATTGTAGATGAAAATAACATTGAGCATAAAATTCCTGGTGCTGGAAAACTTAGGTACCAAAATATAACCCCTCTTGTAGGTGATAATGTAATTTTTCAAAATGGTCAACTAATAGAGGTTCTCGAGCGTAAAAACGAGTTTATTCGCCCTAAAGTCGCTAATGTTGATCAAATGATTTTACTAATGTCTTTTAAAGAGCCTGAATTTAGTTCATTTCTTTTGGATAAATACTTAGCAATTGTGGAAGCTAAAAAAATTCATCCAATTTTATTTTTTACAAAAACTGATTTAACAACTAATTTTTACTGAGCTGAGGTTTATCAAAAAATGGGATACCAAGTTTATTTAATTGATAATCAAAATCCAAAATACTTAAATAAAATAAAAAATTTATTCAAAAACAAATACTCAGTATTTATGGGGCAAACAGGAGTAGGTAAGACAACAACTATTAACAAAATTAGTAACAATAACTACCAAACACAAGCAATTTCAAAGGCACTAGGACGAGGAAAACATACCACTAGAACAATTAATATTATTAGTTTTAATGATGGATTTTTAATTGATACACCAGGGTTTTCATCACTAGATTTAGATATTAATAAATATCAACTATCAAGAAGTTTTCAAACCTTTGACCAATTGGCTCAAATGTGCAAATTCCGTACTTGTTTACACTTAAATGAACCAGAGAATGTTTGTGCAGTTAAACAAAAAATAAACACAGAACAAGTTCCGCAATTTAGGTACGAAAATTATGTAAAATTACAAACACAACTAGAAAAATAAGGAGTAATCATGAAAAAATTTAAAAATAGATTCGTAACACCAAGTTTATTAAATATCGAATCAGAAAAAAGATTAGAAGTAGCAAATACTCTTGTTAACAATGGCATAAAATGAATTCACTATGACATTATGGATGGACAATTTGTACCAAATACCGCAATAACTCCAGAAGAAATTATTGAAATTGATACTAAAGGACTTCCTCATTTTAAAGATGCCCATTTAATGGTTAATGATCCGGTTCCATATATTGAACAACTTAGAGATAATGTTGATATTTTTACCGTACACTTTGAAGCATTAGATGATAACGCTCAAGAAGAGTTCCTTGATTTTCTTCAAAAAACTGAATTTAATATTGGAATGGCTATTAAACCTACAACCAAAGTTAGCGAAATTAAAAAGTTCTTACCATATCTTAAGTTAGTTCTTGTAATGTCAGTTGAACCTGGAAAAGGTGGGCAAAAATTTATTCCTGAAAGCATTGATAAAATCAAGCAATTATCTGAATATCGTTTCACTAAGGGGTTCCCATATCTTATTCAAGTAGACGGAGGAATTAATGATAAAACAGGTCCTGAGTGCTTTAAGGCAGGAGCTGATGCATGTGTTGCCGGTACATTCTTAGTATTTGAACCAACAAAAGAAAAAATTAATTCTATCTTTGGTATAAAACCAAAAAAATCTAAACAATAGCAGTGATAAGCTGCTTTTTATTTTTAAATCATATTTGTGATTCACATGAAAAATGTTAAAATTAAAAGATCAAAAAGAATATTAAAAATAAAGAGCAAGGAATTTTATGAATAATGCAAATAATGATCAAAAATTAATTGCTAATGCTCCTCTTTATCGTAAAATTGGATTTTTCTCAGCTATTTTAATGGTAATTGGTTCAGCAATTGGTGCCGGAATTTTCTTTAAATCAAGCACAGTATTATCTAATTCAGGAAATAATTTAATTTTCGCAATCATATCATGAATTGTAGCTGCAGTTGCAATTGTTGCTCTTGGGCTTGCGCTAATTGAAATTACAAGTTCACAAAATGATAATTTAGGAATGATTGGTTGAAATAAAACCTTTTCAAATAAACACATTTATAAAATGTGTAAAAATTTCATGGTTTTTATTTCTCTTCCTTTAACATACTTTTATATGCCTTTTTATTTTATTATGTCTTTTCAGGATGGTTTAACTGGATTTGGTCTTCAAAATAATTTTGGAACCAATGTCGATTGATTAATTTGGTTATTAATTGTACTGTTGATTTCAGCCTGATTTATTTTAGTGCCTGGAATTTTTAGTAAAATCGGAAACTATCATAATTGAGTGATTATGGCTGTGAAGTTTATACCTCTTGTGGTAGCTAGTGTATTAGGATTTGTAGTAATGTACATAGAAGGACACGCGGAAAACTTGGACATTACTCACACAAAATGAATTACACAAATTAACCCTGAAACTACTTTCTTTAAAATTAGTCCTTTAATTGGGATTTTTGGTTCTTTAGCAGCGATTTTCTTTGCCTATGATGGATTTTATTTAACCGCTGGAATTCAAACAGAAATGAAAAATCCTAAAAAATTACCATTGGCCATTATTATCGGAATTGGAATAATTACGTTCTTATATTTAATAATTGCAATATCAATGTCCCTTGGAACAAAAGGCGGAAGCTTTAGCGGATTTGGGGATTGACTCAAATCTAAAAATGCTGGTTGGGTATTTGGTGTTGTTAATATAGCTATAGCCTTTGGTGTGCTCGGGATTATCAATGGTTATTCTATGTGAGGTCCTAGATTTTTAGAACACTTAATGAAAACTAATGAATTGTATTGTCCGACAAAATGAAAAAATAAATTTAGTGACGAAACTCCAATTATTGGTGGAATCCTATCAATGATACTCACAATTATTCCTGTGGTGTCTTTAACTATAATTGGAGCCCTTGCTTATATTCCTGGACAAGATTATATTGGTGTTTATGAAAGAGAAGACTCAAATAGCATGGCTTCTTTATATACCTTTGTTGATTTAATATCTACATGGCTATCAGTCATTGCTTTCATCTTTTTAGCAACTGCAATTATTGGAGGACTTAAAAATCGCCGAACAAACAAAATCAAAACAGTTAAAAGCAGATTTTTTGTTCCTTCAGCAATTATAGCTATAGTGATTGTTTTTATTTCAATGATAATATCAATTATTCAACCCTTTGTTGATTTAGCATTAGCAATTCATTACCAAAATCACGAATCAATCATAGGGAATTTAATGTTAATTATTGTTTTTGTTGCTTTTCTTATAATTATGCTCATTCCTAGCTTATATGAATGAATAAAGTCCAAACGAACAAAAAAACCAGTCTTTGTAAAGATTTAATATCAACTTAGGTTGATATTTTTAATGTCTTAATAATTTTTTTATTACTTTAAAGTAAAATTTTAATGCAAAAGGAAAAATATGAATAAAAAATTAGAAAAAATCATCAATAACTCAATCGATAAAATAATTGAAAAAGGCTTCGGAAGATACTCTAAATACGTAATTCAACAGCGTGCTTTACCGGATGTTCGAGATGGTTTAAAACCAGTTCAAAGAAGAATTTTATACGCAATGAATTCTCTTGGATTAACTTTTGATAAACCATATAAAAAATCTGCTCGTGTAGTTGGAGATGTTATTGGTAAGTATCACCCACATGGTGATTCATCTGTTTATGAAGCTATGGTCAATATGTCTCAATGATGAAAAATGAACACCAAGTTACTTGATATGCACGGTAATGTCGGTTCAATTGATGATGATCCAGCTGCTGCTATGCGTTATACAGAAGTAAGAATGTCAAAAGTAACTACTTATATTTTGGGTGATATCAAAAAAAATACCGTTGATTTTATGCCTAACTTTGATGATTCTGAAATTGAACCTGAAGTGTTGCCTTCTATTTTTCCTAATTTACTTGTAAATGGTGCAAAAGGAATTGCCATTGGTATGGCCACTGATATGCCACCGCATAATTTAGGCGAAGTTATTGATGCTGCGATTGCTTTAATTAAAAAACCAAATTTAACCTTTGAAGCTTTATCTAAAATTATTTTAGGTCCTGATTTTCCCACAGGGGGAATTATTTATGGTAATAAAGGAATTTTAGAAGCTTTTAGCAATGGGACAAATAAAAAAGAAAAAATTCGTTTATTTAGCAAATATCGTACTTTTGAAGATAGCAAAAATAAATTTATTGAAATTTACGAAATCCCTTATGGTGTTATTAAATCATCTTTAGTATATGAAATTGAAACATTAGCTATTAATGAGAATATCGATGGTTTCGTTGAAGTCAAAGATCAATCAGATAGAAATGGTATAAGCATTTTAATTACTCTTAAAAATGATGCTAATGAGATCAGCATTATGAATTATCTCTTTCAAAAAACTTCTTTACAAGTCTTTTATAATTACAACAATACTGTCATTTCTAATAATTCGCCAATTACAGCACCACTATTAAAATTATTACAAGAATATATTAGTCACATAACTAATATAAAAACCAAAACCTTAAAATATGATCTTAATAAACATCAGCTTAGGCTTGAAATTATTATAGGTTTTATTAAAGTTAGTGAAATTACAGATGAAGTGATTCGAATAATTCGTAAAAGTAAAGGTTCTAAAGAAGGGGTTATTCAAGATTTAATCAAAAATTTTGGTTTTACACTAAACCAAGCTACCGCTATTGCTCAAATGAGACTATATCGTTTAAGCAAAACCGACAAAGAAGAATTCTTAGCAGAAGAAAAATGATTAAATCAAGAAATTGCTAAAATTACAGAACTTTTATCAAATACAGATAAATTTAATTTATTTTTAATTAGTAATTTAATGGAAATAAAAAAAGATTTTTCCACCAAAAGAAAAACTGAAATTCTTGAGGAAGAATACCAATTTAATTACGATAAAACCGACTTAATTAAAGAAGAAGAAGTTATTTTAGGAATCTCAAGGCGCGGATACTTCAAAAGAATTTCCCAAAGAGTTGCTGATTCAAATGATTTTTCAAATTATATGTTAAAAGAAGATGATTATTTGATTTACTACGACAAAGCAAACACTTTACACCATTTATTAATCATTACTAACTTTGGTAATTATGCCATTATTCCTGTATATCAAATTAATGAATCCAAATGAAAAGATCTAGGTATGCATTTAACAGATTTTGTTGATGTTCACCCAAATGAAAAGATTATTTCAATTATTGATGTATCTTCATGAGAGAAACCATTTTACATAGTTATGGGCTCAAAAAACGGTATGTTCAAAAAAACTTTGCTAAAAAATTTCCAAGTTTCTCGCATGAACAAAACCTATACAGCAATGTCTTTAGAAAATAATGATGTATTGGTAAATGCTTGTTTATCAAATGGAACTAAAGATATAATCATAATTACAGAAGGCGGACTATTAAGTAAATATTCTGAAAACGATATTGCTATTTACAATACAAAAGCCAAAGGAAATAAAGGTATTTATTTATCTTTATCTGATCTTGTAAAAAATTTTACAATAGCACATTACAATGATGATATTGCTTTTGTAACTAATGATGGAAAATTCAAAAAGATAAATAATCAAAAAATTCCTTATGTACCTAAAAACATTAAAGGAAAGTCAATTTTCAAAGATTCAAACAAAGAAAAAGGATTGATTATTTCGGATATTTACCCAACAAAAGAAAATAATTTATTAATTATTAAAAATACTAAAGGAAATACTTTCTTAGAGCCAATTCAAAAATATTCTCTTTTAGAATCTAATTTTGAATGAACTCAAATTAAAATTCCAAATTTATATAAAGTGCAAATTAAAAAAACATATAAAACTCAACAAGAAAACAAACATGACAAAAAACTATTTAAATCCACAAATTCAGAAAAAGAGCAATATGAATTCAGATTAACATCACAAAATTTAGATAAATTAGACCAAAATTTAGATAAATTATTATCAAAGGTAAATCAAACATTAAGTAAAATAAAAAAAACTAAATAAAAAATGAATTTTTTTAAAATAATTAAACTAAGTCATTAAATCAATTTATTAACTACTAACAAACAAAAATATTTTCTTAAAACGGTAGCTAATTTATTTAGATATTAGATATCTGTTTTTTAATAACCTAAAAATCACTAAGATAAAAACCATAATTTATATTTCAAATCCTTTAACAAATAAATAATTAATTAAGAATTTGCATACAAAAACACAGTATACTTTTCAAACTAATTAGCAAAAATTATTTGCTATAAGACAAAAATAAAAAGTACATAAAATTTTTTATGTACTTTTTATTTAACGAAAGTTACTAGTTAAATAATTAATTATTTTTCTTTAAATCTCAATATCAAGGTAAATTGTAGGAACTAGGATCATATGCATTAAGTTTTAAAACTGCCGCTGCAAATGAACGTTCATTTGCATCTAAAAATTGCGGAGCTTTTTCTGTAGTGAGACCTAAATAATTATAATCTGGGTTAAGATAATCTCAAGACACAAGCCCCCTAAGAGGATATCCTGAATTAATGGTTGAATAATATCCTCCCGGACCTTGAACCCCTGTTCCACTGTTACCGCCAGCAAAGAAAGTAGGAACAAATTTAGTTTGTCTTTTATATGAAATATTTTCTTGTCCTATTGATGCTCTAGTTACAAGGTATCCATTTTCATTGTGATAAGGCCATCCATTAAATAAAGCATTAAAGCTACCATTGAATGTATTAATATCATTTCCTAAAACTTCGCTGTTATATCCTTTACCATATAAAATCGGTGAGTAATCACTAAAAATTGTATTAAATTTTGTTGGTTCAAGTTTGAATCATTTTGCATAATCTAATGATAAGCCAAATTTATTTTTACGCTTTGCATCCTCTATTAAAGAATTAACATCTATAATGCTAATAGTTAGATCAACTCATTTTCCAGTTTTAAATATCAATCCTTTTCTTTTTTCAGAATAGCTATTTTGTTCATCTAATTTTCTAGTTAGATCTTGATTTTTAGGATTAGAATATTGATTAGTTCCGCTTCATATTGGTCACGAAGGAGCTATAGCGTCCCTGTTTCTTCTGTCATGGTCGTAGCCATTATAAACAATGCTTACGGTTGTTCCGTCATTTATGGTGCCAATTAAATCGGATTCGGTTTTATTATTATTTTGGACATGATGATTGGTAATAACATAAAATTTTCCATCACTAGGATCATCACTAACTTTTCCTAAAATTGTAGCAGAACCTAATGTATATGCAATTGACTTACTTTTTAGTTCTTCAATAAGCTTATTATTATCATAAGCATTAAGTAAATAACTTACATTAAATTTATATCCGTCATGCAATTTATAAAGAAGATTTTGATTCGGATTATATCCGAAAGGTTCTGTTTCAAAATCTTTTGAATAAAGAACAAAAGGATATCTAGGATTACCATAATAATCATGAGCAGAATAAACCAATTTATCGTATGCAATTTTATTAGTGTCGCTTCCAAATTTTTCATTCTCTATATTATTTTGATAGCTAATTTTAATATTACTTCCAAATCGATCAACATAGAATGCTCTTTCTTTATAAAATCTACCATATTGTCCTATTTGTCTATTAGCAGGAACATCATCAGCTATTGGGTAAATATAAAGATTATCTTTAATATTACCTAATACAATTTTGTATTGATCATCTTTCATTTTAACTTCAAATAAAATCCCTTCTTCTCTTAAAGAAGCAACAATTTGATAGTTAAATGGAACATAAGAACCATCAGTATTATCAACTTTTTCTGTTGTAAGATCAAAAGTAATTTGTCTATCTTTCTTTAATTTATCATAATCTATTTCTAAATTAATACCTTGATTTTCATTAAAAATACGTTTAGCGCGCATTCTATCAATAACAACCACATTTCCATTTAAGTGAAATTGGATGGTTGGATTAGTTAAATTGTCACGGTTAAATAGTGCATCAAAATATTTCTTTTTAAACACCCATGAAGCAATATTTTTTTCCTTGTCTAAAGTTCAAACGCTATCCATTCAATCAATTTCAATATCACGCTCACGAAGAACTGTATTATTATCTAAAAAGATTTTGGTTAAATGATTAGGCGTTATTGCATCACCTTCAACATCCCCTGATTTATCTAATAAATCTTTTCCATATTTAAGCGTATTTACTTTAAGTATTTTTAAAATGTTTTTTGGATCATCACTTCTTCTAAAGTTATCATTTTGATTATATATATCGTTAAGTTTAAGTTTATATCAAGTACTACTTTCATATGTTCTACCATTTAGGTCTCATTTTAATCTTACATAAATAGTATGATCTTGATAATTTTGCATTTTCACATCTGCAATTTTTAAAGTAGAGGCGATATCTTTTTGTTCGTATGTATTTCTTGTGGGTTCAAATAAGTATGTTTTAAAAGCATTGGAATTACTAATAATAATTTGGTTATCGCCTAATGTATTATTAGATACTTTAGTTATAAAATCATTAATTGAATTATTTAAAATCGCTGGATTAAATTGAAAATCTGATGGAGTCAAATTATTAAGCAGAACAAATGGAGCCAACTCTTTATCGTATTCACTAATTAAATTGTAGAAAATAATTCTTTTTGATAAAAATCTAATATCATGATTTTTCTTATTAATAAATCCAATTTTAACAGGTAATAATCTACCATCTACACTTCCCTTATATGAAGTATCTTTTATAAAATAAAAATAATAATTATCTATAATTTTTTTAATATTCGAATCATTGTATTTTTCAGTTCTTGAATAATAAATTATATCTTTAGCATCTACAAGTTTCTCTGCTTCAGAACTTGTGGAAGATTGATCTTTAAATTGCGTAGGAAGAATATCAAGTAAGTAAATCATTTTGTTGTAAGCATCTTGTTCTACAATTCTTTCGCCACTAAGTCACGAAACACCAAAAACACGTTTGGGTTTGAAGTTTCTAGCATTAATTCTACTAATTAATTCTTGGTCGGAAGATGCTTCTGGAGTGTTTATAGAGCTAACAAAATCATCATCAGTATAGCTTTGGCCATTTTTGGGCTTAATATCTCATTGACTAAATGTTTTAAAATTTTCAAACTTAAATATTGGTGATAAATATTTAGAATCATTTAATGGTTGATTATCTTTGTAAATTCTAAATTTTACTTCTACTCAGCTGTCTACTTCACTAATTTTTAAGTTTTGTGAAGCTTCATAATCTACTTTTAATGAATATCTACCAATTTTTGCAAAATCATAAATATCATTTAATTTTGATTTTCCTTCTGAGGCTATGTAATAATTATGAGGCTTATCAACGCCTTCTTTTATTTTAGTTAATACTAAAATGTTTTCTATTTGAAGTTTTTTGTTATTTTCCTCATGAATTAAGCTATATATTTTTTCAAAATCAATAGCATCTTGAACTCAACTTGAAAAATCACCAGGTCTAATACTTATTTCTTGAGTAGATTCTGTTTTTTCAATTTCATTAGTTAAGAACTTTACGCCTATTTTAAGTTCATTAGTTTTTTCATTAAATGAAGCAAAAGGATTTTTAAAATTTGAAGTTGGTTTAGCCTCAAAACGATCATATGAATCAAATCCTAAAATAAAGTTATCTTGATAAATTTTAGTTAAAATTTCAGTTCTTTTAGTAGTTGAAACTTTTGTTGAAGAGTTGTCGTATCATTTTGAATTATCAAAAATTCCGTATTTTTTTGTTTCCGCATCAAAAAGCTCTTGAATATAATCAACTAATAATTTATTATTTTCAAATGTATTTGAATAATACTCAGATGCCTTAAATTTTTCTGTAGGAAAAAATATTGGTTTATCAACTGAACCAATTAAAGTGTAATTATGAGTTAAATCTAAAACTTTAAAAACTTGATTTTTGTGGCTTATAAGAACTTCAAAATGAACCACACGATCAATTCCGCTTCCTGTTATTTGAATTTTATTTAAGTTAATGTCGTAATCAAAAAATCTTCCAACTTTGTTAAATTTTTTAGTAAAGAATTTTTTGATTTTTGAAGGATCTTGAAAATCATCAACACTTAATTTATAAAAAATTGAATCATCAAAATCATATAAATCACTAATTTTAGTGTATTGAATTGAATCTAAAATTGCTTCAACATCATATTCATTTTTTGGTAATGAAATTTTAACGGTTGCTTTTTCCTTATGATTATTCTGATCTTTAATTTCATAATTAACTTCTAAATCAGTATATTTTTTAGGTTTAAGTCCAAAGTCTACCAAAGAAGGTGTGATTCCTTCGACATTATTTTGAACTGTAAATAAACTAAAATTATCCTTTGAAAAAGAAAGTGGAGTTAAGTTTAAATCATATTTTCAAATTCGAGGATTAACTTCAAGTTCAACGCCTTGTTTAAATTTAGTAGTTAAATCCGATGAACTTTCAAAAGGAAGTAAGTTTTGGTATGAATTTTTATATTCTTCTAAAAGGTTTTTAAGATATTGATCGTTAATAATTTGAGTGTCTTGGGTATTTAAAAATACTACACCAGCTTTTTGATACACTTTTACAAATTTTTCTTGAGATTCACTTGAAGCATCAATAAATTTTTGGTTCTCTCAATATTGACTTTGCATCTCAAATTGAGTTTTCAATAAACTAGTTGTATTATTTACACTATAAATTTCTTGTTCTAATTCATTTAAAGCTTTGGTATTTGATTTGTTAATTTTTTCAATAAAAAGTAACTTTTGATAACGAGTTAAATTTGGTTGTTTTAAAGTTTCGATTCTAAGTTCTTCTGCAGTGGCAGAATTAATATCATCTCTTGCTTCAATGAATTTTTGAATCAAATTATTTAATGTTTGAGCATCATTAACATCTTGTTTAGTACCATTTAAAATATTTTGTAAATCAGTTTTAGAGCTGTTATAAGCAGTTTTTTGCTCTTCTTTTGCTTTTTTGTATTTTGCTTTAAATCTTTCAGTTTCTTCTTGTTGCATTAAATCAGCTAATTTAGCCATTTCTGTATTTAAAGAAGTTGCTTTTTCGCGATTTGCATTTGCGTTAGTTTGAATTTTAATAAGGTTAAAATAATGTTCTTTTTGACTTTGAGTTAAAGAAGTTAAACCATTAATAAAATCATAATCTTTTTGATATTGAACAATAACTGGTAACTGTTTTTCAAGAAGAAGCAATGCATCTTCAATTGATTCAATATTATTGAAATTGTATTTTTCATTAGAAGAAAAACTTTTAAGAACTTCAAGAGCATTTGATACATTTTTATTTTGATCTTCTCGTTCTATTCATTTAGAATTTTTAATTGTTTCATTATTTTGAACATAAAACGCTTTAGCTTTTTGCTCAATAGCTAAATAATCTAAAATTTTTTGTTCTAGTGATTGAATTTCTTTTTCGTTTGAATTTTTTAGTAATTCTATAAGTTTGTTTTTAAATAATAATTTTTCTTGATCATTAAAAATGGTGTTAATTTTCTTATAAAGCGAATTCAAATCATTTGCTATTGCATTTTGTTTTTCTAATTGGCTAATTGAGGTGGCTTTTTTAAAGAAATTATTTGAATATAATTCTTTTTCTTCGTTTATAAAATAATTAAAGCTATTTCAGTTTTTAATAACATTTTGACGATATTGTTCTAAATTAGCATTTTGCTCACCATCTAAATTTTGGTAAGCATTATTGTAATTTGAAATTAACAATTGAAGCTTATCAATTGCTAAATTATTTGAATCATTATTTGTGCTATTTGAAAGATTAGACAAAGCTTGGTCGTAATCTTTTTTCTTGTCTGCGCTGGCAAAGTAATATTTAATATTAGTATTACTTTGGATATTTACAGAAGCTTCTAATAGTTTAGAAATTGCTTCCATTTTGATATTTAAATCTGCAGCATCATTTTGCAAGCTTTTAAAATCATTTAATGATGGTTTTTTAAGGACCTGATTAACAAAATATTCTTTTTGAAAAGGAGAAAGATAAATTAATGTTCTAATAAAATCTAAATATGATTGATTAGCCTGTTCTATTTGAAGTTGTTTTTTAATTTTTTCTAAAATTGCTTCTAAAGTTTCTAAGACTTGGGTAATTTCTTGATTATCTATTTTATCTTTATTATTTAAAATATCTTCTGTTTGTTTTGCTAATAAATCAAATTCATTTTTGTTATCTTGTTCTTGATATCATGAAGAATTTAATATTTGCTCAAAATTACGATTTTTAAAATCGATTAATTTTTGAAGCATTTCATTATTAGGATTTACTTGAGAATCATTTTGTTTTTCTTGTTTATTTGTTGAACAAGCAACACCAATAATTGGTAGCGATAAATTGCTTAAAACTAAACTAAGTTTAAGCATTTTTTTAGTTTTTCTTTGCATTTATTTTTACTCCTTTTAAAGTTAAGACTAGGTAATATTTTGGTTAATATTTAAAATTATAATATTTTCAATATTCTAATAAAATAATTTATTTAAAAATAAATTACTTTAATGATTCTTTTTTTAAGAAATTTTTCAAGAAAAATAAATAAAAAACCGTCTAAATGAGGTAATTGATTTTCTAAATTTATTTTGGTTTTTGCAAAATAGCTTCATCTTTGTTTATTTTTTAAAATATGTTTTTGAAAATTAAATAAGTATATTAAATGGAGGATTATGCAAAACACTAAAAAACAAGAAACATTGCACTTATATTTTCAAAAACTTGATGATATAAGTAGCAAACAATTAAACAAAGATCAAAAAGATCTAATTAAAAAGATGTTACTTTTACTATTTCACGATAAAAACACAACTACATTGGAATTTGAAAATGCTTATAGAGTTTTAATCCAAAGAGTTAAGGTTGGTTTTACCTTTGATTCAGCTCCTGGTGAAGCCAAAGACTCAATTACCTTATTAGAAAAAGATGAACAAAAATCGTTTATAAACGATCCTTTAAAACCAAATAACCAATTAATTATTGGTGAAAACTACAACGTTTTAAAGAATTTATTGTTAGTAGAGAGAGAGAGAGAGAGAGAGACGCTAACGCGCTCTATGATGTAATTTACATCGATCCTCCATACAATACAGAATCAGCAGGAGCTGATGGTAATTTAATTGCAGATAATAAAGAAAATATCAAAGCATCTAAATTTATTTATAGAGACAAATTCAGCCGTAATGGTTGACTAAATATGATGCAAGAAAGATTAATTTTAGCACGCCAACTTCTTAAAGATGATGGTGTTATTTTTGTGTCAATTGATGATTCAGAACAATCTTATTTAAAAGTTTTAATGGATGAGATTTTTGGGGAAGATAATTTTATAACATCAATGCCCTTTATCTCTAATTTAAAAGGTAGACAAGTGAATGTTAATTTTGCAAAAACGCATGAATATATACTTGTTTATAAAATGAATAATTTTGATTTTAATACTTTAGATGAAAAATACATAAATTCACTTATGCCATCTGTATACAACACAAGAGATAGAGAGGTTTTAAATGATAACAAAGGTGATTATATTCTTTTAAATACTTTAGAAAACAGTAATTGAAAATTCAATAATTTAAGTAGACCTAATCTTTTTTATCCAATATATATTTATAAAGATGAGAACGGAAAATATAATATATCACTTAACAAGAATAAAGAGAAATATATCGAGTTATGGCCAAAATCTAATGGAGAAAATCTATATAAAGTTTGAAGATGAAGCAAAGAAAAAATAGAAAAAGATAAAAATGATTTAGAGGTAGTAAAAAGAGGAAATCAATATTATATTTACACTAAAAAGAGGGAATTTGATTTTACTCCTAAGTCACTACTTTTGGGTCAAAAATTAAATAATAAAAATGGTAATGACTTACTTAGTTCACTTATAGACAAAAATAGTTTTAATACCGCAAAGCCTCTTGACTTGATTAAATTTATCATGAAATTGCATCAATCAAAAAATATTAGGATTCTTGACTTCTTTGCGGGAAGTGGAACGACAGGTCATGCAGTTCTAGAATTAAATAGAGAAGATGGTGGTAATAGAACATATACGTTAGTAACAAATAATGAAAATAATATAGGTGAAAATATTACTTACGAAAGACTATATAGAATTAATACTGGCAAAGGAACAAAAGGTGAAACTTTTGATTGATTAAAAAAGAATAAACCATACGCTGATAATTTAGATGTCTTTTACGAAAAAACTTATAAAATAGGTTTTAACTCAAAAATGAATACATCAGATTTAGTTAAAATAATTAAAAAAGAACTAAATGATTTTGGAATAAAAACAAATAGATCAGATGATGATTATTTACTATTATTAAGAAATCTAAAAGCTTTAGTTGATGAAAAGGATACAAATGAAGTTAACTAAAGTACAGGAAGATAAAGTTAATGAAATAGTAAATTATTTCACTAATTCAGATGTTAATACTCCAATTGTGACCTTTTCTGCCCCTACAGGTAGTGGTAAAACTTTTATGATGGCAAATATAATTGATAAAATGATTTCATTTGCTAGTGAAATTGATACTCCAATTATGTTTATTATTGCTACTCTTTCCACTGGGGAATTACCAAAACAATTAGAAAGTAACCTCAATGAATACAAACAATATTTAGAAAATTCCACTTTTGAAGTTTCTTATGAAGAATCTCCTTCTGTTAAAGAAGCAAGTAAAAAAGATCGACACAATAAATTAAAACCAATTAATAATAAAGTCTTTATTTTTGGAAAATCAACCTTTGGCAAAAATCGAATTTATACCGAAGAAGAAATTATTGAATCACTGCTTGAAGATGCTCAAAATAAAGGTTATAAAATTGTTTATATTCGTGATGAAGCTCACGTAGGTGTTGAAGGTTTGGACAAAACCAACAAAGTTAGTTCAAATGATCAAAAATTTGAAACTTTACTTGCTCAAAATGCAAATTATCAGCTCTTTATGACTGCTACTCCTAAACATAAAGAAGCTAAAAAAGTGATTTTAACCGAAAGAGAACTTTTAGATGAAGAACCCAAACTGTTAAAATCTTCTCATTTTATTAATGCCGATATTATTGGTGATCTTGAAACTCTTGATAATGAACAATTATTAAGAAGTGCTTGCAAGAAATTTAAAGAATTAATTAAAGAATATGCTGATGAAACCAGAGAACCTGGTCTTGTTAATATCAATCCAACAATGTTAATTCAAGTCAAAAACAAAAACACAGATCATACAGAAGATTTTTATGACCAAATTAAATTAATTAAAAAAGTTCTCGAAGAATATAACTTAGTTTATACACATCACATTAATGATGATGAGGAAATCAAAAAAATACTTGATAACAATATCCTCAGAGAAGATAACTCTTTAAAATCAATTAGTAAAAATGATTCGGCTTATCAAATTATTATTTTTAAAGTTGGACCAGCTACTGGTTGAAATAACCCCAGAGCCAATATGCTCGTGCAATTAAGAAACGTTTCATCAGAATCTTTAAATGTACAAACTGTTGGACGAATCAAACGAAATCCAAATCCGGCTTTTAAGCACGCCAAAGATTCAGTAGCTTATAAATATTTTATTTACTCAAATAACCCAAAAATTCAAAAGAATAAAAATATTTGACACTTAAAAGAAAAAATTGCTGCTTTAAAACCGGTAGTATATAGTGGTAAAATTAATGCCAATTATTTAGAAGAACAAACCAATAGTGAAAATAATATTCAAAAAGTCACTCAATTAATAAATCTTGATAATATCGAGCAATGAATTGCACACGAACTCAAAGAATATCAAAATCATTGATCTGAAATTGATGGAATAAAATATCACTTCTTGCCCCTTGTTACAAGAGATACCACTACTTATAATGAAAAAACCAATTCATATGAAGTCTCAACATACATTGAACGAAAAGCTTACAACAAAATTGAATTACATCTTTTTATCAGCGAAATAAGCAAAAGATATAAAGAAATTTTGAATTTAATTGATAATGTTAAAACTTTTGAAGCTGACTATCAAAAAGCTATTGCTAGCTTCAATAAAAAACAACACTTGATTCAAATAGATTATAATTTTGTCATTTTTGCGCTTTATAAACATGCTTTTGGTGAAATTAGAAAAATTATTCACTCAAATATTGAAACCAAAAAAGCAACTGATGATATTACTAAAATTTACAAACTAAGTGAAACAAGAATTACTGATGAATACGAAGTTTTAGATGAAAATTGACAAGAACAAGCAAATAACTCTTCATCTAAAGATCGCTTTATTAATGTTTCAAAATTTGACAATTATGCCTACGAATCAGAACTTTCAGATAACATCGTGCTAGATTCTAAAACCGAAATGCAAACCCTTAATAAAATAATTAAATCCCTTGATCAAGAACAATATAAAAAAGATGTTAGTTTTTGATACAAAAACTCAGTGTATCAAGGAGTTAATCTTCAAATTTTTGATAAAGATGATTTGTTAAAAAATTCATATCCGGATTTAGTTTGCAAGTACAAAAATAAACATACCATTTTAATGGAAATCAAATCCTTAGATAATGATTATGATCCAGAAAAAACGCAAAAATTATTAGAAAATTACCAAAGCTACATTAAAGCTTATAATGTAAAACTTTCGCAAACCTTAGTTAATACTTCACATGATAAAAGTGTAACCTTAATAATAATTAAACAAAAAAGTGCTTCAAATAAATTTACTTTTGAAGGCGCAAGTACTAATGAGTTATTAAATAAAGCTTTAGAATCAAACCAAATTAATGATTTAAAAGATATATTAAAAATCTTAAAATAAACTCTAATTTGGTTTTTGAAAATTTAATATAAATATAAAGAAAGACTAAAATTTTTTAGCTTTTAACAAAAACAAAAAACAAATAAATTTGCTAATATACTACACAAAATAAAGAAAAAACTTTTAAGCCTATTTTGCAGACTTAAAAGTTTTTTATTTTTGCCTCTTTTTTTGAATAATGACTCATAAAATATACAAGAAAACAATGCCGGAAGGAACAAGGACTAAAATCATTCATAATCATCAATTTGAATCAGTTTTAGGTGCGTGGCTTTGTCAATATTGACTTTCTATTTCATTTAATTTTTCTTGATAAGCTTGCCGGATTTTTGTTGATAATTGGTTGGAGTTTAAACTAATTAATTTATTGAGTGTTTCTTCACTTAAATCTTTAGGATCTTGATTAAAAGCATTAATTAAATGATTATCTTCAAGACCTTCGACCAATTCATCATTGTTACGAATATTTTGATCATTAAGTTTTTTATTGGCTTTAATAAGTGCATTTAAATCATTTTCTTTTAGGGCACTTACAAATTGATTCATAGGTGAATCGACATATTGAATGGCACGCGATAAATCATTTTTAGTTTGTTCATATATGTCAATGCTAATTTTATCTCTATCATTTTTAATTAAAGATTCTGCTTGAGCAATTTGGTTTTTAAGTTTATTTTGGTGTAAGTTAGTTGCATTCTTGAAGATATTTGAATTAACAAGATCAGAAGCTTTATTAAATAATTTAACAATGTCACTATAAAGCGAATTTAGCTTGATGCTCTCACTTAAAATAGCTTCATATTCTTCTGAATCAGCAATATTAAGTTTTTGTAATAATTGATTTTTTTGGATTTGGTTTAAATTTTCTAATTTATTGATGCTACTAAAAGCTTCTTGATAAATAGGTTGATATTTTTCACCATCAAGTTTCTTTTGAGCCGATTCTAGTTGGTATATTAAATCATTTAAATCACTAGCATATAAGGATTTGTTTTCCTTAATCGCTTTATCGATGTTTGCTAAAACTTTATCGTATGCATTTTTTCTTCGATTTGAAGCAAAAATATACATATCTCTGTATTTTACTGCAGATTCTGCTAATTGAAGTTTCTTTTGAGCTTTTTCAAGTGCTTCTGAATAAAGTTGTGCCTCTTCAAGATTATATTGAAAATAACTTTCTGAATCTTGCAAAAGCCGTTTTTTAAAGATCTTTTTTTGATCATTATTTAAATTTGGAATTAGATTAATTTTTTCTAAATAAGCTTGTGCTTGCTCTAATTTTTCTTCTCCATCTAATGTCTTTGAATAATTTTGAACCTGCTCGATTAAATTAGCTAATTCCTCATCGTTCACTTGAGTTAAATTATCTATTGCCTCCTGCAATTTATTCACAAAAGCTTTATACTGATTTTGGGCTAAATTGCTTGAAGCATTAAAAAGATTTGAATGATCAATGATCTTTTTCCCAGATTCTAAGGTAGATTTTGCTTTTTCAATTAAACTTTGGTTTTGCATTTGGCTCTGGTTAGCCGAAATTGCAATTAATGGAAAAATAGGACTTAATAATAACGTGCTTTTGATTGAAATTCTTCTTTTCATCTTTAAATCCCTTTCTTTGTAGGCAGTTTATAGCTAATTATAAAAATTTTATCAAATTTTTGCTTATATATTACTAATAAGTAATATATTTTAAAAAATAAAAATAAACTATCTTACGATAGTTTATTTGTTTGATGAATTATAAACATCAATTCTGCTAATTGCTTTTTTGAGCTTCACTTCAAGTTTCATAGTGTCACCTGAAGAATTTTGTTTGATTTTTTCCAACTCTTCTTGATACATTTTTAAATCATTTTGAGCACGGGCTAAATCAATATCGCTTGCTTTAATAATATCATCTGTGATAATATTGATTCGATTTTGATCAGCATATAAAATTCCGCTCCCAATATAACATTTTATGCTATTAGGATCTTTTTCGTATCCGATGGTTAACTTACCGGTTTCTACACTTGAGAAAATAGGTGAAATATTCGGTAAAATCCCGATATAACCATCAGCGATTTTTAATGTAACAATATCTACATCACCGCTAAAAAAAACTTTAGTAGGTGTAGTAATGGTTAAATGAGTTTGGGCCATTAATTTCCTTTTTTAGCTGCTCTTGCAATAACATCCTCGATGCTTCCAGCATATCTAAAGTAATCTTCAGGATATTCATCGTATTTACCATTAAGAATTTCTTTAAAACTTCTAATGGTATCTTTAAGAGGGACATATTGCCCTTTAATACCAGAGAATTTTTCAGCAACTGTAAATGGTTGAGATAAAAAGTTTCTGATTCTACGAGCACGAGATACGATTTTTTTATCTTCTTCTGAAAGTTCACCCATACCTAAAATTGCAATAATATCTTGTAATTCTTTAAATCTTTGTAAGATAGTAACTACACCTTGAGCCACTTCATAGTGTTCAACTCCGACAATTAATGGATCTAATAATCTTGAAGATGATTCAAGTGGATCAATGGCAGGATAAATACCAAGCGAAGCAATTCCACGATCTAAAACAGTTTTAGCATCTAAGTGAGTAAAGGTTGTTGCTGGCGCTGGGTCAGTAAGGTCATCAGCAGGAACATAAACAGCTTGAACCGAAGTAATTGAACCACGACGAGTTGAAGTAATTCTTTCTTGTAGTTGTCCCATTTCAGTTGAAAGAGTAGGTTGGTATCCCACTGCACTAGGCATACGTCCTAAAAGTGCAGAAACCTCTGAACCAGCTTGCGTAAATCTAAAGATGTTATCAATAAATAAAAGCACATCTTGGTTTTGTTGATCTCTAAAGTATTCGGCCATAGTTAAACCTGTTAAAGCAACTCTCATACGTGCCCCTGGAGGTTCGTTCATTTGTCCAAAAACAAGTGCGGTTTTATCTAAAACTCCTGCTGCTTTCATTTCGTAATAAAGATCGTTTCCTTCACGAGTTCTTTCACCAACACCAGCAAAGACTGAAAGCCCATTATGTTGAGTAGCAATGTTGTTAATAAGTTCTTGCACAAGAACTGTTTTTCCAACTCCAGCTCCTCCAAAAAGACCAATTTTCCCCCCCTTAGCATAAGGAATCAATAGGTCAATAACTTTAATACCAGTTTCAAGAATTTCACTTGAGGTTTTTTGCTCTTCATATGAAGGAGCAGGTGCATGAATTGGGTTTCTAGGAACATTTTCTAATGCTCCCATTTCGTCAATAGGATTACCTAAAACATCAAACATTCTTCCAAGCACATCATTTCCAACTGGAGCAAGAATTGGTGCTCCAGTATCAATAACTTCCATTCCACGTTTAAGACCATTAGTAGAAACCATAGCAATAGTTCTAACGGTATCATCTCCAATATGTTGCTCAACCTCTAAGGTGTAATCTTGACCATCCTTTTGCACAACTAAAGCATGTAAAAGTTTTGGAAGCACACCAGTGGTGAACCGAACATCGACTACCGGACCTAAAATTTGTACAATAGTACCTTTGTTGTTAGCCATCTGTCCTCCTTTAATTTGTTGCATCTGCACCAGAAACAATTTCTGTAATTTCTTGTGTAATTAGACTTTGACGTTTACGGTTATATTCAAGACCTAAATCTTTAATTAATTCTTCAGCATTATCTGTTGCATTTTCCATTGCGTTTCTTCTTGAAGCCATTTCAGACATTTTTGAAGAGCTTCCAAGTGCATAAATCATACTTGAAATATAAAGCGGAATTGAATTACGTAAAATAATTTCAGCATTTGGTAAAAATTCTACTTCGGCTTTTAAATTATTTTCAATGGCTTTTTCAGGTAAATCAAATGGGAAAAGCGTTACTATACGAGCATCTTGAGTAATGTTATTAACAAATTCAGTATAAATAATTTTAATTGAACGGATTTTGTTAGCAAAATAAAGTTCAAGAGCATCTTTAGAAATAGATTCTGATAATGCGTAAGTAAATTTATCGCCAAAAGATAAGTATTTTTGAACAATTTGTTCACTTGCTACTTTGTTATGTCAATAAACATAAGCTTTTGCACCGACAAAAATAAAAAGATCATCAGGCTGAATGTGTTTTTGCATTTGAGCATAAACGTTAGAGTTATATGCTCCACAAAGTCCTAAATCTGAAGAAATTACGATATACAAGTCTTTGGTTTGGTTGTAATTTAAAGTAAAAACACTTTCAAAATCACGCCGTGAAATATTTTTAGTCAATTCAGAGAAAGTTTCAACAATCAAATCACGATAAGCTTTAATGTTTTGAATTTCTTTACGTGATTTTTGTAATTTAGCCGTTGCAACTAGTTGCATGGCTTTTGTAATTTTTTTGGTGTTAGAAACAACTCCGATTCTACCTTTTAAACTATTTAAATTAGCCATGTCTAAATGTAGTCTTTATATTTTTCAGGGAATGACTTGTAATTTTTTGGATCGTAGTTTGGAATGCTTGAAATAATTTCTTGGATGATTTTGAGTAAGCTTTTGATGATAATTTCGTTATTTTCTTCTTCGATTTTGCCAGTTTCTAAAATATCTTTATACACTGAATGAAGCATTTTATCATCATGAATAGCTTGTAAAACGTGATCACGATATTCGTGAATTTTATCTTTTGGTAATGGATTAATTAATCTTTCTTTAACACCGGTTAAAATAATAGCTTGGGCAGCTTGAGCAATTGGTTTATATTGCTCTTGTTTGAGTAATTCATAAACTTTAGCTCCATGCTCTAAAATTGTTTTGGTTGAATCATCTAAATCCGAACCAAATTGAGCAAAAGCTTGCATTTCATTATATTGAGCAAGCTCAAGTTTAAGAGAACCAACGACACTTTTCATCGCTTTGGTTTGCGCTGATGAACCAACACGCGAAACAGAAAAACCAACATCAACAGCAGGTCTTTGACCAGCGTTAAATAAGTTTTCACGGGTAAAAATTTGTCCATCAGTAATAGAAATAACATTAGTTGGAATATAAGCTGAGATGTCCCCTTGTTGTGTTTCAATAATTGGTAAAGCTGTAATTGAACCACCACCATATTGTTTGTTTAATCTAGCAGCACGCTCTAAAAGTTGAGAGTGAAGGTAAAAAACATCCCCAGGGTAAGCTTCACGTCCAGGTGGACGACGAAGTAATAACGAAAGAGTTCTATAAGCAATAGCATGTTTTGAAAGATCATCATAGACAATTAAAACATCTTTTCCTTGACTCATTCATTCTTCGGCGATTGTAACTCCAGTATAAGGAGCAATATATTGTTGTGGAGCTAATTCAGAAGCTCCTGCAACAACAATAGTGGTATATTCAAGTGCTTCAAAGTCAGCAAGTTTTTTAACAATTTGTGCAACAGTTGAGTTTTTTTGTCCAATTGCTACATAAACACAATACACATTTTTACCTTTTTGGTTAATAATGGTATCAATAGCAATGGATGTTTTTCCGGTTTGACGATCCCCGATAATAAGTTCACGTTGACCTTTTCCAATCGGAATCATTGAGTCAATTGCAATAATTCCGGTTTCTAGTGGTTGATTAACTTCTTTTCTAGTCATAACCCCGGGAGCAACTTTGAAAATTTCCCGTTTTTTGTTGGTTTTAATTTCGCCTTTACCATCAATTGGCATTCCAAGAGCATTAACAACTCTTCCAAGCAATTCATCTCCAACTTCAACTGAGATAACTTCTTTGGTTCTTCTAACGGTGTCCCCTTCAGAAACTGAGTTAGCATCTCCAAAAAGAGCAACCCCAACAGCTTCTTCTTCAAGGTTAAGAGCAAGTCCATAAACATCATTATCAAAGACAACAATCTCAGAGTTCATAACATTATCAATTCCTGATACTAAAGCAATTCCATCACCAATTGAAATAACTTTTCCAATTTCTGATTGATCTACTTTTAAATCATAATTCTTGATTTTATCTTTAATAATAACTGAAATATCATCAAGTTTAATGGCCATCTACTACCTCCTTTATTTTATTTTGCACAATTGCATTAGATAGTTTGTTTAAATCATTTAAATAGTTATCTTGAATAATTTTGCTATCTGAAACAATTTGAAATCCACTAATTAAACTAGGATTAACCACGTTAACAACTTCAAAAGTATTACCATGATCTGTTTCAAGACGAATACGAATTTTATCTAATAGAGCTTCTGAAATAGGTTCAGGAGTAATAACTTTAACAAAAGAAATATTCATCTCTTCGTTAGATTGTTTAAGATATTGCGTCACAATTTTTTTTAAATATAAAATTGAACGACGCTCTAAAGCGACTTTAACTGTATTAATAACTAATTTATCAAGTCCATCTAAAACTTGATCAATTAAATCAAGGCGCTCTTTTTTTGCAATGAATTCGTTACTTAAAAAAGCAATGAATTCGGGATTTTGATTGATTATTTTCAAAAGAGTTTCCATGTCTTGGTGCATAACTTTGAATTTGTTTTGTTCTTTAACAAGTTCAAAAATAGCAACAGCATATCCCTTAACGTTGGCTTGAACTAACATTAATTAAGTCCTTTGATTGGGGTGGTATCATCAAGAAATTTTTCAATAATTTCTTCTGTGCTTTCTTTGGAAATTTCTCTTTTAAGAATTTTTTCAGCGAGTTCTTTTGCAGTTTGAGCAACAATTTGACGTGATTTAAGTTTAAATTCTTTTTGTTGCTTGTTAATATCTAAATGCGCTTCTTCTAATAATTGTTTAGCATCATTTTTTGCTTTTCCAGTGTATTCGATCACAATTTTTTCAGAACGAACATATCCTCTGTTGACAATGCTTTCTGCTTGATTATTAGCATTTTCTAAAACTACATTGACTTGATTGAGTTTTTCGATCATTTCTTCTTTAATTTTAATTGACTCATCAATATTGTTTTGAATAAAATCTTTTCTTCTTTTAATCATTTCTTTGACTGGTTTACGAACAAATACATATAACACAACAAATAAAATAATAAAAGCTAGAATTGTCGCAATCATCAATGGAACACTTGGAAAAATAGCACTAAATTTTTCACTAATTGATTCAGCAAAGTCTTTTGGAGCATCAATAGCATTGTTATTTTGAGTTGCTTCAAAAACTTTTTCTAGGGTCTGTACCATAATAAATTATTTTCCTAGGAAGAATAAAAGGAATGCAATAACTAAACAATAAATTGCAGCTGATTCAGAAATTCCGGCAGTGATAATGAACATAGTACGGATTTTGCTTTCTGCTTCTGGGTTTCTTGAAATAGCTTCAACAGCTTTTCCACCAGCAAATCCTTGTCCAACAGCTGATCCAAGAGCACCAATCATGGCAACTCCGGCCCCTAAACATACAAGCCCAAATCCGATGCTTGTTCCTTGTTCTGCTGCTTTAGCAGTAGTATCTGATGCTACAGGTGTTGTTGTAGCTGTATCTTCAAATAATTTAGTAAGATTTTGAATCATAATTTCTCCTTAATAAGTGGCTTTAATTTTTTGATTACCTCTAAAACGATTAAAGATATTTTTCTTAGCTTGTTCTTTTTTGGTTGGTACGGCTGAGTGTCCCTCTCCGGTTTCTCCAATTCAATAACTCGTAGTTAGAACGATGAAAACATAAGATTGAATAACCGCGTCGAATATATCAAAGTAGAAATGGAAAAATGGAGTAATTATTGGTGCTAAAAAGTATCATTGATGATTACCCATATTTGGTAATTCCATTCAAACAAGACCAAAAACACTGTATAAAAGAAACATAACCACACCACCACCAATTAAGTTTCCATATAAACGGAAACCAAGCGAAATAAGCGGCGCAACTGCCCCAACAATTTCAAGTGGATTAAGATATTTTTTCAAATATTTAATTTTTTGGTAAATAAAACCAGTGATGAAAATACCTAATCAAGAAGCTAAAGCTAATGTTAAAGGAATCGAATACGAAGTACCAATGGGTTCTAAACCAATAACACCTAATAAATTCCCAAGTAAAAGTAAAGTAAATAAAGTCATTAAGTAATGTCTTGCATTAGGGATTTTATTATCAACAGTATCATCAAAACTATTATCAAAACCAGTTACATAAATTTCAGCAACTAATGCAATACCTTGTGGTGCTTCATTGGCTTTAACTTTTTTAATTTTGAAATACACAATAACACTTAAAACACAAATACAAAGAACTGTTAAAATTAGTGAAAAAAGTTGTGGTTGTGCTCATTCAAAAAGTTTAGCAGTAAAATTTGCCATTAATCCTCCTTTCTATTTAATTTTTTTGCTAGAATATGCGCTAAAGCATAAGATCAACCTAAAATAGTTCAACCAAAAACTAAAGCAAAAATATTAATTGGTCGATCAACAATAGCAAGGCGTGAGGCATCAGCACTTGCTTTGCTTTTATTGATAAAAATAGCACCGACAATAACACCTGAGACAATTAAATAAAGAAAGAAATTCTTCAATAAAATCGATAAAATCGCTATTTTCTTGGGTCTAGTCGTTAAAATGGTACGAGCTACTAAAATATTAATTTGCATAGTTAAATAAGCCAAAGCGCTTCCTAGAGCAAAACCAAAAATTATTCCGTAATCTCAATAAATTAAGATAGCAGAAATTAAGCAGAAAATAAAAAATAAGCTAAAGAACGAAATATTTATAAATCTTTCGTTATAGCTTTTTGTCATTTTTGCTCCTTTTGTTTGCTTTTTTTATTTTATAACTTTTATTTTTTAAAAATAGCAAAATAAAAAAATTTTTTGCTAGTTAATTCTAGCTTTATGTAAAAATTTTTACATAAATAAAGTTGCTATTATACCGATTCAAAATAGTGCTATATAAAAAAGTATATAATTAAGAAATTAAATATAAGGAGTCTTATGAAAATTACTTATTTAGATTTACAAATTGAGAAACTTTTACCTAATGGTATTGAAACAGTTAAATATCTACAAGATAAAGTTTCAAAAATTCACCATGCAGTAGAAACAAAAACCACAAATGAAGCCGAATGATTAGGATGATATAACTTACCTGATCAAGTAGACCAACAAGAATTACAAGTAATGAAACAAAAAGCTCAACAATGAAAAGACTTAGGTGTTGAAGTTGTTGTTGTTATTGGAATTGGTGGATCATACTTAGGAGCTAAAACTGGATATGATTTTGTTTTTGGCCCTTATGCAAAACAAAAACCACAAATGGAGCTTGTTTTTGCCGGAACAGATTTATCATCAACATCACTAAGCGAAAAACTTGAATATGTTAAAGGTAAAAAATTTGCTATTAATGTTATTTCTAAATCAGGAACTACATTGGAACCTAGTGTAGCATTTAGAGAATTTAGAAAATTATTAGAATCACAAACTTCTTCTTTAGAAGAAGCTGCTGAACTTGTAGTAGCAACAACCGATAAAGCAAAAGGATTATTAAACGAATTAGCTACTGAAAAAGGTTATTTAAAATTAGTTGTTCCTGATGATATTGGTGGGCGTTTCTCAGTATTAACAGCTGTTGGGCTTTTTCCTTTTATTTGTGCCGGAATTAATGTAGACTTAATGTTACAAGGTACTTCAGTTACTGCTAAAGAACTTGCTTCTGATAAATTAGAAGAAAACCCTGCTTATCTTTATGCTGCAAGTCGTTATTATCTTCACACACAAGCAAAATATGCTGTTGAATTATTGGTAACTTATGAACCTAAATTACAATACTTTACTGAATGATGAAAACAATTATTTGGTGAAAGTGAAGGAAAAGAAGGTAAAGGTCTTTGACCTGCATCAGCTATTTACACAACTGATTTACACTCACTAGGTCAAATGGTCCAAGAAGGAAGCAAAATTCTTTTTGAAACTATTTTATCAGTGCAACAACCTCAATATAACCTTAATTTACAAAGTGATGCACAAGACATCGATAAATTATCATATTTAAACGGTAAAGACTTACACAGTGTTAATAATACTGTTTTAGAAGCTACATTAAATGCTCATGCTAATGTTGGAAATGTACCAAATGCTCAATTAATCTTTAAAGACTTTAGTGAAGCTTCACTTGGTGCTCTTTTTATGTTCTTTGAACGTGCTGTAACTATGTCTGGTTACCTATTAGAAGTAAATCCATTTAACCAACCTGGTGTTGAAGTTTACAAAAAAAATATGTTTGCTTTATTAAAAAAATAAAACAAAAGAAGTCAAAAAAACTAAATGCTGTTAATGCATTTAGTTTTTTCTTTTACTTTATCAAGTAGGCAAAGAAAAAACTACACAAATGTGTAGTTTAACATTATTGAAATTGAATTATAAATCAAGTACTGATCCACCAGCTGATTCAATAGCTTCTTTAGCTGAATCTGACACAGCGTGAACTTGAACTTGTAATTTTTTAGTTAAAGTTCCATTTCCTAAAACTTTAATAGGTAAAGTTCTTTTTACAAGGTTTTTTGCAAATAATGATTCAATTGATACGGTTTCTCCGTCTTGGAATTTCGCTTCTAAGTCTTTAAGGTTAACAATTTGGAATTCGATGTGATTTACATTGGTAAATCCACGTTTTCCAATTCTTCTGAATCAAGGAGTTTGACCCCCTTCAAATCCAAGTCTGTGTCCTTTACGTTTGTTTTGTCCTGATTGACCTTTACCAGCTTGTTTACCTTTACCAGCAGCGTGTCCACGTCCTTTACGGTGTTTGTCTTTACGTGAACCTTCGGTTGGTTTTAATGAATGTAATGAAAGTGCCATATTATACTAAATCCTTTACATCTTTATTTCTAATTTCAGCAATTTGTTCTACTGTTCTTAGTTGTGTTAAGGCTTTTAAAGTTGCTTTAACGGTGTTTGCTTTTGAACGTGAACCGTATGTTTTAGTTACAATGTCGGTGTATCCTGCAAGTTCAACAACAGCACGTACTGTTCCAGAAGCAATAAGCCCTTTTCCTTTTGGAGCAGGTTTAAGCATTACACGTGAAGCTAAGAATTTTGCTCTAATTTCGTGTGGTACTGTTCCATTTACAAGTGGTACTTCAACTAAATTGTTTTGTGCATCTTTGATAGCTTTTTTAATTGCATCAGGAACTTCTTTTGCTTTACCGTGTCCAAATCCAACACTTCCTTTTTTGTTCCCTACAACTACAAAGGCACTAAAACTAAATCTTCTTCCACCTTTAACAACTTTAGTAACACGAGCAATATCAACAACTTTTTCACTAAATTCTGATACAGGAGCTTCAAAGTTTCTTCTTGCTCTTGGACGACGTTCTTTGGTGTTAGCTTTTGTTCCTTTTGCAAGAGTTTCTTTGTTAGCTGGTGCTGGTTTGTCTTTACGAACTACTTTAACTTCTTTAGTTCCGGCTACAGGTGCTTGTTTTTGATTTTCCATTAGAATTTAACTCCTTTTGCTCTAACTGCTTCAGCGAATGCTTTAACTCTTCCATGGTAAATGTACCCTGAACGATCAAAGACTAATTCTTGAATTCCAAGTTTTAAAATTGCATCTCCAAATTTTTCTCCAAGAGCTGCTGCTGCGGCTATGTTTCCGCCATAGGTTGCATCTTTAAGAGTTGAGATACTTGCAAGGGTAACCCCTTTTGAATCATCAATAAGTTGTGCGTAAAAGTTTTGGTGTGATTTAAAAACGCTAAGACGTGGTTTAAGTGAAGTTCCGGCGATTTTTTGACGGATACGAATATGTTTAGCTTTTCTAGCTGCATTTCTTGATAATTTTGCCATAATATCTTACCTAGCTTCAAATTATTTAGAAGCTGTTTTCCCTTCTTTACGTCTGATTTTTTCACCTTTATATGAAATACCTTTACCTGAGTAAACGCTTGGTTTTCTCACTGATCTAACTACTGATGCAAAGTGACCAACTGATTGTTTATCAATCCCTGACACTGCTACTTCGGTAGGTTTTGCAAGAGTTACAGTTACATCACTAGGAATATTTAAAGTAACATCGTGGCTGTATCCAGCTGAAATTACTAATTGATCTCCTTTAAGAACGGCTTTGTAACCAACCCCTTTAATTTCAAGTTCAATTTTGAATCCTTCTGAAACACCTTTGATCATGTTTGCAATGTGAGCATTGGTTGTTCCATGAAGTTGTTTTGTGGTTTTTTCTTCATTTGCTCTTACAGTAGTAACTTTTGAATCTTCTACATTAACAGTAATTTTTGGACTAAATTCTCTAACTAAGGTTCCAAGTTTTCCGGTAACAGTAACTTTAGTTCCTTCTACAGTAACTGTAGTTCCAGCTGGGATAGTTAAAACTCTATTTCCAACTCTAGACATTTTACTCCTATCAAATGTAAGCAACGATTTCGCCACCTACATTTTCCTTTTTAGCTTCTTTTCCAGTCATAAGACCTTTTGAAGTAGACATAATTACTGTTCCGTATCCTGAAAGCACTGAAGGAATATCTTGAGCTTTAACATAAACTCTAAGACCTGGTTTTGAAACTCTTTTGATTCCAACAATAGCACTTTGAGAACCTTTGTATTTAAGTGAAACCACAATTTTCTTGTCAATTCCTTGACCTTCTACCTTGTATTCTCCGACATAACCTTCTGTTTGAATTAATTTAACGATTGCTTCTTTTTTATTTGAGAAAGGAATTTCTACGGTTTTGTGTTTTCTTTGATTAGCGTTTTTAATACGTACAATTAAATCTGAAATTGGATCTGTAATGAACATAATTATCAACTCGCTTTCTTCATACCTGGAATTTTACCTTCGTGTGCAAGGTTTCTAAAGCAGATACGACATACTTTATATTTTCTTAAAACCGCATGTGGACGTCCACATAATTCACAACGTGTATATGCACGAGTAGAGAATTTAGGGTGACGTTTAGCTTTTTCAATAAGTGCTTTACGAGCCATTATTTATCTCCTTTTTTCTCAAATGGAACACCAATTAATTCAAGTAAGGTTCTTGCTTCTTTATCGGTTTTTGCGGTAGTTACAACAAGGACATCAAGTCCTTTGATACGACGAATTTTGTCAAATTCAATTTCTGGGAAGATAATTTCTTCTTTAATTCCTAAGGCAAAGTTTCCTCTACCGTCGAATGCTTTAGGGTTTGCTCCTCTAAAGTCTCTAATACGTGGCATTGCCACATTAATTAATTTATCTAAGAAATCTCACATTCTGTCTCTACGAAGTGTAACTTTTCCACCCATAGGCATTCCTTCACGAAGTTTTCATGAAGCGTTTGATTTTTTAGCAACTGTTTGATATGGTTTTTGACCAGCAATTAAAGTAAGTTCATTTAAAACTTCTTCGATTGCTTTTGAGTTTGAAACTTCTTTACCAGCTGTCATGTTAAGCACAACTTTTTCAATTCTTGGAATCTCCATGCTTGAAGAGTAATTAAATTTTTCTTTTAAAGCAGGAACTGCTTTTTCTAAGTAAACTTGCTTTAACATATTAAATTTCCTTTTGAGTTTTTCTAACAACTCTTACTTTCTTTCCGTCTTTGTTGAGTTTGTATCCAAGTTTTGAATATTGTGCTGGTTTGTCTTTGGTTTCTTTTTTAACAAGATATGCTACGTTTGAAGCGTGAATTGGAGCTTCTTTATTAGTAATAGAACCATCTTGGTTTTGTTGTGTTGGTTTGTTGTGTTTGGTTACGATATTAAGATCTTTGATAATTACTTTGTTTTGTGCGTGTAATACTCTTTCGATTGTTCCAGTTTTACCTTTTTCTTTTCCTGCAATTACAATAACTTGGTCATTTTTCTTAAATTTAACTTTCATTGTAACTCCTAACTATAAAACCTCTGGAGCAAGAGAAACGATTTTTGGATATTTTTCACGAATTTCACGTGCAACTGGTCCAAATACACGGGTTCCTCTTGGAGTTCCATCTTCTTTAAGTAATACAACAGCATTGTCATCAAAACGAATGTATGATCCGTTTTCTCTTGTAATTCCGTAACGGCTTCTAACTACAACTGCTTTTACAACTTGACCTTGTTTTACCCCACCATTTGGAATGGCTTTTTTAACTGAACATACAACAACATCACCAATGTTTGCTGTTTTTTTCTTAGATCCACCTAAAATACGAATAACTCCGATTTCTTTTGCACCTGAGTTATCAGCAACATTTGCTCTTGAAAGCTCTAAAAGCATTATTTATCTCCTTGAGCAGCTTTGATTGACACAAGTCTAAAGTGTTTTGTTTTTGAAAGTGGTCTAGTTTCCATTATTACAACTGTATCACCTAAGTTAGCTAATTGTTTGTCATCATGTACAGCAAAACGTTTGGTTGATTTGAAACGTTTTGAGTAAAGTGGGTGTTTTTTGTAAGTATCAACAGCAACGATGATGGTTTTTGGGGTTTTGTGTGCTGAAACAACTGTTCCAACAAGGGTTTTTCTAGTGTTTCTTTCCATTATTTAGCTCCTTTAGCATTAAGTGCTGTAAGTGCTCTAGCAATATCTTTTTTAATTACGTTAATTTTGTGGCTTTGATCTAAATTACCTGTAGTATTTTGAAATCTTAAGGTTCAAAGTTCTGCTTTAAGATCAGTTACTAAGCTTTGAAGTTCTTCAACACTTTTATTTAATAAATCTTTGTATTGCATTATTTATCCCCTTCTTGTGTTCTAGTAATAATTTTTCATTTAACAGGTAATTTGTGTCCAGCTAATCTTAAAGCATCACGAGCTACTTCTTCACTAACTCCTGAAACTTCGAACATAACAGTATTAACTTTAACAGCGGTGTATCATTTTTCAGGCGCTCCCTTACCAGATCCCATACGAACTCCAATAGGTTTAGAAGTTTTTGCAAAGTGTGGGAAGATTCTGATAATAACTTGCCCTTCACGACCCATTCTACGAGTTGCAGCAATACGAGCACTTTCAATTTGACGTGCATCAACTCATGCTGATGTAACAGCTTGAAGTCCGTATTCTCCAAAAGCAACTGTATTTCCTTTAGTAGCTTTACGTTTGTCGTGTTTTACTAAAAATGGTTTTCTATATTTAGTTCTTTTTGGTTGAAGCATCTTTATCTCCTTCCAAAATTTCACCTAGTGAAACTCAAACTTTAACACCGATAGCACCATATGTTGTTCTAGCTGTTGCTGTTGCATAATCAACGTCTTGTCTTAAGGTGTGAAGTTTCATTTCACCTTCTGAGTACCCTTCGGTACGAGCCATATCAACTCCGTTTAAACGACCTGAAACAGCTGTTTTAATTCCTTTTGCTCCATTACGCATTGCGCTACGGATAGCAATTTTTTGAGCTGAACGGAAGCTTTCACGGTTTTCTAATTTTTGAGCGATCATTTCAGCAAGTAATCTTGCGTTAAGATCTGGATTTTTAAGTTCAATAACTTGTAAATTTAAATCAAGGTTTTTGTTTTTTAAGAATTTTTTAAGTTTTAATGTTAATTCTTGGATGTTTTTTCCTTCGCTTCCAAGTACAACAGCAGGTTTTGCTGTGTAAAGGTAAACGGTTACTTTGTTATTTTGGTTTCTTCTAACATTTACTTTTCCAAGTTGGTATTCACGTACTACTTTATCAAAGAATTTGTAGATTTTAGCATCTTCAACTAAACGGCTTCCAAAATCTGCTTTATCAGCAAATCATGTTGAGTTATGGTTTTTTGTAATTCCATAACGGAATCCATTTGGATTAACCTTTTGTCCCATTAGTTTCTCTCCTCTAAAGTAATTGATAAGTTTGATGTACGTTTAAAAATTGAATAAGCTCTTCCTTGGCTTCTTGGTTGGAATCTTTTAAGTGTTGGACCTTCATTAACATAAACTTCTTTAACGAATAATTTAGATGCGTCCATTGAATGGTTGTTTGTTGCATTAGCAATGGCTGAGTTAAGTAATTTTAAGAAAATTGGAGCAGATTTTTTAGAAGTATTGTGAAGAATAGCAATCGCTGTAGCGACATCTTTTCCACGGAATAAGTTAGCAACAAGTTTAGCTTTTGAAACGCTTACTCTTTGCATTTTAACGTGTGCTTTTGCTTGTTGAGCCATTATTTTTTCTTCCCTTTGTCAGCACCATGTCCGCTAAATGTACGTGTAGGTGAGAATTCTCCAAGTTTGTGTCCAACCATATCGTCGGTTACATACACTTCATTAAATACTTTACCATTGTGAACTGCAAATGTTAATCCAACAAAACTTGGGAAGATAGTTGAACGTCTTGATCAAGTTTTAATTGGTTTTTTAGGTGCTTTACCTTCAACGATAGCATCAACTTTTTTAAGTAAATGTTCGTCTGCAAATGGACCTTTTTTAAGACTACGAGCCATTATTTAGCATCCTTTCTTCTTCTGATAATAAGTTTATTTGAAGATTTTTTAGTTTTTCTAGTTTTAACACCAAGAGCTTTTTTACCTCAAGGAGTAAGAGGAGCTTTACGACCAACAGGTTGTTTTCCTTCCCCTCCCCCGTGTGGGTGGTCTACAGGGTTCATAACTGAACCACGAACAGTAGGTCTAATTCCTTTGTGTCTGTTAATTCCGGCTTTCCCAACATTAACAAGTAAGTGTTCTTCGTTTCCTACGAAACCAATTGTAGCACGACAACGAGCTAAAATACGACGTGTTTCACCTGATTTAAGTCTTAAAACAACGTATTTTCCGTCTTCGTCTTTACCAAGAATTTGTGCAGATGTTCCAGCTGAACGAGCAATAACTGCTCCTCCACCAGGTTGCATTTCAATGTTGTGTACAAATGTACCTTCAGGAATATTAGCAAGTGGTAAAGCATTACCAACGATAATATCTACATTTTCTCCTGAAATAACTGTTTGTCCTAATTTAATTCCTTTAGGAGCAATGATGTATCTTTTTTCCCCATCAGCATATGCTAATAAACAAATGTTTGCTGATCTATTTGGATCATATTCAATTGTTTTAACAATAGCAGGGATATTATCTTTATTACGTTTAAAGTCTACAAGACGGTAGAATCTTTTAACACGTCCCCCGTGATGTCTAACAGTAATTTTACCTTGGTTGTTTCTACCAGCACTGTTTTTTAAAATCACAAGTAATGATTTTTCAGGTCTGTGACCAGATAAATTCTGTCTAAAATCAAGAGTTGACATGTTTCTTCTACCATTAGTAGTTGGCTTAAATTTTTTAATAGCCATGTCTTCTCCTTTGCTTAAAAATAGTTGCGGATCTGTCTTTTAAGCAAGCTATATTTCCGCGTATCTTTAATATAAATGAATTTAATAATATAAGTTTAAATAATCAAAAGTATTGAGCGAGAAATTATTCTCCACCACCAACTTTTCTATGTGTTGTTGTTTTTGTTGAAGTTGTTGAAGCTTTGGTTGCTTTTTGTTTTTTAGCAGCAAGTTTAGCTGCGATTTTGCTTTCAGCTTCTTTGGCTTTAGCTTTTGATGCAGCTTGGTCTTTAGATTCTTCACTTTGAACTTTTTCTTCTGGGAATAATCTAATTTCTTGACCTGGTGCTACTTTAACAATAGCTTTTTTGTATCTGTTGGTAAATCCGTGGAAACGTCCTACGTTTTTAGCTTTTTTCTCAACTTTAATAGTGTTAACTCTAACTACATCAACTTTGAAAATAAATTCAATAGCGTTAGCAATTTGATATTTGTTTGCATGGTAATCAACTTTAAATGTATAAACACCGTCGTTCATTTGACCGTAGGTTTTTTCTGTTAACACAGGAGCTTTAATAACTTGTGTAAGTTCCATTATTTAGCCTTCCCTTCTAAAATTGCTAAGCTTGCTTGTGAAAGAATCATCACATCAGCTTTAATAAGTGCTTCAACACTAAGTGAGTTAGCTTTTGAAGTTTCAACATAAGGTAAGTTACCTGCTGATTTGAACACTGTCGCATCTTCAGTTACGATAAGAACGTGTTTTAAGTGAGTTACTTTAAGTTCTTCAAGTTTAGCAACTAATGCTTTTGTTGAGATTTTCTCAAGTTGAAGATCTTCAATTACAACAGCTTTATCATTAGCAAGTAAAGTAAGAGCTGAAACAAAAGCGTTGTATCTAACTTTTTTATTAACTTTAAGTGAGTAGTTCTTTTCTGATTGAGGACCAAATGCTCTACCACCACCTACTCAAATAGGTGAACGCATAGAACTATGTCTTGCACGTCCAGTTCCTTTTTGTCTTCAAGGTTTTTTCCCTGAACCAGAAACTTCAGCACGGTTTTTAACTTGGTGAGTTCCTTGACGACGTGAAGCACGGTCTGATAAAATAGTATCAAAAATTGCTTGTTCGTAGATTTTAGCACTTGCGAAAAGGTTTTCAGGTAATTTAGCTTCAAAAGCAACTTTATCTACTTGTTTGTCTTTAGCAACAGTTACTTTTGCCGTTTCTTTGCTTTGAGCCATAATTATTGATCTCCTTCTTTTTCTTCAGCTTCTTTAATTAATTGTGCAAGTTCGCTTGAGTGCATTCCAACAGTAACTTCGATGTGGTATTTTTTAGCTTTTTCAACAAGCTCATTCATTAACATAACTTCTTTTACATCAACAAGTTTTGTTGCTTCGCGATTTGGAAGTCCTTTAACTGCTTGTTTAACAACAACAAGTGATTTTTTAGGTCCTGGAATTGAACCTTTAATAAGTAATAAATTGTTTACAGTATCAACTTTAACAATTTCTAAGTTTTGGACTGTAGTTTTCACGTTTCCAAGGTGACCAGGCATTGTCATACCTTTGTAAACACGGTTACCTGAGATATCCCCAAGTGATCCGGTTTGTCTTACAGGTTGGCTACCTCCACCTCCCCCGTGAGATTTAGGTCCAATGTGTTGGTTGTGTCTTTTGATTGTTCCAGCAAATCCTTTTCCTTTTGAAGTCCCTGTAATATCAACAAGTTCTCCTGCTTTAAAAATATCAACTGAAACAGTTTGACCAAGTTCGTATCCAGTCATGTTACGAACTTCTTTTACGTAGCGCTTAGGTGTTGTGTTTGCTTGTTTGAATTGTCCAGCAACAGGTTTAGTTGTTCTTGAAGCTTTCTTTTCAACAGTAGCAAGTTGTAAAGCAACATAACCGTTTTTCTCTTCGGTAAGTACTTTTGACACAACATTTGGTTGAACTTCGACTACTGTTACAGGTACTACGTATCCTGCATCAGTGTAAATCTGGGTCATTCCAACTTTACGTCCTAAGATTCCTTTCATAATTTCTCCTTAAAATGTTTAAAAGTATTAAGTGTTATTTAATTTTAACTTGAACAGCAACTCCGTGAGGAAGTTCAAGTCTATCAAGTTTATCTTTAAAAGCACTTGATGGCTCAGTGATTACAAGTAATCTTTGGTGAGTTCTGCTTTCAAATTGCTCACGAGACTTTTTGTTTACGTGCACTGATCTTAAGATAGTGATTTCGTCTCTTTTAACTGGCAATGGAATTGGTCCACTTACTTTTGACTTAGTAGCAACAGCAACTTCGTAAACTTTTTTAGCTGCTTCATCCACTAAAGTGTGGTCAAATCCTTTAACCTTGATTTGTAATTTGCTCATGTTGTCTCCTTTGTTCAATGTTTTGAAACCTAACTCCCTATAAAAACCTAACTTGTTCTTGACAACGATAGCAAGTTAGCAACCTTATAGTTCATCGTTATAGTTGCTTATTTATTATAAAGGTAAACTAAAAAAACGGAAACAAATAATTAAACTTTTTTTAAATAACCTCATATTTTGGTGTATCGACCACGTGATTCAATTTAAGAATCATGAATGTTCACAAAAAGAACAACATAAAGAGTAAGAAAAAATGTTTGCCTTTGCAAACATTTTTCATTTTATAGTTTCTTTTCAATTCACTCAGTTAAAACTTGATCTGGAATATATTCATATCCTTTTTCAACAATTTCTGTTCCTTTTAAAAGCATTAATGTAGGTGCTTTAAGGACTTCTCATTTAGTATTTGGGTTTCTAAATAATTGAGCTTCTTCAGCATCAACTTCTAAAAATTGAATTTTTGAATTTCCACTATATTTTTCGTCAAGTTTTTTAACAACTGGCATCATCATTTTGCAATCACCACATCAGGTAACTGTAAACATAACAAACATAAGTTGATCTTCAGGGTTTTGTGAAATTAATTTTTCAGCATCTTTTCAAGGTAATTTAATCATTATTTTTTATCCTTTCCTATCGGAGACAATAAATCTAGTTGCTTTCCTATATCAAAGACCTCAGGTTCTTGAACTTTTGGTTCTTCTGAAGCTTCTTTTTTGATATCAGGTTGAGTATCCTTGATAATTGTGTCTTCTTTTTCCTTAATACTAATTGTATCTAAATTTTCATCTTTTGAAATAAAAATAACATTTTCGCTATTATTTTGGACTTTTTCTGCGTTTTTTTCTAAAACCACACTATTAAGTATCGGTTTTGTTATCATTTGCTTAGTAGGTAAATCTTCTTGGGGAGCTTGAATTTTTTCTTTTTCCTCAGTTGGAATTTTAAGAATTTTGTCAACCTCTTCTTGGCTAATAAGACAATTCAAAATTTGTTTTTCTAGTTTCTTTAATGAACGATCGTGATAGTTAAGATTATAAAAACGAGCAGCAGCAAAAAGGAAATTAATATAAAAAATAGTATTTTCACTAAAAATTAAAAGCGAATTATTACTCTTGAGTTTTTGCTGATATTCTACTAAAGTTAATTTTTTTAGTTTTAAAATTGGTCTGCTAAAAGAATTAAGAAAATAGAAATTGAAAAAAGCTACAAAAGGCATTAAGCAAAGGATAACAATTGGAAGCGAGCTTGTAAAGCCGGCTAAATACAATACATTTAATATAGTATCAATTAAAAAACCTGTATGAGCAAATGAATAAACAGAGGGTTTCAAAAGTGCTGTATGCCCCCAAAATTGATTTTTGAAAAATAAATCAATTGTTTGAGAGCTTAAAATTTCATCGGAATGATTTACATAATATAAGATTAAATGATCGATTAAAACACTCATTAAAAAAGTTGTAAAAAGTAATCATTCTATTTGCCTTTTAACAATGGTTCACGATACTTTATTAAAACGATTAAATCAAGCAAAACTAGAAGTTTTCATTTTCTTAGACCCAAGCGATAAACAAAGTCCAAATAAGATAAAAATAGGTAAAATAAAGGCTACATTCCCCATTAAAACATTAATGGTGTACTTATAAACAATAGCTAATCAAGTAGGCAAGATATCAATGGCAGCTCAAATACTTCAAGACAAAATAATTAACGATAAAAAGAGATAAAGCAATCTTAGAAAAATTTGTTTTTTAGTTATTTTAGAAATTTCCAGTTCAGATTGTTCGATGTATTTAAAATTAAAATAATTATAAAGTTGATGCTTAGAATATTTTTCAAAAGTTTGGTTAGTTGTTTTTTGTTTGTTCATGAATTAAACCTAGAACCACCATTGGGTCTTTATCTGTAACTTTAAAAATTTTTTTCCGAATTGTTTTTCTAAGTTTTTCATTAACTTCACGCATATTAGCAAAGTCTTTTGTTTTAAGTGTCTCAATAATTACACGTTTAATTAAATCAGCAATTTCAGCTTCATCCATCGGATCAATTACTCCACAAAATTCAATGTGTAATTTTCCGACGATTTTTTTGGTTTTACTTGAATAACGGCCATTAATTAAAACAACACCTTCACGACCTAAAGCTTCACGTTCAGCAATAACTTCGCTTGAGATATCACCAATCCCAAAACCATCAATAATCGTGTCTCCTACTTCAGCTATTTTGCCGTTTTGGCTAAATAACTTATCATCAATAAAGTGCGCTATTTTTCCATTCATTAAAATAAGTGTTTTGGTATGTTTTGAAAGATCTGCATCATTATTGATTAAATTAGCAACATCGACCAAATAACGATATAGACCTTGTGCTGGAATGAAGTATTTAGGTTTTAAAACCTTAACAAGCTCCATTAAATCCTCCCTTGTTGGGTGATGCTTATAAAAAACACCTTCACTTATATCTACAATTTTGGGAGTAATCTTGGCAATTAAATCTAATGTCGCAGCTGCATATGACTCCAAACCATTAATTGGAGCGGCCAACATAATAACCGTGTCTTTAGGTTTGATTTTTAAATAAACGTCTTTCTTAGTTACAATTCTTACAAATCTTAAAAAGAGTCTCTCTAATGATCCGGTTACTAAAATAACAGCATTTTTATGCTTGTTTAAATCACGGTAATCAATCATTTGAGGTAATTTAAAATTTGGAGTAGTTTTAGCAATTAAACTTAATAATTGTCCATACGTTTTGCCGTATGCACATACTGGTCGATTGTTTAAAATTGCTTGCTTTAAAATTTGTTGAAGCATAACCATATCTTCATAATAAGCTCCGACAATAATTCTTTCTTCTTGTGGTGTATCTTTAAAAATATCTAAAATATGTTTTGGCAATTCTAAACGATCAATAGCACGACCTTGAGCATTACTTTTTCCTGCATCCACAATTAAAGCATTAATTCGGCTGCCTCTTAAGTTTTGAGCAAGTTTTTTATAGTCTAAACTTCCATAATATCCCAAGTTACCTTCAACAAAATTAAACATAAATAAATATGAACCACTTGGGGTTTGAAAATTATAGCCAAGCGATTCAGGTAAGGTTCCAGCAAGAGGAATTGGATGAACCGTTAAACTACCAAATGAAATAGGCTTATTAATAACTTCAATAGAATACATGCTTGATTCAATTTTGTATTTTTTTAGACGTTCTGCAATAATGAATTTATTAAAAGATGAAGCATAAATTTTAATACCAGGAATAGCCATTACAAGTCATGGTAAGGCACTAAAACTTTCGTTTTTAACATCGGTAATAAAAATTCCTTTAACTCTTTTTTTGTGCTTAGACAAATAACTAAAATTAGGAATAAGAGTATCAACTCCATTATTAGAATTAATTGGAACTTTAACTCCTGAATTGATGATAAAAATATTATCATTGTGCTCTAAAACATAACAATTTTTACCATTTTCATCCTGCCCCCCAAGGGCAAAAATATTAATTTGATCCATAAAATCTCCTCTAAAAAATTATTGTGTGAAAAATAAGTTTTTTTAAAATAAAAAGTTATTTTAATTATAGCAAAAAGGTATCGATTTTAAAGTTAGACAGTTCTTTTAATTCGATAAATTAGACCTTAAAAAATTCTTTTACTTTGCACTATCTTTGGTATAATAAACATACTTATTTAACTTAATATAATTAGCTAATTAATAGAAAGGAAAAGTCATGGCTAGAAAAGACGCTATTACAGGTAGAGGACCAATGACTGGGAACACACGTTCTCACGCAATGAATGCTTCTAAACGTAAATTCAATTTAAACTTACAAAAAGTTAGAATCAACGTAAATGGTCAAAGACAAACCATTAGAGTTTCAACTAAAACCCTTAGAACATTAAAAACTAAAGGTTTAATCTAATAATTTCAATCAGCCTGATCAGCTGATTTTTATTTAGCAATAAAAAAGCACAAAGATGAATTTGTGCTTTTTTAAATTAAGATTTTGTTTCTTCGACTTTGCTGTCTTTTTCTTCTATCCCTGTTCTAGCAAGGAAGAGGTGTGCATATTGATCTAATGGTTTATCAAGTTCAAAATCTGGATCATGAATATAAAGATCTTCTAAATTAATATCAGCTTTTTCTTTAAGAAAATAAGCAACTTCTTGAAAAGTTAAAGAAAAACGATATTCTTCATTTACTCGAGGTAGCTTAAAGAAAGTAATATATAAAAAAATACTCCCATGTAATAATAAAAATCAATAGAACTTGGATTTGCATAATTCCTCATAATGTTAAGCTCATAGGTAAAATTTCAGGAATAGGTATAATAAAAACAATCATACTAAATAATTCTAAAAGAAAAATACCATAGTAAAGCGATGGACTTCTATAACCGGATGTCTTTTTTAAAAAGACAAAAGAAGCCATTTCGTATTTATATCTAACTTTTGCTTCTTTGTAAAAATTAATCTTGTATTTTAAAAATTTACAAAAAGCCTTAATTCTTGCTTTATACTTAATAGTTGGATAAAGCAAATAAATTAAAAGAAAAAGGAAAAGGAGATGAAGAGCAAACAACACAGAATGTACAACGTCTAAATACACAATTTTTTTAATTAGAGAATTTAAGTTCTTTTGATTTTTTAATCAAAAGTCTCTAATTTATCCCCTTTCATATTAATATCTGAATAAAAATCTAAGTTATACAAAAATGACTGAAATGACAAAGGATAACTTTCTTTCATATTTCAAAGATCTTTTAAAATAATTTGAAGATCAATCTTTTCTTTTTCTTTTAAAAAATCTCTAATTAAGTAACGATTAGAATCAATTTTAATGTGCATTTGGGTCTGCTCTTTTCTTTTAAATAAGAAAAAGAAAAGAAATTTAAAATGTCAAAAATGTATTTTTCAATTAAATGCTAAATAAAAAAGTAACATCAATAACATCAAAGAATTAATTAAAACCACAAATTGTCAAGTGTCTTGATCCAATAACACTGGACCTAAGATAGCTTGGCAAATAAGTTGAAAAAGAAATATTCATACAAACAAATAATATCTTCCTATAATAGCCAAAGAAAAACGTCTAAAACCTTGGAATTCGCCTCGAAAAAGCATTTTATGTTTTTAGTAATATTTATATTTTAATTTAAAAAATTTAACCGTTTCTGCAAGTCTTTTTCTATCAATGAAATAATAAATCATAGCGCTAATAAAATAAAATATAAATAAGAAAAACAACACAATAGAATAAATATGTATTACTGAAACATTCATAGATTAACCTAAAAACACTTAATTTATTTGCTTAAATAGTATCGATATTTTATTTGAACTATAGTTAAAGTTATTTTTTTCAATGTCCAAAACTTTTAATATTTGGATATTTTTTTAACTCCCTTGGTAATTGTGCTTCAAAATAAAAACTTATTATTGTAATTTGCTATTTTTATTTATTCATTTTTTAAGAGTTAATGCTTTTTATAGAATTATTAGTAGCTTTATCCATTTAAATTTTAAAAGTTTTACTGACAATTGATTATTAACCTTAAGCCAATTAAATCAACGGCTCATTTAAAATAGCATTTTTGCATTAATATCGCTTTTTAAGCTTTTTTATATTTTAATTATAAACGTAACAAATATTATTTTCTTCAATTAAATAAAAAAACTCACAAAAGTGAGTTTTTTTATTTATTATTATTCTTCAACAACGGTTGCTTCATCTTCTTGTGAATTATTTTGAGATGCCTCGCTAGCTTGTTGTTGAGCAGCATAGTTAGCGAAATCTTTCATAACATTTTCAACTTGGTCAAGTTTTTCCTTAAGAGCTTGGATATCTTTTTTCTCAACAAGTTCTTTAAGTTCTTTTACAAGTTTTTCTGACTCTTCTTTTGCTTTTGCATCTGCTTTATCACCTTGTTCGCTCATTGCTTTTTCAATTTGAGCAATAAGTGATTCTGCACGAACAATGGTTTCTGCTTCTTCTTTACGTTTTTTATCAGCTTCTTTGTTTTCTTCTGCTTCTTTGATCATTCTTTGAATTTCTTCATCACTTAATTTTGATGAGTTTTCAATAGTAATGGTGTTAGCTTTGTTAGTTTTTAAGTCTTTTGCGGTAACGGTTGTAATTCCATTAACGTCAATTGAGAAAGTAACTTCGATTTGAGGAACTCCTCTAGGAGCTGGTTCAATCCCTCCAAGGTTGAATTGTCCAAGTAATTTGTTATCGTTGGCCATTTCTCTTTCACCTTGAACTACACGAATAGTAACTTCACTTTGGTTATCTGCAGCAGTTGAAAACACTTGTGATTTAGTTGCTGGAATAGTTGTATTTCTTGGAATAAGAGGTGTTGAAATTCCACCCATAGTTTCAATTCCTAATGTTAATGGTGTAACATCAAGAAGTAAAACATCATCGATTTCACCGGCTAAAACTCCACCTTGAATTGCTGCTCCAATTGAAACAACTTCATCAGGGTTAATTGAACGGTTAGGTTCTTTACCTAAAGTTCTTTTAACAAGTTCTTGAACCGCTGGCATTCTTGTTGAACCACCAACAAGTAATACTTCATGTAAATCAGCAGCTGTAATATTTGCTTCTCTTAATGCATCTTCAATTGGTTTTCTAGTTCTATCTAATAAGTTAGCAGTCATTGCTTCAAAATCACTTCTTTTAAGTTCTAACTCTACGTTAACAGGTCCGCTTGCAGTAACTCCTAAAAATGGTAAATTAATGCTTGCTACTGATTGAGCTGAAAGATCGATTTTTGCTTTTTCGGCTGTTTCTTTAAGTCTAAACATTGCCATTTTATCTGATTTTGCATCAAAATTATATTTGTCTTTAATTTCTTTAATCATTCAATCTACAATAGCATGATCTCAATCATCTCCACCAAGATGGTTATCTCCACTAGTTGAAAGAACTTCAAAGGTTCCATTTTCAAGTTCTAGAACAGAAACGTCAAAGGTTCCTCCCCCAAGGTCATAAACAAGCACCTTCATTGCTTTATCGGTTTTATCAAGTCCAAATGCAAGAGCGGCAGCTGTTGGTTCGTTAATGATTCTTAATACATCAAGACCTGCGATTTTTCCTGCAATCTTAGTAGCTTCTCTTTGTGCATTATCAAAGTAAGCTGGAACAGTAATTACTGCTTTAGTTACTTTTTTACCAATTTTAGCTTCTGCATAATCTTTTAAATATGAAAGAATCATTGCTGAAACTTCTTCTGGTTTATATTCTTTATTATTTGCATGAACTGTTTTATTAGTTCCCATTAATCTTTTAATAGAAACGATGGTATTTGGGTTTGTTTCTACTTGTCTTTTAGCAGCGTCCCCAACAATAATTTCACCATTTCTAAAAGAAACAACTGATGGAGTTGTTCTTTTTCCGTTTGGGTTTTCTAAAACAACTGGTTTTTTATTTTCGATAATTGAAACAACTGAGTTAGTTGTTCCAAGGTCAATTCCTAATACAATTTCTTTAGCCATTCTCAATCTCCTTACACATGTCAAAACATGATATTTGATTATTTAATTATTAATATTATAACATATTTTTTAGCAATCAAAGTAATTAATTGCTAAATTTTATAATTTATTTACTTTTACCTGAGCTGGCACAATAACTCTGCCATTTATTCCCATTCCTAATCTAACTACTTGAACAATTGTTTCGTGTTCTAATGATGAGTCACTAACAAAATCAATAGCTTCTTCTTGATGAGCATTAAATAAAGCACCAACAGTTGGTCTAATTAAAGTAATTCCATTACTTTCAAAGGCTTGCTCAAATTGGTTGGCGATCATAGTAAAGCCTATACAGTAATTTCTTACTTGATCAATATCTGAATTTTCACCTGCTTTAATAGCAAGAACAAAGTTATTAAATGGCAACGCTAAGTCTTGAATTAAATTTTGGTTTGAAAATTTAATTGCCTGATCTTTTTCGGCATTTAGTTTAGCTGTGGCTTGCGCCACTTTTTCTTCGATTAAATCTTTTGCTTTTCTTGAGGCTTCCTCAATTTTTGCTTTAAAAGAAATTTCATTAATTTTAATATCAGTTTCTAATTTCTGGTTTCTTTGAATTAATTCGGCCACTTGTTTTCTTAGTGCTTCAATTTCTGCGTTTTGATTTTCTTTAAGATTTAGTTTTGGCCTAGCCTTAGTATTTGTCTCATGATTTGGATGAAGAGTGATATTAACATTATTTATAGAAACTTCTAAAGTTTGATTTCTTAATTTTTCGTTTGTAAAATCTGGCGAAATATTAATGCTAAAAGCATAATGACGTTTAAACTTTTGACCAATTAATGCTGAATCAATTTCAGGTAATAAATCGTTTTCTCCTATAACAATTGATTTTGCACCACTTAATTCAGGTAGAATTTCTCCATTTAAAGTTACTTGAAACTCTCCATTAAGTACATTTCCTTCTTTAATTTTCTTGATACTATAATTTCTCATTTTATTTCTCCTTTTTGAAGATTTTTTCTATCAAAGCAATGGCTGCCTTCATTTCACTAAAATTAGCATTATGGTTTCCAATAATTGAAATTTCAGTCATTCCATTATTAGTTTGAATCCGTTTTGAGATATATGAATTAGTTCGACTAACTTCAATTTTCATTTGTTCTTGCTCATCCATCTTTTCTTCAATTTGCTCTCAAATTGAAAAATTCTCGATTTGATACAACAAAATATCAATTTCTTCGCGAGTTATTTGTTTATTTAAAATTAGTTGATTTTTTCCATAGACATTATTTTTAGTTTTAATAGTATTAAACACTTTATCTACAAATTGATGGATAACTTGCATGTAATTATTAATTTGTTGTTTAAGAACCATTTTTAATTGATTTGTTTTATAAACTAATTCATCAATTGATGAACCAATTAGATGCTCTTGAAAGACTCTAACAGCTACTTTTAAATCATTAATTTGAACTTCTTTAGGATTAATTTTAATAATTTTTGAATAGGCTTCTCCATTTGATACAACCATAACAACTGTTGCGGTAGTATCATCAATTACGACTAAATTGATCCCTTTTAAAATTAATGATTTATCAAATTTTGTTGTAATTAAAGTTAAACCAGTAATATCAGAAATGGCTTCTACTGCTTGTGAAACAGTGACATTAAATGAATCTTCTTTTTTTAGAAATTCTTTCTTTAATCTGGTTTCGAGCGCTTTTTCATTTGCCTTAGCAATATATTTAGCGTAGTAGCTGAGTCCTTGCGGAGTTGGAATACGCCCACTTGAACTATGTGCTTTTTTTAAATACTCCATAGTTTCAAGCTCATTCATTAAATACCTTAATTTAGCGCTTGAAAATGTAATATTTGGATTACTTTTAATTAACTGATTACTTGAAACAGGAGCATTTGTTTTAATGTACTCTTCAATTGTTCAGGTAAGAACACACTCGAGCTTTTCTTTAATTTTGTTCATAAAATAATTTTAGCACAATTTAGCAAATCATAAAGTAAATTGCTAAATTATTTAAATTAAAAAACTCAATTGCTAAGACAATTGAGTAGTTTTATGATCTTCGACAACTTTCTTTAATTTAATATTTCAATGATTTAAACCTGACTTGGAAATAAAAATATTGTGCTCACTTTCTAGTTTTTCTCGGATTTGATTTAGAGAAAATTCAGGATTTTCAAGTCTTAAACGAAAAAAAACCATTTCATTTTCCGAAAAATGATTCTCTAAATTGTGTTCAAAAACATATAGTATATAAGAAATATAATCAATTGAAACTTTTGCGATCTTTTGTAAATTTGCAAAATCAAGGTTATTAATTCGGTTAACGGTATTTTTCATATCTCTACTAATTTTTAAGTCAAGAAAATGTGAGTACGCTCGTATTGCTTCAATGGCACTTAAAAATTCTAATAAGGTATCAGAACTTCTAAGATAAATAAAAGACTTATTTTGTTGTTTTTTATATTTAAAGTTGAAATTATATTGATTTAAAAAGGTTTGAATTTGAAGAAGAATTCCTTCGTTTTTGCTTGATAATTCAAGATAATAAGAGGTTTTATCTAAATTAGAAACAGATCCTGTTGCGTAGAAAAAGCCTGCAAAAAAAAGCGACATAACGTTATGGTACTTATTAAAATCTATTTCTCGGATGTTAAAATAAGGATTTTCATCAATAGTAATTGTTTTTCACAAATTACCTTTTGTTGTAAAATCTCATTTTAATTTCTTTAAAAAGTTTTCTACATGCTTGAACACCAATGGGTCTTTAACTTGAAACTCAAGATAACTAGGGTTCTTGTGAATATGCGAAATAGCAAATAAAAAACCATCCATAAACACTTGTATTTCTTTGATTTTTTTAGGTTTTTGAATGATTTCTTTTTTGATTTTACTTGTAAATGAATTTTTTTGCATCATTGATTTAATAATTAGTAATAATTAATTCTTCACCAGCTCTTTTGTCACCTTTAGAGTTAATCAATCGTTTAGTTTGTAACACCTCAATCTTATAGTCTTTATAAAGTTCTTGAATTAAATCAGTATTATTGTTAGTGATCATAACAAAACAACCTTTTTGGTCCAGTTTCTTGAAAACAGAAGATAAACGAACATGATCATCATAACTAAAGCCTTCTTTAGTATACGAATCAAATGAAGTTGCTTTAAGCGGAGCATAGGGACTATCAAAAAAAATAAAATCCCCAGGTTGAGCATCTTTAACCGCTTCTTCAAAATCAACATTAGTAATTTGAACATTTTGTAAAAATTGACTTAATTTAAGCAAATTTTCGGGATCGGCACTTTGAATTTTGGCTTTGTTATTAAAAGGAACATTAAAAAGACCTTTTGAATTAACGCGATAAAGACCATTAAAACATCTTTTATTTAAATAAATAAATAAAGCAGCGTTAAACAAATCCAATTCCTGATTGAGCAACTTTTGGTTAAAAAGATCTCTAAAATAGTAATAATCATCTTTTGAGATTGAAAAATGGTCCATAATTTGGAGCATGTCAACTAGTTCTTTTGGAGACTTTTTGACAATTTCAAAAGCATTAATTAACACATCATTAATATCATTAATAAAAGCCTTTTGTGGTTGAATTGCAAGTAAAATTGCACCTCCGCCAACAAATGGTTCATAATAATTATTAAATTGTTTTGGCATTCTTTTTTGAATTTCAGTAATTAATTGCCGCTTTCCTCCGACTCACTTAACAAAAGGGTGTAATTCCATAATGCTCCTTTTTTAAATTCTTAATATCATTATACTTGAAATTTAGTTGAATAAATAAGTCAGGTGAAGAAAAATCCATCTAATGATGGATTTTTTATTATTTGGTTACATTTTTAAATAATTCTTTGACTTGCTCTTCAGTATCTAATTCAAGAGCTTTGTGGGCTAATTCTTTCATTTCCGCATAGCTAAGTTTTTGCACAAGTTCTCTACTTGCTAAAACACTTGAAGCAGACATTGAAAACTCATCAAGTCCAAGTCCAAGTAAAATTGGAAAGGCTTCTTTATCACCGGCCATTTCACCGCACATTCCAGCTCATTTACCATGTTTGTGAGCTCCATCAATTACCATTTTAATTAATCTTAAAATTGATGGATTAAGTGGTTGATAAAGATATGAAATATTTTCGTTCATTCTATCAGCAGCCATTGAGTATTGAATTAAGTCGTTTGTTCCAATTGAAACAAAGTCTGCATACTTACAGAATTGGTCAGAAAGAACCGCAGCAGCTGGAGTTTCCATCATAAGACCAACTTCAATTTCGTTTTTTGGTGCAACATTTGGATATTGTTTAACTACTTCTTCGTATGCTTCTTCAAAAACTTTTTTAGCATCTAAAAATTCTTGCACATTGGTAATCATTGGGAACATAATTCCAATTTTTCCAAATTCACTTGCACGAACTAAAGCTTTTAATTGGGTTTTGAAGATATCTTTGTTTTGTAAACAAAATCTAATTGCACGGTACCCTAAGAAAGGATTTAACTCATAAGGGAATTTAAAGTATTTTAAAGTTTTATCACCACCAATATCTAATGTTCTAATAACAACTTTTTTACCTTTCATACCTTGTGCAACTTCTTTGTAAGCTGCAAATTGTTCTTCTTCAGTTGGTCAGTTTTCATTATCCATATATAAGAATTCAGATCTGAACAACCCAATAGCTTCTGCATCATTTTCAACAACGCTTGCTAAATCTTTTGGAGTCCCAATATTAGCAGCTAATTCGATTTTATGTCCATCTTTTGAAACTGACGCTTTTCCTTTAAGAGCGCTTAAACGTTCTAAGTATTCTAAGTAAGCTGTTTGAGCTTTTTTGTATTCTTCTAATTGAGTCGAATCAGGGTTAACAATTACTTCTCCTTTTGAACCATCCAAAGCAATTAAATCACCTGATTGTGCTTTTTCCATAATTGAGTTTGTTCCTACAACAGATGGAATTCCTAAACTACGAGCCATAATAGCTGTATGTGAAGTAGTCCCACCGATATTGGTTACAAAACCTTTAACAAATTGTTTATTAAGTTGTACAGTTTGACTTGGCGAAAGGTCTTCAGCAATAATAACTACTTCTTCGTTAATTGCACCTAAATCGGTTTCAACAACACCTTGAACAGCAAAAATAAGTTTCTTAGATACGTCATTAACATCAGCTACTCTTTCACGCATGTATTCATCATCCATTGCAGCAAACATTTCAGCAAATTGTTTATAGAAAGTTTCAATAGCAAATTCAGCTGTATATCCTTGATTTGAAATAAAATCAACAATTGAACTATTAGCATATTCATCAGTTACAAAATTTGCATGAGCTTCAAAAATCGCTGCATGTTCTGGGTCAGCTGCTAATGCTTTTGTTTTTGCAATACCTGCTAAAACCACTTCTTTGGCTTTTTCGTAAGCTTTTAAAGCTTCTTCTTTATTTTGGGTTTGTTGTTCATATTTAACATGAACTTCTTCTATTTTAAAAGCTTTTGCGATTGCCACACCTTTTGAGGCTCCGATACCTTTAATTTTCATAAGTATCTCCTTAAACTTAAATATAGTATTTTATGTAATTAAATAATATAAGTATTTTATATATTGACCTTTTATTTTGAGTGCTTTATTTTTTTAATATGAAACCGTTTCCATATTTAGAAAGTTGCTTTTCTTGATTTAAAACAACTAAAATTACCGATTTTAATCTAGTAATTAAATTAGTTAATAATACCTAAAATTATTAATATTTATATTTAGATTATAAATAAAATATGATTAGTTTGTTTGAGTTCATAAACTCACAATTAAATATTTTATTTTTATATTTTTATATGATTTCTTAAATTTTAAAAATTTATAAAACAGATTTTTAGAATTTTAACTTTAACTATCAAAATAAAATTATTTAAAAAAATAAAAAAAATACTTTGAACTATTTAAAAATTATGGTATTATTTGTTAGCAATCACATTAGGCGGTGTTTGTACAAGAATCAATATAAATAAAATAAATAATTAAAAAATATTTTGATAATAATTTTTTAATGTTATAATATTTAAGCTAAGCAAATTGCCGATTTAGCTCAGCGGTAGAGCAGCTGGCTGTTAACCAGTTGGTCGTTGGTTCAATCCCAATAATCGGCGCCATTATGGTCTGTTGGTGAAGCGGTTAACACACATGGTTTTCATCCATGCATACACGGGTTCGATCCCCGTACAGACTGCCATTTATGGAGAATTAGCTCAGTTGGGAGAGCGTCGCCCTTACAAGGCGAATGTCATGGGTTCGAGTCCCTTATTCTCCACCATTGCCGTCTTAGCTCAGTTGGTAGAGCAACTGACTTGTAATCAGTAGGTCGTAGGTTCGAGTCCTATAGACGGCACCAATAAGCTTAGCGCTTTTTTTATTACTTTTTTTCGTTTGTGCGCGGGTGGTGAAATTGGCAGACACGCTAGATTTAGGCTCTAGTGCCTCCGGCATGAGGGTTCGAGTCCCTCCTCGCGCACCAATTAATTTATAAAATGGCTCACGGTGTGAGTTTTTTTATTTTTTTGTATATAATGTAAAAAAGGAATATTAATGAAAAAAGTTAAATTATTGTTTACTGCACCGATAATCTTCTCACCAATTTTGGCAATTAGTTGTTCGCAAGATCAAATAGACTTTCAATATAAAGAAGATGTTTTTCAAATGGCAGAAAATCCTGAACAACTCCAGACGCTTTTGGCTAACGGTATTTTTTTTCAAAAAGAAAAAGAAGTTAAATTAAATACTAATCAAATCCAAAGTTTAGTTAAAAACTTTCACAAAAATAACACCGAATCAAAAGTTACTTTGGAAGCACTTTATGATTTATCTTCAGTAGATATGCAAAAACTTAATATTTTTGGTTTATCATACTTAAAAGAAATCAAAAAAGAAGCCAAATTTACTACAAATTTACAAGCAATAATTTATGATATTCTATTAAACACTAATTATTATAGTTTCATTTTTCCTAATTTACTATCTCCAGACAACATTAGACTACAAGCTTGAAAAATTAACCAAGAACAAAAAACTTATTTTGAAGTTTTACTTAAATTTTATTTGCAAGGCCTTAAAATTAAAGACTTAGATTCTGTTAAAGTAACCTTTAACGATTTAGGCAAAATAAATATTGCTCTATTGGATTCAAATCAAAATTATTTATTTAATAATTGACAAAACATTAATTTTGAATTACCTAAATTTAAGGATTATAATAAAAACAAGACTTTTCCAAATAAGTTTGAATTAAACATCAATGATTCAGAAATTTTATTTAATGAATATATCAAAAATCATAGTTTATCCTTTAAAAGCAATCCTTTATTACTTAATACAGTCGAAAATATAATTGATAATGTTCCAATCTATAAAAGAGCTACATCAAAAGGATTGATCTCGACCCTTTACAAAATGCAAGATTCTATCGAGATTAAAGTTCCTTTTTATAAGCAAGATGAGGATCTCAAATATCAAATTAATTGACCAAAAACACTCGAGCATCCTTGAACTAATTTCTTAAATAATTCATACACAATTGTCCCATTATATATTGATGTTTTCAAAAAAAACGGAACAGTGCAAACTTATAAGTGATACTCTATTGATTTTAACAACCATAGACATATTTTTGATGGATTTTACCTTGAACCAAATCTAGATTTTGACATTCAAAAAAAATATTCACTTGTTAATTTTAGTCAGTTTGAACAAAACCAAGAAATGCATTTTGACTCGCAAATTAATTTAAAAAGTTTTTTAGATACCAATTTATTAAATATTTTAAATTTTTATCTCAATGATAATTTTGATAATTTATCACTTTGAAATGGACAAAGTATGAATAATTTTGATCCATTTAATTTTCAAAATAAATTTACTTCACATCAACAATTTAATTTTTTATCAACCTTAATTAGCTTAATTTTAAATTCCTTTTTATATTCTTTTGAAAGCAACAAATTAATTGAACCTATTGTTGCAAACTTTAGTCAAATCCAAATTAATAATCAGCAAGCAGGAACAATTGAAACAAATCTTGAAATTAGAAAACTGCGTGATTCTCAATTAATCTATAAATCACCCAAAATTCTTATTTCAGGTTTTAATGGCTTTAATTTAGATAATCTAAAAGAATTTAAAAAAGAGTATTCTGAGACCAATTTTAAAGTTTCTTATCCATTTGCCAGCTGGTATAAAAAAATATAAAAAGCGCTTACTTAAAGCGCTTTTTATATTTGTAATAAAAAAGAACACTAAGTTCAGTGTTCTTTTTTATAAATTATTATTTTAAAAGTCTAGCAAATGCACTTTCAAGAACTTTTTCATCGCCTTTGCCAATTGCTTTAGCTAAAGCAACAAAGTATTTTTGAGAAGCAACAAGATTTTTCTTGATTTCATCATTTACACCTTGTAAGTTAAATTCAAGATCTTTGTATTCTTCTTCTTTTACTTCTGTTGGGTAGAATCTTTGAGCTAATTCTGCTCTTAAAATATCTAATTTAGCTTGTTTTTCGGCTTGTTCTTTTAATTCTGCATCTAATTTTTCTTGTGTTGAATGAATCAATTTAAGATATTCGTGTTTTTTCACACCAAGTGAAGAAAGTGATTTTGTAAAGTCTTTTTCAAGTTGCTTGAATTTTTCATCAACTATTTTCTTAGGAAGAGTGAAGGTATTGTTTGCAAGAAGTTCATCAATAACACCTTGAACATAAGCTTCAACTCCTTTGTTTCATGCTTCGTATGTTTCTTTTTCTTTAAATAGAGTTTTAAATTGTTCTAAGTTTTCAACACCTGGTCACCCTAATAATTTAACATATTCTTCTGTAATTTCAACGTCTTTATTTCTTACAAATGAGTTAATTTTTACTTCAAATAAAGCTTCTTTGTTTCTAAAGTCTTCTACATAGTATGTATCTGGGAAAGTAACTTTAACCTCAACTTGTTCACCAGCTTTTTTGCCTGTAAGTTGATCTTCAAATCCTGGAATAAATGAATTTGAACCTAAAACAAGGTCATATTCTTCAGCTTCACCACCTTCAAATGGTTCATTATTAATAAATCCTTTGAAATTGATATTTACTGTGTCACCTGTTTTGGTTAATTCTTCTGATCCTTCGGTAAATTCTTCTTTTTTAGCAAAAGGAGCTAAAAATTGTTTCATTGCTTTTTCAATTGTTTCTTCATTTGGTTCAGAAATTTCAGCTTTAGTTGTTACTTTTGAGAAATCTAAACTGCTTAAATCAGGTAATAATTCATAAAGGTATTTAATTTCAAATTCATTAACTTCTTCTGCGTTAAATCCATCAGTATTTACAGTAGGAGCATCTAAAATTACTCTTTTACTGTCTTTGCTAAATTCAAAAGCTTGTTTTTGTGCTTCTAAATAGAATTTTTTTGCAAAGAAGTCTAATGTATCAGTAATTAATGCGTTTAAATTAACTCTAGCATTTAATTCTTTTAAAGGAGCTTTTCCTGGTCTAAAACCTGGCACTTTAACTTTTTTAATAGCTGCATTATAAAGTTTATCAAACTGCGCTTTGTACTCTTCTTTTGAAATTTTTGTTGAAACGACTAAGAGGTTTTTTTCTTCGTCAAGTTTAGTTGTAAACATAATATCTCCTTAATGTTTAAAATATAAGTATATTTTACCTTATTTTTCCTAAAATGCGTTTTTTTCCGTTAATTACTTTCGAATTTTTTATCTAATTCTTCTTTTGTAATCTCATCACTTAAAATAGGGTTAACTTGCCCTCCGGTTTGTTTCATTAAAGAACCTAAAACAAATTTTAAAACCCTTTCTGGACGGCTAGGGTATTCGGCAACCAAAGCTTCATTAGTATTAATAATGTCAACGACAATATTTCTAATCTGTTCAGGGTCTGAAATTTGTTTGAGTTTGTGCTCTTCAAGTAGTTGATCTAAATTCCCTTTTGGGTACCCTACTAAAAGAGGGATTAATTTTTTAATTGATTTTCCTGAAATAATACCTTGATCTAAAAGGTTAATTGAATGAGTTAGGTTTGAAGGGTCAATTCCTAATTTTGTAACATGAGTTTCTTTGGCGTTAGCAAGGGAAACAACTTCAGCAAAAAAAAGTTTAGCTAATTTTTCCTTATCAGGATATTCAATAGAATCAAAATATTTAGCTAGCTCTAAGTCATCTACCAAGGTTTGAATATAAATATTTTGAATATTTGCATCTAAATATCTTTGCTCTTTTTCTAAAGGCAACTCTTTTAACTTAACATCATCAATAAATTTTTGAGAGAGTTTAATAAAAGGAATATTTGGATCTGGAAAGTATTTATAATCCACTGTCCCTGTTTTCGTACGCATTACAATATTTGAATTAGTTGTAGCATCAAAACGTTTGGTTTGTTGCAAGATAATTTCGTTTTTAAGCAATTTTTCGCTTTGTATTTTTTGCTCAAATTCAATGGCTTTTTTAACATTTGAAAGCGAGTTCATATTCTTAATTTCAACTTTTGTTCCGAATTTTTCTGTCCCAAAAGGTCTTAAAGAAATATTAATATCAGCTCTTAGAGAACCTTCTTCAAGCTTACCATCTGAAATTTCAAGACATGAGACAGTTTTACGGATCATATCAATATAAGCAACCGCTTCCTCGGCACTACGAATAACAGGATAAGTTACAATTTCAATTAAGGGCACTCCTGCACGATTGTAATCTAATTTAGTTGTGCCATCAATATGATTTTGTTTTGCTGTGTCTTCTTCAAGGTGAATTCTCTCGATCTTAATATCTTTTGTCCCTTGAGAAGTTTTAATTGTTAAACTACCATTTGACCCGATAGGACGGTAAAATTGAGTAATTTGGTATCCTTTTGGCAAATCAGGATAAAAATAATTTTTTCGATCAAAATGTAATTCATCATCGATTTCCATTTTAAGTGCTTTTGCTAAAGCAATTGCAAATTGCACTGCTTGTTTATTAACTTGTGGTAAGGTTCCTGGATAACCTAAATCAATTTGATTCGCACATGTATTTGGTTGTGCATTAAAATCAATTTTAGCCGGCGAAAACATTTTGGTATTTGTTTTAAGTTCAACGTGAATTTCAATTCCGATAATTGTTTCAAAATTAACCATTATTTACCTCCTAAAATTGATTCAACTCATAAAGCGTATTGTAAAAGCTTACTGTCTTGATAAATTCCTGCTTCTAGCTCAAGATTAAAGGGCATTTGATCTTTAAAGCCTAATGGCATTGAAAGAGAAGGATTCCCGGCTAAGTTAGCACCAGTTAAAATATAATCCATGACATCATAAGATACATCTTCTCCAATTTTAGGAGCCTTAGAAGCAAAAGAAGGAAAAATTACTAAATCTGCACTTTCATGAAGACTATTTAAATAATCCTTAATTACTCTACGAACTTTTTGCGCTTTAATAAAGAGTTCTTCTTGGTTTTCACTGTGCAAGAAATATGAACCTAATGCAAGACGCTCACTTACCATTTTCCCGAATTTTTCGCTACGAGTACGAGTCATAATTTCTTCTCAATTTTGCCCTTGAACTCTTTCACCAAAAGCAATCCCATTTAAATTTGCTAAGTTTGATGAAGCTTCCGAGAAACTTACAACTTGGTAAACTGGTTTAATACATCTTAGAATGTCTAAATTAGGTTTAATTACATCAACTTGAACACCTTCGGATTTAAATTTTTCAATCACTTGATTAAATGCTTGATTTACTTCTAAAACACAAAACTCACTAAAATCAAGAGCTAAAATAGTTTTAGGTTTACGTGCTTCAATAGCGCCTAATGGAACATCAACTGAAGTCATATCTTTAAAATCTTTGCCAAAAGTAGCTTTTGAAACCATAAATAAATCATTAACATTATGAGCAAAATAAGCTACCGTATCAAGAGAAGAAGCATAAGCAAACATTCCATAGCGAGAAATAGCTCCATATGAAGGTTTAAAACCAAAAATACCATTATATGAAGCTGGAAGTCTAACACTATCTCCCGTGTCACTTCCTAAGGCAAATGAAATGTTACTTGTAAAAGTTGCAGCAGATCCTGAAGAACTTCCTCCAACTAAATATAAATGATTAAGAGGATTCTTAATAATTCCGTATGCACTATAAAGACCGGTTCCACCAAGTGCTAATTCATCATTGTAAACTTTTCCAACGGCTATAGCTCCTTGGTCAAATAGTTTTTGTACCACTGTTGCATTATATCCTGGCTGAAAGTTATCCAAAATTAATGAAGAAGATTTGGTTTTTCCTTCTTTAGTTGCATAGACATCTTTTATAGTAAAAATGGCATTATCTAAAATTCCGCTTCCTTGTTTTTTAAAATCATATACTTCCGAAACAGCATTGTTTTTGTCGTTTCTTAGCTCCTGCTGGGCAATTTCAAAATCACCTAGTATTTGAATCTTTTCCATTATTTAACCACCCTAGTTGTAATAATATACTCTTCATCAGAATCTTTTGCATTTTGAAGAATTTGTTCTCTTGAAATTGAATACGATGTATCTTCGATATCTTCTCTGAGAAAATCCACAAGAGGTTCTTCATTTAAATGCGTTAAAGGTTTAACATTGACTAAATCAAGTTTGTCAAATTTCTTTAATTCTTTTTGTAAGTTCATTCAATTCTCTAAAATATTATCAAGAACTGCTTCTGAAGGTTCAAACATAATTGAAGAAACAATTTCTTTTAACTGTTCTTTTGTCATTTCTTTCATAATTTTCTCCTATCACTTAATTGGGGCTCAAAATTCCATTTTATTTAAATACGCTAATTCGTTATCTAAATGACTCAATTTAAGGTATCAAGCATGCAACATAAGACGAGATGCTTTTTTGCCACCATATTTTCTATCCCCATAAATTGGACAATTTAAATATTTTAATGTCAAGCGAATTTGATGTTTTCTCCCAGTTAAAATTTGTGCAATTTTTTTGTTTCCATCCATTGTAAAAAGAGTTGTTCCTTCTTTTGAACCCTCAACATAATTTTTTGAAACTTTTTGTTTTTGAGATTTTTGATCTTTATAAAAATACAAACTCACTTTTTGATTATTAGGAACAAAATCACTGTAAAATTGGTATTTTTTAACAAAATATTGTGTTTTTTCATTTAACATTTTTACAGTTTGATAATTTTTTCCATAAACCATCAATCCACTTGTTTCTTTATCAATTCGACCGATGTGACTAGGAATAAAACTATCGCTTTTTTTATATTTTAAATATGCTAACACTTGGTTATCAAGCGAATTTTCTTCGCTATGAACAGAAATTCCTGGTTTTTTGTTAATAATTAGTAAATTATCATCTTCATAAACAATACTTAACTCATTATAAAGAGGAGCATATTGAATTTCTTTTTGAGCATCTGATACTCCATAAATAACAATGTAATCACCTTCTTTAATTTTATAATCTTTACTTACATTACGAACGTTATTAACTTTAATATCTTTCTTTCGAAAAATCCGCTCAATTCTGCTTATTGGTAAATTATTGAGGTATTTTTGAACAACTTTAAACAAAGTGCGTGAATGATCATTTTTTGTTGCATTAATTTCAAACATATTTTTCCTTTTAATAAAAAAGAGACTCTTTTAGTCCTCTCTTTGTGACGAGAATAAATCAAAATTGCTTTGTTCATTCTCTAATCCTTCAACATAATTAAAATCATTAAGTTTAGGTAAATCTCGCATAGAAGTAATTTTAAAGTAATCATAAAACTTATTAGTTACTCCATATAAAACAGGATTTCCTGGCGTAGAGGCCACCCCAACTTCTTCAATAATTCCTTTAAGAAGTAAAGTATTGACTACTTGCTCGGAAGCTACACCTCTAATTGAATTTATTCCACCTTTTGTAATTGGTTGACGATAAGCGACAATCCCTGCAACTTCAATGGCAGCATTTGAAAGACGTTGCTTATTAGTTACAGATACAAGTTTGGTAATGGTCTCTTTAACTGATTCACGAGTTGCTAATTTATAAACTTCATTAAAATTCACTACTTTAATTCCTAAATCCATTTCATTAAATTGACGGTGAAAATCTTGAAGTAATTTCTTTGCTTCAGAAATTGTATTTAAAGAAAAAAGTTCTTTGACTTGTTCTAAAGTAATTCCATCTTCTCCCTGAAAATATAAAATTGCCAACAATTTTTTATTGTTCATATTCACTTCCTTTTGTTAATATCAAGATTTCTTCTTCGTCTTCATGAATTATAATTTGTTGTTGTCTAGATAAATCTAAAATAGCAAGAAAAGTAATAACAAAATGACTTAACGAGGGTAGATTAAAAACCATTTGAGCAGTTACTTTTTCATGTTCATTTAAAAGTTTTTTAATAAATGGTATTTGATCGCTAGGAGATAATTTGATCGTATTAATTTTAGTGCTTCTTAGTTTTTGAGCATACACACGCTCAAACATCTTATGCATAACATTAATAAGTTTTATTGCATTAGAATGACCATCTAACCTTGAATCATCTAAATCAACAAGATACTCATCAGGATTGCTTCTTTTTTTCATAAAAAGATCTTGTCGTTCTTGCTCTTTAATTTTTAAATCTTCTTTAACTTCTTTAAATTTTTGATATTCAATAAGTTGTTGAATTAAAATTTCTTTTTCTTGTTGGACTTCTTCAATCTCTTCAGGTTCTTTTAAAACCATTTTAGATTTAAGGTTAATCAAAGTTGCAGCCATTAAAAGATAATCACCCGCTAAATCAATTTCGTGCTCTTTAATTTGATTTAGAATTTCTAGATATTGGTTAGCCAACTCAACAAGATCAACTTCCATAATGCTGATTTTTTTATCTTTAATTAAAGCAAGTAAAAGATCAAGTGGACCATTAAATTCATTGATTTTAAAAGTGTATTCCTGATTATTCATTATCTATTTTAAGTTCCTTAGCAATTAAAGCACGCACCTGCGCGGCCATTCCTTTAGGCTCTTGACTCATAAAAAGAACTGGCTTAATTGGTTTTAAAAAGGTGACTGTTACTGTAACTCTTCCTTTTCTATTTTTCTCAAAAACTGCTTCAGCATTGTCAATAGCTACTGGTACAACTGGTAAAAAGTTATTTTTAGCTATTTTAAAGGCACCAGATTTAAACTCACCTAATTTATTACCTTTAATTCGTGTGCCTTCTGGAAAGACAACCCCTAGTGTTCTGTTATTTTTAACAAAATCTCCAAAAGCATTCATTTTTTGAGCATAATCTCTAAAGTTATCTCTTTGAATTGTAAAAGTATTAAGAGTATACATAATTCTTTTTAATCAAAAGTTATCATTAAGTTCTTCTTTGGCTACAAATGTTGCAATTGGGTTTTTAACATTAACATCTTCAGTTTGCTTTTCTAATGCAGCAAAAAGAGCAAGCAAATCTGCATAAGACTTATGATTAGGTACTAAAATTGCGCTATTTTTTGGTAAGTCTTCATAACCTTTGACCACAAGATCTACATTATATAATTGAAGTGCTTTCTTAGCTAATTTAAGATAATAATCATTTCTAAATTGTGCGCCCAATCCTTCAGGATCGCGTTTATATTTACGATATGTCGAAATGATTTTTCTTGCTCTAAATAATCACGGAAGAGCAAAAATAATTTTCTTTAAGGTTATATTAACAGTTGGTTTTTTCATTCTTTCTCCTCTTTATCGAATCACAAAAGCTATTAAATAATCACCTTCATGAGAAATACTAATTTTAAAATCCTTAAAAGTTCATCTTTTATTGATTTTTTTTAATGTGATTTTCTGAAACTCAGCATAAGTATTATCAGCTTTAAAAATTGCTTCTTTAATTGCTCATGCTCTTGCTAAATACAACGGTTGATTTTCGCTTTTTTCCCTCATAAATTCGAACAATTCATCTTCAGACAAGATTCGCTTGGCGAATTTATAATCTTTATTTTTAAAGCGGCTTATTCTTGTTATATCTACACCGTTTGTTTGCATAAATTTATTATATTATAAAAAGTATCTTTTTCTTTGGTAATATTGAAACAAAAAAGGTCATAAATGACCTTTTTATTATTAAAAATTATTCAGGAGAAATAGTTAAGCTAATCTCAAATTGACCCATTTCAATTTTCTTACCATCAACTTTTTGATAAATTTCATATTTAAATTTATAAAGGCTATTTTTATCATCTACATTTTCAGTATATGAATGAATTTTACTAAAAAATTCAAATGACTTAGCATTAATACCATCATTTAACTCAAAAAGATTTAAAGTAGCTTGTTCAGGATCTTTGTTAATATACAAACTTGTAGGTCCAGCAAAAATATTAATTCTTTCATTTGAAATTTCAATTCTATTGGCAATTCCTTGGCTTGGTTCATTAAATGTAAAAACACGATATTCTTCAAATGAAGAAATATCAACTGGAGCTGTAAATTCTATCGGTTTATCTACTCCATTTTGATAAACTAATGATTGAAATTTAATTTTAAACATATAAATTTAGCCTTTCTAAAATAACTTCTTCACCAAATAAATAAATTGCTTTTGAAAGCTCTGGTCCATGCTCACTTGAAGTTGCTGCCAAACGGATTGGCATAAAAAGTTTTTTACCTTTAACACTTAAGTTAAGCGAAACTTGATTAATTGCTTGTTGAATATTTTCAATTGTAAAGTTGTCTTTAGTGCAATTTTGTTTAAATAATTTTTTAAATTCAAGAGCAACTTTTAAGTCTTCTTCGCTTAATTGAATTTTTTCAATTATCGGTGTAACATAACCTTTTAATTGTTCATTAATTTCTGAATAAGTAACTGCGCTTTGCTTAAATGTCTCAACAAATAAATTCAATCATTCACTTGAGAAAGTCTCGGTGTTTTGAAGATGAGCAATAATTCTTTGGTTATCTAACTTTTTAAGATATTGTTTTGAAAATCAGTTCATTTTTGAAATATCAAATTTAGAAGGACTTTTTGAAAGTCGATTTGGATCGAATTTAGAAATTAATGTTTGCATATCCATCATTTCACTTGCGTCTTCGCTAGTTCAACCTAGTAAAGCAAGAAAGTTAAAAATAGCTTCCGGAATATATCCTTCATTTTTATAATCTTCAATAAATTGTTTTAATGAAGTGTCACGTTTTGAAAGTTTTTTACCTTCCATATTTGTGATAATAGTCATATGTCCAAAGCGAGGAGATGTTCAGTTAAAGTATTTATAAAGCATTAATTGTTTAGGCGTATTTCCAATGTGTTCTTCACCCCGTAATACATGCGAAATTTCCATATCATGGTCATCAATTACAACCGCAAAATTATAAGTTGGATATCCATCTGATTTTATAATAACTCAATCCCCAATTTCACTTGAATTAAAACTAATTGGACCTCTAACAATATCATCTCAAGCAAGCTCGACATCTTTAGGCATACTTAAGCGAATTGAGTAGGCTTTTGCTTCATCACGTTTGGTTTTTTCTTCTTCTGTAATTTTTAGTCAATTGCGATCATATCTAAATGATGGAATTCCTTTTTGATCAGATTCTAATTTTTGAGCTTCTAATTCTTCAGTAGTATCATAAGCTTTGTAAGCAAACCCTAAATCAATAAGTTTGTGAGCAAATTCTAAATAACGATTTAGTTTTTCACTTTGGCGATAATTACCATATTGCGATTTAGGTTTTAAAGGACTTTCATCAGGAATAATCCCAAGTCACTCTAAGTTTAAAAGTTGTGATTCTTCACCTTTTTCGACATTTCTTTTGATATCGGTGTCTTCAAGACGAAAAATGAAATCACCCTGAAAATGCTTAGCAAATAAAAAATTAAATAAAGCTGTTCTAGCTCCACCAATATGTAAATATCCGGTAGGACTAGGTGCATATCTTGTACGAATTTTTTGCATTATTACCTCAAGAATATTTTAATTAATATTAAGTTTTTAAATTATAGTACTTATTTAATTAAAAATTACATGAAAATCATCTATAATTTTAATATAAGCACCGTTAGCTCAGTTGGCAGAGCAACTGGCTCTTAACCAGTGGGTCACAGGTTCGAGGCCTGTACGGTGTACCATATAACCCCTCAAAGGGGTTTTTTATCGCAATTTTATGTGAAATTTTTCAGTTAATGAGCGATTTTAGTTGTCTAATTACCTAAAAAGTGGTTTAATTATAATTGATAGTCTTTTTGACAAGACTTTTTTTATTTTTCATAGACAGATTAAATGAAAGGAGAAAAATGGAACAAAAAGAAAAGACACAAATAGTTTCTCCACTTGATAGCGGAAACAACGAAATTAAAAAAGCACATACAGTTTATCGCAAAACTAAAATGTCTAATTTTGGGCTTAAATTAAGTTCGTTGTATTCAAGACTTCCAATGTGAAAAATTATCTTAATTACAATTGTAGCGGCTATATTTTTCGGTGTAATTAGCGTATTTTTTGTTAAAAATGTTGGAATCTATAATTTTGGACTTGCGGCGTTTGGACAAGCATTTGCTCGTTTGCTTGTTGTTAATATAGCTGGTAAAGTTACCCCTGAAGTTTCTAATGCAATTGACCAAGTAGTCTTTTGAGTTGCTTATATTATTTTAAGTATTCCGATTTTTATTTTGGGTTATAAAAAAATTGGAAAACTTTTTGGACATTTAACAGTAATTTTTCTAGTCGTTTCCTCACTAATTTCCCTAGGAATAGGTTTTATCCCTAGAGCTAATAATATTTATATTATTGGGGAATTTGGAAACCAAAATGTTAAAAATTTAATAAAAGATATTGCAAATCAGGGTTGAATTAGTTCTCAAGAAGCAAAAACCTGAATGAGTTTAACTCCTTATATTCCGATTGCCTGAAGTGAAGGTGGAAATACCATTGCTTTAATTATTATCGCTACGCTTTATGGCGTTATTCTAGCGTGAATTTTTGCTATTATCCAAATAATTGGAGGGACAGCAGGGGTAACTGGAATTATTGGTGAGTGATATTCAAATAAAACACACAAATCATTTGGAACAATCTCAGGTTATATGAATATTATTATTATTTTTATTACCGTTGCGATAGGTTCATGATTACCTGGTTCTATTTTTATTAATAAAATTACAAACATAGTTAACCAACATGATGTACATCAATTGTCAGATAGTTCACAAGCGACATTTAATTTTTGAGCTCAAAGAAAATATGGTTTTGAACTTTATTTATCACCTAATTTCATTGCTACTTTTATAACTAATGTTGCTTACATTATGGTGCTTAACAAAATTTATCCTAAATATAAACTTGTTAAGGTTGAAGTATTTAGTAAAAAATATCTTGATATTGAAGAAACAATGACTCACGATAGAAAAATCGTCGTAGGTTTAACCTCATTCAAGGCTAAAAGTTCAAACGATGATGAATCAATTGAAGTATTAGCAACAATTACATTATTTAGATTAGTTCCTCGTATTATTAAAAAAATTAATGAAGTAGACCCTAATGCTTTTGTTTCAATCACTGAAGTTTCAAGCATTGACGGTCACATATATCTTCCTAAAAAGAAATTCTAACAAGAACCAAAAGGCACAACATGTGTCTTTTTTATATGCATATTTTTAAACAATTCTGTTGGTTTCTTTAATTTCAAACCGCAAAAGCAAAAAAGATTTTAAATTTAGAATTTCAACAAAATACCATCTTAATCTAGTAAAAAATAAAAGTTAATAAAAATGAACAAATAATATTTTGAAAATATTATTAAAAAACAAAACTAAATATTCTTTAATGTTACTAATACATAACAAATCTAAATTAATGAAAATAAGTATATTTTTATTTTAAATATTAAAATCTTCATTTATAATATGTATACATTTAACCAAAAAGTGTCAAGCACTTTTGCTTGACAGCAAATTAAGGAGGAAATATGGTAAAAATCAGACTTAGACGTATGGGAAGCAAATTTAGACCAGTATATAAAATTGTTGCTGCTGATGCTCGTGCACCACGTGATGGTAAATTCATCGAAGCATTAGGACACTACAATCCATCAACAAAAGAATTTGTTTTAAACAAAGAAGCAACTGCTGCATGACTTTCTAAAGGTGCTCAACCTACTGTAACTGTTTCAAACCTTTTTAGAGCTCACAAATTAACTGCTGAATTAAAAAGTAAATAATGAAAATTAATTTTTTAACTTTATTCCCGAAATATTTTGAACCATTTATTGGCGAAAGCATCATTAATAAAGCTATTGACAAAAAACTTTTAGAAATTAACGTTGTTGACTTCCGTGATTTTAGTCAAAGCAAACATAAAAAAGTTGATGATGAAATTTATGGCGGTGGTCACGGTCTTCTCTTACAAGTAGAACCAATCGACCTCGCATTAGAATCATTACCAAAACGTGGCGGATTCAAGATTTTAGTTTCTCCGCAAGGTCGAGTTTTTGATCAAAAATTAGCAAATGAACTTTCTAAGCAAGAAGAAATTACTTTTATTTGTGGTCGTTATGAAGGCTTTGATGAAAGAGTAGTTGAATTGGTCGATTTAGAACTTTCAATTGGTGATTTTGTTTTAACTGGCGGAGAATTACCAGCAATGGCAATGGCTGATTCTATCTCAAGGCTAGTCCCTGGTGTTATTAAAGCCGAATCACATGAATATGATTCATTTCAAGGAATAGGGTTGTTAGATTATCCACAATACACACGGCCAAGAGACTATAAGGGTATGCTTGTGCCTGAAGTGTTATTCAGCGGTAATCATAAAGAAATTCAAAAATGAAAACAGGATGCTCAATGAGCTAAAACGCTCAAAAATCGTCCTGATATAATTGAAAGGATTAAAAATGAGAAATAAATTATTAGAGCTTGTTGAAGAATCACAATTACGTTCAGACTTAGCGCAATTCCAAACCGGAGATAACGTTAGAGTTCACGTTCGTATTCGTGAAGGTGAAAAAGAACGTATCCAAGTATTCGAAGGTCTTGTTATCTCTAAAAAAGAATCAGGGACAAGAGAAACTTTCACAGTTAGAAAAATGTCATACGGTATTGGTGTAGAAAGAACATTCCCTCTTCACTCACCACTTATTGCTCACATCGAAGTTGTTCGTTCAAATAAAGTAAGAAGAAAAAGATTATACTTTATGAGAACTCGTACTGGAAAAAGTGCACGTCTTAAAGAAATCAAAAGATAATTCCTCTAAATTAAGCTCGGCTTTTGCTGAGCTTTTTTCTTTTCATAGCTAGCAATTTAAATTATGGTATAATTTAAGCGCCGTTAGAACAATAACCCACTAACCTGGTCAGGACAGAAATGGAGCAGCCACATGAGGAAGTGTTGTGTTTAGCGGTCTTTTTTATTCAAGACACCAAGGAGAGAGATGCAAGGAGCAACTTACTATAATCGTGAATTTATTTGCCACGAAGAATCGCAAGTTCAAGACTTAATTGCACATATTTTACCTTTAATTAAAAAGCACAAAATTATTTATCTCAATGGAGACTTAGGAGCAGGTAAAACAACTTTTGTTCGTTATTTAGCTAAAGCATTGCAAATAAAAGAGAGAATTACTAGCCCTAGTTTTTCATATATGAAGGTATATCCAAAACTTGTGCATATAGATTTATACAACTACCATGGTGATATTGAAGAATTTATAGACCATTTTGAAGATAAAATTATAGCTATTGAATGAGCTAACTTACACAATTTACCATTTAGTAAGTATGTTTTGGTTGAAGCAAGCATGGAGTTGCTTGATGATCAAATAGTTCATAAATATAAAATAAGCGAGGTATATTAATGAATGTTTTTTTAGATACTTCTAGCGATGATTTTGTCTTAATTCTCTTTAATAATCAATTTACAGTAATTGAATCAATTCATCTTGCTGGCTACAAGAAAAAAGTCGAATTAATTACTAGTGAATTTCACAAATTAATATCTAAACATAAGCTTCAATTAAGTGACATTAAGGGATTTTACTTAAACAAAGGGCCCGGCTTTTTTACAGGGGTAAGATTGCCTATTGTTTTTTTCAGAACTATTGCTTTATGACTTGATATTCCTATGTTTACTACTAATTCTTTTAAGATTTTACAAAAACAAAAGCATCAAAATGAGTACCTTTTAAATGCTAGCGGAAATAAAGTCTATTTAATAGAAGAACAAAACATCTATAAAGAAGAAATTCATCACTGAATTGAGGTTAAAACTATTTCTCCTGACATGATTTTAGATGAGATTAATTATTCAGAGATGATTAAAAATTTCAAGCAATATGGCAATATTTTTGTGAAAGAAGATCCGATGAAAATTGAGCCACTTTATATAAAAGCACCACAAATTGGAGGTCACTAATGAGAATTTTAGGAATTGAAACCTCACATGATGACACTTCACTTGCGATTTTAGAAAATGGAAAAATTGTTGATATGTGAACGCTTTCTCAAATTGACATTTTTAAGGAATTTGGCGGAACAATACCTGAATTAGCCTCTCGTGAACATGTTCGTAATATCTCTAAAATTCAAAAGATCATTCTTAAGAAATATAAAGTTGGGGATTTTGACTATGTAGCTTACACCAAAGAACCAGGCTTAATTGGAACATTACAAATTGGGTACTTATTTGCATATGCTACTTCGCTTGTTTTCAATGTACCTTTAATCCCTGTGAACCATTTACATGGCCATTTCTTATCTGCTACCATTGACCACCAAATAACCTTCCCTGCTTTATGCCTTTTGGTCTCAGGAGGGCATACTCAACTAATATATGCAAAAAACTATGATGAAATTGAAATTGTAGGAGAAACTCTTGATGATGCTGTTGGAGAAGCTTTTGATAAAGTCTCATCACGAACTGGTTTAGGATTCCCTGGTGGACCAATTATTGATAAATTATCACAAACATATCAAGGCAATCTTATTCCTTTTACCAAACCCAAAACTGACAATCCGCTTGATTTTTCTTTTAGCGGTATTAAAACACAGGTCTTGAATTATGTTAACAAACAAAAAATGTTAAATCAAGACTTTGATCCAGTTCAAGTTGCCGTTTCATTTCAACATGTTGCCGTAGAATATTTAATTGAAAAAACCAAGCTTGCGTTAAATAAATATGATGTCAAAACACTAGTTCTTGGAGGCGGGGTGTCAGCAAATTCACAACTTAGAAAAGAGTTTATAAAACTCTTTGATAATACCATTATTCCTTCTTTGAAATACGCCACCGACAATGGTGCCATGATTGCCCAAGTAGCTTATTTAAAAATGAAAAACAAATCTTAAAAGGATTTGTTTTTAATACTTAATTTTAACTTATGTAATATAATAAAGGCATGAAACAAAAAATTTTTGCTTACGACCTAGATGGCACACTTCTCAAGAAAAATAATACTGTAGCACAATTTAACAAAAACGCAATGTTAGAAGTCCAAAAAAGAGGGCATTTAAACGTTATTGCGACCGGTAGAGGACTTCATAAAATCTTACCATTGCTTGAAAATAAAACTCTTGAACACATTGATTATTGTGTTTGTTCAAATGGAACATTATTTTATGATACAAAAAACAAAAAAACAACTGTATTAAAAACCTTGGATCCTAAAAATTTTGATGTGATTAAAAAAATTGCCTTAAAATACGATTTAATTTTAACATTAGATACTGACAAATTTAATGGAACGGTTTTATCAAATGATGAATTCCCTCAATGAATGGCAAAAACACAAATAATGGATATGAATATATTAAATCGTTCAACTTACCAAAAGCTAGAAGAAATTATTCATGACCCTAAAAGCAAAATTACACAAATCGCACTAAGAAACCCATTAGAATTGGCTAAAAAAATTACAGAAGAAGTTCGTTCATGTGTAGATCAAAGTCAATGCGAAGTCTATTTAACAAATTCTATTTATACTGACGTTAATCCTAAGGGGGCCTCAAAATTTGGCGGGCTACTTGAACTTGGAAAAACATTAAAAATCGAAGAAGATGACATGATTTGCTTCGGAGATAGCGGAAATGATATCGAGATGTTATCTTGCTGTGGAATTGGGATTTGCATGGAAAATGGAACACAAGAAGCAAAAGAAGCTGCAGATCGCATTATAGGTAACCACGAGACAAATGCTATTGGTGAAACTTTATTAAAAATTCTAGATAAATTACAAAAAGCTCACTAAATTCAAAAAAAAAAAAAAAAACAGCCCATTTTAATTGGGTTGTTTTTTAATCATTAAGTTTTGATTCAATTCATTCTTTACTAATAATTTGAATATTAAACTCTTGGTTTCTTCATGTTAATAAGTACCCCAAGTTAGAATTAATATTTCAATCCATTTTTTGTAGTTGCATTTTTTCTTTATATTGTTCAATTAGTTGAATAAAATGACTCTCTGAAAATCCAAATTGTTTTCCTTTGCTAATGAGTTTTAAAGATTTAGCATCCAAGGCTAGATATAAGTTGTTTCGTTTTGAAAGAGTAAAATAATAAGTTTTTTCTTGATTAATATTTTGAAAATTTAAGCGTATATTTGAATTGTAATATTTTTGAATTTCATTAAACACCGAGAAAGTAGGATCTCCATTAATTGAGTAATATTTAGGTTGGTGGTCTCATTGATGAGATACTACAAGATCAGCATAGTTTTTAAAAGGTCTATAAGCTCATTTAGATAATGATAAAGTGACAATGCTTGGCTGATATCATCATTTACCATCTACATGATTAATTCTGGCAGATTTTATTTTATTACCTGCATAAGTACTTTCGGTAAGTTTAAAGATAAATTCAGCAACTCCGTCTAAATTATTAGTATTAGTAATTTCTTTTGCAACTTTTTTGGTGGCTTCAGTTGCATTCCCCATTGCTACTCCATACCCTACAGTTTTAAGCATTGTAACGTCATTGAGAGCATCCCCTAAGGCAACTATTCTCGATAAATCAAAATGATAAAGTGAACTAAGTTTTTCAATAGCTTTGCCTTTGTCAACTCCAATAGGCATAATATCTAAAACATCATGTTGAGATGCAATAGTATAAATTCCAGGAAATTGTTTAAGAAATTCTTCTAATTGAGCTATCTTGTCTTGAACTTTTTCTCTTAGTATTAAGAGTTTCAAAAAGTGATATTCTTTAGCAATTTCTGATACTTTTTGTTCTTGATAGTTTCAACGATATGGGTTACTTGATTCTACTTTAGGATAAATTCGTTTCATAAATCAAGTAGGATTATTAAAATTTTGACCAAACATTGTTTGTGTATCGTAAGCTAAATAATCAATTTGATGCTCTTCAAGATATTTTGTAATACTTTCTACTACTGATGTTTCTAGCGAACCCAAAATGGTTTCTTGAGGTTTTTCTTTTGTATAATCATCAACAATAATTGAACCATTAATTCCAATAATTGGACCTTTTATTCCAATTTGTGTGTAATATTCAACATTCATATAATATGGACGACCAGTGGCTATAATAACTTGTTTGTTATTTTGAATAAGAAAATGTAAAGCATCAAGATTAACTTGTGAAATTTGCTTATTATCATTTAACAAGGTTCCATCCATATCAAAAATAAATTGATCAAATAATTTAAGATTTTTGGCCATAAGTTGCGTTTTTTCCGTGTTTTCTTTGGTAATGACGTTCAATTAAGGCATCTTGTGCTTGGTGTGATTTATTATTAGCAATAATAACTGTATTAATAGCCATTTTAGCAATGGTTTCCATTGTTAAAGCCATATCAACTGCATCTTTAGGACTTTTGAAGCTTCAAGCAAATGGGCCATGTTCTTTAACTAATGTTCCTGGTGTAGCCTTAAAATCTAAATTGCGTTGTGCAAATGTTTCTAAAATAACTAAACCGGTATTGTGTTCATATTGACCATTAATTTCATCAGCAGTTAATGAACGAGCACATGGAATTGGACCATAAAAATTATCAGCATGTGTAGTTCCGTAGCATGGAATATCTTCTCCGGCTTGCGCAAAACCAACTGCATGAACACTATGTGTGTGAACAATCCCTTTCATTTCAGGGTTTTTCTTATATAAAAGTGTGTGTGTAGGCGTATCTACAGAAGGATTGTATTTACTTTCATAAATGTTATTATCTAAATCTGTAACTACTAAATCTTCAGGTTTTAAGGAATCATACGAAACACCTGAAGGTTTGATAACCATAAATTTACGATCTTTTGTAATCCCAGATACATTTCCTCATGTATGAATAACTAAACCATATTTTACAAGAAGCATATTAGCTTCATACACTTCTTGTTTTAATTGAGCAAGCTCTTCCTTGTAACTTTCTGGAATGATAAATTCTTTATTCATTAATTATCGCCCCCTAATTTGTCTCAACACTCTTGGTAATATTTTTTAGCTGACACAATATATGCAAGAGCTTCTTCTTTAGTTTCATTTGGATCATTTTTTGATCACATTTCAATCATAATTGGTTGATTAAGTTTAAGGTTTTTTAGAATCTTTAACATATAAGTTAAATCAACTGTTCCTTCACCAAATGGAATGTCTCTAAACTTACCTGGAATAGTATCTTTAAAATGAAAAGCAATTAATTTATGTGCGCTAAGTTCAAATTCATTGAACAAATCTTCTCTTTTAGCTCATTGATAAATATTGCCAAGATCAGGATAAATACCTAAATATGGACTATTTACCTTGTTAACTCAATTAAGTGCCCGAGAATTAGTTCCCATAAATTGTGTATCCATAATCTCAAAAGCAAGCATCACTGAATATTTAGATGCTAAGTGAACGGCTTTTTTTATTCCTTCTAAAAAGAAAGCTTGTGTTTGTTCATCACTTTGTTCATAATAAACATCATATCCAGCTAATTGCACTGTTCGAATTCCTAATTTTTTGGCAAGAATAATTGCTTTTTCCATGATTTCCATTGCTTTTTTTCGAACTTCTGGATCATGTGAACCGAAAGGAAACTTACGATGACCTGAAAGCGTCATGCTATTAAAGTTAAATTCGTGTTTGACTAATAGATTTTGTGCATCTGCTATTTCTTTATCAGTTCAATCTAATCTTGCAAGACGTTCAGGTGTTTCATCTACTGAAAATTCCATAAAATCAAAACCAGCTTGTTTAGCAATGAGAATTTTTTCTTCTAGTGAAAATTTATTATTCATTGCCTTTTCGTAAATACCTAACAAGCGGTTTTTAGTCTCAATATTTGGCAAATTCATCCTTAAATGCTTTAGCAGCTAATTCTGGATTTTCAGCATCTCTTAAACTTCTTCCTGCAATAAAAATATAAATTGGGATGTCTTTAAATAATTTGATATCTTCAAGGGCAACTCCACCTGTTACGGTAACTTTGAATCCCATATCAGAAAGACGTTTTACTCCGTTAATATCTTTTTCCCCTCATTTTACACCATTTGCTTGGCTATCTCTACAACGGTGTCAAACAACTTGAGGCACCCCTGCTTCACGTCAAGCTTCAACTTGGTCTCATGTAAAGTTTGAGGTTAATTCAATTTGTACTTCGTTATTTGGGTTATATTCTTTTCCAATTTTCATTGTTTCTAAAATAGTTGGAACCTCAGCTGCACAAATACATGTTGTGTAATCGGCTCCGTTTCCAAAAAACATTTTTCCAAAGATTTTCCCGGCATCTGCGATTTTACCGTCTGCGACTATAATTTTATCCGGAAAAGCTTTTTTAAGTTCTGATATAGCTTTTTGTCCTTCTGAAGCAATCAAAATAGTTCCTACTTCAATAACATCAATATATTTTTCTACTTTTTTAGCTGCAGCAATTGCATCAGCAATTGTTAAATTATCAAGAGCAATTTGTAATAAAGGTCTACTCATGATTTCCTTTCAATTCTATTTATTTTTATAAACTTATAACGCTTTTAAACAAGATATTTTGCGTAATCAATTGATCTAATAAATTCAATAATTTCTTCTTTTGAATTCATTTGAGCAATTTTTGTAATGTTTTCTGGATCTTCAAAAACTGCAACAATTTGAGGTATAGCTACTTGTGTATGAGTTTCTCCATCAATAGCAGCAATACAAATTAAAACACTTACTTCAAATCCGTTTTCAAAAACAACCGGTTCTTTAAGTGTAATAAGAGAAAATCCATTACCAAAAACAGAGTCTTCTGTAGCTGATGCATGCGGCATTGCAAGCCCTGGCATAATAACATAGTATGGACCATGCTTTGCTGTAGATTCTATAATATCTTGGTAATATTTATCGTTAATAATTTTGGCTGTAACAAGAGGTTGAGTTGAAATTTTTACAGCTTCTTGTCATGTTTTAGCTTCTTGATGAACCAGAATGGCTTTATCCTTAATTAAGCTATCTAATAAATTAAGTTTTTGACTCATTCTTATTTTCCTTTTTCTTTTGCATCAGCAAGCGCTGCTTTGATTTCGTTTACATCCATAACGTTTTTAAGTCCGTAAACAAGTGTGGTTGGGTTTTTAATTTCTGATACAAAATTTTGCGTACATAAAACCACATCAAAATTAGGAACAACACTTTTTCCTTGCCCTAGTCCTAATGCTTCAACCGAACCATTAATACCTAACTCTTTCATGGCTTGGTTAACTTTTAATTTAATAATCATTGAAGTTCCCATTCCACTTCCACATAAACATAATACTTTCATAAATATCTCCTTTTTTAAAAATATATAGTTTCAAATAAATTATATAGTTTAATATAAAAATAAAATTAACCGCACCCAAGAAGAGCCGATTAATTTTATAACCATCTTAGTGGGTTTCCATTAAGTTAGGTTTAATTTTAAATAATCTTTGAAGTGCTGTAGCTTTTGTTTGACGATTTGAATCAATTAATTGCGAAAGAACAATTAATGCAATTGGTAATCCTGCACCAATTACTATACCAGCAAGAACAGGGTTTCATGAACCTACAAGTAAGGTGATTCCAAAGAAGAAGTTTCAGTCAAACATTCCAAGGAATCCGTTTTGGAATGGTCTTGTTAATGAACCTAATTGTAATTGGTATTTTCCTAACGCAAAGATTCCTAAGGCAACAACAATAACTTCAATGAATCCAAAGATCGCAGGAACAATGATAGAAGCTTTGTATCCTCCTGAAGCATTAGCAAATACTCCAATTGAACCTGAGTTAAAGAATAATGTGATAAATAATGGAATAGCAATAGGGATAGCTCCATTTGTTGCTTTTGATAATCCGATTAAAACACCAACAGCAATAAATTGAGCAATTGTTCCGGCTGCAAATCCATAAGTTACTGAGTTCATAGCAAATCCATATGTAGCAGCTACATCGACAGCAATAACACCACCTGGAATAACTTTATCAGCAATACCTTGGAATGATTGTTGCAATTCAGTAACGAACATTCTAACTCCAGCTTGAAGCACAAGAATTGAAGCTACAATTTTCATTGCGCCCAAAATAACATTGATTCCTCAGAATTGAGCATCAACATTTCAACCTGAATATACTTTTGATACTACTCCGCCTGCTTCAGCAAAGTTTTTAACATTTTCACCATGAGGAGCAAATTGAATAATTAAAATAAGAATAAAGAATAAGAAGAAAATAAGTAATGTTTGTGTGAAGATGTTATCCTCAAAAATTTTGATTTTATTACTTAATTTTTTATCTTCTGCTGAATCTTCTTTATTTCCAAAGAATTTCCCAATTCCATATGCAATTGAAAGCCCAAGCATTTGTTGGTGTCCAACAGCAAATCCGGCATTTCCTGTAACAGCATCTGTACCTTTAATTGTAGCTGTTGATGCAATAGATCAGTAAAGACCTAATACTAATGAACTAATAAGAATTGTTCCAATAATAGCACCAATTGAAGCTTCACTAGCTGGATTATGGAAAATTAAGAAATATGTAACAGGTACAACAACTGCTGATTGTTGGAACATAACGTGACCTGTTAGCATAATTGAGTGTGCATTTGTTCATTTACGGAAGATAACCATAAAAATGTTAATTACAAACCCTAAAATAAGAGCATATGAAATTCATGCTTCGTACCCTGCATTTAAGTTTTTCAAAAATTCAGCAGAGTCATTTCATACGAAATAAGGGTCTAGTGGAACAACTTGTGCACCAAAGTTTTTAATATTTTCAAAAATTGGTTTAGCCATTCCAACTAGAACACCAGAACCAATTTTGAGCATAATTACACCAATCATAGCCTTAATCATACCAAGGAATGAATCCGTGACTGTTCGACCAAGAATGATGTATCCTGCAAAGACGATCGACCCAATTAGGATTGTTGCAGAACCAAAGAAGTTTTTAACAAGAACTGTTGAAATAAGGAATTGAAATGCTTTATTTCAATCATCCCGGTAGTATCCTACCCTAACTCCTAGAGTAATACCGATTGTTGCAATTAAAACAACAATAACAACCGCTAATGCGATCAAAGGTCTATAATTGAATTTTTTAATATTCATAATAATCCTTTGATTTGCAAATGCAAAATTGATTAATTAAGTTTTTTATAAGGTTTTAATTAGTCTAATTTAAGAGCTTTTTTAAGTTCTTTTAATTCAGAAGACACTTTGCTTTCATCATAAACACGAGGTTCATCAAAAGCAAGAATTCTTCTTGGGTTGTTAATGAGCATATCTTCAATAGCGTCATCTTTAACACCAAGTTGTTTCATTAATGGAATGAAACGATCAAATAGGTAAGCAAGCCCAAATGTTTCTTTACCTTTTGTAATTCCGTAGTTTCTTTGATAAAGAATTCTACCAGCATCTAATGATAATGTGATGTGTTTTTGAAGACCTTGGTCAACTAAGTATTTAATATTTTCAGCAAGTGTTGAATCTGGGTAATATTTAACACGGTCTGGACCATCAAAACAAAGGTTGACTCCGGTTTCTTTAATAATTTTTTCGTAGTAGTATTTATCTGGGTTTTTATTTAAGTGTGAAATTTGAATTTTATCAGGGTTTGCACCAAAATCAATCAAGTGTCGTGCAACTTCAAGAGCCATTGTTCCAAGTTGCGTGTGCACAAGAATTGGACATCCGGTTTGAATTGATGTACGAGCAGCAACCTCAAGTGCTTTAAGTTCTAAACGATCAATGGCAGCATAACCGGTACCAGCTTTGATGATTCCAGCTTTTGCTTTTGAGCGTTTAACAACTGGACCACTGTAATTGTACTCATCCATTCCTTCTTCAATTTCAGCTACACACATTTTTACAATGTCTTCTGTAGGAACTACAGCTAATCATGAACTTCATTTATCATAGAATTTAGCTTTGTGGAACCCTGTTGACATAATAACATTTCCACCAAGTGGCGCTACAGCATTAGCAATTTCTAATGTACGGTGTACATCACGCCCAACATTAGGTGGATCCATTGTAACAATAGTTGATCCTCCTCTATTTATAAATTCTTTAAATTCAGCGATTGAAGCAACAACGTTAAGCATTAAAAAGTCAATGTGTTCTTCAACCTCAGGACCACCATTTTTAATAAAGTGGTCGTGACAATCAGTCACTCCTAATTTTTCTACAGGAATATCTCCTAAAACAGTTCTAGCAAATTTTTTCATAGACCCTCCATTTTTTAATATATAGAGAAAGTAATTTATTTCTCATTAAAATTATCACCCTTAAATGGCTTGTTTTTGCACAAAAAAGTCATAATTTTGAAAAAAATTTTCATGCTAAACTTCAAAATCGATTTTTTTAGGGAAAAAATGCGAAATTAAATGAAAATTTTTTTTATAATTAATGAGACAAACAAATTAAATGTGAAAATTTTTCATACAAAAAGGGATTTAAATGACAAAACAAAAAATTCACAAACCTTTATTAGAAAATATTTCCGGTCTTTCAAACAGGGATTACATTATTTTAGACTATATAAATCAATTTAAAGGCGAATCATTTAACGTCGGAATTCAAGAACTCTCTGATCATACAAAAGTATCCATTTCAACAATTTCACGTTTTGCTAAAAAATATAAATGCAATTCCTATAAAGACTTAATTATTTTAGTAAACAAAAATTTGCAATACTTCAAAGATAAATATCCAATTTCTACAAATCAATTCAATAACATCGATACAATTGTCGCTGGAAATAAATTTGTCGTAGACAACATATACACACAACAAAGTACTTGAAATATTGAAAAAGCAGCTAAATTAATCATTAATTCCAAAGCTGTTTTAGTACAAGGTTCCGGTAGTTCAAAAAGAATGGCCGAAACTTTAGTTTCAAATTTGCTAAAAATTTCCAAAAATGTAATTGCCCATAATGACTTTCACGTCTTTTTGCCGGTTTTATCAAACGCTAATCACGAAGATTGTTTTATTTTGTTTTCTGAAAACTTGAATAATCCGGAAGCGCGTTTTACAATTAATCAATGCCGCAAAAACAATGTGCCAATGATTATTATCACCTCAGTAAAACACTCAATTTTATTTAACAAAAACGATATTATCATCAGCTATGAAAAAATCTTTTCAAGCAACATTAATATCCCTTTATCATCAAAATTATCTCAGCTTTTAATTGCTGACTTACTTTTTGAATTAATTTTGATGCAAGATAGTCACCTTAGAGAAAAATTAGAACAAGCTATAAAACTCATTGACGACTGGAAAGAATTATATCAACATATTGATCATAGTGAATGCCAGAAAGAAGGCATAGAAAAACGCTAGAATTTTTCTAGCGTTTTTTCAATTGCATAATAATAAGCATTATCACTAAAACGTAGAGCTTCTTCGCTTTCGTTAGACGCAAGAACATCACGAGTTATGGCATAAGTAGGTTGAGGTAAATTTGCTTCTTGGACCAACTTAAAAATATCATCTTTATTATAAAAACACAAAATCCCTTGCCCTTTGCCCATAGAATAAACAATGTCTTCATTGCGAAAATTATAAGGATTGTCTTGACTTAGTTTTTTTGCGTTTTCTGCAATATAGGCTTGTTTTTGAGAATTATTATTAACCTCATCAGCGGTGAAAATTAATCATCCTTGAGGATTTAATTGCGCAAAAGCTTTTTGGAGTGTTTTTATTTTATTATCATGTCCAGGAATACACATGAGTGTATTAAAAGAAAAGAAGATTAAATCATATTTTTGTTCTTCAGTAAAGTTATACTTGGTAATATCGCAACAATATAATTTAACTTGATCATAAACCTGCTTGAATTTATCCATCTTTAAAAATTGATAAATTAAGTCAATAGAATTTGAACTAATGTCAAATCCATCAATTTGAGAGTTTGGATGCTCAAGTGCTCAATTTAAAATAAAGCGACCTGTACCACAACCAATATCTGCAACTTTAAGGTCTTTTAAATTCTTAAAACACTTAGAAATAATTGCTCGTTCTGCTTGCAAAAGACCTACATTTAAGGTTGCATCACCATAATGCATTAATGATTCTGCCGAATCATAGCTTGATGCAAATAATTGCGTTATTTTATTTATATGAAAGTTCTTCGTGTTTTGCTTTGTCATATGACTTAATAAATTCAACCATTAAATCAATAGTAGCTTGAATATCAACAAGCGAAGCTACACCAATTGGACTATGTAAATATCTTTGAGGAATTGAAATCGATACTGTTTTAGTTCCTCCAACTCCGTATTGAAGAACACTAGCATCTGTTCCGCCGCCCATTGCTACATACTTATAAGCTGGAATGTTATGAGTTTTTGAAAGTTCCATTAACATTTTTAAAATAAAAGGGTCAGATAAAGTTCCGCCATCTTTTACAAGTAAGTTGACTCCTTTACCAAGACATGGAACCGCTTTGATTGCTCCGGTTGTATCGTGTGAAGCTCCGGTATCAACCGCAAAAGCTACATCTGGATTAATTAAACTCACTGAGGTTTTTGCTCCTCTAAGACCAACTTCTTCTTGAACGGTTCCAACAATATATAAATCGCAACCTAATTCTAAGTCTTTAACGGCATTTGCGATAAATTCAATAGAAACAACACCAGCACGGTTATCCATAGCTTTTCCACCAACAAGGTTATTTTCTAATTCAACTGTTTCTCCTGAAATGTAAATTCTATCTCCAACATCAAGACCTTGATCAAGGGCTTCTTGTTTACTCATAAAACCACAATCAACAAAAAGTTCTTTTTCAGTCATTGCTTGTTTTACTTTTTCATTTTCTAAAATATGAATTGAAGTGTGTCCAAAAACTCCGGTGAATTTTTTGCCATTTGAATTAACAACTACCGTTGCTTTAGTTCCAATCACTGCACTTGGTCATACACCACCAACTGTTGAAACAAGTAAGTTACCATTATCTTCAATGCTTCTAACAATATAACCTACTTCGTCCATATGAGCAGCTAACATGACTTTTGGGGCGTTAGCTTGTTTTGATTTTTTAAAGAAAATAACTGACCCAAAACGATCACGTGAAACTTCAAAACCTTGAATTGACTTTTTAAGCTCTTCAACCACTGGTTCTTCATAACGAGACATTGCTTCAATGCCCATGTAAGTATTGAGTCTGTCAAATAATTTTTCGTATTTTTTATCCATAGCTTATCTCCTAAAATAAAAACGCATATAGATGCGTTGGTGTTTTTTAAAAACATATGGTGCCCAAGACAGGACTTGAACCTGCACGGATTTCTCCAGCGGATTTTGAGTCCGCAGCGTCTACCATTTCACCACTTGGGCATATTAGATAATTAATATTAATATAATTATACTAATTTTTATAAAACTCAAAAGTTATCCTAAAGATAAAAACAAATTTAACAACAGAAAAACTAGTTTTAATAATTATTTTCAATTCTTTGGTAGTTTTTTTGGTTTTTGATTAAATATCATTGCAATAATTCTTCATATGTAAACCCAAGCAATTCAAAAATGCCAATTGCAAGTTCAAAGGTTTCTAAAATAGTTTGAGCATTAATTTCTTTCATAACATTACCGATACTAATAAATAATGCTTGAAATTGTATATTTAAATCATCTGAAACGATTTTAGAATTAATTTCTGGATCCAAATTATGCTTGTTTGAAAAAGACACTAAAAAATGAATTAGATCAGCAAATTCTTCTAATACCTTATCTCTATCAATTTGCTTATTTTGTTTTCAATATTTAAAACTTTGCACTTCATTAGCAAATTCGCTTGCTTCAACCATAAGTGCGATTGTTCCACTTCTGTTTAATTCTTCTTGGGTGAGATTTTTGTCTAATTTAATTGATTTTTCATAAATTTTTTGGTCCAGATCTTTTTGAAGGTTAAAAATTTTGCTCAAGTTCATGATATGATTATAAACTTTTTTAGAAAAATAAAAATACTTCGCTTAATGCGAAGTATTTATTATTATTCTTCAATTCCGTAGTTGTAATCAAAGTCATTTTCGTCTTGTTCGTCTGAAACGAGTTCAAGAGTTTCATAGATATTAATATCATTGAACTCTTGTTCTACATCATAAGCAATTTTGTTTGAAGAATCTTCAAGTGGTTCTTCAAGTTTTCCGGCAAAGTAACTTCTTGGATCACGAATATCATATTTTGATTTAGGTTCAAAATTAGAGTTAGTTCCGGCTGGAATTTTGTATCCTAAAATAATGTTTTCTTTAAGTCCTTCTAAGTTATCCACACGGTTTGAGATTGATGCATTAACAAGAATTTTAGCTGTTTCTTGATATGAAGCAGCAGCAAGGAACGAGTCACTAAGAAGCGGCGTTTGTTTTGCTCCTTTGATTTTAACCTCACCAAAAGCAGGTTTTTTACCTTCTGAAATTAAACGTCCGTTTTCTCTTTGGTAGACAAAGACATCAACTAAACTTCCTGTGAAGAAGTTTGAATCTCCTGGGTCAGTAATAACAATTTTTGAAAGCATTTGACGGATAATAATTTCGATATATTTATCCGAAATGGTAATCCCTTGTAGACGATAAAGTCTTTGAACTTCTTTTAATAAGTAGTTTTGTACAGCTCTAGTATCTGCTGTTTCAAGAAGTTGATTAATGATAATTGGACCTTCAACAAGTTTGTCCCCAGGTTTAACTTTATCACCAACTTTGACTCTGAGTTTTTGAGCAACTTTGACCGGATGGGTTTCAGTTCTCACTTCGCCTCTTGCTCCAGTGGTTTGCACATCAATTAAAATAGTATCATTGCTTATTGCTCCATTGCTATCTTTAGCAGGCGCAATGTTAGTTACAACTCCATATACTTTTGAAATAACAGCTGGACGACCTCAAGGCATATCATAAGCATCGATAAGCTCAATAAGACGACCAAATCCACCTGTAATATCCTCAACTCCGGCAACCCCTCCGGTATGGAATGTACGCATGGTAAGCTGTGTACCAGGTTCTCCAATTGATTGAGCGGCAACAACTCCGACAGCTTCTCCAATACTTACAATTCTATTGGTTGCAAGATCTTTACCATAACATCTTTTACATACACCATTTCTTGTATGACATGATAATACCGAACGGATTTCAACTTCTTCTTTTTTATGAACATTAACAATTTCTTCGGCTAAAGCAGGTGTAATTAAAGTATTTTCAGCAACAATAATTTCACCATTTGCATCTAAAATTGGACGATTAGTAAATCTTCCTTCAATTCTTTCTTGAAGTGATTCAATAATAGTATCTGTTTTTGTATCTTTAATATCTTTAACAACAAATCCAAAGTCACTTCCACAGTCTTCTTCACGTACAACAATTCCTTGTGCAACATCAACTAAACGACGAGTTAAGTATCCTGATTTAGCAGTGTTAAGCGCAGTATCAGTAAGCCCTTTACGAGCCCCGTGAGTTGATGAATAAAACTCATAAGCTGTAAGACCATCAAGGAATGAAGATTTAACAGGAATTTCAACAGTACTACGAACCACACGATCGTTTTCTGCATCGGCTTTAAGAATTTTGGTGTTGTTATTCATAAGTCCACGCATACCAGCTAACTGTGTAAAGTTAGATGAATTCCCACGAGCCCCAGAAGTAAACATCATAAATAATGGGTTATTGATATCTGACTTAGTAACTTCTTTAAGGTCTTTTTCTATGGCATCTTTAACTTTAGTTCATTTTTGAATGGTTAAGTTATAACGCTCATCATCGGTTAAGTATCCATTAGCAAAGAATTGTTGAAGTTTTTCGACATACTCTTCACCTTCTTTGATTTTTTCTGCAGTAGTAGGTAAAGTGGTAATGTCATTCATTGAAATAGTAGTTCCTGAAATAGTTGAGAATTTAAATCCTAAATCTTTGATGTTGTCTAAAATTGAAGCCAAGTAGTTTGAATATCTAAATCACACAACATTAAGTAATTCGGTGAATTGAACAATAGTTCATTCATAATTTTCTCTTCCATTGCTATATTTATGATCAATGTTTTGGAATTCTTCAATTAAAAAGCGTTCAATTAAAGCAGCATGTGTTGGAGCAATATCTTCACCTTTGTAATCTTTTAATGAAGCACACTCATCAAATTTGTTTTTGTAATTGTGGCGATTAATTGTATTAATAATTCCAGCAATATCTTCCATTGTTACGATAGCAACATATTTTTCGTATACTTTTCTGATAATTTTAGCAATATCTTTTTTTGTTAAAGCGATATTAACTGGCATTTTAGCGATTTCTTCTCTAAAGTTTTGTCCATATTGTAAGGTGTAATTTTCAACATCACGTTCTGAAGTATGGATTTTTTCTGTTTCCTTAACTTTTTCTTCACCATTGACAAATTCAACGGTTGTAGTTACTCTTTTACCAAAGATAAATTCGAAATCACTTGGGAAAGCTCTATTTAAAATAAATTTACCAACGGTTGATACAAGATAAGGTGAGTTTGTTGAATTAGTAATAGAAGTTTTTTGAATCTCGTTAGTTGGTAAAACAACTCTTGTATGTAAAGTGATGAATCCTCTTTCGTAAGCATCAAGCATGTCATCAAAAGTTGCGTAGTAATTACCTTCACCTTGTGCATTTGCCTTTTCAATAGTTAAATAATAAAGTCCAAGAATCATATCTTGAGAAGGGTTAATAATTGGTTCCCCATCTTTTGGTCCAAGAATATTTTTTGAAGCAAGCATTAATTCTTGTGCTTCTCTAACCGCAGCATCTGAAATTGGTACGTGAACAGCCATTTGGTCCCCGTCAAAGTCGGCGTTAAAGGCTGTTGTTACTAATGGGTGTAGCTTAATTGCTTTTCCACGAATTAAGACCGGTTGGAAAGCTTGAATCGAAAGACGGTGCAATGTAGGAGCACGGTTTAAAAGAACCGGTCTTCCTTGAATTGCTTTTTCAACATATGGTCAAATGACTGGATTTAAGCTTTCAACCATCTTCTTAGCGGCTTTAACGTTTTTAACGTTTTCTTCAGATTTAATAATTTCTTTAATAATTCAAGGCTCAAATAATTTTGCGGCCATATCACGAGGGATTCCAACTTCATGCATTTTTAAAGTCGGCCCTACAACAATAACACTACGACCTGAGTAATCAACACGTTTTCCAAGAAGGTTTTGTCTAAAACGACCTTTTTTCCCTGTTAAAGCATCTGAAATAGATTTTAAAGGGTGTCCATCTTTTGAAGAAACAGGTGTTGGTTTTTTTCTTGAGTTATCAATTAAAGCATCAACAGCTTCTTGAATCATACGGTACTCATTTTGCTTAATCAACATAGGAGCATCCGATTCATTTCACTTAGCTAAACGATTATTTCTAATGATGATTCTACGGTAAAGTTCGTTAATATCACTAGTTGAGTGTCTTCCCCCATCCAATTGAACAAGTGGACGTAAATCTGCTGGAATAACCGGTAAGTTATAAATTAACATATCGGTTGGTTTTTGTCCTGATTTAATAAATGAATTAATGATGTTAAGACGTTTATAAAGTTTTGAACGGTCTTGAACGTTAGTGCTATTAAGTTCATCAATAGCATTAATTGCATCAATTTTCTCTTGAACAAGAGCCGCCTCAGCTTCAAGATCGATATTTTTAAGTAAATACTCTATCGCTTGTGAACCGGTTCCGATTTTTGCATTAGAAAATTCATGAATGACATCATTATATTCGTAGAAGTCAATTCCGTAATCTTTACCCATTTTACTTGAAGCGTAAGTTCTAAGTTCTTCAAGTGAAGTAGTAATATCTTCATATTCATCAGTTCCAGGTTCATACATTCCCTGAAGTTCAATTAATGCCTCTTCATAGATAGTTGCGGCATCATTAATATTAATAATAGTATTTTTCTTAAGTGATTTTAAATCACCACTTTCAAGAACAATGTGTGATTTATAGTAAATTAAGTTTTCTAAATCACCTTTAGTCACTGACATTGAAGAGTCATGAACTCTTAATCCAAGTAACTTAGCAATAATTGAGTGGTCAATCTTGAAAAATCAAAAGTGCACTACTGGGTTGTGCAATTTAATGTGACCCATTCTTGTTCTACGAGTAATTTTTGGCAGAATTTTAGGTTGATGTTTTTCACAAGCTGGAGTTTTAGTACAGATTGTGTTTTCATCACTTTTTTTGTATTTTGTTCCACAAATTGGACATTTATAGTCAGTTACAGGTCCGAAAATTAATTCATCAAAAAGTCCGTCTTTTTCTGGTTTATATGACTTATAGTTGATAGTTTCTGGTTTAGTAACTTCCCCTTCTGATCAACTTAAAATATCTTCATTGGTTGCTAATGAAAGGGTAATTTTATTAAGTCTGTTTTCTATTTTCTTAGAAATATTATTCATAACTTTCGGCACCTCCATCTAGATATTGGTTGATTTCATCTTCATCTTGGATTGAACGTTCTTGAAGTTCAAGCTTCATACCAAGACCTTTAAGTTCATTACTTAAAACATTAAATGATTCAGGAATTCCAGGACTTGGAATTTCTTTATTATTTGATACTAATGCACTATAAAGGGCATTTCTTCCGGTAATATCGTCAGATTTGTATGTAAGGATTTCTTGAAGCACATTAGTTGCCCCGTAAGATTCAATCGCTCATGTTTCCATTTCCCCGAATCTTTGTCCCCCATTTTGAGATTTCCCTCCAAGTGGTTGTTGGGTAATCAATGAGTATGGACCAACACTACGTGCGTGCATTTTGTCATCAACCATGTGGTTAAGTTTAAGCATATACATCACACCAACTGAAATTGGTTTATCAAATTTACGACCGGTAATTGGATCGATTAAGGTTTGTTTTCCGCTCTTATCAAGTCCTGCTTCAACTAAAGCATCTTCGATATCGTTTTTCTTAACCCCATCAAAACTAGGAGTTACAAATTTAACACCAAGTTGACGTGCAGCCATTCCAAGGTGAAGCTCAAGAACTTGACCAATGTTCATACGTGAAGGAACCCCTTGTGGGTTAAGCATAATATCAAGTGGTGTACCATCTTCAAGATATGGCATATCTTCTTCCGGAAGAACAATTGAGATAACCCCTTTGTTTCCGTGACGACCAGCCATCTTGTCACCTACTTTTATTTTACGTTTTTGAGCAATTGACACTTTAACAATTTTATCAATTCCATCTTCAAGCATGTCACCTTTATCACGCGAAAGAATTTCTACGTGAATAACAGTTCCGTTGTGCCCATTTTTAACTTTTAACGAAGTATCTTTAATGTTTTGTGGACGTTGTTGAAGAATTGCTAAAAGAAGTTTTTCTTCTTGGGTAGGGTTTTCTTCACCTTTTGGAGAAATTCTACCAACAAGAACATCCCCGGCAACAACTTCAGAACCAACACGTACAATTCCACGATCATCTAAGTGTCTAATTGAGTGTTTAGAAACGTTTGGAATTTTATCTCTAGTTAACTCATCTTCTCCTGCTTTTGATGATCTAAATTGAATAGTTTGCTCTTCAATATGAATTGATGTAAAGACGTCATCTTTAACAAGACGCTCATTAATAATAACGGCATCCTCAAAGTTATATCCGTTTCATGTGGTAAATCCTACAAGAACGTTTTTACCAAGAGCCATCTCTCCATCTTTAAAACTTGAACCATCAACTAAAAGGTCGCCTTTAGCAACTTCTTGACCAACTTCAACAATAGGTTTTTGTTGAATAATTGTTCCTTGGTTTGAACGTTCAAAGTTTCTTAAGAAGTATTTATCAGTTACTCCTTTTTCATTTTTAATATGGATTCTTCCACCATCAACAAAAGTAACAACTCCTGCATGTTTAGCTGTTAAATTGTATGAAGAGTATTTAGCAATGTCTGCCTCAATTCCTGTTGCGACAAATGGAGCTTCAGCTTGTAAAAGAGGAACCGCTTGACGTTGCATGTTAGAACCCATAAGTGCACGGTTAGCATCATCATTTTCAAGGAAAGGAATTGCAGCAGCAGCTACCGAAACAATTTGCTTAGACGAAACCTCGATAAAGTCAACATCTTTTGGTGTTCCAATAATATAGTTATAGTCTTTTCTAATTGTTAAAGTAGGCGAAACAATGTTATTGCTTTCATCGACTCTAACTGATGATTGAGCAAAAGAATATCCAATTTCTTCAGCAGCTGTTAAATAAACAACTTCGTCATAATGAACTTTTCCATCAATAACTTTAAAGTAAGGAGTTTGTAAAAATCCTAGTTCGTTTACTTTGGCAAAAGTTGCATAGTTTAAGATAAGTCCAATGTTTGGCCCCTCAGGAGTTTCAATAGGACAAATTCTTCCATAGTGAGTTGAGTGAACGTCACGAACTTCAAACTGCGCGGTATCACGGTTAAGTCCCCCAGGCCCAAGAGATGTAACACGACGTTTGTTAGATACCTCAGAAAGAGGATTAATTTGATCCATAAATTGCGAAAGTTTTGAAAGGTTAAAGAATGTCTTCATTTGGTTAGTAAGTAACTTATTGTTAGTTACATTTTTTGCAGTTACTTTACTTGGTTCTTTAGCTCCCATTCTTTCACGAGTGGTTTTTTCAAGTTTTGAAAGAGCAATTGACATTTGTCCTTCAAGAAGTTCACCAACACTAACAATACGTTTGTTAGTAAGTGAATCTGGATCATCATCTTGTCCAATTCCATCAATTAAGTTGAAGTAATAGTTAACTACAGCAACAATATCCGAAATTAATAAGTGTTGTTCTGTTGATCTTGGGTCATTACCAATAACCAAAACAGGTTGGTTTTCTTTTTCTTGCATTCATTTTTTGTTTGGATAAACTTTAATTTTAGCTACTTTAGCACGCTTTGAAAGATTTTTGTTATTTTGAATTAATTTATGATAAACATGCTCAACATTAATTCCTGGAATTGATTCAAGCGCAATAGTACCTTGCTTAAATCCGTTTGCAATTTCTTTTGCAATGTTGATATTAATGAATGTGTATTTTGGATAAAGTAATTCTCCTGCTTTGTTTTTTAAATCTTGAGCAAGATAAGTATTTGTAATTCTATCTATTACTGAAAGTTTGTTATTTAATGTAAAACGTCCAGTTACTGAAAGATTGTAACGTTTTTTGTCAAAAAGAATTCCTGGTAAAAGGCTTTTCTTAGATTCATCAGAAATACGATCACCTTTTCTTAAGACTCTAAATAATTCTTCTTGACATAAATCGATAATTTCGTCATGTGATAATTCTTCATTTGTAATGAATTTATCTTTTCTTAAAGTTTCTTCAAGTAATTCTGAGTTACCAAAAAGTTTCTTAATATCTTCTTTTGTAAATCCAAATGATCCTAGGAAGGTTCCAAGGTTTACGTTTTTATTTTTATCAATTTTCACTTTTACAGTATCAAGTGTTGAAGAAGTTGTTTTGTGCGAGATTTCGATTCATGACCCAATTCTAGGAAGTACTTCTACTTTGTTGAAAAGGTCATCAGATTGTTTGTTACGTACGTTAATCCCAAAGTATGCACCTGGTGAACGAATTAACTGAGAAACGATAACTTTTTCAGAACCGTTAATAATAAAACTTCCTCCAGAAGTCATATATGGAATTTCTCCAATTAAAACTTCGTCAGCTTTAACTTCCCCTGTTTCGGTAATTTCTCTTTTTAAAGTAGCATATACTTTAACAGAGAAGTTAATTCCTTTAGCTTTACATTTTTTTATCTCTTCACTTTCTGAAGTAGACTTTTTAAAAGGTAATTCTAAACGAACTGTTCCACGAACAAAATCAAGAGATACTTGTTTATTGGCTGCTTCAATAGGATAGATTTCAAGAAGTTGCTCTTGAATTCTTTTAGTAATGAAATGCATAAAACTTTCTTTACTTGTTGATAGGATATCTTCAACTGGTAAAGATTTTTTAGTTACAGAGTAGTCTCTACGTTCAGTTTTAGGTCCGAACTTACGAATTTTGTAGTTTTGTTGACTCATAACTCTCCTTTTTTATAATAACTTCTATTACTTTTATATATAAAGTAGTATTAATTTTAGCAAAAAGATTAAAAATCGCTAGTTTTTTTTAAAATAATGAGAAAAATTTTTTAAAAATTTTCAAAAAAAATAAAAAAAATAAGGAAATGTTTCCTTATGTGCTTTTTCACTAGCTTTGTTTTTTTAAAAAATCCGTTAGTTCTAAAGGATTTTTTTGCCCTAAAAGAACTTGAATAACACTTTCAAAAAGAGGGATATCTTTAATCTTATTTTTTTCTAAAATTTTTGCTAAGGTCTTAGCTGTAGAAAGACCTTCAACGGTCTTATTTTCTTTTTGAATTGCAAGTTCAAGTCCGTATTCAGCTACCGCAAGCCCAAATGAAAAGTTTCTAGATTGTGTCGAAGAACAAGTTAAAAAAATGTCACCAATCCCTACTAATTCATAACCAATTAATAAATCTTTTGGTCTATTAATTTGTTCATGAATTTTTAAAATCTCTTTAATACCTAAAGAAATAAAAGCTGACTCTGCATTTTTTCCTGGAAATTGAAAAGAAATAATTCCGGCTGCAATTGCTAAAACATTTTTTAAAGCAGCAAATAATTCGCCGCCTTGCTCATCTTCTAAAGGAACTAATTTAAAATATGAATTATTAAACATTTCTATTAATTCATCTGAATATTTTTTACTTGAGGCAAAAACATTAATTAAAGTTAGTGACTCATTAAAAACTTCCGTAGCATAAGATGGACCAGTAAATGTCGCAAACTCTTTAATGTGATTACCCATTTTACGTTTAATTAAATTAGATAAAAATTCACCACTATCATCATCAAAACCTTTTGAGACATTAATAACGCTTACTTTTTTGTAATTTAAAGCTTTATTTATTTCTTTAATTACTGAACGAATTGCAATTGAAGGAATTGCAAATACTATTATTTTTGTATCTTTGAGAGCTTCTTCAAGATTATTTGTCGCACGAATATTTTTGGTAATTGTAAATTGTCGATTACCAAAATATTTGCGGTTATATCCTGAATTGATATCATTAATTTCATTTTGATCAATTCCAAACATAACTACAGAATAATTATTATGTGATAAAACATTAGCCAGCGCACTTGCTCATGCTCCTGTGCCAATGAAAGTTATTTTTTTCTCTTTTTTCATGGTCTATATTATAAACTTTTTGCATCGCAAAAAGCAAAACTATATCAAAAAAGGCATAAAAAAATGGCAGGAGTAGCAGGATTCGAACCCACAACACACGGGGTTGAAGCCCGTTGTTCTACCGTTGAACTATACTCCTAAGCCTTTTTATTATACATTAATTTTTAGAATTCTCGATTAATAAAATGACATCTCTTACAGTTTTTACGTCATTTAGTTTGTTATCATCGATAGTAACTTCAAAAGTTTCTTCTGCATCAATAATTAATTCTGCAAAATCTAATGAATCTATCCCTAAATCAGAAATTAATGTTTCTTCATCAAATGATTTTTTAGTATACCCTTTAAGTTCTTTAAAAATAGTTTCTTTAATATCTTTTTTCATAGCATAATTATAAACTTTTTATGTTATCTTAACTCAAATTTATAACCCTTCTGATAAACTTTTTTATCCAAACCATAAACCTTAATATAAACATTCATGAGACGATCACTGATGATATCTCAATCAACTTCAATTTTGTCACTTGGTATCTTTAATCTTTGAGAGAGATCTTTAGTCAAAAGATAAATGACTTCTTGGTCAAGCTTTAAAAAACCATTTTTATCCTTTAAATACTCTTCAAAATAACTTTCTGAAATGTCGGGAAAAATGGTTGTATTTTCTTGAGTTCAATCCTTAGTTGATATTTCTTTTTTGCTAGAATTTCAGTGTATATTTTTAACAAAATACCCTACTGTAGACAAAATACCAAGACCTAAAATTGGAATAACTATTTTAAGGATTCATTTCGTCTTTTTTAGTTGCATAAATAACCATAGAGGCAAAGTTATTAATTTTGCTTTGCAGCGATAAATCAAATATTTTAGATAGATCTAAAACTAATTTAGCATTAAAAGATTGATAAAATGGAATTTCTGTTATTTTTAATTTTCTTATTTTTCGTAGATTAAAGTTTTCATTAACCGAAAGCTTAAATTCTTTGACAAAATTAAGTTTAAAATCGTCAAAACTTAGTGAAATAGTTTCATCTAAAACACCACTAAAAAGAGGAGGCAAAATTAATTCCTTTCGAGAATTATCTGAATTAGATAATTCAATCTTCTCATCTAATACTAAGATATCATGATTAAAAATTAAGTCATAAAAATTTTCTTTACCTGGTGTTTTATTCACTAATAAACGCAATGGTTTGTTCAAAAATTGACTAAGCTCTAACTGCGCTTCTTCTAATATCGGATAAAAAACCTCTTCTCCTTCATTATTTTCTAAATCACTATAAAGAATAAATTCTCCTAGCTTAGAAATGCCTTTGTTGTTAGATAATTCATTTAACCTAATTTTTATATTGAAAAAGGATTTGATGCTCTCAATTTTGTTGGATAGCAAGATGAATTCATATATTTGTGGAACTTTAACAATTGCTTGGTCATTCAATACTTTAAAATTTTTTTGTGCTTTTTTAAAGGTATCAAAACGAAGGATCATTTGACCTTGAATAATTTCATTACTATCATAAAAAATTAAATTAATGTTTTTAATTTTGCTATATTCTAAGTTAATATCTTTAAATTCGAGCTTAAAGTAATTTAAGTGCCTGTCAATTTTTTCAATGACGATTTTATCATTAATAAGAAGTGAAACCGATCACCTTTTGTTTGCTAAATTAGAGCTAAAATATAAATTAAAGTACCCATTACTAAAAAGTTTTTCAATGCTAAAATGAACCTTAAAATTAGCAGGTAAATTCTTATTTAATCATTTTGTGTCTATTTGAGAATTATCCAAATAGTAAATACTACTTTGATAGTAATTATGAATAATCATCTAATGAAGAAAAAATCCATTCTGAATTATTGCTAATTATCTTAATTTCATTAGTCTTTTGTAACTTATCTTCTTTATTTGTGCAATTCTTCTTTTTAGATGCTTCTTGTTGATATTTTTTAACTCAAAAGTTGCATTCGTATTGTAGTGCTTGATTTTGTAGTTTTAAATAATCTATGAGATTGAGTAAATATTCCTCTTTTTTGTTATCTTTACTTTTCATGCCTTCCTCTCATATAAGTTATAAAATTTTTAAGCAAAGGTGCACAATTTTATAAAAAAACCGACATCAAAAGTCGGTTTTTTAGTAAGCTTTTGCAAAAACAACATAACGGTTAGTTTTGTTAGAACAAGAAGGGAAAATACAATTATGCTCTTCCTCTGGTTTTTGGAAATTTTTTGGAATACATCTTGTGGTAGCACCTGTTTGTTCTTTGATTTCTTTTTCCATTTGTTCTGAACAACAAAATGGCGCGATAACGAATTTTTGTTGAGCAATATGTTTCTTGAAGTCATCAAAATTTGTTACAAAAATAGTGTTGTCATCTAATCTTTGTTTTGCTTGGTTATATAAATTTTCATGGATTTCATCCAATAAAATTCCAACCTTATTTTTTACTTCATCAACAGAAACAAGAATTTTTTCTAATGTATCACGTCTAATTAATGTGACCATTCCATGTTCAAGATCTCTAGGACCTACTTCTATTCTTAATGGAACACCTTGGATTTCGCTATTTGAAGCTTTAAATCCAGGGCTTTTATCTGTACGATCAACTCTTACCCTAAATCTTCTAGATAGTTCACTTTCTAATTTATTAATAGTTTCTTTTACTTTTTCTGACTTATTTCCAAATAATTCTAGAATATCAATCTGATTTGGGGCAACCCTTGGAGGAATGATAATTCCCCGATTATCCCCATGAGTCATAATAATAGCACCAATAAGTCTAGTAGTAATTCCTCATGAAGTTTGATAAACAAATTCTTTTTTATTATCTTTGTTTGTAAACTCAATTTTATAAGGTTTTGAAAAGTTTTGTGCTAAGTAGTGACTAGTACCAGCTTGAAGTGCTTTACCATCTTTCATCATTGCTTCAACAGTATAAGTTGAGCATGCACCAGCAAATTTTTCGTAAGGGGTTTTTTTACCCAAAATAACTGGAATAGCTAGAAAATTCTTTAAAAACTTAGCATAAGTATTGATCATTTTTCTTGTTAATTTACGTGCTTCAAGAGGATCAGAGTGACATGTATGACCTTCTTGTCAAAGAAACTCTCTAGTACGTAAAAATGGATTGGTCGTTTTTTCTCAACGTAAAACATTGGCTCATTGATTGAAGACAACAGGTAAATCGTTATGTGATTCAATTATTTGTTTGAATAATTCAGCAAAAAGAACTTCTGAAGTAGGACGAATATATAAGCGTTCATGTAATTTATTTTCGCCAACATGAGTAACAGTAGCTAACTCTGGATTGAATCCATCTAAATGTTCTTTTTCAATTTGAAATAAACTTTCTGGAATCAAAAGGGGTAAATAAACATTTTGAACTCCATTGCTTTGAAGAATCTTATTGAATTCACGCTGAATAATTTCTCAAATTCCATATGAATTAGGAAGATAAATAATTGATCCTTTAGTAGAACCATACTTAATTAAATTCCCATTTTTTACAACGTCCGTATATCACTTTGCAAAATCTTGTTCAAGTGGTGTTATCTTATCTAGAGTTTTCATATTTATTTTTAATTATATAAAATTATACAAAAAGTTAATATTTTTATTTTTTTAAGGTGTTTTTTGGCATTATTGTCAAAAAATCAATAAAAAAATCGTCTTTCGACGATATGGCTGCCCCAGTTAGATTCGAACTAACGCATGGCGGAACCAAAACCCGCTGCCTTACCGCTTGGCTATGGGGCAAAATATGGTGGGGGGAGAGGGATTCGAACCCCCGAATCCTAAGAAAGTGGGTTACAGCCACCCGCATTTGGCCGCTTTGCTATCCCCCCAAGTTTTGGTTGCTTTAATATTATAGCACTAAAATATAATTTTAAAAAATTTTTTTCGCTTAATCTGCAAAGATTTTTGTTTTTAAATGCTTTAGATGCTCAGAGTTTAAATTTTGAATTGACAAAAAGATAGTGTGATTGATTTTCTTTATGCACAAATAATTTAGAAGCAATATTTTTATAATGTTTGATTTCAAAGATAAATCAGCAAGAAAAAATCCCAATTAGATTGGGATTTAAAGTAAGATTTGTTTTTTAAAAATAATATTATTAAATAGTTTTGAAATTTCACTATATAAAGTCATTCCAAAGCCGAAGAAAACCGGTAAACCTCAAAGGAGTCAACTTGGGCTGTAAATTTCTAAATTGACGTTTCTAAATACCGAATTAAATCCAGGAACATAAGTTGCCAAAATTACACAAACAAGTGAGAATAATGAAGCAGCTCATACTAAATAATAAGTTTTAAATGAACACGCAAATAAACTTTTCTCACTCATCAAATTAATTGCGTTGATAGAAGTTCCAATTCCTAAGGTCACAAATGTAGCTGTGGATGTTAATTGTACAAATTCTTTTCCGAAGATACCATTAGCCTTTGCAATTCCACCTACTATTCCGTAAGATAATAAAGCAAAAACCGATACCACACTAGAGTGCACAATTAGTTTAAGTCCCATTTTATGAGCAAAAATGCTATCATGCTTATTAAATGGTTTTTGCCCCATGACATCATAACCAAGCGGAACAACCCCTAAGGCAATCGCGGGTAATCCATGAGTTAAAAGGTTAATTCATAATAATTGCGAAGCTGAAAGGACTCAAAATTCGGCTCCACCTATTTCGCTTTGAAAAACAAATCTAAAAACAAAAAGACCAATAAGCATAACAAATAATTCCGATACCGAAGAAACTAGCATATTTAAAATAATAGTTTTAATTTTTTCGTATGTTTCTCTTCCGGATTTAACAGCCTTAACTATAGTATTAAAATTATCATCTGTTAGAATAACATCAGCTGCTTGTTTGGACACGTCTGTTCCAGTTATACCCATTGCACAACCAACATTAGCTGCCTTAAGTGCGGGAGCGTCATTGACACCATCACCGGTCATAGCAACAACTTGATTGTGAAATTGTCATGCTTTAACAATTCTTAGTTTATCGCTAGGATTTACCCTTGCATAAACAGAAATTTCTTTAACTTTTTCTTGTAATTTTTCATCACTCATTTGAGCTAATTCTTCACCATTAATTGCTAAGTCACCTTCTTTATAAATTCCAAGATTTGACGCAATTGCTACTGCAGTAGTTAAGTGATCTCCAGTAATCATTACAGTTTTAATTCCCGCAGAGCTTGCTTGCTCAATTGAGTATTTAACACTTGATCTTGGTGGGTCAATCATTGCAATTAAACCTACAAAAGTCAACTGTTCTTCATCCTTAAAATCAATTGTTTTTTGAGTTAATTGAACTTCTTTGGTTGCCAATGCAATCACACGATAAGATTGTGCCGATCACTTTTCATTTAATTCTATGGCCTCTTTTGGTAAGTTCATAACTCTTTTAAAAATTACATCAGGGGCACCTTTTGTAATCATTAAATTGTGGTTATCCTGTTGCACTAAAACCGACATCATTTTACGATCGCTGTCAAAAGGAAGCGACGCCAACTTAGTATTTTTAGCAAAGAAATCTTTTGCAAAAATTTTATTATCGATTCCAAATCTTAAAATACCGGTTTCAGTAGGATCTCCAACTTCTTGAAATTCTCCATTTTCATCAACATTAACTTCAGCATCGCAGCAAGATACAAAATAAGATAGACCTTTTGATTGACTAAAATCCTGAGGATTGCTTTGATTTGATTCGAAAAACTCAACCACTTTCATTTTGTTTTCTGTCAATGTACCGGTTTTATCGGTACAAATAATTTGTGTTGAACCTAAAGTTTCAATTGATTGAAATGCTTTGATAATTGCGTGCTCTTTGGTCATTGCCGAAACACCAAAAGCAAGCAAGACAGTTGTAAAAGTAATTAAACCTTCTGGGATAGCAGCTACAGCAAGAGAAATCCCTATCACAAAAGCCGATGAATAAATTTGCGGGTCGTTTCATGAATTAGAAAAGGTCCCATTAAGTACAACTTGTAAAATTGTTGTTACAAACAGTAAAATAATTCCGCTAATTCCAAAAATTTTACTTAACTTATTAAGTTTAATTTGGAGTGGTGTTAAAGGTAATTCTTGTTCAAGAATAAGTTGATTAATTTTTCCAATTTCAGTTTGTTGCGCTATTTTAGTTACTATAGCTACACCCCTACCATTGGTTACGTAAGTACCTGAAAAAAGAGTATTAAGCTGGTCCCCAAGTGGCTTATCACTTAAATCTTGGTCAAGCACTTTTTTTGATACCGCAAGCGCTTCTCCAGTTAATACTGATTCAACAACATTTAAATTAAATGCTTGTAATAATTTAGCATCGGCAGCGATATAATCACCAGCTTCAACGACAATAATATCTCCAATAGTTAGCTGACGAGAAGGAATTAATAGCATCTTTCCTTCACGAATAACTTTTGCATTTAATTCATTATTTTTTTCCAGCGCTTTAACAGCTAAATTAGACTTATATTCTTGGTATGTTCCTAACATACTATTTAAAGCAACTACAATTAAAATAATAATTGGTTCAATGTATCCTACCACAATTTCTGAGGTAGCAAATTCATAAGCCGCATCACTAGAAGCCTTTTGAATTGCGTGGACATGCTCATAGATTGCTACTCCAAAAGAAACTAGTGCAGCAATTAAGAGCAAAATAATCATAAAGTCTTTAAATTGAGCAAAAAATGATTTGTATCAACTAAATTTTTCACCATGTTTTAGTTCATTTAAACCGAATTTTGCTTGACGTTCTTTAACTTGTTCAAGAGTCAGGCCTTGCTCAATATCAGTATTTAAAAACTCCATTGTTAAACTCCTCCTTTAAAAAGTTATTAAATTATACAAGATTATTAAATTGATTAATTTCTCACCTTATGGATTTGAATTTTTTTAACTTTCTTTAAATGGCTGTTTTTAGAGAAAAAGAAATGGATAAAAATAAAAACCAGCTAGAAGCCGGTTTTTATTAATTATTCTTCTACTTTGATGTTGTAAAATGATTTAATACCTTCGAATTTTCCTGATGTTCCAAGTTCTTCTTCGATAGCTAATAATCTGTTATATTTTGCAATTCTATCTGTACGTGACATTGAACCGGTTTTAATTTGTCCTGCGTTCATAGCAACAGCAATATCAGCAATTGTACTATCTTCTGTTTCTCCTGAACGGTGTGAAACAACTGCTGTCATGTTTGCTTTTTGAGCCATTTGAATAGCTTCAAATGTTTCTGTTAATGAACCAATTTGGTTAACTTTAATTAAGATTGAGTTCATTGCTTTTTCTTTAATAGCACGTTTAAGAATTGCTGTGTTTGTAACTGTTAAGTCATCCCCAACGATTTGAAGTTTGTGTCCGTAAGCTTTTGTAAATTTAGCAAATCCTTCTCAGTCACTTTCAGCTAAACCATCTTCGATTGAAATAATTGGATATTTATCAATAAGTGATCCAAGATAATCAATCATTTCATCTGTAGTGTAGCTTAATTTAACACCTTCTAAGTGTTCAAATCCTTCTTTTTTAGCTTCAATAGCAGCTTTTAATTTTCCGAATGTATATACACCATCTTTGTAAAGTTCACTTGAAGCACAGTCCATTGCAATCGCAACAGCTTTTTCTCCTGAACGTGCAGGTACGTATCCTGCAGCTTTAATAGCTTCTACTAAGAAATCAAGAGCTTCTTCATGTGATTTGAAGTTTGGAGCAAATCCACCTTCATCACCAACTTGTGTTCCGTGTCCTGCTTTTTTAAGTAATTTAGCTAAGTTGTGGAACACAAAGTTTGCCATTTGCATTGATTCTCTAAATGTTTTTGCACCAACTGGCATAATCATAAATTCTTGGAAGTCAATAGTGTTTGAAGCGTGTTCTCCACCATTAATAACGTTAAGCATAGGAACTGGTAATTGGTGTGCATTAAATCCACCTAAGTATTGGTAAAGTGGTAAATCTAATTCATCAGCAGCAGCTCTAGCAACAGCAAGAGATACTCCTAAAATAGCGTTTGCACCCATTTTTTCTTTATTTGGAGTTCCATCAAGTTCGATCATTTTAAGGTCAATTGCTCTTTGGTTTGTAACTTCCATTCCTAAAAGTTCAGGAGCAAGGTCGTTATTAACGTGGTTTACAGCTAACATAACACCTTTTCCACCAAATCAATTGTTTTCGTATTTTGATCCTTTATCTCTAAGTTCTAAAGCTTCTCTTGAACCTGTTGAAGCTCCTGAAGGAACCATTGCTGATCCGTATCCTTCATATTCTGTTCATACTTCAACTTGTACAGTTGGATTTCCACGTGAATCAAGCACTTCACGAGCGTGAATTTTTTTAATTGCTGACATAATATTCTCCTCAAATGCAATATTTTTCATTATTATAGTACAAAAAAAGCAATTTTTTATTTGAAAAATTGTGTCTTTTTTTTATTTGTGTAAACCTTAACATAAATGATATTTACAATATGGTAAAATAAAATAACTATGGAAAACACAATGTATAACTCATTAATGCAAATCAAACAAAAACACGATGAACTTGAGGCGCAATTAGCAACTCCAGAAGTTGCCGCTGACATCAAAAAATACACACAAATTTCGCGTGAAATAAATAATGTCGTTGATATTGTAGCTGCATTTAATCAATATTTAGAAGCTGAAAGTAACCTTAAAAATGCAAAAGAAATGCTTCAAGAAAAAGACGAAGAAATCATCATGCTTGCTAAATCTGAAATTAGCGAAGCAGAAAGCAAAATGGATCGGTTAACTGAAGAATTAAAAATTTTAATTTTACCTAAAGACGAAAATGATAACCGAGATGTTATTGTAGAAATTCGTGGGGCTGCCGGCGGAGATGAAGCAAACATTTTTGCTGGTGATTTATTCAGAATGTACACAAAATATTGTGCTTCAAATGATATGAAAACTACAATTCTTGAAACTTCTCCATCTGAATCTGGTGGATTTACCTTAATAACTTTTTCAGTTAAGGGAAACAAGCCATACTCAAAACTTAAATTTGAATCAGGTGTACACCGTGTACAAAGAGTTCCTGTCACAGAAACTAAGGGAAGAGTTCATACCTCAACCGCTACCGTAACTGTTATGCCTGAAATTGACGATGATATCGAAATAGAAGTAAAAGCAGAAGACATTCGTATTGACGTTTTCCGCTCAAGTGGAAATGGTGGTCAATCAGTTAACACTACTGATAGTGCAGTTAGAATTACTCACTTTCCTACAAACATCGTAGTTTCTTGTCAAGAAGGAAAAAGCCAAATTCAAAACAAAGAAATTGCAATGAGAATTCTTAAATCAAAACTTTATGATCTTGAACTAAAGAAAAAACAAGAAGAAGAATCAATGTATCGTAAATTAGCTGGTTCAGGAGCTCGTAGCGAAAAAATCAGAACTTATAATTATCCTCAAGATCGTGTAACAGACCACCGTATTAGTTTCTCAACTTCTCTTTCACCAATTATGGAAGGTAAGCTAAACCCAATTATCGATGCTCTTTTAGCAGAAGAACAAAACGAAAAAATCAAAGAAGCCGGATTATAGTGCCCACAATTGAAGATTTATTACTTGAAAAAAGAAGATATGGTTTAAAACAAGAAGTTTCTGATTTAGAAAAAAAACAACTACAGCAAGGAATACCTGTACAAAAAATTATAGGATATGTAGACTTAGCTAATGTTCGAATTGACGTTAATTATGATGTTTTAATTCCTCGATACGAAACTGAAGAATTAGTTTATTTGGTTATTGAACACCTTAAAAAAAGTAAGCAAACTAGTGTTTTAGATTTATGCTCTGGTAGCGGATTTATTGGAATTGCTATAAAATATAATTTACCAAATCTATCGGTAATTGCGTCGGATATTTCCAAACAAGCTATTTTAGCTACATCTAATAATGCCGACCTTAATGATGTTAAAATTGATGTAATCCATTCAGATTTATTTACAAATATCAATCAAAAATTTGATGTAATTGTATCAAATCCTCCATACATTTCTCACCAAGAAAAACTATCACCAAGTGTATTAAATTTTGAACCGCATCTTGCTTTGTTTGCTAACCAAGATGGTTTAGAATTTTACCTAAAAATTATTCAGCAGGCTCCAAATTTTCTTAATCCTGGTGGAACAATCTTTTTTGAAATCAACCCATTTCACTTAGATTTTTGAACAAATTTGCAAAAAGAATATCAAATCAAAATATACAATGATATTTCTCAAAAACCACGATTTGTCAAAATACAATTTTAAAAGCATAGCTATTAAGCTATGCTTTTTATTTGCCTCTTAAATGAGCGTATTTGTTTGTCTTTTCTTTTTTTGGTTTACTAAGATGTAACACCATAGTAAATTCGCCTTTAATTAAATTTTCTAATTTTAAAGTTGTTAAGATTTCTTTTGCCGTTCCAAAAAATCAGCGTTCATATACTTTAGTTAACTCTTTAACTAAGCAAATTTTTTCTAAACCACCAAAAACTTGATCAATATCTTCTAAAGATTTTTTCAGCTTGTGAGGCGAAACATAAAAAACATAAGTTCCAAAATCAAGATTCTTAAGTTGAGATTGCCTTTGAGAACTTTTATCTTTTAGAAAACCTAAAAAAGTAAATTCATTTGAAAAACCTGCCCCTACAAAAGCAGTAATTGAAGCACTTACACCGGGGATAATTTCAATGTCAAAGTTATGCTCTCGTGCTTGTTTAATTAGCTCAAATCCAGGATCAGAAACGGCAGGCATCCCTGCATCTGAAACTAATCCAATATTTTGGCCTTGTTCAAGTAGTTGCAAAATTCCCTTGGTACTTTGTTTTTCAGTGAAGTTATTATAAGTAATTAAACGCTTGTTTTCGATTCCAAAATGAGCAAGTAATTTAGTAGTGACTCTAGTATCTTCGCAAGCTAACACGTCTACTTCTTTTAAAGTTCTTAAAGCTCTAAAAGTAATGTCTTCTAAATTACCAATAGGGGTGCCAATAATAAATAATTTACTCATAATACCTCATAATGTCAATTAAAAATGTTTCTTTTTGCAAAGCAAAGTTCTTATCACTATAAATTGCTCAACTAAAATTTTGAATTAGTTCCTTTGCAAAAGCTAATCTAGGATGGAAGGATAAAACTTTTTGACTTAATTTTCTTACTTTTTTAATTCAAGAAAAGTCAGGCTTAATATCTTGAAGACCTAATGTTAATAAATGTGATAAGCAATTTAAAATAAAAAACGTTTGTTCAAGTTTTTTCTTATCTAAATTTTTAACCAAAAACAAATATAATCAATACTTATTTTGCAAGGATTGCTCAAATGCTTGAATCATTTTTTGTAAAAGCTCAAAATTTTTATCGTTATTAAGCTTTTTGACTTGGATTACACTAGGATAAAAATAACTTAATAACTCACTAAATTCGGTTAATTCATTGTCTTTTTGCAATTGCTGATAAATTTCTTTTTGATGGTCATTAGCAATATTAACTACAAAAGATCTTGAAATGATAGTCGTTAAGAGTTGGGAAATATTATTAGTTGTTAAAATAATAACAACATTATCTTTAGGTTCTTCTATTGATTTTAAAATCGAATTTAATCCATTTAATGAGCAATTCTCGATGTTTTTGATAATAACAAAAAGTTTTTTAGGTGCCACATTGATTAAATCAGCTCGTTCAAAGATTTCTTCTAATTCTTCTTTGCTAATACTTTGATTTTGTTTATCCAAAAAAAGTACATTATGAAAATTATGTCATTGAAAGCTGTCTTGAATTTCTTGGCCATCTAAGATTCCAAAAACTGTCTTTAAATCGTTTTCCAAGTCATAATTTAAAGAAGCACTGAAAAGATAAAGGTGCGCTATAGTACCTTTATCTTTTTGATTTTGAAACATTTGTAATTGTTTACTTGAAAGCATTTTGGCTTAAATAATCTTTCATTAATTGGTGATTTAAAAGTTTTTCTTTAACTTCTTCAAAAACTTGTTCCTCACTTTTTGAGGCATCTATAATTAAAAATCTTTCAGGTGTTTCTTTAATTAATTCTCTGTAACCGTTATACACTTTGTGATGAAAATCAATTTGTTCTTGTTCCATTCGATCAACAATTAAACGTGATTGATTTCGTCTTTGTTGTGCTTCTTCGGGTGTAAGATCAAAAAAGATCGTTAAATTTGGAATTGCGCCATCAATAACTAATTCAGTTAAAGTTTTGACATATTGATATCCTAAATTTCTCGCAAAACCTTGGTAAGCATAAAAACTATCAATATAACGATCACAAAAAACTAATTTGTGTTCTTTAAGTGCTGGCCAAACAACTTTTTCCAAATGGATTCTTCGACTCGTAGAATAAAGCATGGCTTCGGCCACAGGAGAAAGATCATTAGCAGAATCAAGAATAATTTCACGAATTTTTTCTGCTTCTTTTAGATCTTTGCCACCTGGCTCTCTAGTTAAGATTAAATTTAAATGAGGGAATTTTTCATTAAGAAAATTAACTAGTTTATTTAAAACTGTGGTTTTACCACTTCCATCTAGACCTTCAACAGTAATGAACATAGAAACTCCTTATTATTTTTGTCTATTTTTAATTGAAAATTTCAATGTAGTTGCGTCAACAAAATCTATTGATGCACCAACAGGGACTCCTATTGCCATTTGAGAAACATTTAATCCTATTTTGCTTAATTCTTTTTTAATAATAATATTGGTCATTTCTCCATGTAGGGTTGGCGAAATACCCAAAATAATTTCATCAAAGTTTTGGGCGTATTCCTTAAGTTTTTCAATTTCATACATAACAAGATCAAGCATACTCTCGTTTTTTAGTAAAAATTCAAAAGTATAATATTTTCCTTTGTATGATTCGGTTTTCTCGATTTTATCAATCATTGAAAAATGCTCCACAATAAGTAAGGTATTTTCTCTTTTAGGATCATTGCAGTAACGACAAGAATTAATTTCGCTTGGAGCTTGACAAATAGGGCAAAAAGTAATTTTTTCTTTTAATTTTTTAAAAGAATTAGCCAATAAAGCAACCTTTTGATAGTCATTATTTAGGATTCATAAGACAATCTTTTCGGCTTGCTTTTTACTTACGCTAGGTAATTTACGAATTTCAATAATAAATTCGTTAATTGCATCTGTATCAAACATTAAAATGGCATTCCGCCTGGCATTTTAGGAGCAATCTCTTCTGAAGCAGCTTCGACTTTTTCGATTGCTTCATTTAATGCTAAAACAAGTAAGTCTTCTAGAATATCTTTATCTTCAGGATCTACTAAAAACTCATCAATTTTAATTGATTCAAGTTTGTAATTCCCTTTCATAGCCACTGTTACACCTTGTTTTTCAACAGTAAAAGTGGTTTCGTTTAATTGTTGTTGTTTTTTTTCTAACTCTGATTGCATTTTTTTAATTTGTTTTAAAAATTCGTTGTTCATATTATTTTCCTCTTTTCATTAATTTTTGAACTGCGGGTCCAAAAAACTTTCCAATCTGTTCTGGAAGTGGTTTATCTTCTAGTCGATTAGTAAAATAAGTTTTTAGTGGAATTGGTTGAAGATCTCCTAACTCAAAGTTATGAGTTTTTTGCTGATTATGTAGTTCTTGAATATTTTTTGACTGTTCTTTATTAACTATATAAATGTGCAAGTAATTGTTGAATACTTTTTTAATATATTCTTGAAAATCTTGATCATCTTTAATTTTTTCAAGTTCCTTAATAATGTTTTCATCATCAGATGTACATAAAAGTCAAGTATTAGAAGATAATAAAATTTTAATTTTACTTAATATATTAACTCACTCGGTGTTTGCAAAATTATCTGATTCTGCCTCTGAATCACGTAATTTTATAAAAAAGCGAGTTGTATTTGGTTGAATATTCTTTTGAACAATATGAAGAAGGTTTACCAATTCTTGTGTTGAGTGTTCTTTTTTAATGCTTTTTTGTTGTTCTTTTTGAATTTCAATATCAAACACTTTTGTTTCTTCATCTAAATTTACCGATATTTCTGAGTTGTCAAAATCATTAATATCATCTAAAATCTCTTGCTCTATAAAATGATTTGTTTTGGTTTCATTTGCCAATTCTTTTTCAAATAAAGAACTATTGTTATTTATATTTTCATTTAATTGAGAGCTTATTGGGCGTCACTCTTGTTTAACTTTTTCAAAGATTCCAAAACTATGTAGAGGATTTTCTTCGGGCACTTCATTTTCAGGCATGACTTCTAGTTTTTCCCCTGTACTATTTTTTTCTTTTACTTGTTCGTTTTTTTCTAACTGATGATTAAATTCAAAGTTGCTAATTTTTAAAATACTCATTTCAATTAACTCTCAGCCATTATCTGAACGTAAAATGTTTCCAAGTAAAGCATTAAATTCTTCAAGAACTTGAATTGCAAAATCACTATTGATCATTAATTGATTTACTTCTTCAAGGTCTAATCATTGAAGGAAGTCTTTGTTTAATGTTTTTTGATATACAAGTCACTCTTTGACAAGATTTAAAAAACTTAAAGCAAATTGGTAGGCGTCAATTCCGGCGTTTTTAAATTTATAAACCAATTTCAACACCTGTTGTATATCTTTGTTAAAAAGTTCATTAACTAAATTAATTACTTGTTCATTAGATGCTATGCCAAAGTTTGATTCAATTACATTTAAATTGATTTTTGCTTGTCCCAAAGCAGCGCATTGGTCCGAAATTGATAAAGCATCTCTCATTCCACCGTTTGCTAGTCGAGCAATTAATCTTAATGAATTATAATCATATTCAATTCCTTCAAGTTTTAAAATGTTACTTAAATGCTGAATAATTAATTCATTACTTAATAAGGTGAAATTAAATCTTTGTAAACGTGAAAGAATTGTTAAAGGAATTTTTTGTGGATCGGTAGTAGCAAAAATAAATAATGCATGTTTAGGTGGTTCTTCAAGCGTTTTTAAAAAAGCATTAAAAGCACTTTTGGTCAACATATGCACTTCATCGATAATATAAATTTTATACCGTCCATAAATTGGTACCTGTTCAATTTTTTCTTTTAAAAAACGAATATCATCAACTCCATTATTTGATGCTGCATCCATTTCAATAATATCAATTGATTGTCCTATTTGACTGACACAATTTGCACATGCTTGTGCTAAATCTTCTGAGTGAGTGCAATTTAAAACATTAGCAAAAATATTAGCTATTGAAGTTTTTCCAGAGCCTTTGGGACCACTAAAAAGATATGCATGCCCAATTTTACAGCTTCTAAGAATATTTTGCAAGGTTTGCACAACATGTTCTTGACCAATAACTTGCTCAAATGATGTAGGGCGATATTTTCTATATAATGCTTTGTAACTCATAAGACCTCTTGTTTTTTAATTATATTTTATAATACTAAAACTACTAAAAATTTTCATAAAAATCAGCCGCTCTCTTTTGTAATATATTTTGTAATATAATAAAGTAATGAGTAATAAATACAATGCAAGCAATATTCAACAATTAAAAGGATTAGAAGCGGTTCGTAAGCGTCCGGGAATGTACATTGGAGGAACCGATGTTAATGGATTGCACCATTTGGTTTGAGAAATAGTTGATAATTCAATTGATGAAGCATTAGCAGGATATGCTAATCAAATCAAAGTTACTTTAAAAAAAGACGCTTCAATTGTAATCGAAGATAACGGGAGAGGAATTCCTGTTGATCGAGTGAAAGGTACTTCCTTAAGTGCTGTTGAGCTTGTTTTTACTGAATTACATGCTGGTGGAAAGTTTCAAGAAGGCGCTTATAAAACTTCAGGTGGGTTACACGGTGTTGGTTCTAGCGTAGTCAATGCTTTATCAGAAAAACTAAAAGTTTGAGTTAATCGCGACAAAAAACGATATTTAACTGAATTTGTGCAAGATCAAATTGTTACACGTACCCATGAAATTGGACCTTCAAAACAAGATGGAACCACCGTTCAATTTTGACCAGATTACAAAATGTTTAAAAACTCTAAATTAAATGTCAATACCATTAGCGAAAGATTAAAAGAAAGTTCCTTTTTAATCTCTGGTCTTAAAATTATTTTAATTGACGAAAACACTGATTTTTACGAGGAATATCAAAATGAAAACGGACTAAAGGCGTTTTTGGATTTCCTTAATGATTCCAAAGAAGTTATAACACCTTCAATTTCTTACAAGGATCAACGCAAAGGAATTGAAGTGGAATTTGCTTTTCAGTGAACAAATGCATATAATGATTTTTTTCTAAGTTTTGTTAACAACGTTAAAACTCGTGATGGCGGAACTCATGAAACCGGGCTTAAAAATGCTTTTACAAAAGTTTTTAATGAGTTTGCAAGCAAAGAAAATATACTTAAAAAAGGTAGCTTTGATGGCGATGACATTCGCGAAGGTCTTTCGGTAGTTTTATCTTTAAAAGTACCTGAAAGCCTTTTAGAATTTGTAGGTCAAACTAAAGATAAACTAGGAACCCCTGATGCTAAAGGTGTTGTTGAGGAAATTGTTTCAAAAAACCTTGAACTTTGAATCGCTGAAAACAAACAAATTGCTAAAAAAGTATTAGAAAAAATTAAGCGAGCTTATGAAATCAGAATGGAAGAGCGTAAGCGTAGATTAGAAGCTAGAAAAAGCAAAAATGTACTAAAAGAAAAAATGATTTTAAGCGACAAACTTACTCCTGCAACAAGTAAAAATCCAGCAGAAAAAGAGTTATTTCTTGTAGAGGGAGACTCAGCTGGTGGATCGGCTAAAAGTGGGCGTAATCGTCAATTTCAGGCAATTTTACCTCTTAGAGGAAAAGTTATCAATAGCGAAAAATCTAAATTAATTGATATTTTAAAAAATAATGAAATCGGTACTATTATTAATACAATAGGAGCTGGTTTTGGTAAAGATTTTGATAGCACAAAAGCACAATATGGCAAAATTATTATCATGACCGATGCCGATACTGATGGTGCTCACATCCAAGTTTTACTGTTAACTTTCTTTTACCGTTTTATGAAACCATTAATTGAAGAAGGAAAAGTTTTTATTGCTTTACCTCCACTTTATAAAATTACTAATAAGGCAAGTAAAAATCATATTTATGCTTGAGATGATGATGAACTTGAAGAAATTCTAGCCAACTATAAAGGCGCTTATGAATTGCAAAGATATAAAGGGCTTGGTGAAATGAATGCCGATCAGCTTTGAGAAACTACCATGAACCCTGAAACAAGAACCTTAATTAAAGCAACTATTGAGGATGCCTCTCTTGCTGAACGTAGAGTAAGTGCCTTAATGGGAGATAATGTTTTATCAAGAAGAAATTGAATAGATAAAAATATTGATTTTAACACCCATGATGACTTTATTAAAAAAATTAAAATTTGTTAAAATTAATTTAAATTAAGGAGCGATAATGAATTTAAAAGAACTAAAAATTTTTCAAGCATCATTAATGGTGTTGCAAATAAAAATTAAAAACTATCACTGAAATATTCAAGGCAAAAACTTTTTCGAAGACCACGAACAATTAGATGATTTTTATGAAGAAACCGTTGAACAAGGTGATACTTTTGCTGAAAAAATTGTAATGTTTGATCAAGTTGCATTAGGAAGTTTTGCTGAAGCTTTACCTCTTTCTTTTGTAAAAGAAGTCATGGGAAAACGCTATACATCAGATGTGATCTATAAAGACTTAATTAGCGATCTTGAAAAAATTCTTGATTTTGTTGAGAAAATGAACGGTAATATGGATTTTAGAGTTCAGCCCATAATTGACGAACTTGTACTTTATGCTCACAAGTGAGTATGAAAATTCAAAAAATCAGTAGCTTAGTTGCTGATTTTTTTTGTGCACTTTTTTTATATTTTCTTATAACTTATATGAAATGCAGAAAAATAAAGGAATGTTATTAGAAAATATCATTAATCGCAGTATTGAATTCATGTGAATCAACCACATTGCATATATCGAAAAGAAACATTTACCAATAAAATTTAGCAAAATAGTGCTCCAAAATCACAAATTAAATTTTGAAAATGCTATAGTGCTTTCAAAAAGTACTGTAGATTATATAGGGTGTTACAATGGGTCTTTTATTGCTTTTGAAGCTAAAACATGTGATTCTGAATTATTTAGTCTGAGTAATCTGAAGGAACATCAATTTGAATATTTAGAAAATATATCAAACAATGGAGGAGAAGCTTTTGTGATTTTCTTTTTTAGTGCTAAAAAAGAATTTTATAAACTTGATATTAAAAAAATTATGGCAATTTGACAAAAACAAAAATCTATTTCATATTGATGGATAAAAGAAAATTCTAAAGCTTTAACTTTAGAATTTCCGGGGTTGTTAAATATATGCAATTAGTTGAAGTCAATTAAATCACGAAGATATTTTGAAGGTTTATATTTAATTACACGTCTTTGTGGAATATCAATAGTTTTTCCTTCACCACCTTCTGAATCTTTAGCAAATTTGTTTACAATTTTTCTTGAACGCTTAATGGCTGTTGAGAAAATTCCAAGTTGAGAAAGTTGGATTTTGTCTTCGGTAATAAGTTGTTCTTTCAAAATAAATACCATTGCGTCAAAAACTTTATCTACTTCTTTTGGAGAAACTTCAATTTTTTCAGCAACAGCTGCGATAAATTCTTTTTTTGTCATATCTTCTCCTAGTACTATTTAAGTATATGTTAATATAAAAAATTATAGACTTTTTTATAATATAAAAAAATAAATTTTATAAAAATCGCAATAATAAGAAATTTTAAACCCCTAAAAATTCACTAAAATATGGAAAAAGAGAAAAATGATTTTTGTTAAAATCAATTAACCAATAAATTAGTAAGCAAAAAGGATTGAATTAAGGTAAAATTATAAAATACAAATATTATTTGGAGAATGTAATTTAAACTATGAAAATAAGAAATAAATTTAAATTATTAACTTTATTAAGCGTTGCAGCACCTACACTTGCTGTTGTTTCTGCAGCTTGCTCTAAAGAAGATAAAAAAGAATCTGAACAAGAAATAAAAAGCTCTGCTTCTGTAGAAGCAAGCGTAAAACAAACAGTATCTGAAGGTGAAATTAAAGAAAAAGCAGAAGAACAACCTACAGAAGAAAATCAAAATACAGAACAAAGCAAAAGCTTAAACTTAATTAAAGAACAACTTGAAAAATTGAGTTTATATAGTCATTTATATGACAAAAAAGCTTATGAAGATTATTTTGATAAATTAGCAAAAAATCAAAGCGAATTTACTGATAAATCTTATGCAGAAGATCAATTTACAAAAGATCTTGAAAAATATAAAGCCTTTTATTTAAAAATTGCAGATCTTAATCAATGAATGCAAGAAAAAAGCGAAGAAGAAGTTATTGCAGAAATTGACAAACACAAAAGTGAAGATGGAAGCATCTTTACAACACTTGATGGAGAATTGAGTCTTACAGATCTTTCAATTAAAGAATTTGAAAACAAATTAGCATCTTCATATTCAAATATAATTCAAGAAAAATTTGATGCTGAACACCCAAACAAAGAAGAAAATTCTAATGGTGATAGTTCTAAAGATCAAACATCTGAAGAAAATTCTAATCAAGACTCTTCACAAAATGTTGATGAAACAAATGGTCAAACCGATGTTCAACAGCCAGAAGAAGATAGCAATACTACAGCTGGTGAAAGAAACAAAAATCAATGATTAAAGAAATTTAACGACTTATTAGCAAAAGTTAACAAAGCTAAAGAAAAAGCTGTAGATAGTTGAAAAGGAGTTTTTGATTACACAATAAAATCAATCCAATCGCAAATAAAGAATATTCAAAGTAATGATTCTAAATTATTTGAAAATCCAGAGTATAGAAAAAATGAATTACAATCAAGTTATAATAATCTAGAAAATCAAGCGAAAAGCTACGCATCAGGCGCAGGTCTAGATTGAGATAATTTAGACGCAAAAACAGAATTTGAAAAATTAATAGAAAAATTGCAATCAAATATTGATGACTTATCTAAAAAAGTTGAAAGTGTATTAAATTCTCAAGTAGCAAAAGTTGTTAACCAAGACATTGAAGGATTAAAAGAAGCGAAGAAAGAATGAGAAACAAGAGTTAAAAATGGAGAAAGTCAAGGACAACTTGCTGGATATCTAAAAAGTTACTTAGATGAAAAAGGAGCTTATTACAATACTTATCACAGCTCATTAAATGAAATTAGCAAATATAATAAAGAAAGAGAAGAAAGAGCAAAAACAATCGCTGAAAATACAAAAACATTTAATGATTTAATTACTCCTGAAACTTTCTCATGAATGAACCGTGAAGTTAACATGCAAGCTTTTGATTCTATTGTTGGAACATTAGAGTTTTCTGGGTTTGGCGATTATTTCCTTAAATCAGAAAGTAATTTAGCTTATAGCGACATTTATAATGATGAAGTTAAAAATGTAATTGAAAAATATATTGAAAAATTCTCAAAAGAACTTAAAGAGGGGCGTGGAGAATTAGATAATCCAAGTACCGTAGAAATTGATCCTAGCGATTTAGAAATATTTAAAAAACTTGTAAAAATTGCAGATAACTATACAAAATTCCAAATCGACAGATACAATAAAATTAGAGAAAAACTTCATGTTCCTGCACTTGAAAATATAACATCTCAATTAACTGAAGACCAAAGAGCAAATCTTGTTTTACAAGGAATTTTAGGTTATACACGTGGGCTTTTTATTAAGGACAAAACACAAAGAAATGACGGAAAAACTTTATCAATAGGTCACGGATTAAATAAAGCTACTCAAGATACACTTGCAAAAATAAATAAAGCATATACAGATAATTACTATGGATCATACAACAATCCAGTATATACTAGTGAAAAGACCGGATTAACAAATGATTTCTTATCAACTTTATTCTTTAGATTAATTTTAGGTGAAAGAAAAGCATACGATCAAGATTTATCATCAAGAGGAGATAAATTCACTGTTGATGGATGAGGACACTTAGCTGGTACAATGGACAATCACGTATATGGATTCTATGGAGTTCCTATCGCTATTAGTTTAGGAATTGGTACATCAGTTAACGATAGTAGAACTCAGTGAAGATTATCTATTTCTGATATGTTAATTCTTCCAAAAGATGGTTCATTACAACACGCAACAGAAAAAGAAGGTGAAGCTTCAGCTGCTGCTGAAAAAGCAGAAGAAAAATAGTCTAAACTAAAATTCAAAATAAAAAAGATTGTAAATTCCTTTACAGTCTTTTTTTGTGCTTTTTTTGATATAAAAATTTAATATAATTCAAAAAATTTAAGTGCAAGTAGCTTTTTATAAAATTATTTAAAAGGAGAATTATGAAAAAAATATATAAATGATTTTCAATTTTTGCAATGACTACACCAATAATATTTGCTTTTTCTGCAGGTTTACCTAAAACCAGTTTATCAAAACTTAATAACGAAAATGAAAACACAACAAATGCTTCTGAAGAAGAAATAGATATAACAAAAACAAAAGAATCTCTTACAGAACAATTAAATAACTTACCCCTATATTCACCTCTTTATCGCAAGGATACTTATGATCAGTTTTTTGAAAATTTAGGAAAACAACAAGCACAATATATTTCCGAGAAAGTTACTGAAGAAGAATTTAAAAATCAAGTTCAAATTCTTAAAGAATTTTATAGAAGAGTTTTTGAGTTACACCTTATTTTACAAACAAATAACAAAATTGAACTTGAACAAAAACTTAAAGAATTAAGAGATACAAAAAACACAATCCTTATACAAATTAATGGGGATTATAAAATTTCAACATCAAAAATTAAATCAATTAATTTAGCTTTAGTTCAATGATATGCTTCAGGAGTAGAAGAAGCATATAAAGCTACTAACCATGAAGAAGAACAAAATCAACTAAGCGACCAAACCGAAGATAACCAAGATCAAGCAACTACAGAAGATTCTGCCCAATAATTATAGAATACGCTTTGCTATTTCTAGCTAATAAAAAAATATAAGAAACAAAACAAAAAACACACTACATGGTGTGTTTTTTAATAAAAGGAATTTAATTATTTTTCTACAAAAGGGTAACAAAATAATCTAGTTTTTTGTAACTTGTCGTTCTTAATCTACCAGTAGCACTTAATAAAATAATAATTAAATATTGTAAAGAAGATAAAGCAATAATAAAAAAGGTTCACATACTATTATTCATTTGATCAAAAAGACCTAAAGCTAAGGCATGTAAAATAATATTAACAAAACCACTTAAAACAACTAATCTAAAGTTAGTTCAAAGATAAGGGTTTGTTTTTTTAAGAGATAAAACTCCTAAAAGCGAAATTGCAAAGCCCACTCATAAAAATGGAAAATCCATCAAAATCATGTATGTTTTTGTATTATTAGAAATTCCTAATGAACCTAAAAAAAGAACAATAGCTAAAATTGAGCATATCAATACCCAAAAATGGTATTTAGTAATATAACTATTTGGTTTCATATTATTCCTTAGATTTATTTTTAAATAAAAACTAGTAACTAATCTTTATTGTCGTTTTTATTTTAGCATTTTTTTAATACTTTTATACTTATTAATAAATATAAATGACAAGCAATAAATAATTTCTTCAATAAAAGAACTATAAGCAGAAGTTATATAATATTTATATGAAACAACTTCAAACAAAAACCTCAAAAGAATTAGATTTATCTTTTGATTTTGAAATTTTAAATTTTGAAAACAGAGAATTTGATATTATCATCCATAAATTACTTAGAAATTTAGAATATTCACCGAAATTCTTTGAATGATTTATGGAAGATTTAATTTATTTTTTAGAACAAAATGGTTATCAAAAACGTTGAGACATAGGAACCATTTATCTCAGTGGTGTTGAAAACCTGAAATTATCTGAGGCAAATAAAAAAGAATTTATTTCATTTCTTGAGAATTTTGTAACTAATTTTGACATTAAAATTAAAAACTAGGCTAAGCCTAGTTTTTTTCTTATCATATATTTAAAATACCATGGGTTCTAGCAGCATAAGATAATAGCTTCCCATCTTGGGTTGTATTATTGTAAATTGCAAAATCAGCAATATAAGCAATAGCAACACAAAGTATAACAAGGAAGATAATTGATATAACAATTAAAGTGATTTTAAAGGCTAATTTTCTTTTATTAAAATTCATTATTTATTATCCTTTCTTGTTTTAAATCAGAACTGGTCAATTGCTGATGCATATAAAACATTAAATGCCGATGCTTTTACAATTTTTCTAGGTGTATATCCTGTTGTGCCTGTTTCATTTTCGTTGCTGCTAAAGACATTAGTAGCTACAGTACCTTTAAATGTTGTTTTTGGATCAGAAAAGTTTCTTCTTCTAATAACTGATTGACCACCGTTAATTGGTCAAACAGGAGATAAAGCATTTCTCGAACTAGACATAAGTAGGTTTCCTACTCCTTCTAATGGCCCAAAGATACCATTATGTAAAGCACTTAAAGCAGAAATATAAGCTCCAATTTCATCTAAAGTCACAACATAATTTTCTCTATCTAAGTTTGCTTTTAACTCTGTTAAAGTTTGCTTAATCTTTGTTTTATTTCTAATTGCTCTATTTTTTAATAAAGTATCAATTTGTCTCTTGACACTTGCTTTATCTCTAAGAATTAAAACAATATTGTCAATTCATGAATTATATAAGTAAAGATCTGATTTCTTCTCGCCATTTTCTGAAACTGAATTATCAAAGTAGAAATTAAATTTGTATAAATTAATATTTGCTAAATTTTTAATTGGATCTGCGGTTGCAAAATTGTCAAATGGGAAAATACCATATTGAACAGAACCAGCATTAGCATACATTTGTTTTTCGTATCATTGAGGAGTTTGAGCCGCTTTACTACTATATGTACCATTTGTAGGATTTCCAGTGGTCAATCCAGGGTCAATTTGTAAAATTCAAACCTCAAGTGTTCTATCGTCAAATAAGATTCTAAATCTTTCAAACTGTTTTTGTACCGATAAGAAAACATTATAAGTAAAGGCCACCGCTTCTTGATTTAGAATATTAATAGCAACATCAGAAAGTTTTGTTTCCGGTGTAATTTCGGCTGTTCATCTTGTTCCATCAAAAAATACGTGTTCCGGTGGAGAATCTATATATTCTTGTTTTGGTGTAATAATTCCATACGGATTAAGTTCAGCATTAATACCTTCTTCAAATTGAAAAATAGCAGACCTAAATGCATTATAAGCTTTTTTGGCAACTTTAAGCTCAATTTCACGATCATTATAATTAAAGTTTCAACCGGCTTCTTTGGTATCAAATACTTTAACTTTGGCATCAAAACCAACTTTATCTCCATTAAAGAAGATATCTGAACTACCGCTACGAAGTTGAATTCTATCAATAGTTTTGAAAGTTAAATAAACATCTCTTTCTATTTCTATAGGAGGGAGTTTTTCTGTATTTGAATCATAAGTATAAACAAGTTTTGCCTTTAATGATTTTCTATCTAAATCTAAGTCAGTTTCATTAACTTGTTCAAATCAACCATTTTCGTTTCATTTTTTAATATGAACATGGAATTTAATTGGAGAAAAAATCGAAGCTTCACCACCATTGCCTTGAATTGGTAAATCCTTATTTGTAAAGGCAAATTGTTTAAACATTGATAGTAGCTCATAATTTTTTGTAATATCAAGTTTGTTGTTTTGCCCCAAATTAGCTTGTGTAATAATTTCATTAAATTTGCTTTCGAATTTTTCTTTAGTAATGCTATCTTCAGCAGTAATAACTTGATGTTTCTTTTCAAAAGGTGCCGCTGATGTTTTATTTCCTTTTGGTAAAGGATTTTGAAGATTTGGATTACTATCTATTTGTTTAAATAATAAAAGTTGTCTAGAAGTATCTTTAAGTCAGTTGTTATATTCACTTACCTTTTGAATAATACTTTGAAGTGAGTCAAAAATATTTGTACTTTGGCCAGTTCAAGTTGAAGCGTCAACATTTTGCCCATTTTTAGTTGATTCAGGAATGCTATTAATTGTATTTTGATATCCTGTAATAAATGAATTATATTGTTCTTTTATTTCACTAGTTAAAGGATTCTCGGTACTAAATTTGATATTAGCATATAAATCCTCAAAAATATCTTCAAGTAAATTGGTTGCCACAAGATTTTGTATGGTTGTTTTAACCATATTTTTATAAAGATCAAATGCATTATTTAAACCATTTAATTGAAGGGCAAATTGAGATAATGCCGAAGAATTTTGGTTATCTCCCAGTTGAGAATAACTATTTTTGAGTGCTTGGTAAATTTGAGAAAAGTTAGTATAAGCTTGCTCAAGAGCGTTAATACCTTGTGTTTCGTAATAAGTTTTATTTGTATTTTTAACATTTTGATTAAATTGATCAAGAGTAGAAGCGACTTTAACATAGAAACCTTGATGATTTTCTTCTTCAGACATTTTTGCTTTAAATTGGTCTTTAATGTAATTTGTAAACTCTTCAATTTTTGTTTCAACAGGAACTTTTAAAGCTTGAATTGCAGGGGCTAAAACTCTTGAATAATTAATTCTATCGGTATAATTTGCGCTAAGAACAGAGTCAATTGCATTCTTAATTTCTAAGATTTTCTGGTATTGTGTTTCGGTTACATTAGAACCAGCACGAGCATCTAATTGTTTTGGAGAAAAATCAACAATATAATCACTAATTGCTAAATCTGCATCTTTAGCTTTATCAAATACATAAGTATAAAGTCTATTAACTTGCAAAGCAGATGTTTCTTTAGAAGCTGAAATAGCATTATTAGCCTGACTATAAGTAATATTTTCAATATCATTGTTGAGCTCTTCTAATTTATTGATTGCATTTTGTTCGAAGTTAGCTACAATGATTGGGTTTGGATCTGTATTTTGAGGGTTAAAAGTAGCTTGATTTTCTTCAATATATCTCTTAAGCGCTTTTGAATAATCCAATTGCGATGCTAATTGTTGTTTTTTAGCTTGGAAAACATTATCGATTGCATTTCTTAAGTTTTTAATAGCATTAGCTTTGTCTAATTCACTATTTGGAATTGCCTTAAGAACATTGGTAGCTTGTTCAAGAACAGCTTGCAGCTCATTAAATTTAGTTGTTACATTGTCATTATCAATAACTGAACTTTGTTGGGTTTTGTATGTTTCTGCTTCATCAATAGCCATTTTCAATTGAACTGATGAATTTAAGACAAATTGAATTAAAGTTCTATTTTGAGAATAATCTGTTTGTAAATTATCATATGGTTGGAAATATTTATTGTAAAGAGCATCAGCAGAAATAGAATCATCACCATACTCTTGGTCAAATTGACTAAGTAAAGCTCTAATAGGTGCTTTTTCTTCATTATCCAAAGTATTATCATTATCAATATTGGCTTTGACTTGTTCACGGAAGAAAATTAATCTTAAACGATTAAAAGTATTGGTAATATCTTGGTAAATTTTTTCGATAGTATCGCTACTATTTAATTTGATTTTTTCAATATTAAGAAAATATTCCTTAGCTTTGGTTGTTAAATCTTTTGCATCTTCTGTGGCCTTCACTATAGAAGCATCGCTACTGTGAATTCGATCAATAAGTTGCTCTAAATCATAAACTTTTAAAGCTAAATTTTCAAGCGATTCATATTTATCCATCACTATAGACACTTCTTTTCTCACGATATTAAGTTCACCTGTTTCATTAGGCGAATCAGTTAAAGTTTGAGCACTATTATTTTTATTATTTAATGTTTCTAATAACGTTTTTAAATCACGCTTGAAAACTCTATATTGAACATCATGATAAAGATCTAACTTATTAATAATCTGGTTAATTCTTGCTTTTGTTTCTTTACGATAGTTAAATAATTTTGTAATTTCTTCTCTTTTTTGCTTCATTTCGTTAACAAGCTCATTACCAGTTTGATTTCAATTACTAAAATTAAGATTAGCAAGGTCACTCACTTGATAAATATGACCAGAAGTCTTACCTAAGCTTGATTGTGGATTTGAAGCAGCAGTAGGAACTGAATCTCACAATATTTTTACTAAAGCAACAACATCAACATTATTATCACCAACCCCTTCTTTTCGAAGTTCTTCAATAGCTTTGCTAATTTTAATTTGTTCGCCAACAATACCGGTTACTGCTTTGTTTTGGTCTTGAGTTTTTATTTGACCAACTAATTTTAATTTTTCTTGAAGTAATCTTAGTTTTTCTACTGAATCTTGTGAGTTTTCATCTAAATCTGAAGCAATTAAAAATGAATTAATAAAACTTAATAATTCGCTTTTTTTGTTGTTTCCATCTACCCCTTGATAAGTGTAAAATTGCAATTCTGATGAATTAATATGCTCTTTTAGTAAGTTTGCATTAATAGAAAGGTCATTAGAAATATCAACAAGTTCATATAAACGCTTGGTTTTATCTAATTCATTAGCAAGCGCATTACTTGACATAGTTAAATAATTAACACCATTATTGTTAATCACCGATCTGAGTAATCCACTATATTTCTTAGTAGCATCTGAAGCATCTGAAGCTATTTCACTAAGTAAATCAGTAGATAAAGCATCATAATATCCAAGCTCAACTATATTGTGTACATTAGCTTGAATTTTGTTAATTTCTTGATTCACTTCCACAAGTTGCGACTTACTTACAGCACTACTTGCTGTTTCAAGTCATTTTGAATATTGGCTTTGCAATCTTTGGTTAAGATTAGAAGAAACTTTAGATTTAGCACTAATAGCATTATCAAATGATAATTTAATGTCATTATTAATTCGATCAACAATAGTATCTCTAAGTTCTTGCAAGCTTACTTGTTCTTGATAAACATCAAATAGAGAATCCCTTAATTGAACCAAGTTAGAATAATCGTTATCAGAAACAGGTTGACTTTCTTCTAGTGCATTAGAAAGTGCATAAATATTGTTAGCATATAAATTTTTTGAATTTTCATCTCTTTCTCAACGTTGTAAAGCATTTGCTGAATCTTTTTGCAATCTTAATAACGAATTTTCTTGAGAAACTAATTCTTCTAAATGATTAACATCAGCATCATTTAAATTTGCATCTTTTAATTTTAACTTTAGATTATTAATAAATGCTTGAGTTCATGCTTTAACTTTGTTGTGATATTCGCTTGAGCCAAAAGTTTCGCTTTCAATTGTTTCTCGAATTTCTTCTAAATGATTAAATACTAAATCTTTCTTAAAGGCTAATCTTAGTTTACCAACTTGTTCTTGAGTCCCTTTATAAGAAATAGCATCTTCAATTCCAAAATTAACTCAATTACTTTCTTCTTTTTCTTTATGATAGGTTTCTTTAGCTTTTTCAAAATAATTAGTAAAAACATAATTTGGTTTATTTTTTCTAATATTTTGAATTTCAAGCTCGAGCGCATTAATTTCTTTATCTACAGAAGCAAGAGCTTCATTCATTTCCTCTAAAATAACCTTTTTTTGCTCTTCAAAATCTCTTACTCTTAAAGCAAGGTTGTCTTTTAAAGTAATAATTTGATCAAAGCTTAAATCATCATTATAAAGGTTAGGCGTAGCTGCTTCTTCAACTTTAGTGATATTTGCATTTAAATTTTTGTAAATCTTATAGTTTTCTTGATTTTTTAAAACTGACTTAAGAAGGTTGAGCGTATCTAAATATTGTTTTTTTGCTTGGGCAATATTAATTGCAGCTTTTAATTTATCAATTTTATCGTTAACTTCATCAATTGTATTATTGTAATTTATATTATTGTTTGAAAGTAATGTACTTAAATAATCAGCAATACTTTTATCGTTTTCATTATTAAAGCGATCAAATAAATTGAATAATTGTGTAATGGTTTGAGCTTGAATTTCTTGTCTTTCAAGTAAATCACCTAATTGGGTAAGATTTGCAATATTAACATCGCTTTGCTTTACAGCTACATATTGATTTAATCTTTGTAAATCAGAATTGTAGTTAGTTTTAGCGGCTACACCTTCAGAATTATCTTGAGATGTTTGTTGAATTTGTGAATTAATGTAAATTACACGATCTTTTTGATAAGATAATTCAATTTCTTTTCCACGAGATAATAAAATGTTTTTCTCAGAATTATAAGCATATTCATTTGGTAAATTTAAAGGGTTATTTAAATTATCAATTAATTCTTTTGCTACTTTAATTTCATTATTTGCATTAGATATAGACTCATCGGTGTTGGCAAGACTATATTTTTGATCAGTATGATTTTTAATAACTTCTTCAAGAGCACGAATTTGCACCTCTAAACTATAAACAGAAGATACAACTGAAGTGTAGCTATCTATTTTGTTAGCAAGTGTATTGATTTCATCCTCATCAAGAACGGTTTGATTAGCAATATCTTTGAGCTTGTGATATTGATCCCAAAGATTTTGAGACCCTTGAGTATTATTAGCTTGATAATTTGATTCAATTTCATTTTTAAGCTTATTAAGTTTTTCATCTAATAGTGCATGCGCATTTTGTCTTCTTAAAGCATCAGCAGCATTTTTAATCTTTTCTTTGGCTGCTTGAATTTCTTCACTTGTCGCATAAGGATTAGCATATAAAATATTAGCTTCTCCAATTGCATCATCAAGTGCGTCACTATATTGTTTTAATTCATTGATAAATGGACTATTTTTGATCTTATTATTAAGTTTTGTAGCCTCATCAATTTCTTTATCTAATTCAGCAAACTCAGGAGCTGTATTAATTAAATTACCTAATTGATTAGTAATTTCTGAAATTTCTTTTTGCGCATCCTTGCCTGCGGTACCATTATTAATTTGGTTTCTCAATTCATCTAATTGTTTATTTAAATTTTTATACAAATCAACACGATTTTGTTGTCCAATAGTAAGCGGAGCGTCTTCTTCACTAGAATGCGGATTTGCAAAAACAGTATCTAAAAAGGATTTGGCAAAACTTGATTGTTTTTCTGCTTGTGACTGTTCGTATGCTTGAATTGAATTTAAAATGTATTGATTATAAAGTTTAATTGTCTCAACTAAATCAGTAGTTGGAATTGGGTTAAATTTTTTAATTTTGGGTTGAGAATCTTCGTTTAATTTTTTTAGTCTTGTAATGGTTTCGTTATTGTTTGAATCAGTTACAAGCTCTTCTAATTTATTAATAAATGCTTGAGATCTAATAATTAAGTTACTTAAAATACTTTTTAGTGCATTTCTTAATTGTTCATTAATTTGGTATCTAATACCACTTAAATAAGCCGGTGAAAGATCTTTTTGTACATAAGCGGTTTCAACTAAAGTAACTAAAGTACTTAATTTAGTCTTGGCTGCTTGGCTTGTAAATTGTAGTGAGTTAATCGTTTTTACTTGTGATTTTATAAGTTCTAGTTCTCTGTTATAAACAACCAAAGCTTTAATTTCTTCTGAAATAAGGTCGCTTTGTTTTGAAACATTATTAAGAAGTTCTTGAATGTTATTTGATCTTGAAATTGCTTGCTCTAAATCATTTTTGAAAATAACCATTTGTACTTGATCAATTAGTTTTTTATCAAATGCATCATTTAAATAACCAAGAGAATCTTTAAATTTTTTATTTGTATACTTAAGAGAATAATATTGACTAAATAAATTTTTCTTAGCCTCAATAAGTTCATTTTTAGAATTAATTTGAACGTCTTTATTAATCTCTTTAATTAATTCTTGTTTGTATTTACTAAACTCATCAGCAAATTCATTAACATAGTTTTTTAAATCTCCAATAACGTTTTTAATCTCCAAAAGAGATTTATTACTATCAGTTAATTCTTGGAAGGTTGTAATGGTTAAATTTTTTAATAATTCAATATCATTAATATTTTGAATTTCTTCTTGAGCTTTGTTGAATTGCTTTTGAAAACTTAGAATGTGATCTTTTTGAGCTTTTGATGTGGTGGGATTACCAAATAATTCTTGGATTTTTGCATAATATTCCATCATTTCATTAACAGAAAGCGAAACTTGATCTCATTGTTGAGCAAAAGCATCATAAAAATCATTTAGCTTATTATTTTGAATATCTAAATCATTTTCTCGCATATTGGTTTCAATAGCTTTAGTAAGTGTTACTTGAGCTTGCTCAAGAGTTTTTGAGGTTAATCCTGGAATATTTTTATCAATTAAGTTAGTTTGTTTTTTCTCTGCATTTTCAATATAAGGTTTGAAAATTTCATTTTGATGATTCACTAATTTTTCAATTTTAGTCCCTAGTTGACCTAAAAATTCTTGTTGCAAAGTAGATTCTTGTGTTGATAAGTCTTTAATAAAAGACTCTAAATTAGTATTAGGAATTTCTGTAAGTTCTTCTTGAATATCATTGTCTCTAATTCTTTCTACTTGATTTGCTAAAATTTTCTTTCAAAAATATTGCCCGTTGTCCTGATTTTTAAAATCAGCTTTATCTAAATTTTGAACATAAAAGTTCATAATTGCTGATTGCGCAGAATCAAGCTTAGCTAATTTATCTGAAAGCGAACTATCTCCATTATTTCACTCATCTTTTGCTTGCTTAATAATTTGTTGCACTTCTTGATTGCTTTTTGGATTAGTACTAAAGTAAGGAGAATAAAGTTTAAATAGTAATTCACCTTGAACTAGGTTTTCATATGCTGTTTTTGCAGGCTTAGTCTCATCTACGTGGTAGGTTAAAAGCGCAGCAGTTAACCCTCCAATAGCTGGAGCTAAAATTGCAGTTGAAATAGCTGCTGATTTAAATAAAATTTTTTTCTTCTGATTGCCATCCATAAATTTCTCCTTATCTTAGTGAAGCTTGAAGTCAATATCAAACTTACCATTTTCTCCGATTGCATTATAAAATTCTGAACTTCCAATTGAATGGGTAAATTGTTCATAGGTAACTGTGTCGTCTCTTGATCAAGTATTAGCTAATTCATCTCAAGAAGCAAAAACAAAATCTCTTATGCTAATTCTACTTAAAGCATGAGTGGCTAATTCTTCAATATTAGATGAATAATGTCCTTCTGTAGGCTTAATTAATCAAGCTTCTGTTAACTTAGGATCATATCAAGTGGTGATATTATTTAAAGCCTCGGTAGCATTTTCATCAAACCTTGATAGCATTTTTCAATCCAGAATAAGAACAGCTTGTTGATTATCTTTTTCAACAGGTATAGCAATAACTAAAGGTAAAATTAGAACCACTTTGTTAGCGTCATTAGCTTCAGTATATAAATAAGTGTGTTGTCTGTATTCTTGTAATTTAGCTTGTCCAATTGTTGAATAAAGATATTTATCATTTCCTTCAACATTTTGATAAGCAAATCCTGAACTTCCGGCTAAGTTTGGAGTTAAGGTTTTTCAATAAATTTTATCTCCCACTTGAGTTCAACCATCAAGAGCTTGGCTTAATTTGACTTTAACACGAAACTCTGGCTTACTTGTAGTTGCTGTACCTTGGTCTACATCATCAATATTTTTTGTAACATCTTCAGTAAAGTAACTTAAAGAATTATTTTTCATAACAACTGTTGAGTATTTTACAAATGAACCCATTAAATTAATAGGTGCCTGGAAGTTGTTTCAACCAGCATCTTCGGTGGTAAATAATGTTTGATTAATTGTATTGGTATCTTGAATATGAGATTTGCTAATTGTGTATCTTTCTCTTGTTCTAAAGTTAATTACAACAGAAGGGAATTGAATCCCAAAGCTTTCAACAGCACTAAATGAATTGTTTTCTAGCGTAATTGAGCTAGGTTTTTTGTATTCAAAATATAAATTAATTGTTCCTGTTTTAATTGATGGATCTGTAGTTAAAGCTAAATTTACATATGTTTGATCACTTATTTGTTTATATGCATAAACATTAATATTATCTAAATTAAATGTTTGTGAATCATCGCCAAAAAGAACATTAAATTGTTCAAATAAATTAGCAAAAGCTTGCGAATCTGTAAAAGCACCATTTAATTTTTTAGCTTTATAGGTATTCCCATTTATTGTTAAATCTTCTTCATTATTTAATGTTGTATCGAGTGCTTTTTTGAAATTTTCTCCAGAAGTTGTATTTTTTGGATTAATTTTGGCGTAATTAATTGTATTATTTGAAGTTTTTCTTAAGTACTCAAAGAATAAATCTGTATTACTTGATTCATCAAATCATGTTCAAAGTCTTTCAAAAGTCACAAATGCCCTTGATAAGTTACTATTAATATCAAAAACTGAAGATGTATTTTCGTTTAAAGATTGAGCACTTGTGTTTGCTGAATTTGCAATTTTTGATATTTTTTCATATTCTTTTTTAGCTAATTCAAATTGACCATTACCATTTGGGCCTGATAAAAGAGAGATAAATGAATCAATATTTTTACGTCCTACAAAATCACTTTCTCCATTTAAGAATTTATCAAGAATATATTTTAGATTGTTTTGATCTGTAGAATTTTGACCAAAAACTAAAGAATCAATATTTATTGAGGTTTGAGCTAAAGCCTTAATAAAATCAGAGTATTGAGTAAAGTATCTTTGTCTTTCGGCATTTTGGCTCTCTTGAACTGAGTTTGTATAATCTATTGATTCGTTAGGTGCTTGAGAAATTTCTTTTGTAGCTAGTGCTTGTGCACTATTTTTGTAGTCACTAATTTTTTGTTCAACAGAAGCTTTTTGTTGAATTTTTTCTAATACTTTTACAATATTAACTTCTTCACTTGATTGATCAAATTGTTGCGTAAATCTTTGATATTGGTTTTTATCTACTAATATTTTTGGCACAGAAATATTTTGAATATTGGTATTAAATAATCTATTTGCAACTGCTGATTGCGTTGAAATTTCCTCAAGAATAGTTCTAATATTTTTTTGCGTATCATTAATGATGTTTTGGGCTTTTGTTTTAAATTCTTCAAAAGTTGAATAGTCTTTCATTTGCTCAACATTTTGTTTTGCATTATAAGCCGGTGTTTCAGTTGCTTGATTTGGTGAAATCATTGCTTTTTCAAATAAAGTTAAAATGCTATCATCAAGTCCTGCTGCTCTAAGTAAAATACTTTGACTAATTGTTTCATTTCCATCTTTAAAGAAGTTATAGTAAGGTTCAAATTTTGCCTTACTTGATTTATATTGATTTACTTCTCATTGAAGTAGCTTAGATGCTTGCTCAAGATATTTATCTTCGGCAGCTTTAATTTTTGTATTTGCTTCTTTAATAGATTCAGGGTCGCTTACTTTTAATCTCTTAAAAGGTTCAAGAGCAACTTGAGAATAATCTTCTAGTCTTGGAGTTGTTTGACCTTGAGAATAATGAATAATCATAAATTTATCTAGTGCTAAGTCCAATAAATAGCGATCTGAAATTTCACTATTTTTTGTATTAAGTATTGAATCTATGATTCCACTAAAGCCATCGAAAATTTCTTTAGATAAGTTTATCTTAGTTTTTTCATTGTGTTGAAGATTTGCAAGGGCCGCATTAGCTTCATTAACTTTTGTCTGTAATTGTTCATAAAGAGCATTCATTTGAGGTGTTTCGTAATTTGAATTATCACCTTTTGCTTGGTTAAATGATTCTAAATAAGAATTAGCTAAATAGACTTTTTGCTGAAGTGCAAGCGAATTATTTAATGCTGTTGTTACAGAGTTATCACTTGAACCTTCAACAAAGATACTTTTTAACTGATTGTATTCATTAATGTTTTCGCGGCTAGGATCTCTTTCCAGCGTTTCAAAGATTGAATCTAAAATAGCAATGAGCGGAGCTTTAGCTTCTTCTGTTAAATATTTATCTGCATTTGGTTGAGTTGTAATTTCGTTAATTTCGTTTGTTTTGGTTGCTACAGCTTCAGCAAGATCAAATCTACCAATAAAAGCTCTTAGTCTTGAAATTGCATTATCAAGTGTAGTGGTATTTTGCTCTTTAAAATAATATTCTTCGTCTTGAGAAATTTCTGAATTTAATAATTCAATTGATTTTTGTGTATTTTTATTATTTTTAATTGCATCTGGTTTTGAAGAAATATTTTGAATTTTTTCTTTTCCTTCAGAGATTAAATTAGCAATATTTTGGTATCTCTCAAATAATGAATCCATATTTTGTGCACTAGTAATAACTTCTTCTATTTGTTGTTCACTAGTTGCTACTTTAATTCTATTAGCTAAATCATTATAAAAAATATCACCTTTTTGAACTAAAATATCATATTTTGGATCTATTTCATTTTGATTTTGCTCACTTACTAAACGTTTATATTCGGCACTTTTAATTCCAGTGTCTTGTTTAAGTAAAACATCAAGTTGAGCTTTTCTTTGTTCATAAAATAACTGGGCTCTTCTAACATTTTCTTCTAATCTTGGCTCTATTTGTTCTTTAATGTTACTTAAGGTAGATTCTGCATTAGGTACTGATTCTAAAATAAAGTCAGCAACTCTAATAGCATCTAATTCAAAACCATAATTTGATTTTTGTTGTTGATCTTTTGTATTTCAACTAAATTCAGCATAAGAATAATCCGATTTAATTGAATTGTAAATTTCAATTTTGGCTTTTTGAAGTGCAATTAAAGAATTTAACCCAGGTAACATTGCCTTCACAAGCAATAAGTTAGCTCTTTCGCCGCTATTGATTTTGTCTTTTAAATTATCAAAAAGTTGATTAAATTGTGATTTTGCTTCTTCAGGAGTTAATAAATTATTGTTAGAACCATCATTTTGATTTTTTGAACCCTGAGGATAATTAATAGCTTCAAAAAGATTTTTTGTTTCATTAAAAGAACTTAAAACATTACTAATGAACCCATAAAGATCAATTAAATCTTCAATTTCCCTTATTTTGGCACTTATTTCAGTTAAAGTTAAATTAAGATAATTAGGCTTTGTGGCTTCATAAATATTTTTAATTTTTTCAAGAATTTTGTTTTGTCCATCTATTTTATTTGCTTCTTGATTTTTTTCTTGATAAAAATCTTCAGCTTTTTTAATAGCTTTTGCTAGTTCAATAATTTCATTTTGCACAAACTTAACTTGGTTTAAATCTTGCTCAATTGGAACTAATTGAGTCTTTTCGGTTACTTCTTGTGTTTTTTGCGCAAATTGATCTAATTTTGCATCAATGAGAGATTTAATTGATTTATCAATATCATCTCTAGAATCAACTAAATTATCAATAAGTTTTTTGTAATCATTAATTTCATTTGCTAAAAGATCTTTAGCTCTTTTAAGGGAAATATTATTAAGGAATTCAGCATAAAGATTTCTGGTGTTTTGATCAATATCATTTTTTGTAGCGTTATTACCATTAGTTGGAATATATTGTTTTAGTGCATTTACAATATTTTCATATTGTTGCGAAGAAACAGCATCTTCACCTTGATCTTTTTCATTTCTAATTTTAATAAGTTCATTAATAATATATGTTTGTCTATCAATAAGCGAAACTACAGAATTTAGTTTGGAAATATTGCTTCTAACAATAGAATTTTGGCTTGGATCAACAATTCCTTGTAAATCTTGATCATTACCTACTGTAGCAACTTTAATTGCTTCTATTAGGTTATTAAGTTTGCTTTGTAAAATTTCAGTAATATTTTCTTCTGAAGAACCTTCTTGGGTTGAAGTATATCTAAAGTCAGGAAGATTTTGAATTTTTTCAGAGACTGAATTAAAAGTATCTAAAAAGTCATCTTTACTTGATGCAAGAGAAATTTCAGGAATTAAATTAAGTAAATCACTAGCAAGTGTTGTGAATTTTTCTCCAGGAGTTTTAGTAACCAATTTGTCAAATTTATCAAAAACTAATTGGCGGAATTTTGTTGAAAGACCTTGTTGATTATTTTGTTGTTTAGATGCTTCAAAAGAATCTTTATATGACTGAATTCTAGCTTTTGCCTCATTAAAATCATTTTCAATTTTTTGTTTCTCAATTTTTGCACGATTATAAAAATTCTTAATTTGGTCTTTTAAAAATCCAAGTGCAGATCTTGAGCTATTAAAGTTAGAAATGACTTCTTCAAAACTAGCTATTTGCTGATCAAAGTTTCTAATTGCTTCATCAAAGTAAAGATACTCACGATCAGTTTGGCTATATAGTTGTTTTAATGTAGCGATCTCCGATTCATTTTCCATTCTTAAACTTACTTTTTGAATTTCAGTATTAATGGTTGAAATTTTAATATTAATTTGCGAATTATTATCAGATGCATCAATTAAATTGCTACTAATATTTTCTGATTTATCTCCAATAATTGCCTTTTCAAGATTTTTATAGCTTGCTGGATTTGCAGATTCATTAATAGTTAAAAGTTTCTCCGCTGCTTCACGAAGTTTTGATGCAAGAGGAATATATCTACGAATTTTATTTTCTAATTCGTTAATTTCGTTTTGTGTTTGTTCGTATTTTTGAGGATCTTTTGGATTTTCTGATTGAACTTGATTAGCTTTATCATATAAAAATTGTGTTGATTCAAGCGATGAATCAATTGAGTCATTAATATTTTTATATGGTTTTTCGCTAGCTTTATTTGTAATTTTAAAGTTCTTAATTTGAGCTTCTGTTGACTTAAGCAACGCAATAGAAATACCTAAATTTAAATCTGCTTTTTGATTTTTAACCTTGATTAATTCATTTTGATATTCTGCTTTTGAAGTAATATTTAGCGAATTATTAATATTTGCTAAAAAATCAGTAGCATTTTTATTGACTTCTTGTGATTGCACAAATAAATCATTAGGGCGAAATTCACCATAATTAGCATCTTTAGTATTTTGGATTAATTCTTTAAGCTCTTTATTGGCAACTTCTAATTCACGCGAAATTTCAACAATATCAAAAATGTTACGCATTTTTTCTCTTGCTAGATCACGTTCTTCTTTTGAATTTTCAGGATTTGAAACAATGTTTTTTAAAGTTTCTAGATCTTCTGTTAATTTTATTTTTGTTGGTGAAGGTTTACCATCTACAACATCTGAACCAAAAACTTCATTAACTTTTTTAATAGCACGATCATATTCAAAACCGGCTTGGTAATTAGCTTTAGCTTTGTAAAAATCATCAACATTTTTATTTACACTATCTATTAATGTTTCAAGTTCGTCGCCCATTTCTGGATTTTCTAGTGCTTTTTGAGCATCATTTTGATTTTGCTTGATTTTATTAATATAGTTCTCAAGAGCCACTCTTTCATCTAGGTCTTCTGTTGAATCTAAAGCTTCTTGCGCTTTTTGAAGTGCTTCTTCTAGGCGTTTAAATTTATCAGCATTGTCTGATATTTTTTCCATTTTTTGGCTAATTTCTTTTAAAAGTTTTTCTTTATCCTCAAAGCTAAGATTTGGGTTTAAAGAAATAATATTAGCTTCTTTTTGTAAGCTTTCTATAGAACGTTGCAAGGCAGACCCGGCATGAGAATTAGAGGTTGATTCTTTTGAACCAAAAGCTTGGTAAATTTTATTAAGTGAATTTTCAGCAACAACAAGAACATCTGCAAAAGCATCATTAATGTTAGCTTCTTTAAATTCTTCTAAATAAAGCGGAATTAAATACTGCAATTCTAATCTGGTTGCAGTTGAATTATCGGCAATAAGAATTGCTGCCTTTTCATTAATTTGTTCAAGAGTATTTCTTGTTTTTTCAGAAAGATCTAAAGTGTTATTATTAAGCAATATTTTTGCTTTTTTATACAAATTAGCTAATTCTTTTTTATTAAGCTTTCTTAAATTATTTAATTGATTAGCAAAAACCTTGTTTAAAGTTTCTGGTTCTTGATTTGTTTTTAAAGATTCATCTATGTTATTAAGAAGTTCTCTTAAGTTACTTAAAATACTTTGATCTCCACGATTAATAGCATCGTTAATTTGCTCTCTTAAATTATTGAGTCCATTTTTAAAAACTTGAACAAGAATCCCTGAATCAATAGCACGATTTCTAATGGTTTGGATCTTTTCTAAGTAATTAATAATAGATAAATTTTGATCATCTAATGATCTTAATTCTTCATTTAATTGATTCGCATGCTCAAGAGTTAAGTGTCCAAGTCTTTTTTGGTTATTAATTTCTTCAATTGTAAGATTATAGAATTTCGAAATGGTATCAATTGATGATAATAAATTTTGAGCATCAATTTTTTTATTAATAAGATCATTAATGTAATTTTGATCAAGATTTTTTTCTATGTTTGAGGTTTGCTTATTAACAAAACCTAAAATAGGTTTTGGTTTTGCTTTGGTTTGAATTTGAGTCAATAAAGTTTTAATATCAAAGATAAGAGAATCGCTAGTTTTGTTATTATCTGCCAACAAAGTAATTTCGTTATTGAGCAGCGAATTAAGATAATCAAGTTCTTCTTGCTTTGATGGCGCAAGGGTATCTGTATCTTGTTGAGCAATATTAAAATAATTTTGAATTCGATCAAAAGCAAATTGTTTTTGATCGCTTGAAAGTTGAGAAGATTCAATAGCTCTACGAACTCTAACAAAATTATCTGCTATTGCAGCAATTTGATAATTAATCTCAGATTGCTTTTTAGAAAGAAGATCTAAAACATTAGTTAACTGTTCCTGGTAAGTTAATAAGTTATCTTTTGAATATATTGGTTCTTCTAAAAGATTAAGAACCTGCAATACCATACTTAAAGCTGTGCTTTTTTGTTCTGGCAAACTAAAAGTTGATTCATTACGCAAGATTTTTTCGTGCAATGTTCACACTTTAGCTTCAAGTTCAAAATTAAGTTGCTTTTGGTTCTTCAATAAATTATCAATATCTTGATATAACTTTTCAAGTATAGTTTCTTTATTACTTAAATCATTATTAATTTGATTTTTATTATCACTTAAAATTTGATCTTTTTGAGTTTGTCAATCTTGAATCTTAACAAGAGAAGCAAATTGATTTGCTTTCTGTTTAAAATCTTCAATAGTTTTTGCCATTGATGCTTGAGCAGCAAAATAATCTCGTTTTAAATCATTTCTAACATCAATCATTTTAACGACACTAGAATTTTCATTATTCAACAATTGAGTTGCATATTGAGATTGCTGGGCTAATTTTTTCAAAAATAAATCATTTTGATTATTTTGTGAATTTAAAAAATCAATTACTTCGGTATTTAATTGTTTAAGTTCTTCAAAAAAATAATTTTGTTTTTGATCAGGTTTGTAATTGCTATGCAAACCGATTAATGTGGCAACAGAAGCTAGAGCCGAGATCCCTAGACCTGTTGAAGTTAAAATTAAAACTGTTTTTAAATTAGTTTTTTTCTTCATTTTCATAAATTTCTCCAAAATAGAGTGCTTTATTTTAATTTAAATTTAAAGATCAAAATATTTTATATTTTAAAAATTTAAAAAGAAAAACACTAAATTTTGTCTTTGAACCAAAAATTAAAATTGATATTTTTAAATATTTATAAATATAATTTATATTAAAACTTCAATAAAATGTAAATTAAATAATATATATTTATATATTTTAAATTAATATTCCTTATTTAATTGATTTATTTATTTCAAATAAAAATAAAAAAATTTTTTTGGAATGTATTTTTTTGTGTTATACTATTTACAACAGTGATTATAGCAACGAGGTTCACCTGATACCATTCCGAACTCAGTAGTTAAGCTCGTTAGTGCCGACGATAGCAGAAATGTGAAAATAGGGGGTTGCTGTTTTTTTATTTTTTTAAAATCTTTTAAAAAGATAGCAACCTAAAAATCTAATAAAACATAAAAATGCAAAAAATCACAAAAAGTGCTTTTTTTTATAAAAAATAATAGAAAAATTAAATTTTTTTATTTTTAGTTGTATAATTTAGTCAACTTTATAAATTAAATTCGAAAGGAAGTTAATAATGCTTAAAGATGTAACAAAAACAGAAGTTATGCAAGAAATTAAATCAGGTTTACACTTAGTAGTGTTCCACGCTACATGATGTGGGGCTTGCAGAATGTTTAAAAGCACATTAGATGAACTTGCAGAAAAAGATGGAATTAGTGTATTGCGTGTTGATATAGATCAAGATAAAAATTATGCTATTGAAGAAAAAGTTCAATCAATTCCTTATACACTTGTATACAAGGATGGTCAATTAGTAGAAAAATTATTAGGGTTTAGACCATACGACCAAATTAAAGCTGAATTAGCAAAATACTTATAGTACTAACAAAAAGCAGAATAAAATTTCTGCTTTTTTAATATTTTTTTAAGTGTTACTAATTTAAAAAACTTTTTTAAGAAAAATAAAGTAAAATATTAAATAAATTAAGCTCTTAATAAAATAAAAATAACGAATTAAAATATTTTTTAAAAAAATAAAAAAATATTTTGTAATTTTAAATTTTTCCTTTATAATTATTAAGCAATAAGCAATTGCGAGTGTAGTTTAATGGTAGAACTTCAGCCTTCCAAGCTGACTGTGAGGGTTCGATTCCCTTCACTCGCTCCATATCATTTAATGACCTTTAGAAAAAAGCACTTATGTGCTTTTTTCTTTCATTTTATAAAAAAACAAGCTTATAAGCTTGTTTTTTGTTGCAAGAAGGCCAACATTATTTAGAGTACTGCGTATTCATAATAAGGAATGTAGTAAGTATATCCCTAAAAGATAAATAAGAAATGACTTACAACAATAAATAGTGCAAGAAAAATAAAAAATATATTGATAAATAGCAGTTAAACACTAGCTATAACTAGTGGAGGCTTTTTTAGCCTCATTATAATTATATTATTTTATCACCTAGAAAATGAAAAGATGCAAAAATTTCCACATATTAAAATTTTTATTTTTCTATAAATGAAAATACATTTGCATCTATACAATTCACCATATATTTAAGTATAATAAAACTATGAAATTTATACAAGCAAACGAATCACAAAAGCAGGAAATTTTAGATTATTTATACCAAAATTCACCCTATTTAAACACTTTTTTAATTTCAGATATCGAAAGTTTTGGATTATTTGAACAAGATAAAATAGCAACATATGTAAATGAGGGGCCCAAAATTCAAAAGGTGGTTTTATTCTTTTATTCAAATTTAGTTATTTATTTCAATGATGCTAATTTTGACCACGATTCATTTAATGAAATCATCCAAAAACATAATGCTAAAAATATCGTTTTAGTCGGTGTAGAGCCTGAATCTATTTTTGCTTCAACTGATAAAATTAACTTAAAATATAATGTTTTAAAAGAACAATTTGATGCATTAAATTTACAAAAATATCAATTAGCAATTAAAGAAATTAAACCAAAATCGCAAAAAATTACCCTACAAGACATTCATTCAATTATTGATTCACGAAAATTAATCAAAGAATTTCAAGGAATTGGGCAACAATATTTAGATCCTAATTACTTAACTTCTTCTTTAAATAATGGTTCTTATTTTGGTTATATTTTCAAAGATAATGATCTTGTTGTTTCTCACGCCGCTAGCTCTTCAACTACCAATAAAGCGGTAATGCTAGGCGGAATTTTTACCCTTAGTTCATATCGTGGTCAACAACTAGCTCAAGATTGTGTTATTAATTTATGTAATGATATTATTAAACAAGACAAATTACCAATTTTATTTTGAAATAATCCTAGTGCAGGTAAACTCTACCAAAGACTAGGTTTTGAGAAAATTGGTGAATTAACCGTTTTAGTTAAAATAAATTAGAAATGGTTTAAAATTGAAATATATTATATTAAAGGAGTTTTATGAAACATTCCTACTCAATTAAAAAACTATATGAAAAACCTCAATTCCACAACAACTATGAGCATTTATTAAAAGGTTGAGTTGTATCAAATAGAGGAAATAAAAAAGTTCGTTTTATTACTGTAAATGACGGTAGCTCAATTTTAAATTTACAAGTTGTCTTTAAAGGAGAGCAATTTGATTTTGATCTTTTAGATAGCTTAAGACCTGGATCAGCAATTGTTGTTAAAGGTATCTTAAAATACACCCCTGAAGCTCAACAGCCAATTGAAATGCAAGCTGTTGAATTACTAGATTCAAGAAATGTTGACGAAGATTATCCTATTCAAAATCAAGAAATGAAGCTTGAAACTCTTAGGGAATTGCCACACTTAAGACAAAGAACTAAAATTAACCGTGCTATTTTCTTGGTCCGTTCAACACTTGCTTTTGAAGTTCACCGTTACTTCAATGAACGTGAATTTTACTACATGAATTCACCAATTATCACAAGCAATGACGGTGAAGGAGCCGGGGAAACTTTTCTTGTAAATGATCACTCAGAAGAACCATTCTTCGGAAAAGGTAAAAAAGCAACCTTAGGGGTAACAGGACAATTACAAGGTGAAGCTGCTGCTTTAGGAATGAATAAAATTTATACTTTTGCACCTACTTTTAGAGCAGAAAAATCAAACACTAAACGTCACTTAGCTGAATTTTGAATGATTGAGCCTGAAGTTGCTTTTTATGACTTAAAAGACGCGATTAAGCTTGCTGATGATATGCTAAAAGTCGTAATTAGGAACACTTTATTTAAACGCAGAGAAGAAATAAAATTTTTAAATGACACTGTAGATAATCAACTAATTGAAAGATTAGAACACTTTATTGAAACACCACTTCAAATTGTAGATTACCAAGATGCAATTAAACAGCTTGCCGAAGTAAAACATTTATTTGAAAACCAAGATATCAAATTTGGACTTGATTTGGCAACTGAACACGAAAAATACTTAACTGAAGTAATTTACAAAGCTCCTGTGGCTGTAATTAACTTCCCTAAAGACTTTAAAGCTTTCTACATGACTTTAAATGAAGATAACAAAACCGTTGCTTCATTTGACTTACTAGTTCCTGGTGTTGGTGAATTAGTCGGTGGAAGTCAAAGAGAAAGTAGCGTTGAAAAACTCTCTGCTCGAATTAAAGAACTTGGAATTGATCAAGAAGATCTTCAATGATACATTGACTTACGTAGATTCGGGGATTTAGGTTCTGCTGGATTTGGAGTTGGATTTGAACGTCTTGTTATGTATGTAACAGGAATTGAAAACATTAGAGATGTTATTCCATTCCCAAGAACCGCAGGAAATATTAGAATGTAAAAATTAGCAATGCTAATTTTTTCTTAACTTTTATGATTACAAACAAATCAGTTAGAGTTGGAATTGTTGTTGAATATAATCCTTTTCACAATGGACATATTTATCAATTAAATTGAATCAAGAAGCAATTCCCCAATTCACAAATTATTGTGGCTATGTCGCATAAATATTCACAAAGAGGCGAATTTATCTCTGTCCCTTGAAAAACTCGTGTTAAATACGCAAAAAGATATGGTGTAAGTAAATTTATCAAACTCAATGTGGATATTTCAGCACAAGCGGCGCATATTTTTGCTCGAGAAAGCGTTTTAAAACTCGCAAAAGCTAAGATAGATTATTTAGTATTTGGAAGCGAAACTAATGATGTAAATTTATTTATCACCATTGCTCAATTACTTAAAAATAATAAAGAGCAATATAATGTCCTAGTTAAAAAATACCTTAAACAAAAAGGCCTAAGTTTTCCAAGAGCAACAAATTTAGCTTTGCAAGAATTAAGTCAACAAGATATCAACATGCCTAATGATATTTTAGGACTTGAATACGTTAAAACTATTGTAAATGAAAACTTAAAGATTATTCCTGTTTCTCTTGAGCGCACCATTGGTTTTCGCGATACTAAGACATCCAATCAATTTGCTAGTGCTACTTATATCCGTCAATTACATGCTCAAAATCAAGACATCAGTCAATTTACACCTATTAAAAAAGACGAATTTAGCAACAAAAGAATTGAAAATACTTATTCTAAATTTCAAAAACAGATCTCTAAAACTCCTGCTCATAAATTAGCTAAATATCAAATGATATCCGAAGGAATGGAAAATCTTTTTAAAAAACAAATTAACCAACCTAATTACCAATCTTTTATCGATGCATGTACTAGCAGAAGATATACTAACGCAAGAATTAAAAGAACCTATTTATTTGTTTTTCTCAAAATTAAATCAAAAAGTTGATTAAGTAAATTTTTGAATAAATTCAGATAATCAAATGCCTCAGTGGCATTTGATTTTTTTATGCATTGAATCTAAAGATTGATATTATTTTAATTTATCTTTTACAAAGATAATTTCCTGTATATTTTGTGAATACCAAAAAGAACACTTATTTCTCTAAATCAAAAACCAAAAAGAATTATTTTTCTTTTATAATTGATTAGTATGAAAAAATATGATGTAAAAATTGTCGAATTACCAAATGAAGTTTTAAGAAAAAGATCAATGGATGTTCCAATTCCTTTGATTCCTGAAGATATTGAACTTGCCGAAAAAATGATTTATCACATTGACGATTCCCAAAAAGAAGGCAGTCAGTTCCGTGCCGGTGTAGGTGTAGCTGCGGTTCAATATGGAATCTTAAAAAATGTTTTTTATGTTTATTTACCGGATGATAAAGGAAATCCTATTTTTAAAGATGTTTTATTTAATCCACAAATTATTACAAAAAGCAATCAACTTGTAGCTCTAAGCAACGGTGAAGGTTGTCTTTCTGTTTCTGAAGAATGACCCGATCAAGAAGGATATGTTCCTAGAAGCAATAAAATTGTTGTTCGTGCTTATAGTTACAATCATCGCCAATTCTATAACTACGAAGTTAGTGGATATTTGGCAATTATCTTCCAACACGAACTTGATCACTTACAAGGTAAATTATTTATTGATCGCATCAATAAAAAACAACCTTGAAAAAAACCTAATAAAAACACAATTTTAATTTAACTATTTTATTCACGAAAGGGCAAAATATGCAAAATATCCTAGAAAGTATTGCTAGGTTACACAAAAATGGCGGATTTACCACAATTTTAATTATTTTTCTTATTTTTATGGTATTTTCGTTGGTTTTAACAGGGTTTTTATATAAATGGCCATACTTAATTGGTAAAACAATCATTATGATTGTTTCTTCAATTGCGGCTTTAATTGCTGTTGTTGTAATGCAAAAAAATTTCGAAGAAAACGAAAATCTAAAAAGTTTTACTGGCTTAATTCCTTATTTAGCTATTTATATTTCAATCATTACCTATTTGGGTTTAAGTATTATTTACTTTATTATTTGAACAACTATAGCTATTTTTAGATTTAAAAAGAGCAATGAAAAAGGCAAAAAATTAAAATTTAGATGACTGAGAAAAATCTTTTGATCTATAGCAGCAGTTGCACTAGGTACGCCTATGATTGCTGCTACAAATGCTGCTTTTAATACTAAAAAACAAAATAATGATAGTTTTACAAATTTTAGTATTCAATTGATGACTGGATTTAAGGGCATTAATCCAACTTCAGTAGTTTCAAGTATAGACAAACTATTTAAAACAATTGATATTGGAAAAGAAAAAATCGAAGAATTATTTGAAAAAGATTGAAATGAATTGAGTCTTGAAGACCAAGAATCATTTAAAGAACTTGTTGATACAATTGGTGATTATTTAAAAGAACCAAATATTAAAGAATCTTTAATTAAATTCATACAAACTCCTAAAATGAAAGAAAAAACAAATGAAGCACTCAAGCCCGTAATAGATGAATTTAAAGATTTTGAAAAATATGTACAAGAAAGAAATCCATTGTATTCTCAATATAATAATGAACAAAAACAAGAATACTTAAAAAAAGAAATTAAAAGTTATGTCGAAAAAATCAATAAAGATGACATCAATGAAAAAGCACAGGTATGATTAGAAACTTTTGAGTCTCTTAAAAAAGACACAGTTAAAGAATTATCAGAGGTGGTTGGTAATATTTTGGACCAACAATTAAATGAGAAAATATCAACTAACGAAAAGTATGAAAATTTCAGTGGTCCTTTATTTTATGCGTTATTTGAAGAAGTTGCCGCTAAATTCAACTTTAACGAATCATAAAATAAATAAGTCTTTGATTGAATAGGAGAAATATGTTCAAGCCAAAAACATCAGATACCACAGTAGAAATTCAAACTACAAACAATTTAAAAGATATCGTTCAGCCCTCTGAAAATTTAAGTTCTAAACACTCAGATCCCAAAAGAGTGTTATCAGATGAAACATATACCATTATTAGAAAAGAAAAAAACGTTCGCAATGCTAGTGTAATTTTTTGAAGCTTTATTCTTTTATTTATCATCATTGGCTTAGTTTTAAATGGGGTTCTAAACACTTGAAAACAAGGACCAGAATATGGAATTGGATACTGAATTTTACTTTCGTGTCTATTCTTAATATCTTTTTATTTCTTCGGTAAGAACCTAATAAAGATTTTTGGTTGAAAAAAAGTAGAAAAAAGATATCGTGAAAGTTTCGAATTAGGTGACATTGCAGCAAGCACAACTTTTGCTGATTTGTACAAATCTTTAATAAGAAAAAATGTCTCACAAAATTGAATTTTTACCTTTATCATCACTTATGGCGGAATCTTTTTAGCTATTATTTTTGGTTTAGCAATGTTAAAAGAAATTGTCATCGAAACTCCAGAAGGAAGTTTGTTTGAATTTAAAATTCATTATAGGGTACTTGAATCAATGAATAGAGCTTTTGGGAGTACAACTATTTTGTTAATATCTGGCGTAGTTATTCTTCTTTTAATTACGATATTATTTATTTTTATTAAGTTATATGACAAAAAAAGAATTCAAGATGCAATGTTGTTTATTCAAGTTGATAATGCAAAAGTTACCGGCGATGCAGAAAAAAGCGCGCGTAACCTTAATAAAATCTGAAGAAATACTTTTATTGTTACTTTTATTCTAACTATCTTACTTCCATTTGCACTAATTATTTTCTTAATTTGAAAAGGAATTATTAAGGTTAAAAAATAATGAAACATAAAATTTTAGTAATAATTGAGGATAATTTTAATGATATCGAACTAACTACAACCTTATCTTGTTTGGTGAAAGCTAATCCCGATATCGTTATTGACTACTTTCATCCGTCATTAAAAAAAGCCACAGGACAGTACAAAATAGCTAATGTCTTAGATATTAAAAATCAAATTGAAGATCTAAGTCAATACATACTTATCTTTATCCCCGGAGGAAAAGGGGCTCAATCCTTGCGTGAAAATAAGAAATCTCTCGAAATAATCAAAAAATTCAACGGAATAGTCGGGGCAATTTGCGATGCGCCTAATGTTTTAAGAGAATCTCAAATACTTGATGAAAATACTTCTTATTCTTCTTTCCCTAGTGATTGAGCTAAAGTTTACTTTTCAAAAAAACGTAATGATAATTACGTAACAAATAGTAAAGACTCTAAACATTTTGTAACAGCTAAGTGTGCAGATGCATCAATGGCGCTAGGTTATGAATTGGTATCAATTTTATATGGTCCAGAAGGTGTTAAACTTCTTGATTTAGGTATGAAAGCAATAAAATAACGCCTTCTTAGGCGTTTTTTTGAGGAGAAATTTAATATGTTAAGAATTATTTCAGGAATTTATAAAGGAAAAAAAATACAAGAACCAGATTCTAAATTTACACGTCCTACTACCGAAAAAGTTCGTGAAGCAGTTTTTTCAAGTTTGCAATTCAAGCTTGAAGGTGCTTCTTGTTTAGATCTTTTTGCAGGAAGCGGGGCTTGAAGTGTGGAGGCTGAATCTCGAGGGGCTAAAAAAGTGGTGGCACTGGATAATAATCGCCAAGTTTTTAAGGTCTTATTACAAAACATTGAAAGTCTAAAAACAAGCCAAATTCAAGCTTTAAATATGGATGCTATTTCTTATTTAGAAAGTAATACTTTGAGTTTTGATTTTATTTTTATTGACGCTCCTTTTAAAGAATTTAATTTGGTGAATCAAGCTCTTGAAATTATTGCATCCAAAAATTTACTTAGTGAAGATGGTGAAATTATTATTGAAACAGACATGCCAAGAGAAATAATTATCCCTAATACCTTAAGAGTTTTTAAAGATAAAAGACACGGGAGAATCAATTTATTATACATATGTCACAATTAAAAATAGGTGATAAACACCAAGTAGAATGCCATAACATTAGTTTTGAAGGCCTTGGAATTGTTTTAATAAATGAAAAACGTTTTTTTGTTCCTAATTTATTACCTAATGAGGTAGCTATTGTTGAAATTACCCACATTCATAGTAAATACGGATACGCAAAAACAGTTAAACTTTTAGAAATCTCTAAAGATCGTATCAATTTGGATTACACTAACTCGGCATGCTTTTTAAATTGAGAATATCAAAAACAACTTGAGTTTAAAAATAATTATTTACAGAATCTTTTTAGTTTTAATTTGCCAATTAAACCTCAAATAATTCATCCAATCATTTATAACAAAAATAACTTACATTATCGTAACAAAGTTAAAATTCCCCTTTTTATACAAAACAATAAATTATCAATGGGAGAATATCTATTTAAAAGCAGAAAGATTGTTAATAATAAAAATCAAAGCATCATTAATGAAAGACTATATCATTCTATTGAAAAGATAATTAATATAATTAATGAGTTTTATAACGGTAAAAAAGAGAAACTATTTTTCTTTAAGGAAATCATCGCTCGTATTAATAAACTAAATCAAATTCAAGTTGTTTTTCAGATTCATAATGATTTTGATTTACCCAAAAAGTTAATTCAAAAGCTTATTAACCAAAACATTGTCCAAATTTGACAACTAAAAAAAGACTATAGGCTAATTTTTCAATCAACAAACTTTAGTATGCAGCTCAATGATAAAAACTTTTTAGTTGATCCTGAAAACTTTTTCCAAGTTAACACCGAAATGTTTGAACAAATTATTAATCACCTTAATAGTGTAATTAATACTTCAAAACCTTTAATTGATGCTTTTTGTGGTGTTGGAGTTTTTTCGCAAATTCTTGGAGTTCATAACAGTAAAATTGGGGTAGAAATTAATAAAAAATCAATTGAATTAGCTAAAACTAACGCAGAAAAGAATAAAATCAAGGCAACAAAATACTATGCCGGAAAAGTTGAAGATGTCATTGAGAAATTAAAACTCCAGCAATCAGCTTCAATTATTTTAGACCCGCCTAGAGCAGGTTTAGATCAAAAAATTATTAATTGAATCGGCAAACAACAAATTGAAGATATTTATTATCTTTCCTGTGATCCTAGAACTTTAACACGTGATTTAAAGCATTTTTTATCTATGGGATTTAAAATTGAAAGTATTCAACCTTTTGATATGTTTCCTCATACTCACCACATTGAGACTCTAGTGGTAATTAAAAAATAAGAAATTCAAATAATATAAAAATCAATTATTATTAGCCACCTTGACTATATTTTCCCAAGCAGCATAGTTTTATTACTTAGCAACTAAATACTTTTAAAAATTAAAAAAATATTAAATATTCAATAAATCCTATTGACAAAAACAACAATAAATAAAAAGATTTTAATAGTATTCTTTTATATTCTATTCTTTGGATATGATAAGTAAACAGCGCTATTGGCATTTTAAAATACCAATAAATTGTATAAAACAAATTTAAAGAATTATTATTTCTTGATTCTCAAGTAACAATACAAACATATTCACAGTATTTGTCCATATTATTATTTGCCCCCATAAATTCACCCATTAGAATTTTCTTCTTTTTTAATTATCTTTTAAATTCTATAATTCTATTATGTTGAAATATGAAACCGAAAATTTAAAAGATTATAAATTAGTGGCCGGCTGCGATGAAGCAGGTCGTGGAGCATGAGCGGGCCCACTTGTTGCAGCTTGTGTTATTATGGACATGAATATAAAAAATAAAGACATTAATGATTCTAAAAAACTAACCCCTTCTCAAAGAGAAGATTTATACAAAAAAATTATTGAAGAAGCAATAGAAGTCCAAATTTACCAAGTAGATGTTGATACTTTGAATAATTCAAACCCTAAAAAAGAATCTCAAAATGCTATGTCTAATTGTGTTCAAAATTTCAAAAATAAACCTCAAATAGTTCTAACGGATTTTGAAAAAATACAAACCGAATATCCTCAAATTAACTTAGTAAAAGGCGACCAAATATCATACAATATTGCAGCAGCTAGCATTGTAGCCAAAGTATATAGAGATAAATTGATGACAAACCTTGCAGTAGAATTTCCCGAATATGGTTTTCAAAAACACAAAGGTTATGGAACTAAATTTCACCAGGAAGCTCTTTCAAAATTTGGTGTCACAAAAATACACAGAATTAAATATAAACCCATTTCCAAAATTTTGCACTCTAAAATGAACTAATAATGCGATTTTTCGCATTATTTTATTTAAAATTGGAATTTTTTTATATGATAAAATTAAAATATGATTAAGCTAACAAATGTAACTTTTAAATATCGTGAAAGTGATGTTAAACCTGCTCTTTCTGATGTTTCTTTTGAAATTAAATCTGGTGAATATGTTGCTATTTTAGGGCATAACGGATCTGGTAAAAGTACTTTATCAAAAGTTCTTTCAGCATTAATTAAACCTAATTCAGGGCAAGTAGATATTGATGGGATTATCTACTCACGAGAAAATCTCAACAAAGTACGTCATAAAGTTGGAATTATTTTCCAAAATCCTGAAAACCAATTTATTGGTTCTTCAGTTGAGGATGATATAGCATTTGGTTTAGAAAACAAAATGATTTCACGACAAGAAATGAATGAAAAAGTTAAATTCTTTGCCAAACAAGTTGGTATGGAAAAACACTTAGAACGTGAGCCGGAAAATCTTTCTGGTGGACAAAAACAAAGAGTAGCAATTGCTTCTGTACTAGCTCTAGATCCTGAAGTAATTATTTTTGACGAGGTTACATCAATGTTAGACCCTAAAGGAAAATCGCAAATTTTAAGCATTATCCACAAGATTCGTGAATCTAGAACCAAAACTTTGATTTCAATTACCCATGACATGGATGAAGCTATTCTTGCTGATAAATGTCTTGTCTTTTCTGGGGGAAAACTAATTGCTAGTGGAAAACCAATGGATATTTTGAACAATCAAAAAATCATTGATATTGCAAAAATTGATTCTCCTTTTATTTATAAAATTTCATCTGCAGTCAATAATATAAAGCCCACTTATAACGAAGAGGAGTTAATTGAAGAATTATGCAAATTAAAATAAAAAACTTAAAGCAAATTTTCTCGCCTAAAACTCCTTGAGAATTTAAGGCATTGGATAATGTTAATATAGAAATTCAACAAGGGGAATATCTTGGAATTATAGGACAAACAGGAAGTGGTAAAACTACTTTTATCCAGCATTTAAATGGTTTATTATTACCTACAGATGGACAAATTAGCTGAATTTATACTAAAGAAATTTTTGATCCTAAAACTAAAAAACAAAATATAGAATCAATAGAAAGATCATTACCAATTCTAAAGCCATATAAATGTTTATTAGGTTCATGATGTAAACTTAAATCACATAAAAAATTAAAGAAAAATTATAAATTTAAATACGCTAAAGAAATTCGAAAAAAAATTGGGGTTGTCTTTCAATTTGCCGAATATCAATTATTTAAACAAACTATTATGGATGATATTATTTTTGCACCTCTTGCTTTTGGTGTTTCACTAGATGTAGCTAAAGATCGTGCACACAAGTATATTAAAATGGTAGGTTTAAATGAAGAATTTCTAAAACGTAGTCCATTTGATTTATCAGGAGGACAAAAACGTCGTGTTGCGCTTGCTGGTATTTTGGCTTTAGAACCTGATGTTTTAATCGTAGATGAACCTACCGCTGGTTTAGATCCTGTTGGAGTTGTAGAAATTCTAGATATTCTAACAGAACTGAATAAAAAAGGAAAGACTATCATTAATGTAACTCATGAACTTGATCATGTTTTGGAAAGAGCTCAAAGAGTTGTTGTTTTTAAAGAAGGAACTATAGTTAGAGACGGAAATCCTTATGATGTTTTAAATGATATTGAATTCTTAAGAGCAAACGAGCTACAACCACCTAAATTACTCGATTTTGTTAACAAGCTCAGAGCAAGAGGAATTGATGTGCCTAGGGTCACTTCTAACCAAGAGTTAATTGCATTTTTAAATCAAATGCAAGGAGGAAAATAATGAAAAGTGTTTTTGGGCGTTATATTCCTGGCGAGAGTTTCTTATATAAAATTGATCCACGTTTAAAAATTCTTTTGGTAGTGTTTTTTGTTGTTTTTGCTTTTATGAACCGTTCTTTATTAGAAATGTTTATTCTTTTGGTTCCTTTACTTATTGCTTATCTAATTACCGTTAAAAGATTTTATCCATTAATTAAAATGATCAAATTCCCTTTGTTTGTAGCTATTATTATTTTAATAGTTAACATATTCACAATTAGCGGAGAAGATATTTTATTATCTCAATATGGACAATTTATTCATGACCAACATTACGTTGGTGCAAATGGATTAATCACCAAGGAATTAGGTAGATCCATTTCATTACCAGAATCATTTCAAGCGTTTAATGCTCAAAACTTAATTGATTCCAAAGTAATTGATAATAGCGAAGAATTTGACAAAATATTAACTATTTTCAAAAATTCTGTACATTCAGCAAATTACATTTGATATCTTAAATTTAAACCTGATTATGAAGGTCTTAAATTGACCATTAGCTTGTTCCATGTAAATAAATCATTGGCTTTGTTTGTTAGAATTTACATGATGGTTTTAGCAACTTCATTATTAACTAATACTACTCGCCCAATCTTGCTAACTAAAGCTATTGAAGATTTAATGTTCCCATTAAAACTATTCTTTGTTCCTACCCAAATCATTGCCATGATTATTTCTATTGCTTTGCGTTTTATCCCGACTTTACTTGATGAATCACAAAGAATCATGAAAGCCCAAAGTGCTCGTGGTGTAGACTTCAAAAACGGAACTATTAAAGATAAAGTTACTTCATTTACAACATTAATTATTCCCCTTTTTGTTTCTTCATTTGCTAAAGCTGATGACTTAAGTGATGCGATGCAAACTCGGGGATATGATCCTTACAAAAAAAGAACTAAATATCGCCATCTTTCATTTGGAATAAGAGATTTAATTTTAACTGTCTTTTTTATTGCGTTGGGTGCTTTCTTTGTAATTAATAACTATTACCCAAGTATCGCAACTTACTTACCAGATATTTGACATACATGATTTATGATTGCATAAAAAACAAGGACAATGAGCCTTGTTTTTTTATCTTTTGGGTCTTGCTTCTAGATAATTAATGTTTTTGCCTTGTGAACTTCATTTTTTCTCGTATCCTGTTTGAAAATTACCTTCATTATATTTTGAAGCATGTAAATCTCTTGTAAAACCAAGAATTTCTCAATTGTTTTCAGCAAGCGATTCAAGTGAAAAATCAAATAATTTATCATTATCAGTTTTAAACCTTAAAATTCCTTTTTCGCTTAAAATTTTTTCATATAAAGCTAAAAAACTTTTATATGTTAAGCGTCTTTTTGCATGAGCATTTTTTGGTCACGGATCCGAAAATGTTAATCAAATTTGATCAACTTTCCCCTCAAAAAGTTCCGTAATTTTAGCTGCATCTTCACTAACAATAAAAAGATTAGTAAGTTTTAATTCATTAATTTTGGTTAGGATCTTATTGGCTACTGTAGGATATTTTTCTAAGGCAAAGTATTTAATTTCAGGATTATGTAAAGCTAATTGTGTAATCATTTCTCCTTTACCGGCTCCAATTTCTAAAACATTGGTTTGCTCTAATTTAATAGGAAAATTTTTAATTACAAACTCAGAATTAGCAAGTTTATTAACTGCTGTTGGGTCATTTCTTAATCTCATATTTTTAATTATAACCAAATTCAAAACAAAGATTTAAAAAACAACGGAAATCCGTTGTTTTTGCTTATTTAGAACAATTTTCGGTAAGCATTACACAATTTTAATAATTTCTTCTTTTGAAAATTCTTTTCCGTGTAATCCGTCCCTTTGGACGTGTATAATTTCGATATTTTCATTAGCCTTTGTGTGAAGACCATGTTTTTGTCCTCTTCTAAAACGTTTGATTGCGGCATTTAAATCATCTAGCGAATTTTCTTGTGCTATGATTTCGCCATTGGCTACTAATTTTGCTTTATATTTGTACATATAAAACCTCCGATAATTATAAGAGCTTACACTTATATTATATTATATTTAACCGCACATCTAGCTAAAAACGGACAATACTAATGAAACTTTACCAGTTTAGATAAAAATTCTTAGTCATGTTTGTGTTGATAATATTCAACAAGTGCTTTCCAATTTTGCCACGCTTTTTTGAAATAACCACCAATAAAGACCCCGTATAACATTAAAAAGAGCGTTGATATTGAAGTTAGTGATGATCAAATAATTGGGGACTTATAAATATCTCTTAAGGTAAATCCTAAAACAACCGCTAATAAGTATGAAATACTAATAATTGTAGGAACAATTCAACGACGATTGTAAGGTATTTTCGTTGCAATAACAAGTGAGTGCAGCATTGAGCCTAAGTAAAAAAGGGCCAATGCTATCGACATTAATAGATTGTAATAAAGGTTATTATTCCCGATTTGGTACGCCAAATTCTCACTGTTATAAAAAGGAATAAAATGCCTTGTAATATAAAGAAATTGAACTCCTAATAGAACCATGAAATTTAGATAAATAATAAAAATTTGTTTGCGTTCATATGTTTCTTTGTTAAGAGAAAAATCAGTTTGTGAAACATAAAATATAAATAATGAGGCGATGTTTATAAAAATTAAAAGTCAATATCAGTCAAATTTAGCTAAATCAAACCCGTTTTCTGTTTGAGCTAGCAAAATGATGGCCTCTCCAAAGGAAATAATGACAATTAACCCAAATCTTTCAGTAATATGCTCAGTGTTTAGCTTGAACCGCTTATCAAAAATCAACAATGTTCAAGTTAGTGCGCCAATAGTTAGTACTACTAAAATAGTGATATAACTAGCCAAAAATGGTGAAGCAGCATTAAACCATAAGATTGAAATTAAAATCATATGTGCAACAATAAATTTTTTCAAAAATCTACTAGTTTTGAATAAAATTTTTAGCTTAATTTTAACATAAACATATTGTAAGAGTTGAATTAAGAAAATAAACCCTAAAAAGACGGTTATTTTTTGGTATTCTTGTTCAAAGTGGTAGGTAATACTTTTAATATAAACCAAAAGCATTGGCATAATTATAATGTGAGCAAGCATTGCTTTAATAGTCGGCCTTCCATATAAATTAGTAAAAACCGTTTGATTTGTTCAAACCGAAATTACCGAAACAAAAGCAGTAAATACGACCATTAATTTGACTGGGTCCTGCATATCCGCACTACTATGAATAATATGCGAAATCTGAGAAAAAATATATACATAAACAAGATCAAAAAATAATTCTGCTCATGTTACTTTTTTATGTTTAGGCAATGTCATTTTGCTCCTTTGAGTATTTTTATTATACTAAAAATGCAAAATAAAAATGCATCTCTGCATTCTGGCGGGAGTTAAAGGAATCGAACCCTTATTCTCAGTTTTGGAGACTGTTGCATTGCCATTATACTAAACTCCCATAATTCGGATTATTTTCCGAATTTAAAGTGACAAATATCACCGTCTTGCATAATGTAATTCTTACCTTCTAAACGTAATTTACCTGCGTTTCTTGCCCCTAATTCACCGTTAAATTCAACAAAATCTGAATAAGAAATTACTTCTGCTTTAATGAATTTTTTCTCAAAATCTGAATGAATTACTCCAGCACATCTAGGAGCGTTTCATCCCTTGTGGTAAACTCAAGCTCTCACCTCAACAACTCCGGCTGTGAAATAAGTTTCAAGTGATAAAAGATCAAAAGCTTCACGAGTAAGAATATCAAGTCCACTTTTTTCAATTCCATACATTTGAAGCAACTCTTCTTTTTCATTCTCGTTTTCTAAGCCGATAAGTTCGCTTTCTAATTGAACCGAAATAGGTAAAATCTTATCTTGAGAATCTAAAGAGTTTTTTAAAGCATTAAATAAAGGAACGTTTTGATAATCCATTATTTGATCATTACTTAAATTAGCTACATAAATTATTGGCTTAAGTGTTAAAAGGTGATACCCTTTTATATATTGCAATTCTTCTTCTGATAATTCAACATTACGAGCTGGCACTTCTGATTCAAGAGCTTTTTTAATTTTTTGTGCTGCACCTTGTTCAATTAAAGAATCCTTATCACCACTTTTGGCTTTTTTTGCGACTCTATTTAAAACATTATTAATTGTTTCAAGATCAGCCAACATTAATTCATAGTTAATAATTTCTTTATCGCGAACTGGATCTACATAATCGGCAACATGCATTATGTTTTTATCCTCAAAACAACGAATAACATGAATAATTGCATCAACTTCACGAATGTTAGCCAAAAATTTATTACCTAAACCCTCTCCTTTTGAAGCTCCTTGAACTAATCCGGCAATATCGACAAAATCAAAAGTAGCATGAATAATTTTATTTGGTTTTACAATTTCAGCAAGGCGATCAAGTCTTTCATCTTTTAACGAAACTGTTGAAATATTGGGTTCAATTGTAGTGAAAGCATAGTTAGATGCTTCAACTTGCTTTTTAGTTAAGGCACTGAATAATGTACTTTTTCCAACATTTGGTAATCCTACAATCCCTGCTTTTAAACTCATTTTATCTCCTTAATAAATTAATTAAATTTTACTAGGAAATTTGAAAATAAAAACAAAAACCCGTTTTAAACGGGTTTATTTAAACTTATTTTTTGTATTTAATGCCTAGTGCATTAAGTTGTGGCATTAAGAAGAAATTAAATGGTTTATTAAAGTGAGGTAAAAAATAAACGTCAGTTAAAGCAATTTCTGGAAGAGTCATTTTTCTTTGAATAGCTAATGCAAACATGTAAATTACTTCTGTGTGAATAAATTTTCCTCATGAACCAATTTGTGCACCAAGAAGTCTCATAGTTTTTTTATCGTATGTAATTTTACATGCAACTTTATCATATTCACGCATAAATTCTGGACGATCATTATCAATTCAATATTCTTCAGCAACATCTGTAAGACCAAATCTTTCAGCTACTTTTTTAGTAATTCCTGTTGATGAATAATGACAATTAAATACATTGATTGCATTTGTTCCAACAACTCCTGGGAAAGGAACATTTACACCTGCAATATGTAAAGCGGCAACAAGACCAGTTTTAACTGCATTTGTAGCAAGGGCTGTGTGTGTTCTTTGACCAAGAGCAACATTCATCATAGCTGCGGAGTCTCCAATTGCATAAATATCTTGGTCACTAATTGAACGTTGGAATTCATCAACTTCAATTGCCCCATTTGGTAATTTAGCAACTCCTTCAAGAGCGTCTGTTCTAGGTTTAAATCCAATAGCTAAAATAACAAGATCGGCTTTATATTCACCTTTGTTTGTTACAACACTAGAAACATGTTCACCATCTTTTGATTTGAATTCAGTCACCAATTCACCCATTTGTAATTGGATCCCTTCTTCTTTCATTCTTTTTTCCATTGCATCGGTAAATTCAGAATCAAAATAATTTCCAATTACTCTATCTTGAGTATCAATTAGAGTAACTTTTTTACCTTTTAAGTGGAAAGCTTCAACAATTTCAATTCCAATATAACCTGCACCAACAACAACAACATTTTTAATTTTTTTGTTGTTTGCTACTTCTAAAATTTCTTCAGCATGTTGGAATAATTTTGACACCATAACATTTTTAAGATTTCTACCTGGAAGAGGAACTTCAATAGGTCACGTTCCACCAGCAAAAACTAATTTATCATAAGTGTCAACAAACTCTTTTCCTGTTTGAAGGTCTTTTACAAGAACTTCTTTTTTCTCTCTATTAATTTTGATTACTTCGTGTTCTGTTTTAAGATCAACTTTATAATCATCTTTAAGAATAGCAGGTGAAGAGTAAAATAGTCCTTCTGAGCTCTCAAATTCCCCTCCCACTCAAAGGGCAATACCACAACCTAAAAATGATGTATTGCTATTTCTATCATAAGCAACTACTTGATGTTCAGGGTTAATTGTTTGTAATGTTCTTAAAAAAGATGTACCCGCGTGATTTGCTCCGACAACTAAAATTTTCATATATATTCCTTTCAATTCTAATCTTAGTTTAATAGTTTTAATTAAATGAATATTTTAAATATAATATATATTAATTATAATATTTTTTGCTTAAGTTCTTTTTAATATGGAAAAATTCCCATATAAATTTACTTAAACCTTAAAATACAAGGAGCTTAAATGGATAAAATTAAAATTGGTTTTACTAATGAATCTTTTCGTGATAATAATTTATTTGTACAAAACAAAAAACACAACAAGTTTAATCATAAAATAGACTATAGCTTGCTTGAAGAATTTGATTTTGTGCCAAAATTAGTCGAGAACAATGAAGATAGCTTAAAATTTCAGTGAATAGAAAACATTGAGTTTGAATGAAATTCAGAGTTATTAGAACAAATGGCTGACAAAATCAAAATTGTGCATGACTCAAAACTCCCTTTTCCCAAAACTAATATCGCCTCTAGAGTAAAAGAATATAGAAAAATAATCAACCAAAAAGGATTGAAGATAGAGGTTCTTAATAAGTATTTCAAGAGAATCAATAACATTTTGTCTCATAGCGAAAATAATAGACCATTACATAACGACCTATTTAAAGAAAATATTTTGTTAGATAAAAATAATAAACTATGAATTATTGATTGAGAATATGCAACAATGGGAGATAAACACTTTGATTTAGCATATTTTATTTTAAGTAATCGTTTAAATGAGGAACAAGAACAAATTTTTTTAGAAAAATATGATACCTATTGAGATGAATACTTATGACAACAAAAAATATTAGTTCTTTATCTAGTTATCCTTTGAGTTAATGCACAAGAAGTAAAACATTTTGATGATCAACCATACATTAATGAATTAGAGAGAATTGTTAAACTTTATCAACACAAGAAAGAAAATAATCTTTTTAGAAAGTAATTATGAAAAAAATATTTAATAAAGAATTACTAATATCAAGGATATTACCCGCTATTGGAATTATTCTCTTTTTAACAGGATGAATAAGTATTACTCGACTTGGTTTTTGAACTTACAATTACCAAGGTTTTGATTCAGAAAATATTCAATGGGTTGTTTTTAGAGCACTTTCAGTCTTTCTTTTTCTTATTGTTGGTTTTGGTGCTTTCTTTGAAATATCAAAAGCATTTTTAGAGAAGTGGTGATTATCGGTTATCTTAGCAGTTTTTGGCACAATTTCTCTTTTAGGTGGTAAGAACTTTTTTGAATTTATTACTCATTCTCAATCATTAGAATTATCTTCTTATCCTAGTTTGCAATCGGTTTTTTCTTATAACCTATTTCAAGATTGATTAGTTTATCTTTTCCCTCTTATTTTAATTTTAGTTGCTGCATTAGGAAGAATTTGAACAGTAAAAGATCTTTCGTATAAAAATTTCTTAATGAAAATGGTTGTTTTATACTTTGTTTTTTTACTTATTAATGTGTTTATCAAAACTTTCGTACTTCTTTTAGCAACTCCTGCCGGTTTATCTTTCTTAATTATTTTATTTATGGGGGCTTTCTTATCTGATACCTTTGGCTTTGTAAGCGGAATCTTATTTGGAAATAAATTTATTAAAGCTAAACTCGCACCAACTATTAGTCCTAAAAAAACATGAGAAGGATTAATAGGTTCAGTTGTATTTACTATTTTTGGACTTATTCTATTAATCATAACAGCTCACTATATTTCCCAAAATAGCGATAACAACAATAACGACTGATATACGATTATTTTTACCAATAATAACCAAAATACTTATGGCCTTAAATCCACGCTTATTTTATTTATTATTCTAATTCCAATTATTTCTACTTTTGGTGATTTAAGTTTTTCAGGCATTAAAAGATGATGCGAAATTAAAGATTTTTCAAACATTTTAGCAGGACATGGGGGGATCTTGGATCGACTTGATAGTCTTATGTTTGTTTTCTTATTTTTCTCTTTAATATCGCTTGTTCCAAGTTAATTTATTTTAAAGTGTTTTATAATTATTTTATATTTATAAAGCAAAGCAATAGAAGCAGCTTTTCTGCTTTTTTTATTTCATGAAGGTAAATAGGAGTAAATATGGATAAAAACAATTTTTATAAAGACCAAGCCTTTGAAGAAATTGCATTAGCGATAGATTTAGGGGAATTATCTTCTTTACAAAACACTATTTGTACATCATGTCAACAAATAGATTTTTCTAATACCATTGAAATGAAATTTCTTTTTAAAGAATTACCAAACATTAGCGATTTTCTTATTTTGAAACAAAAATTATCTAATGTTAATAAATTCCAAATCAAACCTGATTTTACATTCGAATTAGAAGAACTTAATCAAAGTCAAGTTAGAGATTTTGCTAGCTTTTTCGCCGAAAATTCAGAAGAATATAATGAATTTGCAAAAATATTATCTTCGGAACATAACTTGTACTTTGACGAAAACAAAAAACGATGAATTTTGCATGTTTCAGGAAACAACAATAAAGAATATCTTGATAGATTAATGATTTATTTAAATTCAAAATTCAGTGAATTTGGAATTTCTCAAATTTCAATACAATATTTAATTCAAGAAATTAACCAAGAAAAAAAAGAAAGTAAACCTTCGCACTTTTTTGAACTTAACTTAGAAAAATCAAATACATTTGACGATAACTTTAATTCAAAAATTCGTTCTTCAAAATGAAAAACTTCCCAAAAAAACCTTGGTTACAAAAAAATGTATATAAAAGAAATAACAAAATTGGAAGAATATGAAGCAAACTACCCCGTTTCGGTTTCTGGAGTTATTTTTCGTACTGATTTAATTGATCGCAAAGATTATTGCATCTATAAATATTGAATAGCTGATTATCAAGATGCCATTGAAATTACTCATTTTACTCGCGAAAAATTAAGCGATGATCAAATTTTTCATGTTAATGACTACGTTTTAATTGAAGGTAAATTAGATCGCTCTTATGACAAAATGAAAAACGTTATTAAAGCCGTAAATATAATCAAAATAGAATCACCAGTAAGTAAGCGCGTTGATGAAGCACAAAACAAAAGAATTGAATTGAGTGTAAAAAGCAAAATGAACACAATGGACGGAATCATTGATGCCTCATCAATTCCTAAAATTGCAGCTAACTTTGGCCACAGTGCTGTTGCATTAACTGATGCTAACTCAGTACAAGGTTTTCCTGATTTTAGTGCATCAGCTAAAAAGAATAAAATCAAACCCATTTACGGAGCTGCTTTTAGTGTTATTGAAAGCTCAAATAAAGTTTTTCTTAATGAATTTAATAATTTAATTATTAAAGATCAAGAATATGTTTCTTTTGATATTGAAACTACTAATTTAAGTCCATCAATTGGAGAAATCATTGAATTCGGTTGTGCAATTATTAAAAACAATGAAATCATCGAAGAAATCCAATTCTTTATTAAAAGTACAGAAAAGCTTTCTCCCTTTACTACTCAATTGACCTCAATTACTGATAAGATGTTAGAAGATGAAGGTTTAGAACAATTAGAAGGACATAAAAAAATTCGGGAAATACTAAATAATAGAATTGCTATCGCACACAACGCAAACTTTGATATGCATTTTGTCTTACAAAAACTTAAAGATTTCGGAATAGAAAAACCCAATACAATTTGAATGGATTCTTTAGCAATTTCACGTCTTGTATTTTGAAAAAATCGTACTCATAGTTTAGGTGATTTTGCCGCATACAATGGAGTTCACTATGAACCTGAAGCAGCTCACCGTGCTGATTATGATGCAAAAGTACTTGCTGAAGCTTGAGCTGTTACGATAAAAAAATTAAGCGAAGAAGGAATAAATGATTTTGACCAATTGTCAAAGTTAATGAAAGATAATTATTATGAAAGACAATTTGCTAACCAAATTACCGTTTTAGCAAAAAACCAAGCAGGGTTAAAAGAATTATTTGAATTAACATCATTTACCTTAACAGAAAGATTTTTCAAAGGTCCTAAACTCTTTTATTCGGATTTACCCAAATCATCAAATATTTTAATTGGCTCTGGCGGAGTTAGAAGCCCATTAATTGATGCTTACTTATTTTCATCAGAACAAAAACAACACAATCTAATTAAATACTTTGACTATATAGAAATCCCACACCCTAAAGCTCTTTTAAATTATGTTGAAAATGATGGTTTTACCCTAGAACAAGTACAAAATATTCTTCGTAAATTAATTAAGGACGCTATTGCTTTTGGCAAAATTCCCGTTGCCGTTTCTGATGCTCGATATGAATCGCCAGAAGAAAAAATCTTTTTTAAATGTTTAGTGTATTCAAAAGGAATCGGAAATACATCACACTTTTTATACCGTTATAAAAAGAATGTAATTATTCCTGATTTACATTTTTTAACAACTCAAGAAATGCTAGAAGAGTTTAATTTCTTAGGTGATTGAGACCTAATTGAGAATGTAGTTATTAAAAATACTCATTTAATCGCTAACTTAATTGAAGATAATATAGAAGTTATTAAGAAAGATTTATATACACCTAAATTTGATGATTCTCCTAAAAAATTACCTGAATTAGTCTATAAAACTGCTATTGAAAAATATGGTCCAAACCTTCCGGATATTATTCAAGAAAGAATCAAAAAAGAAATTACCCCTATTATTGATTATGGATTTGACGTTGTTTATTGAATTTCTCATAAATTAGTTAAAAAGAGTAATGATAATGGTTATCTAGTAGGAAGTCGTGGTAGTGTGGGTTCTTCTTTAGTAGCTACAATGTCAGGAATCACAGAGGTGAATCCCTTAGAGCCGCATTATGTTTGCCCGCAATGCAAGTATTTTGAATTGGCTAATAACCCAGAAATAACTTCAGGTTATGACCTTGATGACAAATTGTGCCCTAAATGCCAAATAACAATGGATAAGGATGGTCATACAATTCCTTTTGAAACTTTCTTAGGATTCAACGCTGACAAAGTTCCTGATATTGATCTTAACTTCTCAGGTGAATACCAAGGAGAAATTCATAATGAAATCAAAAGACTTTTCGGAGAGACACATACCTTTAGAGCCGGTACAATTTCAACAATAAAAGATAAAACAGCTTATGGATATATCAAAAAAGCTGAAGAAGAAAATAATTTTGGATATTCACCTAATTTTATTGATTATTTGGCAACCAAAATTGTTGGTGTCAAAAGAACAACAGGACAACATCCCGGTGGAATTATCATCATTCCTAAAGAGTTTACTGTAGAAGATTTTACCCCAATTAACTACCCCGCTGATGATACTACATTAGATTGAAAAACGACCCACTTTGATTTCCATGCAATCCATGATAATGTGCTTAAATTAGATATTTTAGGACACGTAGACCCTACCGCCATTAGAATGCTTGAAAGACTAACAGGCGTAAATGTTCGCACAGATATACCTAAAAAAGATCCTAAAGTAATGTCGTTATTTAGAAGCACTAAAGCGCTTGGAATTACTCCTGATCAAATTGGTGGAGAGGCTACTGGAGCCATTGGAATTCCTGAATTTGGTACTAACTTTGTTCGAAGAATGCTCAAAGAAGCGCAACCTGAAAGTTTCGCAGATTTAATTTCGCTATCAGGTCTTTCTCACGGAACAGACGTATGAACAAATAACGCCCAAACATTAATTTCAAAACAAGGACTTACAATTAAAGATGTTATTTCTTGTCGTGATGACATTATGGTTTATTTAATTAATAAAGGGGTAGATTCACTCAACTCATTTAAAATTATGGAAAAAGTGAGAAAAGGTAAAGGTTTAATTGATGAAGAAGTCGATCTTCTTAAATCACATAATATTCCTGAATGATATATTGATTCGCTGCAAAAAATTAAGTACATGTTCCCTAAAGCTCACGCTACTGCTTATGTTCTTATGGCTTGAAGAATAGCTTGATTTAAACTTTATTATCCCCTTGAATACTACGCAACTTACTTTACTACCAGAGTAGAAGAATTTGATCCTGAGGTTATCATTAATGATCAAGGTGCAATTAAAGTTAATAAAAAAATGAAGGATTTAAAAGAACAACAAAAACTCAGTGTAACTGATAATAATTTACTAGATACTCTTGAAAGTGTTCGAGAGTTATATGCACGCGGCTTTAACATCCAAAATATTTCTATCGAAAAATCAAAAGCCAACGAATGAACCGTTGATCCTCAAAGCAATTCTTTAATTCCGCCTTTTACAATTATTAAGGGTTTAGGGGAAGCTGTTGCTTGAAAAATTGTTAACGCTAGAGAAGAAAAAGAGTTTATTTCACGTGAAGACTTTAAGAAAAGAAGCGGAGTTAGTTCAACTCTTTATGGTGTTTTAGAAAATTTAAAAGTTTTAAGTCATCTAAGCGAAAGCAACCAAATTAAACTTTTTGACTAAAAAAACAACCAGATGGTTGTTTTTTTCTTTTTTATCATTCGTGAATTAATAATCCTGAACTATCTTTTTGTAACCCGCAAATTGCCAAAATTAAATCAATAATTCATCAAACTCCAAAACCCAAGAAAAGTTTAAGAAGCCCTAATCCGATTCTTCCGGCGTAAAATCTATCAACCGCTAAGAAACCTAAGAACAATGATAATAAAACTAAAACTGTTCTGCTTTTTACTGAAACCATAAGATATCCTTTCCGTTTTTTTGAATAATTTAGTTAGTAGAGTAACTATATCAAAGATTATTAAATTAAACATTTTCGTTTTAAATTGTAAGAAATGATTCTGGATGTTAAGTGAATTAAACAAATATTGAAAACAATTACTCAAGCATAAGAAAAAGCAAAGTTTAAATTCTCGTGTTGTTGCTCTCCGAGTGCATTAAAGAGCTCGGAACCAAGCAACAATTCGTTATTTGACAAGAAGCTATAAGCAATTGTATTTCTAAAAGATAATTCAAAATAAAGAATAACAAGGTAATATAAATCATACTTAATTGAGGGCAAAACAAATTTAAAGTAAATTCTTAATTTGCTTCATCCTTGTAAATACAAATTTTCAATTTTCTTTTGGGGTATTTTTTCAACATGTTCAATAAGTTGTTTAACAAAAGAACCAGACAGACTAATCCCAATAAAAATAACTAATAAGGCAATTGGTGATTCAAACAATGGTAAAAACACAAAAATAAAAACAACTGTAGGAACACTTCTAAACAACATTTCTATTGAAACAAAAACAATTTTTGTTTTTTTACTTGATAGTGTAGATGTTGAAAAAAACAATAAAATAAGCGAAACAATAATTAGTCAAACAAAAATAGCAAGAGCTACTAAATACGATTGGAAAACTTGATAAAAAATATTATCTTGAATGATTTTAAAACTAAAATTTAAAACACTAAAATCAACACTAAATAATTGTCAAATTCATTTACCAAAAAAACCATTATAAAAAAGATTTTTATTTGTTTGAATAATTACTACGATCGAAAAAATACATAAAACTAGAAAAATAAGTTTTTTAAGAATCCCTCTATAGTTATATTTTATTTGTCATTTTATAAAATTTATTTTTAACTTTTGATTTACATCTGCCAAAAGAAAGGTTTTAGTTAAATAATTAATAATTTCTAAAAATAAAATAAAACTAATAAGGATTGCAAAAGGAATAAAAAACTCTGATTTAAAATCTTTCAAACCTGCTTCAAAAGGATGTTTAATAAGTGTTCCAACCCCAATAACTCCAACAACAGATAAATATGACGATCACCTTATATTAGACTCAAAAGAATATAAAAATAAATTGATAATTTTGTTATTGATTTGTGGGTAAATTTCTTTTAAAAAAGCGCTTAATTTACCATTTCCTAGTTTAATAGATAGCCAATATTTGTTTAAATTAAGATTATCTAATAAATCATCAAAATATTTCAATAATCACAATCAACTAAACCAAATATAAACCAATAAAAGAGTTAATTCTTGGCTAAAAATGCTTTGAAATAATAAAATAAAGACAAATTCAGGAAATCCTCTAATGATTAAAAAAAGAAGCTTAAAAACAAAAGCAAAGTAACGGTGGACAAAAATTTTGTTGGTAAACAAAGTGCATAAAAGCGCTAAAATCGAGCCTATAAACGTTCCTGATAAGGCAAATTTAATAGAAATTCACAAATAATTAAAAGTCAGTAAGGTTAGATTTTGTGTATTTCCAGTAATTTCTGAAGTGTTACTAATTGTGAATAATTGTTTTAAATTTCTTCAAAAAATATGAAAACCAAAACTAGAAATAGAAAAATTAATCCTTGAAAATACAAGCACAAGACATACAATGACGCTAACTAAAAGAAAGTGAATTCAAATCGGTCTAATTTTTCGTGGTGTTTTTTTATTATCTATTTGGACTTGATAAAATAGCATTTTATAAAGAATGGCTTTAATTTTTCTCATCGATTAATTTTAAAAGATCTTTCTTATTTATTTTTTTAGGATCTAATTTTTGAACTTGCTTGTTTTTAACAAGAATAATTTCATCAAAAAAATCTAGCGCCAAATCTAAATCATGTAGCACCACAACAATAGTCATGCCTTTAGACTTATTTAAGTCCTTAAGTTTAGAAATAACTTCAATAGCATTATAAAAATCTAAACTAGAAGTTGGTTCATCCGCAAGCATCAAAGAACAATTATTTAACAAAATTTTTGCAATTTCGACCCTTTGTTTTTGTCCCCCACTTAAACTATTGACCCTTATAAACGATTTTTCTAAAAGGCCAACTTGATTAATAGCATCAAATACTTGTTGGCGTTGTATTTTATTTAAAAAGCCGAATCAGTTTTGCCATATTTTAGGGTTAAAATTCAAACTTCTTTTAATGTTATTGACAATATTATCCGTGTCTACTAAATTAGTTTCTTGAGTAAGATAACCTACTTTCTTTAGCTCTTGCTTTTGCTTTTTTTTTGATATTTTTGAAAGAACTTTATTATTAAGCCAAAGTTCCCCCTTAACATTTTGATAAAAACCTAAAATAGAATTTAAAAGAGTGGTTTTACCTTCGCCTGACTTACCAACTATAGCCACCATTTGGCCTTTGCTTATATGTAAATTAATTGAATCTAAAATTGTTTCTTTACCGATTCTAACACTATATTCGTTTCACTCAATCATTATCTTTGTAATAGTTCTTTTTCTTTTTGGATTTCGCTAAAAAGCTCTTGATTAGATAAATTTTTAAATTGGTTAAATCCTGAATATAATCCATAAGTATTTTCATCGTAGGTTAAACTAGATAAAACTTCTTTCATTATTTCTACTTGTTCTAAATTTAGGTAATTACGAGCTAAAATCACCGGATATTTCAGTGAATCAGTAAAAGTTAAAACTCTAACTTGTGAATCAGGATAGTTGGTTGGTTTAAATAGTTGCTTTTCAGCTTTGGTTCAATTAAAAACCCCCTCATCATCAAAAGCAATGTTAAAAGTCTTCTTGTTTGACTGCAAAATACCTAAAAGATCTCTTGGTTTTTTTCCTTTAACAACATCTTCGGTATTATTTTTAAGATAAGTATCTATTTCTTGGATGCTTTTACCAAAATTTAAAGAAAGTAAGTTTCTAGGTAAACTATATTTAGAAATAGAGTTTTCCTTTTCAAAAATAATGCCAAATTTTCTAAAAGCTTCTCAATCTTTATTTAATCAAGCTTTAGTTATCTCATCTCTTGTTTCTTTATTACCTGCAATTAAAATTGCTCCTCTATAAGAATCAGTAAAACTATTGCTTTGTGATGCTTTTTGGTAAAAATATGAATATTTCCCTCCATCATATGACAATATTTTTTTAATTTCTGGTTTAACTCAATCTACAGGATAATTCCCTATTTGAGGATTTTCTAGCTGTAACTCGTTCTCTTTTTGAGCTGCCAAAAATAATTTATTAATTAGATTAATATCATCATTTTTGTAAATAACATCATTGTTATTTCAAATAAAATTTAATGTCTGTGTTTGCGATACAGCTGGTAGTAATTCATCTTGCTTTTTACTTAAAAGATATTTATAATTTAGCAAAATAAAATCATTTTTATCATTTCCTGATTCAAATGTTCCATAGTATTTTGAAGGGTCTCCAACAATATTAAAATTAAATTTAACATTTGGCTTAGAATTAAGATTTGGTTTTGAATTCTTAATTTGATTAAACTTTGTACTCAAAAGCTCCAAAAAATCTTTTTGTTCTTTTTCAGAAAAGGACCCAGGGTTAGTCGGTGTTCACATTAAAGTTAATTCAGAATCTCAATTTTGAGTTTGCTTATTTTCTGGCGTGCATGATGCACTAAAAGATACCACAGGAATTAAAAGTGGCATCAATTTTCATAGTCATTTATACATTGGCTCTCCTTAAATGAAAGGGCACGAGAAAATAAAAAAGCTATCAACTTCGCTACGTATGCATTACCATAATCAGCTTAGGTATTTCTCAGCCGTTTTATAAAACAGCACCCTCGTTAATATCAATAAAATTATAACAAAATAGATGCACAAAAGAAAAAAGGACAGATAGCTGTCCTTTTTTCAATTATTCAATGGTAACATCTTTGGGGTGTTTTGGATTTTTATTAACTTTAATTTTTGCAATTTTTCCTTCTGCTACTGTAATTACCCGATCTGCTATAGGCTCAATTGAAGGGTTGTGCGTAACCATAACAATTGTGGTTCCATATTTTTTATTAATCTCATAGAGATAACTAAGAACAACCTCAGAAGTTTTTTCATCTAAGGCTCCAGTAGGTTCATCTGCAAAAATTATTTCAGAGTTTTTTGCCAAAGCCCTAAGAATCGAAATACGTTGTTGCTGTCCTCCAGACATTTGAGATGGGTATTTATCTTTAATATCTTCAATATCAAATTCTTTAAAAAGATCGTGTATATTCAATTTTTTTGCTGGATCTTTTTGTAAATACGAACCTGTTTCAACATTATCATATCCAGATAAGTTTTGTAACAAGTTATAGTTTTGAAAGATAAAACTAACATGTTTTCTTCTAAATAAAGTTAATTTATTATCACTTAAATATGGTAAGTTGGTATCACAAACAATAACATTCCCTTTAGATGGCCGATCAAGTCCGGAAATCAAGTTTAGTAAAGTAGATTTTCCTCCACCTGATTTACCAAAAATCATAATAAACTCGCCACGATTAATTGTAACTGATACATTCTTTAAAACTCTAGTTAAAGTAGTTCCTGAAAGGAAATACTTACTTACATTTTGAACCTCAATAATTGCGTTCTCAGAGTTTTTTAAATCTTTAAATTCATCTTTTGCGCGTTTGGTATTATTGGCTTTTCTAATTTTACGAGCAATCCCATAATCAACAGTAATTTGTTTTGAACCACTATTTTCATCTAATACATCAAAAACATTATTTTTAGTAATTTTAACATCTGTGTCTTTAGAAGACAACATAGGTGCATCTTGATTAGTATTTTCGTTTTTAAGGTTTTGGTCCTTATTTTTTCTTTTGAACATTATTTTCCTTTCAATAAATCAATGGCTTTAATTTTATTAATGTTTCTTCAGGTAATAAACGATGTAATCATAAAGACGGCAAAAATAGATACAAACGCAAGCGAAACGCTAAAGAATGATAAACTTAGCGGAATTGCAATCGAAGCCACTGTCGTTAACGTAGCACTAAAGGCCACCATCAATCCAAAAGTAATTGGAATGGAAATCAAGATAGCTCCAATTAAGAATGGAATATAAATTCCGAAAAACATTTTTAATTTTTCTTTTTTGTTGTATCCAAGAATAGATCAAATTGCGATATTTTTCTCATTTTCATTAATTAAAATGTTCGAAATAGTTACTAAAATAATCATAGAAACAACAAAGGTTAATAAGGTAATAAAGGTTACAACGATTTGCCCAGTATCAGCAATTGTTTTAGTAAATCCAACCTCAATATCTTTTGAATCAAGAGACGAAGCTACCGGAACGTATACACCATTATTGTAAATTTTTGTAAATTTTTCAATTGGAAGATCTGGCAATTGTCTTGCTTTTTCAAAAACTTCTTTTGCACTGTTTACTTCAGGGTTAAATGAAGAATCGATAAATTTAGCAATTTTATTATTGTCTCATCCTCAATTTGACATTACACCATTGATTTTAGATGTTTCAATAAAATCTTTATTTCCAAAAATAGCATCAAAAAGATCTTGCTTTTCGGTTAAAGTTCATGACTTAATATCAAAACTTTGTGTTGCTCCAAAATATCCTGATAACGAATAAAGAGAAGCTGAAGAAATTAATTGTTGAGGAATACTATCTTTTGACAAAATTCCATTAAATGGTTCAAATTTTGGGTTACCGTTGATTCTATCTAAACCGGTTAGTTTATCTGCGGCTTTTTTAGGGATAATAAATTCTTTGTTAATAAAGGTTGGATTAATACCAACAACCTCAAATTTGTAAGTTTTTGTATTTTCTGATTTTAAAGAAGTATCGTCATTTAGAGATTTTTCAAATTCTTTTGTATAACGATCAACAGTATTATAAACAGGGATTTCAATAATTGAACCAAGTTTTAATAAGTATTGATCACGAGCAACATTGTTAATAACAAGCGGAATTGGTTTGTTAATATCAAAATTATTTTTTTCAAAAGTATCATTTAAAAGTTTCATTAAATCTTTATTAGATTCATCAATTAAACTTACTTGTTTTGAATCTGCTTTATAACCATAAATTCTAATTGCACTATCTTTAAATTTTGAATCAACATAAGTATAAACTTCATCGTTATTTTCATTAAAGTAAACACCATTAAATGAAACAAAATAGTCATTTACTTTCGAATCCATTGGGATTTTCTTATATCCTTCAACAAGGAATTTACGATATTCATCTCTATATTGACTTGTGGTTAAAATAGTTGCTTCATATTCTTTTTCGATGTCATTTCACTTAAAGTAGTAGAATTTTCCATCAACGACATTATCGTTTGGTAAGTAATGGAAGAAGTTTCTTTTTGACTTACCTGTTTCTCTGATGTTTATTTTTCCATCATCATAGAAAACAACTCAATCTTGTGTTCTTTCGAGCAAGTTAGCAACTTCTTCTCTTTGTTTAATAATTCTAGCTTTTTGACTATCTGGTAAGGCGTTGTAAATTAGGTTTCAAGGGTCTAATTGCACTGTTCCACTAATTTTGACATTAACCGAAAATTGTGTAATAACGTGTGCATCAAATTGATTTGGTTCACCATTAGCATTGTCAACATTAACTGCTGTTGAATATCCTGGCTTAAAGTAATCAGCTTGCATTTGGTTATATTCTGAAATATTACCAATTGGAACATATAAATTATTTTCTAAATTATTATTAAACGGAAGGATCGCTCCTCCTTCTAAAGTTGGAGTCACTAAATCAAAACGATATTTATAATTTCTGTTTTCGTAGGTTTTGCTAATTGTTTTTTCAAAGACACCAATAGTTGAGAATTGGAAAATAGTAGCAATGGAAGTTAAAATAATACTTGAACCAAAGGATACCAATTTTCAGAAACTATTGAAAATCAATGAAGCACTAAAACGAGTTTTAACATTACGTTTTTTAAATAATTTTTGGTAATTTCTTTGTAAATCTCCAACAATTAAATCAGCTGATCCACTCATTAAATCAATTGCCTTGTGTCTTAGTGATCATAAGGTAACTAAAATAATTAAGAATGCCATTCCAACAATTGGAAAAATCACAGTTAAAGCAAAAGAAATAATAGAAAACTGTAAAGTGACAATTGGGATTGTTCAGAAAGCTGAAATAATTTTAATTCCAATTGCTTGCGACAAGAATCCCACTAAATAACCTGATACTCCACCAACAACTCCAGAAAAGACGGCAAACATAGTTGTTGAAGTAGCAATTTGAAGAGGTGTATATCCTTGAGCAACCAAAATTCCTAAAACTTTGTTTTTATTTGAAATATAACGCTTAATTATGAAAATAATTGAGATAGCTACAATAACCATCATAATAACAGTTAATAAAAATGAAGTATTAGAAACTGTTGAAATAATTTTATCAATAGCATAAATTCTTAATGACCGTTCAGGATTAAGTCCGTCAATTTCATTAATTGAGTAAACTCTCTGACGTTTGCTTGGGTCCCCAATAGTTGATTGAACTATCTCTTCTAATTCTTTTTCTAATTTGGCAATACTTGTTGTCTTTGGTGCAGCAATAGTTAAGTATTCTTTAATTGCATTACCTTGGTATGAGTATCTTGCACGAGCAAATCCTTTATCGTTTACAAAAAGAATGGCTTGGTTTCGAGTATCTACTTGAAGGTTTGATTCGTCAATTACAGGATAAATGTAATCATAAGAATTATCTTCTCCGACAATTAAATATTTAGCACCATTAATTGAAACGATATATTTATTATCTAAATCATCTAAAAATTGTTGCATTAGTACAGGATTTGAAGGGATTGATCCTGTATAGATTGCTTTATTATTATTTTTTAATCATGCATAGTTTGCTTTAACTAAAAATGAACTATTTTGACTAAATGATAAATATTTATCACTTAATTGATAACTAGTAATTGATTCTAATGATTTGTAAATTAAATCATATAAATTAATTCCAAAAGATGTATATAAACCTTGCTTGTAATCAAGCGAATCAAATTGATATACTAAATAGTCATTATCAATGGCAACCGAGAATGAGAAATCACTTTCAAGGCTAGAATTTAAAATTGTTTCAGGAATAAATAAATTAATAAATTTTTGTAAGTAACTCATTGGTTTAGAAACCAATTCTTCCAAATTAATTAATTTGTTTTCAACCAAATAAGCAAGGTTTGCTTTTTTAGAAACTTCTGCGCTAACTGATGATGAATCGGTTAAGAATCACACTAAAGTTTGTGGGTATAAAGGAATTAAAACTGGTGTTAGAATAACCTGAGGAATTCCTAAAACACTAATTGGGAAAACAAAATTATTATTAATAAGACGATTAATGATTTTGTAATTTTCGCTTACTAGTGCATTTTTTAAAAATCCATTAAGGAAATTATCAATAACTACTGATTGTAATCCTTTATATCTAATAGGGGTCTCATTAATAGAATCTAAATTAACATTGTAAAAACTTTCTGAAGCAGCTATGTATGAAAAAGCAGTTGTGATTTGAATTTCTTTTTTACTAATAATGTCCTTAAATTCAGGATATTTTTCAAAAAGCGCTTTTAATAAGGTATTAACGTAATTTCCATTAGCATCTTTTTCAAAAAATAATTCTTTCATTTTTGAAACATTAGCAAGTGATCTGGAAATTCCAAATTGAGTTCGATCAGATAAAGCAATATTATTATCTGATGGTTGGAAAAGTTTAAAACTATTGAATGAATCAATAATCTCTTTTTGGTTTGCTAATTCAAGCAAATCATTTAAAAAACTAGTAGCTTTTTCATAAGAAATCCCTTTATCTAAAGCATTAACATAAAGATTTCATCATTCTTGGAAGACAACTCAAACATTATATGCTGCACTATATTGATTTACATTTGAAAGCGGAACTAGTTGCTTTAATAATTTGTGCATAAAGACTCAAATTAAAGGTGAATTAGGATAGTTGTCAAAATTAACAAAATAATTACCTAAGGCTCCAATTGACATATCTTCATGGTATCTTAAGTCTTTAGTATCTAAAGCAAATAAAGTAAGAATTTGCTCTCATTTAGTAACAAAGTCTAGAATTTGTTCTTTATTAAGAATTGTCTCTTCGGTAAATCCAAAATATTTAGTAAGTAAGTTCTTAACTTCTTCGCTTTCTTTTGCTATTTCAAGTCGATCAAGCTTCTTAAGATATTCAAGCATTTGTTGAACTTTAAGAAGAACTCTATTTCCATCATTAGTTTGGGTTGATAAAAGATTGTTTTTTGGAGTATTTTCTGTTGCTTTATTTGTTGAAGCTTCAGTTTGGTTTCCTCCGTTAATCTTTGTAACAAAGGTAAGTAAATCAAAAATACCTAAATGTTCTGAATCTTTTGCAGGAATATTTAAATAATTATTTTCATCAAGCTTAATGGCTGTTCCAGCTCTTGATAAATTAAACATTTTGACAATTTCTTCTTTATATCCTCTATCTAAACCTGGAATCGAAAAGAATCCTAACAAGAGTGAATAATAAATACTAGTGTTTTGAACAGAACCAGCAGCATAATGCTTAGTAATTAATTCATATGTATTTAAAACTTGGTTGTATCCTTGAACAACTTGATCATAAGGAACAATTTGAATTTGTTTTTCTAATGAGTTAGCAAAGACTTTTAAATCAAAGTTACTAATAAAGAATTTAATTCCGTCAATAATGTTTTTATATTTATTAACTCCAAAATATTCTGGTGAATTAAGTTTTTGGATTAATTGATTAATAATTGGCGCTACAGAAGCTAAATTAGTTTTAATAATTGATTGTAGTGCATTTGGATTTTCAAAAATATAAGGTAAATCTAGATTATCTAAAATTTTAAACAATCCGGCCTTAAAACGATATTGATCAATTGATTTTGCTAATCAATTGATAATTTCGATAATCGAAAATTTTCTTTGACGATCTTCGCCATTGACTTTGATGATTTTGTCGTATTGAGTTTGAATGAATTCTTCAACTAAATCGGTAAATCCTCTTAAGTCTAAGCTTTGAATCATTTCTAAAATACCATCAATAAAGACAATAGGATTTTTTGATAAATTCACCAAAGTATCAATTGGAATTGAGTTAGTAATTGTGAATCCAAAAATTTTCTCAGTAAAGTTAAAGAATTTTTGAACCTCTTTAGTTAAATATTCTTTTTGTTCTTTTAATGTTGGTTTTTCTGAAATTAGATTTTTGATTTTAGTTAATAAAGAATTAAAAATTTTAGTTACATAATCACCATCATGATTATGGCTAAGTTCATAAATTAAATCAAGAGCCATTTTAGGAATAATGGCAACATTAATATTCCCTGATGAGAAAATTCTTGCAAAATTATTTTTTCTTAGAACTGCATTAATTGAGTCCATTAAAACATAAATCTCTTCTTTAGTTAAAAAATTATTTTTAACTAAATCTGATTCATAAAGCATTTTTTGAATGTAATCAACCCCGATTTTAAGTGAGTTCTTTGATAAGGCTTCTTGAAGAACATCTCCTCTAGGACCACGATATCCAGTAGGTATTGAAACTGTATTAGGGAAATTGCTATTAATTTCAACTCATCCTTTTGGGTTAATATAAGCCATACGGAGAGTTCATTGATATTTATTTAAGAAGGTTAAAAGTTCTGAAATATCAAAAACCCCATTAATATTATCTGCAAGAGAAATATTAATTCATTCTTTTACCTGTCCGTTTTTATCAACATCAGCTTTAACGATATAAATTTTGTCAGTACTAAAATAAGTAATACCATATCCATTAAATACGTTAATTTGGCTTTGGTTAGAATTATCTTCTAAAATGTAATTTGCTAAACGATAAACCTTTTTGCTTCTATAGGTCTTAGAAGATTCCGCAATACGGTCTTTAATAATAACTGTGTCATAGTTAAAATCAGGTTTTAAATAATTAGCACTAGGAACTACATTACTAATTGCATATTCAATAATTTTTTGAGAAAGAACAGGGTTAATTTGTTTGGTTTTAAAGTAATCATCTAAATTAGCAGCTTTTTCAGTAAGTAAGGTTGATTTTTGTGTTTCATTAATAAGTTTGTCTACATTGTTTTCAACCCCGTGCACTTGGTTTAGGTTATCTCCAATGTTTACAATATTAAATACACTTTTTACACCCTTATCATCAACAGAATCAACTGTCATAGTTTCTCTGTATCCAACATTTTCTGCTCCAACAAAGTTGATTGTTTTTTCAATAATGGTGTTTTTTGTTACTTGCAAAGCACCATCACTAATACTTTTGACGATATTTTCTTTATATTCTTTATTACTAATTTTGTTATACTCGTCATGAGTTAAATCACCAATACGCCCTTCAATTTGTGCGATTGTTTGAGGTGTAATGAGTTTAAATCTTTCTAAATCTACAACTCTAGGTTGTTCTTCACTTTGAGCTAAAGTTAGTTTTACTTGATTAGCTTCATCAAATGAAATTAACCGGCTTAAACTATTGGTAAGTCGTGCTTGAGTATTTAAAATACCTTTATCATTAAAATTACGGGTATAAGTATTAATTTCTTTTTCTCAATATGAGAATTTTAAATATTTTGCTTTTAATTCTGGGTTTTTGAAAATGTTTTCTATAAATGTTTTATATGACCCGGTTCATTTATCTTTGTTTTTCTCGTCAAATGTGCTTTCATATAATTTACGCTTAAAGTAAGTAATTGTTGTTTTTTCAGATGCTCATTTTAAAGGAACATTATATTCTGTGTTTTTATAGAAGGTAAATTTATCCTTAACATCAATAACAACATCTTCGTTGCCAAATAAATGACTATATGATTGTTCTTTTATTATTGCAACATTATAGTAATCACTGAGTTTATTTGACTCTGGATAAATGATTAAATTTGAATTTAAATTTCTATCGACAAAATAAACTTTTTCTTGGTTTTTATATTTGCTTAATCCTAAAAGTGTCGCTAATTTATCATCTGAAATACGAACACTTTCTTCGTTGACTTCTCAATTTTTCCCTTTAATAAAATCAAAAGTCATCTCACCTGTTTTAATATTGACAAAAAGAGTTACTAGTTGCGAAACAATAATTTGATCATCAATGCTATTTAAATTAGCAATTTCAGTAAATTTATAATCTCTATCTAAAACATATTTTTGTGATTTGTTAGCATATAATTTCTTAAAAAATGGTTTGAAGTCTTGATTTTCTTTTTTATAAGTAGGGAGAATATAGTCGCTTGTAATGGTAAAAGATTTTTGAGGATTAACATAATTTAAGTTAATCTTATCGCTTGAATAAGGGTTTTGATATGCATTATAAAACTTAATAAAATCCGTTGTTCGAATATATTTATTGGCAAACTCTTTTTGATTTGGAACAAACGAACTTAATTGAAGATAATTTTGATCAATTTGATCAAAGTTAATAATATTTTCAATTTGTTTATAGTTTTGTTGGATATAGTTTAAAGGTTTATCATAATAGACACCACCATTAAATTGTGTTAATCCGTTAACATAATATCCATTGTTATACATCGAACCTGATGAAGGAATATTTAAATCAATTGTTAAATCATGTCCGTTAGAATCTTCTTTGTATTGTTTAAATTGAGTCTTCATCGATTTACTAATATCGTGGAATAAAGTAAAAATACCTGATGATAAAAAAACCAAAATAGTTAGTCCGGCTAAGGTGATTTTATTTTTTGTTAGAGAACGAAAAACCTCTTTAAGCAACTTTCACATTTTTTCTCCTAAAAACCTTGGGTAATTTATGTATAATTAGAATTATACATAAATAAAATTCAAACCCAAATGCTAGTATTTTTAGTAATTTTCAAAGAAAAAAAGCAGATTTTATTCTGCTTTTTTCTCTTCTTCACCTACTTTCTCGGTCATTTCAATTAGCTTATCTAATTCAATGTTTCCTGAAAGTTTTTCGCTTTCATTAACTAATTTTTTAGGTGGTAGTTCGTTATGTTTAGCTATGTATTCGATTTCTTCAGCAATAATAGTTTCTTGCTCAAGAAGTAAGGTTTTAATAAGTTCAAGCAACTTAAGGTTCTCGTTAATAATTTTTGTTGCAATGTTTTTAGCTTCAAAAATAATCTTACGAACTTCTTGATCAATATCATGGCTAGTTTCATTTGAAATGCTAGTACCGCTTGCTAAAGTTTTTCCTAAGAACGGATTTCCTTCTTCATCCTGATACTTGATAGGCCCTAAATCAGACATACCAAATTCAACAACCATTCTACGAGCAATTGAAGTTGCTTTTTTAATATCATCACTTGCTCCAGTGGTAATATTTTTGCTTCCGTATTTAATTTCTTCTGCTGCCCGTCCACCCATAAAGCTTGCAATAGATGCTAAAAGCTCTTGTTTAGTGTAATTATATTTTTCATTTTCAGGCATCATTAGATTATATCCACCTGCATTTCCACGAGGAATAATGGTAATTTTTTGAACTTTATTACCACCCGGCATTTTAAGACCAACAACAGCGTGCCCTGCTTCGTGGTAAGCAACAAGTGTAAGTTCTTCTTTTGTTATAGTTCTTGATTTTTTAGCTGGTCCAGACATAACTCTATCAATTGCTTCATCAATAAGAGGCAGCGTAATTACATTGGTATTTTCTCTAACCGAAAGTAAAACGGCTTCATTAATTACATTCTCTAATTGAGCACCACTAAATCCAGGTGTTCTTCGTGCTAATTTTTCAAAGTTAATATCACCTGCAAATCTTTTTCCTTTTGCGTGCAATTTAAGAATTTCTTCTCTTTCTTTAACATCTGGAAGCCCAACAGTGATAATTCTATCAAAACGACCTGGCCGTGTAAGAGCTGGATCTAAAACATCTGTTCTATTAGTTGCAGCAACAAATAAAAGACCTGAATCACCTTTAATTCCGTCCATTTCTACAAGTAATTGGTTTAAGGTTTGCTCACGTTCATCGTGTCCACCTCCAATTCCTGAACCACGCGTTCTTCCGATAGCATCTAACTCATCAATAAAAATAATAGCTGGAGCTTTTTTACGAGCTTCATTAATAACTTGACGAACTCTTTTAGCTCCCATACCAACAAATAATTCAACGAAGTTTGATGCTGAAACAAAGAAAAATGGAACAGACGCCTCTCCAGCAGTCGCCTTAGCTAATAAGGTTTTTCCAGTCCCTGGAGGACCACCTAAAAGAATACCTCTAGGCATTCTCGCTCCTGCTGCTTCATATTTTTTAGGATTTTTTAAATAATCAACAATCTCTTTTATTTCTTCAATTGGTTCTTTATTTCCGGCTATATCTGAGAATTTTTTGTCAGATTGAATGAGTTGAGCTGGACTTTTATCACCTCCAAGACTACTCATTTGACCATTCATTGAACGTGAAATAGATCTGAAAATAAATATTGAAATAATAATAAAGATAATTCAAGGAATACTTGAAATAAGTAATGAAACAAATCAATTTTGCTCTGGTTTAGCTATTGAAGATAGCCCGCCAGGAACTACATTAGAAGCTTGGAAGATATCTGAGCTGAAAAGGTTTTTATATTCTCCTGCTACAGCCGAAATATCACTATAGTTTCCATTAGCAATAAATGGAATTGCTTTTGTATCATTTACAAATGTTCCTGAAATTGTGTTGTTAAATGGGTTAATAACAATACTTGTAAAGTAAATTTTGTCTTCTGGGTTAGATTTTGCTAATACAACATTATTAACTAAATCACTAATTTTTCATTCTACTGACGTAGATTTATTAAGAACAAAATAAAGAATAATCCCAATAATAGCCGCTACAATTAAAGCAATAACAACAAAGGTTATTATTCTTTTTCTACGATTATCTCCCATACAACCTCCTTTTCATTTAAATAATTTTTAAATTATATCAATTTCCCTTGTTTTTTAACAAGCATATTCTTATTATCTAGTTTGTAACTAGATGTTCTATTTTTTGATAGTATAAATTTAATAATTTCGTTAATTTTGCCCTTTGTCAAATTAACATCTAAAAAATTTTCATGAATATATCGATACGTAATGAAAGACTTAAATTTACATAACTGCATAAAATCTTGAGAAAAGTTATTTTTCTTTCATTTCTCGTATTCTTTATTCATTTTTAAATACTTAATTGCTATTAATAAATTTTTAAATCTATATTTAAAAATCAGTAGTTCTTTTTTGGTTTTTGAATACAAGGATAATTTCATCCTTAATTTATTTCTTAAATATTTATCCATAAAATTAGTGTAATCATCACGATATGGAATTTTGTTTTTTTTATTAAAATTAATAATTTCTTCTTTAAAAACCTTATAAATAAGCGGCCTTTCAAAAGAAACTCCTGAAAAAACAATTTTTTGTTTTATTCCTCAATGGTTAATTATTGAGTTGCGTTGTTCTTGAATTAGACAAGTTTCTAAAAAATCATCTTTGTGGTGTGCAATCAAAACACTTTTAGCATTATATTTATTTGACAAATTAACAAAAAAGTCATAGCGTTTTTTTCTTGCTCAGGCTTGAAAGTTACCACCTTGATAATCTTGTTTAGATAAAATAAGTTTTTCCAAAATTAAATTGTTTTTTTTGCAATATTGCTCTACTAATTTTTGATCTTGATATGAATCTTCTCTCTGATTGTAATTAACATAAGCAACAACAACATTTTTGTTTTTGTTCTGCTCAAGTAAATACATACTATCTGATCCGCCAGAAACAGCAATAATGTGGTTAATTTTTTGTTGCATTTTGCTTTTGGTTAAATTTATTCATGATCGTTTGAATATCGTTATACATAAAATCTTCGCAAGCTTTAGCTGCTTCTTCAAGCACTTTATCTAAAACCATAAATTCTTCTTTTGAAAATCGCCCTAACACAAAATCACGCAAAGGACCTTCGTGAGGAACATTAATACCAATTTTGAGACGCTTAAATTGTTGTGTCCCTAATTTATTAACAATATCAATCACACCATTATGCGATCCGCCACTCCCTGAAACTTTTATGCTTGATTTACCTAAAGGAAAATCCTTTTCATCATGGATAACAAGAATATCTTCAGGCAAAATATCATAGTAATTAGCTATTGCTTGAACAAAATTACCCGAATTATTCATATAAGTCATTGGCTTAGCAAGAATTGCATCATCTAGTTTTATATACTCGCCATTAAATTTGCTTTTATTTAGTTTAACACCTAGATTTTGACATATTTTATCTATGGCCAAAAAACCAACATTATGTCTTGTATATTTATATTGTTCTCCTGGGTTACCAAGTCCAATAATTAATTTCATTTTAACTCCTTAAAAAATTCTCCTAAATTAGTAAGAATTTCTTCTTTTTTACTGTAATTTCGCATTAATACATCAATATATGAGGTTGTTTCTTCTGACATAATAGTAAGTTTTTTGATTGCTCGCGAAGTTGCTGTATACATCATTTTTTTAGTTAACATAAAAAGCACACTAGGATTAAGCACGAAAATAACATTGCTAATTTCACTTCCTTGAAATTTATGAACAGTAATTCCGTAAGCAAGATTTATTTGATCTCTAAATTCAGGTTCAGTATATTTAATTTCAATTAAGTTATTTCCTCTTTTAAACTCAACTACAATGATATTCTTTTTATCTATTGTTATTTTGTCTTTGATAACACCTAAATCACCATTATAAATATCATGCAATATTCTATTTTCAAGTTGAATAACTCTATCACCAACTCTATATTCGATATCATAACTTAAAATTTTTGAACTATAAACTAATTTTCCTTTTGGATTTATTTTCTTTTGGATCGCATTGTTTAGAGCAATTAATCCAAAATCACCTTTATAAGAAGTTGATAAAAGAACAACATTTTCAATTCCTTGAATAGATACTTGATTTAAGTATTCATTGACAATACTTTCTAAATAATCTTTTTTTGGTATGCTCAATAATTCAACTACACCATCTTTAAAAGTCGGAATCGCTTCATTTTTAATTGAATTAAAATGTTCAATAATTTCAGGATATTCACTCCTAAAGTTTTTGACTAAATAAGTTGTTTCACCAATTTCATTTTCTATTAATTCTTCTAACAAATTACCAGGCCCAATAGCAGGCAACTGCTCTACATCTCCTATTAAAATTAATTTTTGTAAATTAGGACAATTAATTAATAATTTATGAAAAATATTTAAATTAACCATTGAAAACTCATCAACAATTAAAACTTTAATTTTTTCTAGATCCTTTAAATCTGCAGAAATATTTTTTTCATCACTATCTATTTTAAGTAAACTGTGGATTGTACGGCATGATTCACCTGTTTTTAGTGAAATATTAGTTGCTGCTCTCCCGGTTGGAGCAAGAATATAATAGTCTTTTTCATTTTGAAGATTATTTTGCTTTAATGTATTATTAATAAATTTAATTAAGTGGCTTTTACCGGTTCCAGGACCACCAGAAACAATAGTTATATTATTGGTTAGAAAATTATAAAAAGCTTGTTTTTGCTCATTTGAAAGATTATTAAATTCTTTGCTTGTCTCATAATCTAATTCAAGTTTTTTTGCACGATTAATTTTAAAAAGTGTTTGAACAACTTCTTTTTCTCTTGCGTATGTTTTTTTTCTTATTAAATAGTTTTTTTCGTTTTTTTGAATTAAAAGTAATTTATTGTGTTCAATAAGATACTTCAAATTTTCAATAATTTCATCAATACTTAAAGAAAAATAAGTACTAATCTTTGAAGCTATGGTGCTTGCTAAAATAAGTATTGAATTATTATTTTCTTCTTCAATTAAGAAGTAATCAACAAAAGCTTCAAAACGCACAGTAGAATTAGGATCTCAGCCCAATAGAAGAGCAAATGAATCAACTTCTTTAATTGAAAAGTCATATTCTAGGTATAAAGAATAAGGGGAATTAGTTTTGTATTTATTAACAAAAGATTCTTTATTTCCAAATTTAGAAAGCAATTTTTCGTAGAATTTTTGAAGATTATTTGTATAGAAAAAATTAATATCATCTTCATTATTGTTTTCTGTGCTTAAAAGGGAATTGATAATATCTTTATTTTTTAAATAGTAATTTTGAATACTTAAAATTTGTTTTGAACTTAAAATTTCACTCAATTTGTCTTCGTTGTTTTGAAGATCTAAAACAAGTTCAAAAATATCGGTTCCAAAGTTATCAATAATTTTTTGAGCCGTTGTTTTTCCGATTCCTTCAACATGTTTCACAAAATATGAAACTCAATCAAACTCTTTTTTATCAAACACGGGTATATAAGATACCAATTTTTTATTGTTTTTGTACTTACTATTTGCTGATAATTCTACTTCGTAATTAACATAAAGATTAGGAACATTATTGGTTGCATAAACAATAATTGTTTCAGATGAATCGCTAGGTTTAAACATTAGAAGACCTCAATTAGCTTCTTTTGAACCTTTTAACATTTTAACAAATGAACCTCTAAGTTTACTATTTTCCATATTAATTTCTATTATAAATAAAATATAGCTTGGAATTTAAAAAAATAGAGACGAAAAATCTCTATTTTTGATTATCTTCTTCATCATTAATTGATTCTATTTTATAGATAATATCATTAACTCATACAATATCACCTATTCTAATTTTTGCTGATCTTCCGTCAGGTTTTCTTCCATTAATTTTAATCGAGTTTTCTTCAACAAATCATTTAGATTGTCCGCCGGTTTGAATTTCATCAACTTTTTTTAAAAATTGACTAAGTTTTATTGACTCACCTTTAATTTTTACTATCATACTTACCCCTAAAATCTTCTTATTGGTGTTATTAATTGTTTATTAAACGGATTATTTTCTGATGTTATTAATAAACGATCTTCATTTCTTGAAACTTCAATTTTAATTAAACCATTGTCTAGTACTGAAATAGCATCTTTAATAAATTGGTAATTAATATCAATTTCTAATTTTTCGCCATCTAATTGACATGAAGATGTACTTGCTTCACCAATACCAATTTCAGGTACTTCATATCGAACTTTAATTTCATTAGAATCAAAAGTAAATTCTAAACGTAATTCTTTATCAGAAGTAACAAAAAGCGCTTTATTTATTAATCTTAAAATTTCTTGTTTATCTACTTTAATTGTACGAGATATATCAAATTTAAATAAATTTCAAACATTCATGTAATTTAAGTCAGTAGATCTAATTTGAATAATAGTATTAGTGTAACTAATTCCTAACTTGCTAGAATTAAAAAATAACATAACTTTTTTATCTGCATCTTTTGTAACTAATTTCTTTAAATTTTTAGCATCAATAGTTAAATTTAAAGAAACTGGTTTTGAAACTTTAATAGATTCAGTACTTAATCGATATGAGTCAGTTGCAACAAAACGTATATTATTTTCATCGTCACTACTTACATTAATACATTTATGAACTGTTGCTGTAATTTTATCACTTGAAGTACTTGCAGCAATTGAAGCATTATAAATAACTCTTTCTAAATCAATAGATTTAACTTCAGTTCTATTATCATGATCTGAAAATTTAATATGAGGATATTGATCTATATCAACTCTTGTTAAAGTAAATTTTGTAGCCCCTTCATAAATATCAACTGTTGTATCTTTAACTAAAAAAGTAACATTATTATTAAATTTTTTAATTATATTTTTTAATATAGAAGCATTTATTAAAAATTTACCTTTTGAATCAATTTTTATTTTATCTTCATCAATTGGTATTTGTTTTTGAGCTTGGATATTACCTGATTGAGCTTGGATAGTTAAAAATTCTGAATCAAGAGAAAAATACAAACAACGGTATGGTATAAAAGCATTATTTGAATCTATGTAATTATTCATAAAATCAACAACACTATCAATTAAATTTTTTTGAATTGTGAATTTCATAATGAAAACCTCTTTTTTATTTAATAATAATTATAAACTGTGGAATATGTGGATAAATATAAAAAAACGATATTTTTTGCCTTTTTAAAGCTAAAAAAGCAATTTTTTCATATTTTAATTAATTTTATTTTTTTGTGGATAAAAGTGGATTAATGGGAACCGATGTTTTTTTTGAGAGCATCAAAAGCTCATTTTAAGCGATCATCTTTTTCTTCATTTATATTTCTATTGAATTTTTCAATTGCACTTAAAATAGTGCTATGGTCTCTTTTAAAAATCTTTCCAATTTGTGTTGAAGGAAGGTCTAGAAGAACTTTAATTAAGTTTATTGCCATATGCCTTGCAAGAACAATATCTTTATTCCGACTTTTTCCTAAAATTTTATCTTGTGATATCTTGTAGTATTTTGAGACATTTTCAATAATGATTTCAGGGGTAATTTTTTCTGCTTGATTAACAAAATCTGCAAAAATGTTTCGAACAACATTATAAACATATGCGCTATTTGAAATTTCTTTTTTATGGTATTTTAATCTTTTAACTGCACCAATTAGGTCACGAATAGAACTACTGCAATGACTTACAACAAAATCAACAGAATCAGGGGTAAATTTATCATAATTAATTTCAGTTTCGCGTTTGATTAGCTGTTCAAAAACAATTTCTAGATCTTTTTTGTCGGGTTTTTGGATTTTGGTTTGGAAACCCGATCTTAAACGAGATAATAATCGTTCATCAAAATAAACATTAAGATCTTTTAATTCATATTCAGAGGCAAAAATGGTTAATTTATCATTCATCATTCTTGAATCAATGACTTTAAATAAAAAGTTTTTTGTTGCTTTTTTATCTCCGTCTCCAAAAATTTGAAAATCATCAAAAACTAAAACATCAATATTTGCGTAATATTTAGATATTTTTGATATTTTTACTTGATCATTATCTTTTAATATAGGTGAAATATAAGAAGTAAATTGGTAAGGGTCAATATATATTGCTGACTTTTTCTTCTTGGTTAACTCATTAATGGTTGCATGTAATAAGTGGGTTTTACCATAACCAGATTTACCTGATAAAAAGACAATCGATATTGAGTCATCCCCTTGAATAATTTCTTTAAATACTGAAATTGATTCTTCATTAAATTTACTTTCGATGTAATTATCAAAATTTCAATTGGCACGCACCATATTGCTTTGAATTTGAGTTTGAATAGTTTCTTTAATGATTTTAGGAGTTATGGTATTTTCTTTTTGTTCTTTTTTAAGAGTGTTTAAATCATAATTGACAAATTTTCAGGAATATTCTTTTGAAAATACCTGACGAATTGCATCATCAATAATATTGATGTTTACTTGATCGTTTTTGAACCTATTTAAACTTGTTTCAGGAACTCTTGTATTTGACAAAATAACCACGTTCTTGTCAACTTTAATTACTTGCATGTCATTAAGATAGGCATTATATGTTAACGAATCAGGACGGTTATATAAGATATCTTTAAGTTGTTCTGTTTTAATCTCTAAATCATATTTTTGTGTGTAATTTCCACTAACTTCTTTTATATTCATAATTAAATTTTAAATGTTTTTTATGTATTTAAATAAATTTGTGGATTTAAAAAAAATTTGAATAACTTTCCCACAATTAATCCACAACTTTCATTTGCGATTTTTAGGGCTTTCCACATAAAAAATAGTCTTTAAATAAATGTGTGGATAAATTGTGTACAAATTCTTTGTTTTTTGTGTAAATGCTAAAAAAATATATAATAAAAAAATCAAAGGGAAAAATGAAAGAAATAGTTTTAAAAATTGAAAATTTAAACAAAAGTTTTGGTAATTTTAAGGCTTTAAATAACCTTAATTTTGAAGTTCAAAAAGGTGAGCTTTTTGGCTTTTTGGGAGTTAATGGGGCCGGAAAAACAACCACACTCAATATTATTTTCGGAATTTTAAAACCTGACTCAGGCCAAGTGTGAATTAATGGAAAAAATGCCTTTAAAAATCAAGCATATATAAAAAATGAAATCGGGGTAGTTTTCCAAAATTCAATATTAGATCCTTATTTAAAAGTTTCTGAAATTCTTTATGAAAAAGCATTGCTTTACAGAAATAGATTTAAAGAACCAATTAAAGATGTAGTTAAAAAGATTATTGATGAATTTGAATTAACAAGTTTTTCTAATAAGCTATATCACCAACTTTCTGGGGGACAAAAAAGAAGAGTTGATATTGCCCGTGCTTTAATTCATAAACCTTTAATTTTATTTTTAGATGAACCAACAACGGGATTGGATCCAAATTCAAGAAAATTAGTTTGAAAAAACTTACAAAACTATCGCGAAAAAAACAATTTGACAATTATTTTAACCACACACTATATGGAAGAAGCTAATAATTGTACAAATGTAATTGTCTTACAAAAAGGAAAAATTTTAGAAAGAGGGACTGTTAGGGAATTAAAAACTAAATATACAGAAACAATTATAAAAATTTACCATAAAGTAGATCCGGATTTAGAATTAAGTTTTAAAGAAAAAAATCTAAAATTTAAATACATTGATAATCATTATCGAATTTATTTTGTTAATACAAATAAAGCTCATGATTTTTTGATTGAAAACCCTGAAATGAAGGATATTGAGTTAGTTAATGGTGATATGGATGATGTTTTCTTAAATATTATTAAAAGTAGGTAATAATGGATATTTATGTTTTACTTCGTAGACAATGAAGGTCGTTTTATAATCAAAAATGAAGATTATTTATTACTCTTTTTGCACCTATTTTGGTTTTTTTAATTTTATTAGTTATTTATAATGTGGTTGCTAGAATGAATGATTTTAGCTCAAATACAGTTGGGATACAAACCTTTCAAATAGGAACCGGAATTTTATTCTTAATTTGTTTAGTTAATGCAGTTACTTTGACTTTGCCACAAACTCAAGATAATTCAAATTTAACAATAGAAGATATAAAAATTACTCCAATAAAGCAATGAAAAATACGATTTAGTTATTTTGTTTTTAATGCTTTATTAAATTTGCTTATTTGCTTTTTAATTTTAATTTTATTTATTTGTTTAATTTTTATTTTTAATGTAAATAGAATTGAAGTACTTAATCCCGAAGGAGACTTAAAAAATAGAACCACTGATTTATATGATAAAGTTACATCAGTTTTGTTTTTTTTAAATAATCACCCGGAATTACATGACAAATATAATCAAGAAATACAAGCAATAAATTCTTTAGTTGATCAATTTTCAAAGAAAACTGATGAAATTAAGTTAATTCAAGAAACTATTTATATAGTGACCTTTAGAAGTGTTTTTGGCATGAGTTGAACTCTTATTTTGTCTGTTTTATCAAGCTCACTTTTTTACACAATTTTAATGTCTAAAATTAAATCCTTAAATGTTTCATTGGGTATTAGTGTGATGGTCATTATGTTTGGAGGGTATTTTATAGGAACTTTAATTCCATTATCTAAGTACCCTGATTGAATGAAGTTTTTGGCTTCTATTTCCCCAATTTCTCAACTTTTACAAATTGCAAGAGCAACAGTTTATGATGGTACGGTTTGAGAAAGTTACAATATCGCTAATAATCCAATTGTGATTTTTGGATATAAGAGTAATGTTGTGGTTTCGATTTTTTATTCAATTACTTGATTAGTTTTATTATTTGCAATAAACTTATACTGAAATCAAATTTGATCATTTTGATTTAAAATAGTAGATTTTTTTAAAAAACAAACGAAAAAAAAGCAGTAAAACCTGCTTTTTTATTGCACATCTACTAAAGTAAAGCGAAGTTCTTTTCCTCCGTATTGTTCTTTAAATAAAATTTGTTGGCTTCTGTCTTGAGGCACAGATCCAAAAGCTTCTGTTGAAAGAACAAATTTTTTGATATTAAAATGATCTAAAATATCATCTTTAAAGGCTATTTTTGGGAAAGAATAAACATAATTACTAATTTCTGTTTTTATAATACTTGGATTATCTCAATCTGGTGTTAAGAATATTTTGAGAATAAAACCTGAATCTAAAACTAAAAAGAAAGTAGTTGTTTTAAAGGAATCTGGGTCATCAATAATTTGTTTAGTGTAATCAATTACTTTATTAGATTTAAGAGACATAAAACCACTTGTAGCTAAATTATTTTGCAAACTATTTAAAATATTATCTTCATTTGTTGTTGTAAATAAGTCTGCTACCGAAGGGTAATTAATATAGGTGAAAGAATCTATATTATATAAGTATCATAACCAGTTTTTTGTTTTTAACTGGTCAAGTACTTTGTCGGAATTTTTTAAAGGGTAAGGAGTTTCTTCTTTGTTATATGCATTGCTTCCAAAAGATCTTGTTAAGTTATTGGCAAAAAGTAGTGCATTAGATAAAATGTTTTTGTAATCGGGATCTAAAAGTAATTCTTCTTGAGTTTTTATGTATTCTTGAATCTGGGTTTGGTCATGGTTGTAAATTGTATTTAATAAATCCAGAACATAATCGCGATTGATAAATTCTTTTCATTTAATGTCATTTTGATAATCTTTGTTTTGAAAATCCTGAGAAATTTGATCGTTATGGTTTGTACATGAAGCAACAATTAATCCTGAAAAAGGAACAAATAATGATATTAATTTAATTATTTTCTTTAACATTATTAATCTCTAATTAAATTGTTTAGAAAAAGAGAAACCAAAATTATTATTGTTTGTTGCTTGTATTTTTACATCTTTTGATAATAAGATAAAATTAGCCGGTTCACCATAACGATATTTTTTCACCATATCATCTTCAAAACGATCATATCCTATTTGGTCTCCGTGGATGTAAGCACTATGGACAATATCTGTTAGGATTTTGGTTGAGATATTAATTGCGTTAGATTTAGGAAAATATCAAAGTTGTCCTGGAAAATTAAATATTGGATTGTCAGTGAGTGCGTCAGAAATGCTCATTCTTAAAAAGATGTTTTGCTTTTTAAGATATAAAATTGTTGTATTTGCAAATTCGGCTGACTCATCTCCTTCGATAAGTTCTTCTCAATAGTTTGTTGAAAAAAGCTTTGGAGAAGGTTCTTTAAGTTTCTTTAAAGAATCCAAATATTTTTGTGAATGGGAACCTGCTTTGTTTTGCGGGAAAGTTAACCAAGAATCGAAAATGGCCCGAAATTTAGTTATGTTTCTAAGCACAATTAATCAATTTTTATTAGCTAGTTCATTTAATCTTGACACGATTTCTGAAGTATCGGAAAGATTTTTTTGTGCTTCTGAGAATTCTTCCGAAATTTCCTTGTATTTTTCAAAAAAGGCTTTTATATTTTTTGTGTTATTTTGAGTTTTTAAAAATTCAACCTTTCTTGCATAATTGGGGAAAACCTGCTCAACAATGCTATCTAAAATTTTTTCAGATTTAGCTTTTTCTTGTGTAGCTGGATCAAGATCATTATTATATTTAGGTTGAATAATTTTTTCTAATTGTGAATTATTGCTTAAATCAGCACAAGAAGTTACAAAAATAGGTGCTAAAGGAAGTAGCAAAGTTAATCATTTTTTCATAATTACACCTTTCTGATTGTAAATCTCATAAGATTAATGTTTTCTTTTTGTAATTCTTTAATAGCTAAAAATGCACTTTTAGAATAAGCATCCGGGTTAAATAATGTAAGAAATCATTGGTCGTTAAATTTTTGAGCTAGTGCTTTAGTGTCTGTGTTTGGATCTAATTTTTCGCGATAGCTAATATATGACTGGGTATTTTTTTGATATTGAGTTAAAAGTTCTTGTTGAAATTTATTGATAAAATCTTCCATATTAGATTTTTGTAAAACTTCTTCGTTGTTAAAAATCTCGTAAACATCACCGGTAAATTGAATTGTGACTGAATCATCTTTTTGGTAGATAAAACCATTTAAGAATCTTTTTTGATCAATAATTAAATAAAAAGATTTTAATAACTTAAATTGATTATTTTCATTTTGAATGTCAAAATCTTTGATAATTAAATGAGCTTTGTTGGTTTTTAAATTCGTTATTAAATAAGGTCTATCGGCATCATTTAACAGCACATATTGCGTTGTATCAAGACCAAAGGTATCATGATAATATTCATCTCCATATGGATTTAATACAAAACCAATTTTTTCTAAATTATTAAGAAATCAAAATCAATCTTTAGTTAAGGTTTGGTTAATTATTTTTTTAGCATTTAAAGATAAGCGCCTAAACTCTCTATTTTTACGATCCATATCAAGATAAAATGGACTATATCAGTATAAAGAATAATTTAGTTCATCAAATTTACTAATTGGTTTGTTTTTTTGGTCAAATATATATTCTTGTTTTTTTGTTTGGTCTTCACTAAAGGTAAATTTAAATAAAGGTTCTACCTGTTCTAATAAGTAATCTTGTTTTGTATTTTTTTCTTTATCTTTGTTATTTAAGTTTTCTGAGCTATTTTGGGTTGAATTTGCTTGATTTACGCATGAAATAGCTCCAACAGAAGAAAAAAGCAATAAACTAAGACTTAATAACTTTTTCATAAAATAAGTCATCTAATTTCTGATTTTTTTTGCCTGAATAAAGTATTTGTCCATCATGAATTAAAGTGACATCTGTAGCATATTTATCTATTTCACTTAAAATATGCGAGCAAATGATAATGCTTTTTTCTTCTTGTTGTAATTTTTGCAAAATTGAAAACAACTCAAAACGTGCATATGGATCTAAATTAGCAGCCGGTTCATCTAGAATAATTAATTCAGGGTCGTTAAGTAAAGCTTGAATTAATAGCACCTTTTTCTTTTGTCCTGACGAGAAATTAATTGGTTTTTTATACTTTAAATCTGATATTTGAAAAAGACTTAAATAATGTTCAATTTTGTTTTTTAAATCTTTTTTAGGGATTTTAAATAAGGAACCTAAGAAAAATAGATATTCATAGACATTAAGCTCGCTAGGAAAGGTTGCTTTTTCTGGAACATAACCTAAAATATCACGAGAATGAGGTATTTTTGAATCGATTCCATTAATTTTAATTTGCCCAGAAAAAGAACGATAAAGCCCAATAATGCTTTTAATTGTTGTGGTTTTACCAGAACCGTTTTTACCAATAAAAGCGTGGAACGAACCTTTTGGTACATTAAAACTAATGTTATTTACAGCAAGGAATTGACCATACTTTTTTGATAAGTTTTTTACTTCCAAAATATATTGAGACATTATTTGTAGTCCTTTCTAACAAGAATAGCTGTATTTAAAACCATAACTAAGATAAGCATTGTTATTCAAATAGCAATAAAAGTTGATTTAATAATAATTTTTTTGTCTTTTGAATATTCATAAACGGTATCAAGACTTTGGAATAATGTATTGTTTGATTTAGTTAATTCATAGCGCATAATAACTTTTTGGTCTTCAACTTTTTGAATTAAACTATATGATCCAAATCCACCTATAAAATAATTAAAATCACCAATTTTTACCTTAAAAGATGATGGTTGGTAATCAAAAGTGTTTACGTTGTACAATAATGCTCTTAAGGTTGTTGAATTATTATGTGCAAAATAAATATAGTATAGATAGGCAACGGCAAAATAAACTTTTTGTTCTGTTAAAGATTTAATTTTTCCTGAGCTAAATGAGTTTTTATCTGTTAGAGTAGAAAGTCCTTCAAAATCAGTGTACAATGGATTATTTACTCTGTTGATTTCTTGAGAGATCAATTCTAAAATTTCATCTTTAATTAAATCTTTATCAGCTAATTTTTCATTGTAGAAGTTTTCTACAACTTTTTGAAATCATGGGAGCTGAATTATTTCTTGAATATAATCTCATTTGATTTCACCTACTAGATTGTTTGGTGAAGCAAATACATATTCATCTTCAGGGAAAGAGACATTGAATTTACTTGCCTTTTCTCTTGCGTAAATAATATTTGAGTTTTCTTGATTTTTATAAATAGTTTTATTTTTAAGTGCTCCAGGAATAATATATTTTTTAATTACTTTACCTTTTTCATTAAAAGGCACTTGAACTAAGTCGCTAGCTAACTTTAATTTATATGAATTTTCAACGCTATCTTGGTGATTATAAAATAAAGTATTATCAAGGTAATTTTTGTTATTGCTGTTAAATAATTTTGCATTAGGGTCGACAAAAACACTAAAAAATTGATAAGGAAAAGCTAAATATGTATATCATTGCATTTCTTTTGCTGAATTATTAGAGATAGATACGACTTTATCTAAATATGAAATTTGTTTTTCGCTAAAATTTTTATTAAAACCATTAGGAATAATGTAAAAAGCATCTTTGTTATTTTTTAAATAAAAGTTTTCTAAATCAGCTAGTTTACCAGAGTTTTGGTATTCATTTTTAGTTTCTAAATAGTAAGCTGCATTATTTAAATTAGTTGTTGAAGTTGAGGAAATCCCCATCCCTCCACCTAAAATTCCAATAAATGAAATTAACGGGATTGTAATGGAAAGTTTTGGGCTTAGTTTAATGGAAATTAAAGAAATTAAATATCCAAAAAATAAATAAGTCACAAAATTAACACAAATTGCTCATGCAAACAAGTTGGCTAGATTTATAGATTGGCTAAAGTAAACTTGTCCAATAATAAAAGATATTGAGTTAAAAAGTGAATATGATATACCAACAAAAATAAAGGCGATATTTTTTGCGGTAAGAATAGATAAACGAGAAATAGGTTTAGATAAAATTAGTATTTCTAATCCATCATCTTGAGTATCTTTGAAAATATTTAATGCTTTTAAGCCTCCATAGATTAAATTAGTTAAAAGCATAATGGCTGCTGAAATTGAAACAACCAAAATATAAGACAATTTATTTTTTAAAACAAATGTCAATGCCATCATCAGAAGTCCTACAAAAAGAAAAAATATTGGAAAAAGAATTGTTGTTTTCTTTTTAAATAAAAGTTTTGTAAAACTTTGAGAGTATCAGAAAATTTGCTTTTTCATGTTTCCTTTCATTGTTTATATATTACTGATGCGTAATATATTATAACACTTATATTGGACATATTATTTATATAGTTTGAAAATAAAAAATGAATACTTAATAAAAGCAAAAATCTTTATCTTTGTATTTGCCAATGAAAAAACAAAAATAAATTTTATTTTCCTGTTTATTTTTCATTTAGTGATTTTTAAAAATACTCATAATAAGAAGTAAATAAACTTTTTATGCTTGTTTTAGTTAAAGAAAAAACAAATTAAAACACTCTAAAAAAAGTAAAAAATACGATACACTGGGAAAGTTTTTTGTTATATAATGTTTACATACTTTATTGTATGCCGTTTATATTATTAAAATAACAAAATGAAAGGAAGGTTTAGAAATGCCTACAACAAATCAATTAGTTAATAGTGGTCGTGTTTCTAAAGTTAAAAAGCAAAACGCACCCGCTTTAAGCTTAAGTTACAACTCACTTATTAAAAAAGCTAAAAAAATGGCTTCACCATTTAAACGTGGTGTATGTACTCGTGTTGCTACAATGACACCTAAAAAACCTAACTCAGCGCTTCGTAAATACGCTCGTGTTAAGTTATCTAATGGAATGGAAGTTACAGCTTACATTCCAGGTGAAGGACACAACTTACAAGAACACTCTGTTGTATTAATTCGTGGAGGTCGTGTTAAAGACTTACCAGGGGTTAGATACCACATCGTTCGTGGAACACAAGATGCTGCCGGAGTAACAAAACGTCAACAAGGACGTAGTTTATACGGAACCAAAAAAGAAAAAGCAAAATAGTTTTAAATTAATCAAAAATTACACTTACCCAATAAATGAATAAAAATTAGGAGGACATATGTCAAGAAAGAAAAGTGCACCAATCCGTGAAGTACTTGCAGATCCAGTTTTTAATTCTGTATTAGTTACAAAATTAATTAACACTATTATGCTTGACGGAAAAAAATCAATTGCTCAAGATATTTTATATTCAGCATTTGAAATTGTTAAAGAAAAAACACAAAGAGACCCAATGGAAGTTTTTCTACAAGCAGTAGAAAACATTACTCCTCAATTAGAGGTTAGAACAAGAAGAATCGGTGGAACAAATTACCAAGTTCCTACAGAAGTTTCTCCAAGAAGAAAAAAAACTCTTGCTCTTAGATGACTTGTTAACTACGCTCGTTCAAGAAACGAAAAAACAATGGATGTTCGTTTAGCAAACGAAATTATTGATGCATCAAACAAAACTGGTGGAGCTATCAAAAAACGTGAAGATACTCACAAAATGGCTGAAGCTAACCGTGCATTTGCACACTTCAGATGATAATCTAGGAATAGTGATATATGGCTAGAGAATATGAATTAAAAGATTACCGTAATATCGGGATCATGGCCCACATTGATGCAGGGAAAACAACAACAACAGAACGTATTTTATACCACACAGGAAAAATCCACAAAATTGGAGAAACACATGATGGTGCTTCTCAAATGGACTGAATGGCTCAAGAACAAGAGCGTGGAATTACCATTACATCTGCTGCAACAACAGCATTTTGAAAAGGTAAAAGAATTAACATAATTGATACCCCAGGACACGTTGACTTTACAGTTGAGGTAGAGCGTTCACTTCGTGTACTTGATGGTGCTGTCGCAGTTCTTGATGCTCAATCAGGTGTTGAACCTCAAACAGAAACAGTTTGAAGACAAGCAACAAACTATAAAGTACCTAGAATTGTTTATGTTAATAAAATGGATAAGGCTGGAGCTGATTTTGCAGCATCAGTTGAATCAGTTAAAACAAGACTTGGTGGAAATGCAGTTGCAATTCAATGACCTATTGGAGCTGAATCAGATTTCAATGGAATTATTGACTTAGTAACAAGACAAGCAATTACTTACAATGGAGAAGCAGCAGAGGAAGAAATTCCTACAGAAATTCCTGCTGATTTAGTAGATATTGTTGAAATCAAGCGTCAAGAACTTCTTGAAGCTGTTGCTAACTTTGATGAAGAACTTATGATGGTTGTACTTGAAGGCGGAGACATTGATGAAGAAACCTTTAAAGCTGCTATTCGTAAAGCTACACTTACTTCTGAATTTTTCCCAGTAGTTTGTGGAACATCATTTAAAAATAAAGGTGTTAAAAGAATGATCGATGCTGTTGTCGACTACTTACCATCACCTCTTGATATCCCAGCTATTAAAGCTGACTTAGATGGAGAAGAAATTAATGTTGAAGCTACTGATGAAGGTGACTTCGCAGCTCTTGCTTTCAAAGTTATGACTGACCCATATGTTGGATCTCTTACATTCTTCCGTGTTTATCGTGGAGTTTTAAACAAAGGAAGCTATGTTTATAACTCAACAAAAGGTGAAAAAGAACGTATTGGACGTATTCTTCAAATGCACGCAAATAGCCGTGTAGAAATTGATGAATGTCGTGCTGGAGATATCGCTGCTGCTGTTGGTCTTAAATCAACAACAACAGGAGATACTTTAATTTCAGAAAAATCACCAAAACTTGTATTAGAAAAGATGGTTTTCCCAGAACCCGTTATTTCACAAGCTCTTGAACCTGAGTCAAAAGCTGCTACAGAAAAACTTTCTCTTGGACTTCAAAAATTAGCAGCTGAAGACCCTACATTTAGAACTTACACCGATGATGAAACAGGACAAACAATTATTGCCGGAATGGGTGAGTTACACCTTGACATTATTGTTGACCGTTTAAGAAGAGAATTTGGTGTACAAGCTAAAGTTGGTGCTCCTCAAGTTTCATACCGTGAAACAATTACTAAAACTGCTGAAGTTGAAGGAAAACACATCAAACAATCTGGTGGTAAAGGACAATACGGACACGTATGAATTAAATTTGAACCAAATCCAGATGGTGGTTTTGAATTCGTTGATAAAATTGTTGGTGGAAAAATTCCTAAAGAATACATTAAACCAATTCAAAAAGGTCTTGAAGATAAAATGGCTGCAGGTATCTTAGCTGGTTACCCAATGATTGACGTTAGAGCTACATTATTTGATGGATCATACCACGATGTCGATTCATCTGAAATGGCATACAAAATCGCGGCTTCAAAAGCTCTTACTAAAGCAAAAGATGCTATTGGAACAGTATTACTTGAACCTATTATGGACGTAGCAGTAGTTGTTCCTTCAGATCATGTTGGGGATGTTATCGGTGACCTTTCACGTCGTAGAGGTGCTGTTAACGATCAAGAACAAAGAAATGACGGAGCTACAATCGTTAGAGCAAATGTTCCTCTTTCAGAAATGTTTGGATACTCAACAGAACTTCGTTCAATGACAAGTGGACGTGGAACATACCAAATGCAATTTGATCACTACGAAAAATGTCCTAAAAACATTGCTGATGAAATCATCAAACGTAGAAATATTCAAAATAAAGACGAAGAATAAAATTTCAAAATTTAGTACCCACAAAAAAGCGTTTTATACGCTTTTTTATTTTGCTAAAAAGGTAATTAAAATATAATAAAAATATGCTAAATATTGTATTATATCAACCTGAAATTTGTCCTAACACAGGAAATATTATTCGTACATGTTTTGCTCTTGGAGCAAAACTTCATATCATTAAACCAATAGCTTTTGACTTACATCCTAAATGATTAAAAAGAGCAGGTGCCGGAAGAATGCTTTCGGATATAGAACATGAAGTTCATGAATCTTATGATGCATTTAATAAAAAATACGGAGATAAAAATATCTACTACATTACAAGATATGGACTTAAAACATATACTGATGTTAATTACCAAAACACCTTTGAAAATGATGGTGAAATTTGAATCATGTTTGGAAGAGAGTCGACAGGAATTGACAAGCAAGTTTTACAAGATAATCTAGATAATTGTTTAAGAATTCCAATGGTTGATGCTATGCGCTCAATTAACTTAGCTAATTCTGTTTGTATCATTTCTTTTGAAATTATGAGACAATTGGACTTCAAAAACTTATCTTTACATGAAGTTGAAAAAGGGAAATATTTTTTAAGAGATGGAAATTTTAAAGTCGAAAAATAATCAACAAATTAAAGAATTGGCCAAATTAAAATTAAAAAAATATCGCCAAGAGCAGCGAGTTTTTTTAATTGAAGGATATCATTTGGTTGAAGAGGCAAAAAAACACAATTTAGTAATGGAAACATATGAATATTTTGAAAACCCAAAATATAAAGATTCCATTTTAGTTTCTGAAGATATTATTAAATACTTATCTACAACAAAAACACCACAGAAAATCATTGCCAAAGCAAAATTTAAAGATCATCATAATAATTTCAATCGCGTTGTAATTTTAAATAAATTGCAAGATCCAGGAAATGTTGGCACGATTTTTAGATTAGCCAAATCTTTTAATTTTGACACGGTTTTAGTTCAAGATTTTGATTTTTACAACGAAAAAACTATAAGAGCTTCGCAAGGCGCCTTCTTTGATCTTAATATTATTAAAATTCAAAATTTAGGTGAAGAAATTAAAAAATTACAAAATGAAAATTTCCAGATTCATGCAACATTATTAGATCAAAGTGCGCATAAGCTAGAAGAGGTTGCCTTTCGAAGTGATAAACTAGCAATTATTTTTGGAAATGAAGGAAATGGTATTGAACCAGAAATAGCCCAAATGGTTAACTCAAAAGTTTATATACCTATTAATTTTGAAAGCTTAAATGTTGCTTGTGCTGCGTCAATAGTTCTTTATCAAGCAAGAAAAGGTTAGTTAAATTATGAAGCAACTAGAGGATATTATTAAAAAAATTAGTAATCAGGAATTTTTATATAGCGTAAAAGGTTACTCAATTGAACAAGTAGATATGTTTTTAGAGCAAATTATTGAATTGATCAATATTGAAAACAACCGATTAGAAAGTTTAAATCACACACTAGAATATTACGAAAAAGAAATTAGTAATCTAATTGTTGAAAGAGATGAATTAACTCATAAAATAGAAAGATTAGAAAGTGAAGTACAAAAAAATGGCCAAAGATAGAATTGCAGATGACTTTCAATATTTTATAAATTGATACCCTGGGCATATGGCCAAAGCAACAAGGAATATCAAAGAAAACGCTAAACTTGCTGATTTATTTGTTGTTGTGCTTGATGCTAGATGTCCAATTAGTTCTTATAATGAAGATTTTGATGATATTGCTCCACAAAAACCAAGATTATTTATTATTACCAAAAGTGATTTAATGGACAAAAGTAAAAAAGATAAAATTAATCAGCGCTTTAAAGGTTCCAAAATTTTATGATTAGATCTTAGACAAAGAAACTCAAGAAAAATTATCCTTCAAGAAATTAAAAAATTATTAAATGAAAAAATTCAGAGAGATAAAGCCAAAGGTTTATTGCAGCCAAGACTAAAATCTTTTGTAGTAGGAATTCCTAATGCAGGAAAAAGTTCTTTAATTAATTTAGTTTCGCAAAAATCAAGTTTAAAAGTCGCTAATTATCCGGGCGTGACCCTTAAGCTTGATTGAGTAAGATTTGATGAATTTTGATTTTTAGATACACCAGGTATTTTGTTGCCTAAATATATCGACCAAGAAATGGCGGCAAAACTATTGGCAATTGGGTCTATAAAAATTGATAAACATCACATGCAAACATCGGCATTTATTATTTATAGTTTGATATCAAAATATTATCCAAATAAAATTGAAGAACTTGGTGTTATGCCAGCCAGTGAAAATGCCGAAATTTATGGACAATTAATTGAGCTTTCTTATAAAAAATCTTTTTTAGTAGCTCAAGGAAAACCCGATTTAGATAAAACTTATCAATTTTTTATTAATTGAGCTAAAACACTTACTGGTGTAACTTATGATTAGTAAAAATTTCTATTTTGAATTTTCTTTTTAAGTGCCTTGTAATTAGGGCACTTTTTATATACGCATTGATAAAATTCCTTGCCATGGCTAGGAATTGAATTAGAAACAGTGTGGCAAACCTCGTGTACAACCACACTTTGGACAACTTCAGGACAAAAAGCAGCAAGAAAAGAGCTGTATTGAATTTTTTTACCTTTTGACCAGTTTCTCCCAAGAATGGTTTTTGTGAAAATTATTTCAATAGGGGAACTAGGAATTTTGTAAAAATCAGAGACTTCCTTTTGCATCGCTTCTATTTTAGGTAAAAACTTTTTTGCTATTCACTTTTGAATTTCTTTTTGAATTTGCTTTTGGTTAGTTTTATTTTTTATAGCGATGACGTCTATGATTTTTTGTGTAAAAGAATTAGTAATTTTTAGGTTTGAAAAGAAAGGGTTTGTTGAAATTGAAAAAGTCATTTTTTCACCTAAAAAGTAAAAAGTGTTTTCTTGCATGTTAATGTGTAATTCTTTATTAGGAATTATTTCTAAATCTTTTTCAAAATTATTATCAGACATTTCAAACCTTTCAATGATTCAAAATTATATATTATTAATGTTTTTGATTTTAAAATACAGCAAATGTGCTATCATTATGTTATGAAAAACATAACAGATAAATATTTTTCTTATTCCGATTTTGTTATTGCGATTCATTCATTAGTTTTGCTTGAACACAAAAAAGAATCGTTAAAAAGTAAATATATAGCTGAAAATATTGGTGTTCATGAAACAAAGATTCGTAATGTCTTGTCAAGATTAGTAGAAAACAATTATGTTAAAAGAACTTTTGGACGTAATGGGGGTTACGAAATTAAAAATGCTTCTGTGAATCTAGCTGAACTTTTTGAAAACCTAAATATTAAATGAATTCAGCATGATTACAAAGTAGGCAATGAAAATTCTAGTTGCGTAGTTTCATGTTCAATGAATTCTGTTATGGTTTCATTAATGAGTGATGCTAACGAAGAGGTCTTAAACTGATTTAAAAAGTTTACCATTTCTGAATTAGAGCAACAAATAAGGAGAAAATAATGAAACACTATGATTTAATTATCGTTGGTTGAGGTAAAGGTGGTAAAACAATTGCTGCTAAATTATCAAAACTTAAACCTGAAAGTAAAATTGCAATTATAGAAAGAGATCCAAAAATGTTTGGTGGAACTTGCATTAATGTAGGTTGCTTGCCAAGCAAAAGTTTTGTACACAATTCAAAAATTTGAAAAGAAACTGAAAAACTAGGAAGAAATTGAACATTTAAAGAATCACAAGAAGCTTTTAAACATGCCATTAAACATAAAGAAAACTTTGTTGCTTTCTTAAATTCAAAGAATTACCATAATTTAGCCGATTTAGAAAATGTAATACCATATGTAGGTGTGGCTTCATTTGTTAATTCAAATACTATCAAAGTTAAATCAGAAGACAAAGAAGAAGAAATTAGTGCTGATAAAATTATCATTAACACTGGTTCTAAATCAAGAGAATATGATGTTGAAGGTGCTAAAGAAAGTAAATTCATACACGATAGCACAGGAATTTTAAATTTACAAGAATTACCTAAAAAATTATTAATTATTGGTGCTGGTTTTATTGGATTAGAATTTGCTAGTTACTTTAATAATTTTGGAACAGAAGTTACTGTAGCTCAGTTTAATGAAGCGTTTTTAGCTTCAGAAGATATTGAAGATGCAAATGCGATAAAAGAACAATTAATTAAATCAGGAATTAAGTTGTTATTTAATACTTCACCTTCAAAATTTGTTGACAAAGAAAACTCTGTTTCTGTTTCTCTTAATTCAAATGGACAAACATTAATAGAAGAATTTGATGCCGTACTTACTTCTGTTGGAAGAATTCCAAATCTAGCTGATTTAGAGCTTGAAAAAGCAGGAATAGAAGTTGAAAGAGGAGCAATAAAAGTTAATGATCTTCTTGAAACAACAACTTCAAATATTTGAGCAATCGGAGATGTTAAAGGTGGTGCCTTCTTTACTTATGTTTCTTTAGATGACTCTAGAATTGTTCTTCCTCAATTACTAGGAAAAAAACCTGAATACACTCTTAAAGACCGTAATTTATTACCTACGACAACTTTCTTAGATCCAGCATATGCAAGAGTTGGATTAAATGAAAAGCAAGCCCAAGAACAAGGTATTGAATACACACTTAAAAAATTACCAGTAATGGCAATTCCAAAAGCACATGTAATTTCGGAAAAAACAGGATTTATCAAAATCTTAGTTGACAAAGACGATTATGTTATTGGCGCTACTTTATGACATTATGAAGCAGCAGAAATGATCAATATCTTATCGCTAGCAATAAAGTTTAAAATTAAAGCAAGCGACCTTGGTAAATTCATTTATACACACCCAATTTTTACAGAAGCATTAAATGAAGTTTTATAAAAAATAGCACAAAAAAGTGCTATTTTTTAATGAATTGATATAATAAATATATGAAAAAACCCGAAATTATTTTTATTGATTTAGATGATACAGCGCTTGATGGAAAAGAAAATGGCAAAAAAGCAATAAGCGATGAAAATGCAAAAGTAATTAAACGTTTAAGTCAGCGAATTCCTGTGATTGTATCAACTGGTAGAGGGGATAATGAAAACACCCGTCGAATGTTGAAAAAAATTGATTTAAACACATTTATTGCATGAAATGGTTCAAAAATTGTTGTTAATGGAGAACTTATTAAAAAATCAGAAATAGACCGCGATGTAGTGCAAGAACTTTTTGATCAAATTGTTTTAGAAAAAGCGGTTATTATTTTTAATTCTAATTTCTCGCACACTAGTTTTGTGAGAAATAAACTTTTCCAATTTTTATTTAGATTAACAGGAAGAAAAATAAGAGTTTATAAAGAATTCAGAAATGAATTTCTAGCCTATAAAGTTTTAGTTTGATGTCCATCAAAAAGAAAACTTCAAAGACTTTATAAAAAATGATTAGTTTTATTTGCAGGGAAATTAAATGTAACACTAAGTGGTAATAAAAGTAATTACATCGAAATAACTGCAGCAAATGTTTCAAAAGGGGAAGCTGAAAGATATTTATGTAACCTTTGAAACATTGATCCCTTAAATGCTATACATATCGGTGATTCTATGAATGATGCCTCGACTAAAGGTGTTGTAGGTAAAGTTGTAGCTATGCAAAATTCAGCAGAAGCCTTCAAAAATATTGCCGATGAAATTTCGCCATACCCTTGTAAAAACGCTGGACTAAGCAAGTATTTAAGTCAATTTTTAGAAGATTAAGCAAAGAACTACTTTGCTTTTTTTGAACTTTTTTGCCCAGAGCAAAAAAGCATTTTTGAGTATAATTAAAATACTTATAGTATTTTAGGAGAAACATATGATTAAAAAAGTAAAAGGAACAATAGATTATAACGGTATTCAATGAAATAGAAAACAATATTTACAAGATATGTTTGTTAAAACAACATTTGGATTAGGGTTCAAAATGATTGAAACACCTATTTTAGAATACTCGGAACTATTTAGAAGAAGCAATGAACAAAGCGAAATGGTCAAAAAAGAGATGTTTGAGTTTCCTGATAAAGGAAACCGTGAATTGGTTCTTAGACCTGAAGGAACAGCATCTTTTGTTCGTTCCTTTGTTGATAATAAATGATATGCTCAAAATATTATTCAACAATTTGCTTACTTTGGGCCAATGTTTCGTTATGAGCGTCCCCAAGCAGGACGTTTTAGACAGTTTTACCAAGCTGGAGTTGAATATGTAGGAGATAAAAATCCATACAAAGATGGATTAGTTATTCACACGGCTTATTCGTTTTTAGAGGAAATAGAAGTTGCTCAAAAAGGCATCAGAATTGTTATTAATAGTATTGGTGATGCTCAAAGTAGAGAGAATTACCAAAAAGCTTTAAAAGAGTTTTTAGAACCATATCGCAATGAATTAACAGAATTATCAAGAGAAAGATTAGATTCAAAAAATGTATTAAGAATTCTTGATGACAAAGTAGACTCTAAATTACCTTTTATGCAAAATGCTCCTAAAATTAGTGATTACTTAAGTGAAGAAAGTAAAATTTACTTCCAAAGAGTGCAACATATTTTAGATGTTTATAATATTGATTATGAAGTAAATGAAAATCTTGTTCGTGGTCTTGATTACTATGATGAGACAGTTTTTGAAATTCTTTTTGGTGAAAAAGACCCAATAACATTAATCGGTGGAGGAAGATATTCTAATTTAATTGAAGAGTTAGGAGGTCCTAAAATTTCTAGTGTAGGTTTTGGAATTGGAATTGATAGACTTTTAGATCTCTTCCCTGATTTATGAATACCTGAAAAAGGCGTGATAGAAGCTCCTAATTTTGGAATTGTTCCTGAATTAGATATCTTATTTGCGGCATCTGATGATGAGAAAAAGCTAGATTTACTTTTAGAATTTAAAAATGGAATTGATCAATACTTAGGAACTTTAAATAACAAATTTGTTCCAGAATTAATCAAGCAGAAAAAAATTATGGAAATGGCTCGTAGAGAAAAAGCAAAGATTTTAATTTATGAAGATCCTAAAGTTATTGGACCTAATTCACTTGTCTTGAAGGATTTAAGAAGTGGTCAAAAAACAATTTTTGATGTTGAAGAATTAGAAGAAATGGAAAAACTTTTTGCTTATATTTCAGATTTATTGGAGGATTCTTATGAAGAAAACTTTTAAAAATAACGAACTTAACTTGCAACATGTGGGCCAAGTTGTAACACTTTATGGTTGAGTGTTAAATAAGAGAAAATTCGGAGAAATCTCTTTTGTTGATTTAAGAGATAAATACGGAGTTACTCAACTTGTGTTTAACCAACCAATTCACTTTTCAAAAGAAAGTGTTTTAGAAGTTACTGGTGAAGTTGTTAGAAGAAAAGATCCTAATCCTTCATTAAAAACAGGTGATATAGAAATTATTGTTCAAGATTTTAAAGTCTTCTCTTCTGCAAATGAGCTTCCTTTTGCTATTCGCGATGATGCAGAAGTTAATGAAGAGCTTCGTTTAAAATATCGTTTTTTAGATTTGCGTCGCCCTGTGATGCAAAAAACTCTTAAATTAAGAAATGATATTTTTTTCGCAATGCGTGAGTATATGCAAGAAAACGAATTTACTGAAATTGAAACCCCGATGTTAGCAAAGGCCACACCAGAAGGAGCAAGAGATTTTCTTGTTCCTACAAGACACGGCGGTACTTTTTATGCACTTCCTCAATCGCCTCAATTATTCAAGCAATTACTTATGGTATCAGGTTTTGAGAGATATTATCAATTTGCTAGATGTTTTAGAGATGAAGATTCAAGAAAAGATCGTCAACCAGAATTTACACAATTAGATATTGAAACAAGCTTTTTAGAAGTACCTGATTTTATGACTTTAATTGAAGGTCTTTTTAAACACTTCATGAAAAAGGTAATGAATGTTGATATTCAAACACCTTTTCCTAAATTAAAATTTAATGATTGCATTAGAGACTACGGAACTGACAAACCAGACTTAAGATATGAAGTTAAAATTATAGATATTCCTGATTTTGCAAACATAACAGATTTTAATATTATTAAAGACGCTCCTTCAAAGAGGCTTTTAGTAATTGATGAGGTAATTACAAAAAAACAATTTAAAGCATTGGAAGAAATAGCTAAGAAAAATAAAGCTAATGCTTTATTCTACTTCACTGTTGAAAATGGCAAATTCGTTGAAAGCAATTTTGCAAAAAAAATCCCTCAAGCTGTTGAAGAATTGATTCAAAAAATAAACAAAAATAATGGAACATATTTTATTGTCGCTAATAAGTACGAGAATGCTTCGCAAGCTCTAGGAGCACTTAGGGTTGAATTAAACAATATTTATCATTGAGCAAGAGATGAATATAATTTCTCTTGAATTGTTGACTGACCAATGTTTGAGTACAATGAAGAAGATGATACTTGAGCTGCAGCTCACCACCCATTTACTCAATTTGATAATACTTTAGAAGAAATCAATACTTTAAGCAAAGATAAATTAAGAGCCAAAAGTTATGATCTTGTATTAAATGGTTTTGAATTAGGCTCTGGTTCAGCAAGAATTTATGATTCTGAAATGCAAGAAAAAATGTTTGAATTAATTGGCCTTAATAAAGAACAGCAAGAAGAAAAATTTGGATTCTTTTTAAACGGTCTTAAATACGGGGTTCCACCACATTGTGGAATTGGGCTAGGAATGGATCGTTTGGTTATGATTTTAGCAGAGCAAAAAACAATCAGAGATGTTATTGCCTTCCCTAAAAATGCAAAAAATCAAGATATTTTTACAGGCGCACCTTCTTCTGTTGATTCCAAATCACTCGAAGAATTATCGTTATTAATTAATTTAGAAAAACACAAAAAAGAAAACGAATAATATTATTTAAATTTAAAATTAAATACTTTTACAATTTTATTTAATTATTACTAATACATTGAAAAAACCAAGGTGTAAATTTTTAAAAAAGATTAAGTTTTTTTAAATTTATAATATATAATAATATAGCATTTATTATAAAACCACAATAAAGGAGGGAACCATGGCTATTGTACCAAAGCGTAAAACATCGAAACAACGTAAACACAAAAGAAACAGCCACTCAGCATTATCAATGCCAAACCTTGTTGCATGTTCAAACTGTACACAAAAAATTGAGCAACATGTAGTATGTAGATTTTGTGGTTTTTACAATGGTAAAAAAGTTCAAGGATATAAAGCCCTTAACGACCGTATTCAATAATTTTTATATAATTTAAAATATCGGGAAACCGGTATTTTTTTGTGCATTTTTTGAATAAAAAATTAAGACATAATTGAAAGGAGAAATATGCTTTTATATAAATTAGGTGAAATAGTTCATAAAAATTTCAACAACATTATTTTTGAATCTAAAGGAGAGGGTTTTTTAGTAACAATTTGTAATGAATCAAGATATTCATTACACGAAAAAATGAAACTATATTTTTACGAATATAGTTCAGATTATTTGAAAATTACATATGGTTTTAAAGATTTTAAAGAGCGTCTTTTGTTTTTGGATTTACTTACTATTGACAAAATAGGTCCAAAAATTGCGATGAATATGCTTGACAAAGGTTGAGAATATATTGCGGATTTAATTGCTAATGATCAGTGGCAAGAACTATCAAAAATTCAATTTATTTCAGATAAGACAGCACGTTATATATGCGTAGAGTTAGCTCAAAAATGATCAAAAATGTTAACTAAAAAAACAAAAACCAACTCTAATAATCAAGCTAAATTGCAAGATTTGGCAGAAACTTTAAATACATTAGGTTTCAAGAAGAAACAAATTGATTTTGCTCTAACCAATGTCGTTCCTACCGATGATTTGGAACAACTTGTTGAAAAAAGTATTGAATTAATTACAACTAGACAAAATGAATACACAACTTAGACCGCAAGATTTTGAACACTTTATTGGACAACACAAAATTGTAGAAACCATAAAAGCAATGATTAAAAGCTCAAAAAAGCAAGAAAGAGTACTACCACACATTTTATTTCATGGAATGCCTGGTTTAGGAAAAACGTCACTAGCAAGCATCATTGCTAATGAAACAAATAGTAGTATACATATTATTCAAGGAGCACATATTGAAAAGAAATCAGATTTGATTTCTATTTTGTCGGTAATTAAAGAAAATGATATCGTTTTTATCGATGAAATTCATAGCATAAATAAAGGAGTTATTGAATTTCTTTATAATGCAATGGAGGATTTTGTTTTTGATTTAATAATTGGCGTTGAAGAAAACGCAAAAGCAATGAGGATGAAAATCAAACCATTTACTTTAATTGGAGCTACCACTAAAATTAGCGAAATATCGCAACCTCTTAAAGATAGATTTGGATATATAGGTCGTTTTGAAAATTATTCTGAAGAAGATTTAAATAAAATAATTAGAACTTCAATGGATTTATTGAATATAGAAATGGAAGAAAAATTTGTCTCTATTATTTCGTCTTATTCTCGTTCCACACCAAGAATTGCAAACCAATTATTAGAGCGTGTTAATGACTTTGCCATATCCCAAAATCACGGCAAAATAAGCAAAAAGATTATTTTTAAGACTCTAAAATACCTTGAATTATACCCGCTAGGACTTTCTAAAGACCATATTGATTATTTAATGACAATCTGAGAAGGTTTCGAGGATAGAGCTGTATCACTAGATACAATTGCCGGATTATTGCCTATGCAAAAAGATAACATTCTAAATGAAATAGAGCCAATTTTACTATACTTAAAGTTAATTGAAAAAAACTCAAGAGGAAGAAAAATTTCAAGCAAAGGTATTGATTATTTAATTAAACAAAAACTAGCTATTTTATAATTTTTAGTTGCTAAATTTCAATAAATTAGGTTAAATTGTATGTTTCGCAAAAAGGGTTATTTTGGTAAAATATAAATTATGAAACGTATTAGAAATTTTTTCAAGTTAAACAACTGAAAAAGAATTTTAATTACAGTTTTAACCTTAACATCTGCAATGGTTGCGATTACTTTTGGTTCTAAATACTATGTTTCGCAAAATGTCAATAAATCAGTTGATTATGGTGGTGGTATTGAAACGGTTATTCAAGTTACTCAAAACGGAAAAAATGCTGATAAACAAACCACTGAAAACGTAAATAATTCTCTTTTTGAACGTTTAACAGGAGGAACTGGTCTTAATGGGGTGTCTATCAGTACAGAAGGCGATGGAAAGATCAGAATTACTAAAAGTGGGGAATTAACCGACTATCAAAAAGAAGACTTTCTTAAAGAAATCGTAAACAAACCTACTTTAACCATTACTGATGCAAATTTACATCCTATTTTTTACAACGGCATTTTTGTAACTGATAAAACTTTAGATGATGGCGAACCACAAAATTGAATACCTCCATTTTTAGAGGGAAGTGCAACAAGTTCGAATCAAAATGGCCAAAACGTTGTCGAATTAACTCTTAAAAATGAAGATGCTCGTTTCCAATGAACTAAAGCAACTGAGTATATTTCATCGCAATCAAACAAAACAATCTTAATGTGATTAGACATTAAAGATTTAATTAATTTAGCAAAAACAAGATTCCCTAATGACTGAAAAGAGTCGGGAGAAAATCTTTGAAACTTTGTTCACGTCAATAATAAGCCGTATGATAAAGACGGAAAAGCAAACAATTTCAAAAAAGAAGAAATTGACACTCAAGGAAAATACTTAATTAGTGTCGCAAATGTTCAGGCACCAATTAGTACTTCAAAAGTTATTATTAGTGGAAATTTCACAAATAATAGCGCAAAAGATTTAGCTAATAGAATTAATTTTGGTTTAAGCAATTATGATTTAACTATTATTTCAAGTTACTATCTCGATTCTAAATTACAATCATCTGCGTTTTTATATACAGCAATTGCTGGACTTTTAGTATTTGTTGTTATTGCAGTGTTTATGATCATTAATTATGGTTTATTGGGAATAATAAGTGCCTTTTCAATTGCTTTATATATTTTCCTAACATTGTTAATATTTACGTCATTAAACGGTGAATATAGTCCATCTACTATCGCAGCATTAATTATTGGAATCGGAATTAGCGTAGATGCTAACATTATTACATTTGAGAGGTTAAAGTCCGAGGTCTATCTTGGTGATTCTCTGGATAAATCGTTTAGAAATGCCAACAGGCAATCTTTATCTTCGATTCTTGATGCAAATGTTACAACTATTATCATTGCATTTATCCTTTTCTTTATGGGAACAAAAGATGTTAAAGGATTTAGTATCACATTAGTTCTTTCTATTTTCTTTACATTAATTGTTATGTTAGTCTTTACTAGATTTTTATCAACTCTTGTAGTTGGTACGGGATGATTTGATAATCGTTTGTGAATGTTAGGGATTCACAAAAAATATATTAAAAACCCAACTAAATTTTCGTTAGCAATAAGAAATTTTGATTATCTTAAAAATGCAAGATGATTTGCCTTGATTTCTCTTTTCATTCTAATTGCTTCAATTATTGTTTTTGGAGTTTTTGCGGAAAAAAGCGGAAACTTTTGAGACGGTATCAACCGCTCAATTGAATTTAGCGGAGGGGTGGATCTTTCGATTGTTTCAAAAGGTGGAAACTATGGGGATTTATCACTTGAGCAAGCAAATCAAATTAAGCAAGCCTTAAGCGAACAAGCTTCTACTCTTGGGATTAACAATATTGATAATATTATTAATATTCAAAAAGTTTCTCAAACTACTGAAAACTATTTAATTAATATACGAACATCGCAAAATTTAAGTATTGATCAAATATCTCAAATTAAAGCTATTGCTGAAAAAATAAAAGAAGATATTACATTAAATGAATATCAAGTGCTTACATCTGAAGCTACTAAATTGGTAATTAACGCTTTAATTGCCGTAGGAGTAAGTTTCATCGGTATTGTTATTTATACTCTTGTAAGAATGAATTGAACATTCTCTATAGCTGCTATTTTAGGTCTTTTACATGACTTTATTGTTGTTGTAGCTTTTGTCGTTCTTACTCGTCTACAAGTTTCAAGCATTATGGTAGCGGCAATGCTTTCTATTATTGGTCTTTCAATTAATGATACAATTGTTACATTTGACCGTATTAGAGAAAAAATGAATACTTTTGATCCAAAACATGTCTTAAGCAAGCAAGAAATTAAAGCGATACTTAATAGTTCAATTGCTGATACTTTAAAAAGAAGTATCTACACCTCGCTTTCTACGATTGTTGCTATTGCAATCTTGCTTTGCTTTGGTTCTGCAACGAACTTTGGATTTAATATTACAATGCTTTTTGGTATTTCAATTGGAGTTTATTCATCGGTATTTATTTGTGCATGAATTTGAAGTAAATTAGAATGAATCAGACAAAGAGGAATCCAAAAAAGAATTGATAATAAATTTTGAGATATTTCGCATCCAGATGAACAAACATTCCCTGGAATTAATGATTTCAGATACTAAGCAGCCTAGGCTGCTTTTATTCTTTTTAAGTACAATTATGGTATTATTTATTTAACACATAAGAGGAGAAATTTATGGCACGTTTTATTGATGAAATTACAATTAGTGTTCAAGCAGGAAAAGGTGGAAACGGAATGGTTTCGTTTCGTAGAGAAGCGCACGTAGATAAAGGTGGACCAGACGGGGGTGACGGAGGAAATGGAGGAAACATCTATTTTGTAGGTGACCACGGAAAAAACACTCTATTATCTTTTTATAAAAACAAACATATAGTTGCTGAAGATGGAGTAAAAGGAGGACCTAAAAATCTTTATGGGGCAAATGGAGCTCACACTTATATTAAAGTTCCAATTGGGACACTAGTTTATAATGGTAAAAAACTTGTTGCCGACATAATTGAAGCTGATAAGCCATATTTAATTGCAACCGGAGGAAAAGGAGGAAGGGGTAATACAAAATTCAAAACCTCAAAAAATACAGCTCCAAGAATTTCCGAAAACGGAATGCCTGGTGAAAAATATGAAGCTAAAATCGTACTTAAAATTCTTTCAGATGTTGGAATTATAGGAAAACCAAGTGCTGGAAAAAGTACGCTCTTAGGAGCTTTATCAAATGCCAAACCAAAAATTGCCGAATATGAATTTACTACTCTTGTACCTCAATTAGGAATGGTTGAATATAAAGATTATTCATTTACGATTGCTGATTTACCAGGGTTAATTAAAGGTGCTTCGCTAGGAAAAGGTTTAGGAATACAGTTTCTTAAACATATTGAACGTTGTAGAGTAATCGCTCATGTAATTGACTTTGGAAGTCCTGAAAAAGATCCGATTGCGGACTTTGAAATAATTAATGAAGAATTAAAGTCATACAATTATAAATTGGAAAACAAATTGCAATTAGTTATTGCTAATAAATCGGATCTGCCTGATTTTCATGAACATCTATCTAAATTTAAAAAAGCTTATCCTGACATTCAAGTAGTTGAAATTTCCGCTATTTTACACGAAAACTTAACAAAAGTAAAACAAGCTTTATGAAGTTTAATTGAAAAAGCAAATCTAGCACCAATTGAACAAGAGGAAGAAGAAGTTAAAGTCATTACTTTTGAGCCTGATTATGTAATTAAATCTCCTTATAAAGGATATTTTGAAATAACAGGTAAAAAAATTGAAGAACTTTATTACAAAATTCCAATTAATACATTCGATAACTTGGTTCGTTTTAATAATATTTTAAAGAAAATTGGTGTTTGAGATGATCTTATTAAGCGTGGAATTAACCGCGGAGATACTGTCTCAATTTACGGTTTCCAATTTGAATGAGAAGATGAAGAATAGCCGATTAGGCTATTTTTTGATCAAAAAATCAGCTTAATAGCTGATTACATTCAAGGCAATAAGATAATTAATCCAACAGAAATATTACCTAAAATAAGATAAACTAGAGGAATTTTTTTAACAATTAGATAAATAAAAAAGACAATGCCAATAGGAACATATACAAGGAGCAAAATTAACCTTCATCCACTGAAAAAGCGAGCAATTTCACTATCGCTATTTATCTTAATATACTCTCCGAAATGATTATTAAAGCCTAAACTAGGGAACACAAGTTTTAAAAACAATGTAACAACAAGTGCACCTAAAATCCCCACTAAAATAGGAGACATAAATCTAAAAAAAGATTTGAGGAATAAAGTATCCTTATATTTATTAACTATTTTTTTAGAAAAAAGCATCAATAATATGGCAGGAGCAGCAAAAATTATATAAGCCCCTAGAGTTGTTAATATTACTCATCAATGTCCTTCTCCTAAGGCATAACCAGTAAAAATAGCGAATTTAGGAGCTAGAATTCCAGGTGTAGAATTTCCAACAGCAAAGAATTTTGCAATATCATCAGAAGTAATATCAAAATTAAATGTAGTTTTGATAAAACCTCAAAATCATTCAAAAACAGGCATAAATAATTGCCCACCACCAAATACCGATAATGAAATAATAATTAGCAACACAAAGCTAACTAATATTAGCATTCTTTACCTTCTTTTTCTTTTTGTAAACAAAAAATGTATAGATTAAAACAAATAAAAAAAGTCAAATAAAAGCAAATATCGGCAAGTTAAATGGCATCGGCACAAATAAAGAGTATAAAATAGAAAAAGTCATTAAAGGAACTCAAAGTGAAATTTTAAGAGTTTCCTTTGATTTTTTAAAATAACGATACGTTATTAAAGATAGCCCTGAAATAACAGGCATTAAAGCCATAACCATAATAATATAAAGATATTGTTTAGGTATAAAGGCAATTAAAATAACAACGGTTAAAGCTAAGATTAAATGAGGTAAGGAAGCAATTAAAACTAGCAAAAAGGATGTATATCAAGAATAGAATTTATGTGCAATAAAAGTAATTGATTGAATAGTTGAAGGACCGGGCAACATATTTGTTAGAGAGACCATTTGATCAAATTCTGCCGATGTGATTCATTTGTTTCTCTCAATAGCCTCGCTTTTAATGATAGGAAGCATTGCGTTACCGCCTCCGAAACCAAGAAATGTAATTTTAAGGGTAAATAAAATAAACCTAAAAATAGAAGGTTTATTTTGATTATTTGATTTCATTTAAACTCTTACAAGAGATATTACTTCAGCATTGGTTTCGAGTAATTCTCTACCGTTAAGTTCAGAAAGTTCTAATAGTACAATTACTTTTGAAACAGTAGCACCTTGTGACTCAAGAAGTTTAATGATTGCTTTTGTAGTCCCTCCTGTGGCCAAAACATCATCAACAATAACTGCTTTTTGTCCAGGTTTGATAAAACCTTTTTGTAATTCTAGGGTATTTGAACCATATTCTAGGTCATAACTCATTGAAACAACTTCGCCAGGGAGCTTTTTAGGTTTTCTAACCATAATAAATGGTTTTTTTAATTTTGCCGCTGTTGGTGTTCCAAACAAAAATCCCCGAGCATCAGGCCCTACAATAACATCGGCATCTTCACAATGTGATGCAATTTGATCGATTGTGTAACTTAATGCTTCTCCATTAGCTAAAAGAGGAGAAATATCTTTAAAAACAATTCCTTTTTTAGGAAAATCTTGAACATCTCTAATTAAATTTTTTATATCCATAATTGTCCTTAATTCACTTGTACATCTTCGTAAAATTCAAGAACATCATCAACTTCAATGTCGTTGTAATTTTTAATATGACAACCAAAATCTTTTCCTTTGACAACTTCTTTAGCGTCATTAAGTTCTCTTCTTAAACTATCAAGAACTCCTTCGTAAATGAATTTAGATTTTCTAAAGACTTTAACTTTTGCGTTTTGGCGAACAACACCAGTGTCTTGCATGCAACCTGCAATTTTACCAACTTTTGAGTAAGTGAAGATCTTAATAATGTGAGCTTCACCAATTTTTTGCTCTTCATAAACGGGAGCTTTTTGACCATCAAGCATTTTTTGGCAATCTTCAATCATTTTATAAATAACATCGTGGGCAATGATATTAATACCTTGATTTTGAGCACTTTGTTTAATTGGAGAAGCTGGCTTAAGGTTAAAAACAAAAATAGTAGCATTTGAAGCTTTTGCTAGTAATAAATCTGTACCATTAACGTTTCCTGCGCTTGCAGAGATAACTTTAATAATAGCTTCTTCATTTTCTAATCCGTTAATTTGTCCTTTGATAGCTTCTGCAGTTCCGTGAACGTCTGATTTAATGATAACGTTAATAACTTTTTTATCCAAGTTTTCTTCTTGATTTGATTTTGAAGAAAGAGTAGTTATTTTGTCATACATTGCTTTTTGTCCGGCAAGCTTTTTAGCGAATTTTTCGTCATTTAGACCAATGAATTTATCTCCGGCATCAGGAGCATAGTTTAAACCAGTTACAATAGCAGGGGTTCCTGGTTCTGCAAATTCAATAGGCTTTTTATGCGAATCTAGAAGCATTCTAACTCTACCGTATCTTGAACCGGCGACGATAAAGTCACCTTTATGTAAGGTACCATTTTCTACAATTACTGTAGAAACTGCACCAACACCCTTATCGACTTTTGATTCAATAATAGTACCGATTGGATAACGTTTAGGGTTTGCTTTAAGATCTAAAATTTCTGTTAAAAGCATAATTTGATCAAAAAGGTTGTCAAGACCTTCTCCATTTAAAGCTGATCCGTAAACAATTTGAACACTTCCACCGTATTCTTCGATAACTACATCATTTTCTGCTAATTCACCCTTAATTCTATCTAGGTCCTTATTAGGTTTGTCCATTTTGTTAACAAAAACAATCATTGGAACATTAGCTGCATGAGCGTGGCTAATGGCCTCTTTAGTTTGGGGCATAACTCCATCATCAGCGGCAACAACTAAAACAACTATATCCGTTACTTTAGCACCACGAGCACGCATTTGTGTAAAAGCCTCGTGACCTGGAGTATCTATAAAAGTAATTTTATTACCTTTGTGTTCGATTTGATAAGCTCCTGTATGTTGAGTAATACCACTACTTTCGCTATCAACGATATTTGAGTTTCTAATTTTGTCTATTAATGTGGTTTTACCATGGTCAACGTGACCCATAACAGTAATAATAGGCGCACGTTTAATTAAATCTTTTGCATTATCTTTAAAGTTAACTAAGTCTAAAAAGTTTGATGCATCAACATTGGTTTCTTTATTGAAATCAAAACCATATTCAAGGCAAAGTTCTGCAATTTCCTCTTCTTCAAGAATATAGTTAAGAGTTCTTGCTTTTCCTTCCATGAAATATTTTTTAATAATGTCATTAGCGTTTTTATTTGTTTTAGCAGCAAAATCACTAATAGACATTGGTCCTGTAAATGTAAACACACCGTCTTTTAGTTCGGTTTTTGTTGTAATAAGTTGTTCTTTAACTTCGTTAACATTACTAATTCTGTTGTTCTTTTTGCTCATTGTATACCTCCAACAGTTCTTGTTCAATTTCTAAGTATTTTTCAGGTGATACTCCAAAACGGAATACCCGATTTAAAGCCTTAGTTTTTTTAATTTTTGCTCAATTTTCTGGTGAATAAATCATATATGCACCACGTCCATTGAGTTCGCGCTTAAGATCTAAGCGAATTTCTTTATTTTTATTTAAGTCAAATCTGACTAATTGGGAAACATCTACAATTTGGTTTGTAGCAATACATTTACGAGTAAAATTCTTATTTTTTATCATCTTCTCATTGTTCCTCAAAGCCTGATAAATCTAAATTGAAATCTAGCCCGTAGTTTGCTAAGTCATTATCAACTTTAAAGTCTTTAATTTCAATTTTTGCATTTTTGTAAGCTTTAACAGCTTTTGACTCTTTTTGGTCTTGTGTTTCTTGTTCTTGAGGATGATTTTGCTCTTCTACTTCTTCTTCAAAGTTAATTTGATCAATAAAATCGTAATCAAAATGTTCGTTAATATCATCTAATTCAATAGCAATATTTTCTTCGCTAAATAATGCATCAATTTCTTCTTCTTTTACTTTTGGTTTATCTACTGGTTTAGGTTTAGCAACTTTTGGTGCTTCTTCAATAATTGTTTGTGATTCAGCAAATTGTGCAACATCTTTTGAAAACTCACTCATATCAATATCAATGTTTTCAAAGAAACGAATTCTTTGGAGTTCTTTGTGACTTCCTTCTCTTTTCTTGTGTCCAATAAGAGGTTTTTCGTATTTGTTGCTATTAGTAAATTCAATTTCTTTTTCGGTTGCTTCTTCCGGAGAGAGAATTTTGATTTTTGTGCCTGTAATTTTTGAGGCTAGATCAATGTTTATACCTCTTTTCCCGATGGCATTTTTCATTTCATCATTAGCAACAATAACAAAATATCCTTTTTTATCTTCAACAACATCGATAATTTTTGCTGGAGAAAGAGCGCTACGAATAAATTCTTTTTTATCTTCAAATCACTTTATAACATCAATTTTTTCTCCACCAAGTTTTTCAGAAATAGCAAGAATTCTTCTAGCCCCTTCTCCAAAAACACTACCAAAAGCATCGAAGTCAACATCTAATGGTGTTGACTTAAGAGCTATCTTAGTTCTTACACCTGGAATTCTTTCAATTTTAACAATTTCAAGTAATCCTTGTGAAATTTCGGGTATTTCATTTAGTGCTATATCTCTAACTTGATTTGCTGAGTCGGTTGATACTTGACAAATACTTAATTTATTGTCTTCGTTAACACTTTCTAGGTAAACATCAATGTGTGAACCCAATGTCATTTCTAATAAACGATTAACTTTATTTGCTGGTAAAAAGGCAGTAACTCCATCTTCAAATTTTAGATTATAAGAACCGTTAGAGTTTTTTGTAAGAACTTCAGCTTTTAATTTTTGTCCAATAAGAGGAGTGTAACGTAGCACGATATTTCGTTTTTCTGTATTTCTTAAGTTTTGGTAGAAACCATTTTTAATACTTAGTTTTGTTTTATCAGGAAGAATTGAGAATTCAAAACGAACTTTAAATCCTGTGTCTCCTTCTTTTGCTTTTTTATCGACTTTTTTAGCATCACTTAATTTAATAAATGTAATTCTTTGGATGTCTAATTGAGTTTCTGAAATATCATCAAATTCAAAGCTATCTTCTACAACTTCACCATTAATGTTGTATGTAAAGATCTCTTGGTTTTCCTCATCAAGTTCAAATAAAATTTCAGCATCTGGATCGATATCACGATTAATTGCTTTGGTTGCCTCAAAAGCAAAAATTTTCAAAATTTCTTCTAATGAAATGTTAAATTTTTTAGCATATCCTTGTGCAATTAAATATCAATTAGTTGAATTTACACTTTTGGTTTCGTTTTTTTTCATAATTCTCCTAGAATTTAATATAAACTTCGGCACTTTTAACTTCGCTTTTTGCGATATTTAACTTCCGAATTCTTCCTTTTTGATTTCACTTTAAGATAAAGCTGTCTTGAGATGCTCCAATCAAGTCTCCAACCATAATTTGCTCTTTTTCTACTGATTTATAAAATATTAATTTGATTGTTTGACCTACAAATTCATTCATTTTATCTAAATCAATATCTGTTGAGTTCCCTTTTGATAAGACTTCTAATTGTAAGTCATTAGGGTATAAATTTTTAGCTTCAAGCAATGCTTGAACTTCTTTAGTTATAGCCGTGACTTCATCTAGATCAATTGAATCAACCTCGATAGTTAAAGTTTTAGCAAAGGGTTCAATTTTAAATGAAGCAGAGAGAATTTTGTCTCCTAATTCTTTCTTTAATAATTTTAAATAATCCATTTTTCTCCTTAAAAAAGCGAAAGAGTTGCGTTTAACGCAACTCTTCATGTATGATTGAAGATAATTTTATTATACCATTAAATTGTGTGTTCAGGAGTTTTTTCTTCTTCGTCATAAGGGATAATATGAATGTGTGTGTGAAAAACAGTTTGTCCGGCGCTTTTACCTGTGTTTACTAATAAACGGAACCCAGGAATATTAGAATCTAATACTCTTTCTTTAGCTAATTTACGAGCAATCTTCATAGCATGGATAAAACTTGCTTCGTCTTGTTCTATCATATTAACTTCTTGTTTTTTAGGCACAACAAGAAAATGACCTGGTTTATGAGGAAAAGCATCCAAAAAAGCAATTACAAGATCATCTTCGTAAATAATTTCAGCAGGAATTTCACGGTCAATAATCTTGCTAAAAATTGATTTATTCTTTGACAAAATCAACTCCTTTAAGTTTTTCCTCAACTAATTCATCTTTAATTTTAATAACGTTACCAAGAGTTACAAAAGCCTTTTGAGCACTTTTGTAAAGCGAATCACCTCCATAAATTGCAACAGCTAATTTAAGTTGGTTGAGTTTAGGAGCATACGAAGTATTGTCGAAGCTTAATATTTTTTTATTTGTATCTTTTTCCCCAGGAATTTCTTTTAATACAGGAGCAATCATATTTAAGTAAGTTACATTAATGGTTTTATTATCACCGGTAATTTTAATTGCTTCTTTAAGTTTTCCGTCTTTTTCTACAGGGATTAATTTGTTATTAGTAAAGTCATAGAATCCACTAAGTGTTGAAGAATCTTTTAATGTTAATAAATGTTCTTTTGAAAAATCAAGTTTATAAGAATTTAATTTTGAGCTTAATCCTTGATATCCTCCGAGACTTTCTTCTAATTCTGGATCATTAAATAAAACATCGCTTTGAGCTACTTTTAAAGCGGCATCGGTGTTTTTTAGTAATTCTTCATAGTCTTTAATAGTTTCAATTGATCTAGTTAAATTTGAAAAGATATCATTATCAGATGATGAAGAGTAGTTTCAAATTTGAGCAATACGTGTGCTTAATACATAGTCAATTAATAATAATTGATCAAGTTGATAAGTGTCTTTTTTGGAATCATAAGTTGATTTAGCTACTTTTTCAAGTTCAGAAGAATCTGCAATCTCGAAATATTTTTTAACCAAAAGCAATTTATTAACGTTATAAGAAACATCGGTTTTAGGTGTTGCATATAAAATTTTGAATTGGTCAATATTTGGAATTGCTTTTGAAACATTAAGATCGCTAAATTGATTATCTAAAATTTTAAGTTCGTCCTCGCTAAATGAAGCTATTTTTTTTCAATTTGAAAGGGAAACACCAAGATTAAAATCTGTTGTTAAATATTGATTATCTAATCAAATTTTATAAGCTTGATAAGCATCGTTTAAAAAGTCTTTATTATCAATAATTTTGGCGTCTGTATCAATTTTATAGATTGCTTTTAAGGTTGAATTTAATCAAAATAATTCGGCATATTTGTTGATTTCAGCGTTTTTAACCTTGTTTTTTTGTGCAATTAATTCCGGTGAGTCTTCAGTACGACCACAAGCAACTGCAATTAGAGGAGTTGCAACAGCTAAAGGAGATAATAAAGTTAATCAAGATTTAATTTTCATTATTTAGCTCCTTTAATTTCTTTGTCAATTGCGTTTCATAAAATATCAATAGCTTTTTGTTGGCTAGTTGTAAATGGGTTTCATTTGTAAACAATTTTGTCTAAACCATTTACAACAGCGAAGTTATAGCTTTGCCCTTTAAGTTTTTCTTTGATTCAACTATCAAGACTTTTAAAGATTTGGTTAATTTTGCTTCCCTGTTCGCCAGATAAGATCGAAAGGTTGTTTGTAGCTAGCTTATCTAAATCTTCTTTAGTATAGTTTTTGTCTGTGCTTGGATTTTTGATTGAACTAATGTACGATATAAATTCTTGGTTTGATAAGGTATCGGCAATTATATCGTTTTTTGTAAAGACAGTGTTAAGCGAGTTTTGTAAGTCTAAGAAAGATGTATTTCCGTTTGCGATTGCTTTAATATCATTTTGGAAGAGCTTAAAGAATTCCTGTGATGATTGAACTTTTGCTACACGAACAAGTCATGTACCTTGTGTATTTATAACAAGTTTAGTGTCAGGCATATCACTTACATTGTACATAAATGAATATGTTTTGAGTCCATTAGCTTCAATGTTGATATTTTTGTTAAATTGTTTATAAAGCATCATCGATCTTTCAGAATCACCTAATTCATCGAATGCTTTATCGATATAACTATTTAAATTATTTAGCATTATGCTTGCTTGGTTTTTGTTTTTCTCAGCTTTGATTTTACTTAATTGAGAATTAATTTCTGCTTCCGTTGTGGCGTTGAATTGAAGTTTTAATAAGTTGGTAAGAGAAACAGAAGGAAGGGTGTTTTGGTTTGTGAAAATAGAAGAATCTAGCATTGAAAGACCTAAATCAAGATTGTTTGAGATTTGTTTTTCAAAAGGAATAATTCCGCTTGTTCCTAAATTCTTAGCATCAAGAGAAAGTAAATCAAGTAATGTTTGTTCTTCTGAACGAGAAGAATTTAGTTTTTCTTGCTCCTCTTTTGTTGTAGGGTTTGTAGTTAAAAATTCTTGTGCAGGTTTAAATGATTTGAGAACATCAATATTTGATTTTATTTCTCATTTATCTCCGTTTGAAACAAGTGTGTATTTTGAATAGTTTTTAAGAATTTGTTTGGCTTTATCATCTAGTTTTCAAGGTGTTTCTAAGTTGCTATTAATTATTCCTGGGATTTTATAAACTGTAGGAATAATCAATTTATTATTAGTAAAGTATTTTTGTGCAAAATCTTTAACTGATTTTAAAGAAGTAATAAAGGATCTTGTTGTAATAGCGGCTACTTTATCTTTGGTGATTGTGCTTAAAGCATAATTAGCTTCTTCATTGTTGTTTCCATTTTGAGCTACAAATCAGTTAAATACTTTTTCGCCTGCCTTGTATAAAACTACGTTTTTCCCATTTTCGGCAATAGGATTACCGTTTTGATCTAGTTTAATGATATCTTTTGTTGCTTTGCGATCAACATCAAGAAGTGTTAAATCTGAATTAATTTCAACTTGATAATGTCTAAGTGCTTCACTTTCAATTTGTTTGAAATTTAAGAAAGTAAGGGCTTCTTCTTCAGTTGAAGATTTACCATATTCATCAGTATTGAGACGTTCAAAGAAAGCTTTTTGTCAATTTTCATAACCATATTGTGTTTTGAAGTTTGATTTTAAATCCTCTAATTTCCCTTTGTTAGTTTTATTAATTGTTTCAAAGTCTTGTAAAGCTATATCATTACGTTCTGCTACTCCGGTAGGACGAGAAAGATTTCATAAACGTTGATATTCTTTTGAAGCTTCTACTTCTTTTTTGTATCAAAACTCAATTACGTTTTTATAAAGTTTTTCAATTTGTTCACTAACTTTAGCTTGATCTCCGTCAATTAAATTTTCAAGCTCTCCATACGTAATTTGTTGTTTATAACCAGAATCATTTGAAAATTCTAAAACAACAGATTCTGATTTGACCGGATCATTATAATTAACTTTGTTAACGCTAACAGCAAGAGGAACAGCAATGGCAGTTGTCACGGCTACACCTAAAAGACCCAAGGTAATTCACATCGCTTTTTTACGAGTTTTTTGTTTAGGTGCCTTATTTCTTTGGTCGTGAGCATCATTGCGCTCTGCAAGTTTTTCAAAGAAAGATTTTTCTCTTTTAGCCATACTTCTCCTAATTTTATTGTTTAATATATGTCTTTATTAAGTTCTTTGAATTATACTAAATTTATAGTATTTTTTGCATGGCTCAATTGTGTCTCATTTTATCTAAGAAAAAGAAAAATTTAGATTAAAAAACAACTAGAATTTTGCTTCTAAATCTAAAAATTAACTTTTACAAAGTTATAGATCTTTAGCAATTAAATTATTATTTATACTGAATCATTTTAATTAATTACCTTGTTTTAACGAGGTAAAAAAGTAATTTTTCTTATTTTTTCTTTTTTTAATTATTTTATAATTTAAAAGCAATAAAGTCTTATTGCCTCTTACTAGTGGGAGATATTTTAATTATCGCTAGACCACAATATCGAAAGGATACTTTTATGGCAAAAGAAATTCAAAGAATTGCTAAGTTGCAATTCGAAGCTGGAAAAGCTAAACCAGGTCCTGCTCTTGCCGGAGTTGGTGTTAACATGCCAGAATTTACTAAAGCATTTAACGATGCTACAAGAGATAGAGGAAACGAACCAGTTCCTGTACAAATTACTGTTTACAAAGACAAATCATTCGAATTTAAATTATTTACAGCTCCTGCTTCATACAAAATTAAGCAAGCTGCTAAAATTCAAAGTGGTTCAGCAAAAGCTAAATCACAAATTGTTGCAACAATTACACTTGATGATCTTAAAGCAATCGCTGAATACAAAATGGTTGATTTAAACACTGATGATCTTGAAGCTGCTATGGCAACAGTTGCTGGAACAGCAAGACAAATGGGTGTTTTAATTGAAGGTTGAGATGATGTGGCAAAAGCTAAAGCAGAAGCAAAAGCTAAAGCAAAAACCGATGCTCTTGCAAAAGCTAGAGAAGAATCATTAAATGCAGCTGCTGAAGCTCTTGTTGAAACTAAAGGACAAGCAATTGAAGTTGAATCAATTAAAGAGCAAGAAGTGGCAAGCAGAAGAGAAGAGGAGTCTAAATAATGGCTAAGAGAATTTCAAAAAATCTTAAAGCAGCTAGAGAATCATTCGATAGAACAGTTGCTTATGAGCTTCAAGAAGCAATTGAACTTGCTAAAAAAACTTCTTACGCTAAATTTGATGCTTCTATTGACCTTGCATTTAACTTAAACCTTGATGTTAGAAAAGCTGACCAACAACTTCGTGGAGCTATTTTATTACCATTTGGAACAGGAAAATCAATTCGTGTTTTAGTTGCTACAAACAACCCTGAAAAAGCTAAGCTTTCAAAAGAAGCTGGTGCAGACATCGTTGTAGATGGACCAGCTCTTGAACAAAAAATTAAAGAAGATGACTTTGACTTTGACGTTATGGTTGCTGACCCAGCAATGATGCCTTTACTTGGAAAATACGGTAAAAAACTTGGGCCTAAAGGACTTATGCCTAATCCAAAAACCGGAACAGTTACTCCAACTCCTGAAAAAGCTGTTGAAGAACTTAAAAAAGGTAAAGCAAACTACCGTACAGATAAAGCCGGAATTGTACACTCACTTATTGGTAAATCAAGCATGCCTACTGAACACTTAGTAGAAAACGCTAAAACACTTATTAGCCTTATTAGAAAACTTAAACCTGCTGCTGTTAAAGGAACATACATGTTAAACTTAACAGTATCAGCTTCAATGGGACCAAGCGTTAAAATTAAATTAGATAAATAATTAATCTCAAGCAACACCTGTTGCTTGTTTTTTATTTAATTAAGGATTTAAAAAAGCACCAATTAAGGTGCTTTTTACTTTATATTAATTGAGTAATTTTAATTTTGTCTGCGTATTTTTCTAGGTCGCTTTTATCTCCTAGTCACATATTTGATGAAGTACCAATTGACATTGAAGTGGCTTGTCTAAGAGCAGCTTTTACATCGTTAGATTGTTGATATAGTGCCACAAATGAACTCAAAAGTGTATCACCTGCTCCAACTGTTGAAACAATTGAATCGATTTTTTGTAATTCAATTTTATATAACTCACCTTTGTTAGTATATAAATATGAACCTTTTGCACCATTTGAAACCATAACATTGGTTGCTCCAAGAGAATGTAAATTTTTCATTCCTTCAATAATTTGTTTTTCTGATGTGATTGTTTGGTTCAACATTCTACCTAATTCATCGACATTAGGCTTAATAATTAGAGGCTGATAAGAAAGGATTTTAGCAGGATTATCAATATCAACATCTAAAACAAAAGGGACGTTCTTAGCTTTTAATGCAGATAAAATTGAATGTAAATATTCTTTATCAGAAATCCCCATAATAAAGACTAAGTCCTTATGTGTAAACCTTTTAATGTAATCTAAAAACACATTGAAAGTTTTTTGATTAATTTGGGTACGAGGACCATTAATTTCAAAACTTTGTTGATTATTAAAGTATTTAATATTTACTCTGGTAGTAGCTTCAACTTCAAAGTTTTTTAAGTCAATTGATTCGTTTTCTGATAATTTAGTAAATAAAGCTTGGGTATCACCACCTAAAAAAGTAATTGCTTGATTATTAAAACCAAGACGCTTTAAAATTACTGAAGCATTAATCCCTTTACCACCACAAAATAAATCAAAATTTTGAATTCGATTTAACCCTTGAGGATTAAAATCAGTATCTGTTTTGATAACGTAATCTATTGATGGTGAAAAAGTAATTGTGTAGATCATAAAATTATGAAAATAGTTTTAGCTTCATTTTGTTTATGATGTTAAGGTTTTTAATGCTTTTGATTGAATTTGAACTAATTGTTTTTTTTCTAAAAACAAAAGTTCTTTTTGCTTTTTTGCTTTCTTCGTTTAAATTTGTTTGATTATTTGATTTTTTGTTAAATCATTTTGTTAAGAATCAAATAGCAAGCATTGATGCTACAGCACCAGCAATAATAGAAACAAGGTAAAGAGCAATACCAACACCTATTTTAGCTCCTTGTGAAGCAGTATCGGATAATAATGAAGTTTCTACTAAAGCAAATACGAAGATTCCACCGTGTGGAGCGTTTAATTTAATTTGGAAGATTCCAACTAAAATTCCGGCAATAGCTCCTCCAATTAAGTTAGCAGGAACCATTACTTTAGGTCTTTCAGCTGTGTAAGGAATTGCTCCTTCAGAAATAAATGAAAGACCCATAATATAGTTGGTGTAGGCACCTTGTCTTTCTTCTTTGGTGTAAAGTTTTTTAAAGAATGTTGCTGCTAAAGCAACCCCAAGAGGTGGAACCATTCCTGATGCCATAACTGCAGCCATAGCCACTGTTCCGTTTCCGCCTGCAGCTGATAATGTTGCAGTTCCAAAAACATAAGCAGCCTTGTTAATTGGTCCACCAAGGTCAAGAGCCATCATAATTCCAAGTACTAATCCAAGAAGAGGAAGTAAAGCAGGGTATTTAGCAATAACTTCTAATAATTTAGTAAATCCATAATTTAGGTAAATAAATGGAATGTTTAATACTCAGAATGCAGCAACAATAATTAATGTTCCAAATAAAGGAACAAAAAGAATGTTTTTTATTCCATTAAGTGATTGTGGTAATTTCGCAAAAACATATTTAAGTAAGAAAATTAAGACAACAGCGGTAAATATAGCACCACCAATTGCTCCGAAAAATCCAGATGAAACATTTGAAGGTTCAAATCATCCAACTGTACCAGTTTCGGGGTTTAAACTCATAATAAACTTACCTGAGGCCATCATACCAGTTAAGAAACCTGGCAGAAGCCCAAATTTACCTACAAGTCCATAAGCCATGTAAGCAGCAAGAATAGGTACCATTAATCCAAAACTAATACCACCAATTCTATTGAATCATAATGAGGCGTTATTTCCTGAACCATAGTTAGCATTCCCGGCATTATTAATGTCAATTAAGAATCCTAAAGCAATCATAATACCACCAAAAATAACGAATGGAAGCATATATGAAACCCCGTTCATAAGTCCTTTGTAAATTCTTCCACCGAAGTTTTTGAATGACACCATTTCAGCAGCATCTTGGGTATTTCCAGATGCTCCAGAAAGTTTGTTTCCGGCCATTGTTTTACCTTTGTTATCTAGAATGTTTTGGATTTCTTTTTCGGCATCTTTAATAACATTTTTAGTTCCCATCTCAAGAACATTTTCTTTACCACTAAAACGTGAAAGATCTACAACTTTATCAACAGCAATGATTACCCCTTTTGCATTGTTGATCTCTTCTTGTGTTAAGACGTTTTTAGGTCCTTCTGTTCCTTGGGTTTCAACTTTGATTTTAATACCCATTTTTTGAGCGGCTTTTTGTAGTTTTTCAGCAGCCATAAAAGTGTGTGCAATTCCGGTAGGACAAGCAGTAATTGCAACCACATCATATCCTCTTGGAGTTGTTTCTTCTGTTGTTTGGGTTTCTTCTTCGCTAAGTAGTTTAATAAGTTCTTCGTATGATTGAACTTCTTTTAATTTATTAACAAAATCTTCGTCAATAAATTTTCTTGATAAGTTAGCAATAACTTCAAGGTGTGAGTTTGCACCAGATTTTTCATCTAAAGCAATAAAGAAAACAACTTCAACATCTTGATTGTCAAGAGAATTTCAATCAATTGGTTTTACTTGTGCAAATAAAATTACTGGTTTATTCATCACATTGTTTCTAATGTGAGGAATAGCAATTTGATTTCCAATTCCGGTTGAAAACTCTCCCTCACGCTTAAGTGCTAATTCAAGCACTGTTGCAGCGTCTTTAGCGTACCCTTTGTTTTTTAGGGTTTGCGCAAAGAAATCAAGAGCTTCAGTTTTACTTGCAAAACTTTGATCTTTAAGGAAAAGATCTTTTTGAAGTAAATCTTTAATCTCCATATTTTTCTCCTTTATTTGAATTGATTAATATAAATGAATTATTTTCGACATCGATTTGGTTAATATCTGAAACAACAACCACCGTTTTGTTTTTTGGAGTAAAATCATAAAATGATCCATGATTAAACTTAGTGGAATCAGCTAGAACAACTACTAAATCACTACGGTCACAAATTATTTTTTTAGCAACACCTTCGCGTCGCTCAGGAGTAGTGAATTTTCCTTCGGGCGTGATTCCATTGACTCCCATAAAAGCAATTGGAAAGTTAATTTTTGATACAAAATCTAAATCGAAGTCAACAATTGATAAGGTTTCATTTTTGATTGCCCCACCCATGATATTGATTTTTTTAAAACCTTTAGAAGCGGCTGCATTTGCGCTAAGAACAGAATTGGTGTAGATTGTAATATCTTTATCTAAGTAATCTAGCAAAAAATAACAACTAGAACCTGCATCTAAATAAATAACTTTATATTCACCAATTAATTTAGCAGCAACTTTTGCAATTTGGTGTTTAACACTAACGTTTATATTAAGGTTTTCGTTAACGTCATGGTCAATATTATAATCATCGGCTTGACAATAAACGATTTCCCCATATGTTCGTTCGATAATATGTTTTTGTTCAAGTTTTACATAATATCTTCTTGCCGTTGACGAAGGCAAGTTAAGGGCTTCCTCGATTTCTTTAGGTTTTGCCACCTTTTTTTCTTTTAAAAATTGAATAATTTTTTGCTCAATAAGTAGCGACATAATGAATACCTCTCTTTAATTATAATATAAAAACCAATAAAAGTGAAGAATTTTGGTTTTTTTTGAATTATTTTGAATAATATAAAGAAAAATTAACCCTTATAATGGTTAATTTTAGTTTTTAGATTCAGTTTCAGCGTTTTTGTCTAAAAATTTTACTGCTTCATTAAGCGCAATAGAGAAGAAGCTAGTAACTCCTCGATTTTGCATCGTTGCCCCAAAAAGATGATCTACTCTTTCCATAGTTCCATGGCGGTGCGTAATTACAATGAATTGTGTTTGGTGTTTTAATTCTTGTAAATAGTTAGCATAACGGACTACATTAGCTTCATCTAAAGCTGCTTCAACCTCATCTAGGATACAAAGCGGTAAAGGTCTTGCTTTTAAAATAGCAAACAATAGAGAAATTGCTATCAATGATTTTTCTCCACCTGAGAAGAGTTTTAAGTTTTTAACAGCCTTTCCGGGTGGTTGAGCATAAATAGAAATACCTGATTCTAAAATATTGTTGGGATCTACAAATTTGACTTCGGCCTTTCCGCCACCAAACATCGAACGAAAAACATTATCAAATTCTAAATTAACGTCATTAACAATATTAGTTAAACGGATAACAATCTTTTTATCTAATTCTTTGATTCCTTCTAATAAAGTGTTTTTAGCTTCTTCAATTTGAGCTTTATTAAGAGAAAGATTACTATATCTGCCTTCAACTTCTTCAAGTTGAGCAATTGATTCAAGGTTAACATTGCCTAACTCATCTATTTCTCTTCTAAGGTCAGAAATTACTTCTTTGGCTTTTTGAACGGGTAGATTTAAAGTGTAATTTTCAAGGGCATTCTCCAATGTCATTTGATAAAATACACTCAATCTTTGGTTATAGCTTTCTAGTGAGCTTTTAGTTTTTTCAAATTCTGCTGTTTTAGCACTATAAGATTCAATAAGTTGAACATATAGTTGGTTTCTTTGGCTTTCTAATTCATCAATTTGCGCTATTTGGGTATCTAGTTGATTTTTTAGTTCAATCTTTTCACTAAGTTTAAAAGAAATCTCATTGAGTTCATTTGTTAATTCGTTAATTCTTTGTAAAGTAGTACTTAGATTTTTAATTGATTGTTCAATTACGTTTTCACCTAGTGAAGTAATTTTTATTTTAGTGGTTTGCAATTGTTTCTTAGCCGTATCTAGTTGAATTGTTTTTGAGACAAGTTCATTATCTATGGTTCTTGAGAGATTAAATAAATATGTGTTTTTGTCTCTTAATTCTTCTATTTCTTCTTGAGTTTTAGTTAAAATAGCAATTAAACCAGGAAGTTTCTGTTTGTGTTCTTTGATTTTGTCTTCAAGACCTAATAAATCATCAAAATCCTGTTTAGTACCTCCAACCATAACTCCGCCAACACGGATTAAGTCTCCATCTAAAGTACTAATTAAATATTTTCTTTCGGTAAGCTTTGCTAATTTATTGGCTTCCTCAATATTTTTGGCAACAATTAAATTCCCTAGGAGAAAATGAGCTAATTTAGAAAATCGCGGCTCAACTTTAACCAGCTCACTTCCTATGCCAATAAAACCAATTTGATTTCTTAAGACTAATAAATAATCATCACGAATAAATTTTTCCTTAATAACATTTAAGGGGATAAAGGTTGCTCTCCCGCCGTTGTTATTTTTTAAGAAGTTAATTGCTTTGGTGGCAACTTCAGGATTTTCCACAACAATGTTTTGTAAACTAGATGATAAAGCCGATTCAATAGCTGGAGCATATTTTGATTCCACTTTGATTAACTCAGAAACAAGACCGTAAAGACCTTTGAAATTATTTTTATAATTTAAAATCGTTTTTGGCCCACGTTGTAAATTTGTTCTTCTTTCAAATTTTTGGGTTAAAATTTTTAATTCAGTTTCGATTTCTTGTTTAAGTTTCTGATTTTTTTCAAAATTAGTTTTGAGAGTATTTATTTGATTTTTTGTTTGATCTCATTGATTTTTATTTTCTTCTTTACGTTGGTTAATTTGAAGAAGTGAGTGTTCTAGTTGTTGAATAATCTGAGTCAGTTCAGCATAGCTTGATTGTAATGCTTCTTTTTGTTCTTTGATGTTTGCTTGATATTGTCCAGAAGCAATTAAATCACGTTGAGATGTTTCTTGAGCGTGAACTACTCTAAGATCATTAATGTCTCTTTCAAGTTGGTTTTTTTGAGTAGATAATTGAGCAATTGTTTTGGTCAACTCTGCTTGTTGTTGGCGTGTTTGAATCAATTTAGTTTTAAGTTTTTTTAAATCATTTTGATATTTTTCTTTTGTTTCTTCTACTCCATCTAATTGTGTTGATAAGTCACTATATTTTGTTTCTAATTCTTGGATTTGATTAGCTAAAAACGCAATTTCTATTTCCTTTAATTGAGCTGATTTATCACGGTAAATTAAAGCTTTTTCGGCTTGCTTACGTAATGGTGTTAGTTGGTTTTCGAGTTCTTTTAAAACAGTATTGATATTTCTTAGTGAATCATCAGTACGATCTAATTTTCTTAGTGATTCAATTTTTCTTGACTTATACTTAGAAATACCAGCAGCTTCCTCGAAGATTTCTCTTCTTTTTTCATCAGTTGATTGAGCAATATCTGAAACAGTTCCTTGTGAAATAATTGCAAGAGAACTTTTTCCAATTCCGCTAGCCATAGCAATTGCTAAGATATCTTTTTTAAGAGCTTCTTTGCCGTTAATTAGGTATTTATTCGATGATTTGCCACGTTCTAATATTCTTGTAATTGAAAGTGTATCGCCTTCATATGAAGTGATTCCAGGTGTATTTTCAAAAGTTAAAGTAACAATGGCTTTATCAAGAGGTTTTGCAGTTTTAGAACCTGAAAAAATAACATCTTTCATTTCATCACCACGGAGTTCTCTAGCTGATTGCTCTCCGAGAACTCATTTAATGGCGTCATTAATATTACTCTTACCTGAACCGTTTGGTCCAATAATTCCTACTACTCCACCGTCAAAGCGGAGCATTACAGGATCTGCAAACGATTTAAAACCGTGTGCTTCAATTTTAATAAGTTTCATAGTTATCCCTTAATATTTAATTTACTTAGAGCTTCTAAAGCAGCGGCTTGTTCAGCTTCTTTTTTAGAATTACCAAGCCCAACTCCATAAATATGATTCTCGTGCTTAGCTTTAGCTGTAAATGTGCGATCCTCATTTTGAGTTATCTCGTAAACAACACTATCTTTAGATATGCTTTGGAAGTGTTCTTGTAGTTCTGTTTTTGAGTCTTTGTTTGTTTGAGAATGAACTTCATCAATAATTGGGAAGATATAGTATTTAACAAAACGATAAGCTTCGGCGAGTCCTAAATCTAAATAAATAGCACCAAGCATAGATTCAAAAATATCAGCTTTAACTTTCGGAGATTTACGGACATCAATTGATGTTTGTTTAATTCCTGTTTTTAATATTTGAACTAAACCAATTTTTTCTGATACTTCACCAAGTGTTTCGGTTCTAACAGCTGTTGAACGAACTCTAGTAAGCATCCCTTGATCAAGATCAGGGTATTTTTTGATTAAGTAATCACCAGAAAGGAATTGAAGAATTGAATCTCCTAAATATTCTAGTCTTTGGTAGTCACTAAAATCTTTATGTAAAGCAGTGTAAGAAGCATGAGTGATTGCTTGAATGTAGAGACTTTTGTTTTTGGGAATAATTTTATTATTTGCTCAAAATTCTTGTAAGGACGCAGCCTTTTTGAAATTAGTCATTATTTGCCTTTTGTAATTTTGCAAGTAAATCAAGATTCATCGCTTCTTTTAGTTGATTTAAAGCGGCTAAGTAGCTTTTCTTGTCGCTTGAACCATGACATTTTAAAGCTAAGGCATTAATACCCATAACTCATGCTGAACCAACATTACGATAATCGAGTTGTTTCATAATATTTTTAAAAGCGCCTTTTAAAAGAAGTCCACCAAATTTGTATTTTAAGGATGTTTTAATTTGGGCTTTTAAAGCATCAACAAAAGTGAAAATAGCACCTTCATAGCTTTTTAAAACTAAATTTCCGCCGTACCCATCAATTACGCCCACGTCAAAATATCCTCTAAATAAATCTCTAGTTTCATTAAATCCTAAATAATTAATATTTTTGTTTTCAATAAGAATTTTGTGCGCTTCTTTTGTTTCTTCAAGCCCTTTATAATCTTCGGTCCCAATATTTAAGAGTGTAACTTTAGGGTTGCTTTTTTTCAACATAACTTTTGCAAAAATAACACCCAATTTAGCTCATTCTACAAGTCATTCACTTTTGACTTCTAGGTTAGCACCTACGTCAAAAAAGACAAATTTTTCGCCATTAGTTGCATTAGCAACGGGCATAAAGAATGGTCTAGACACACCGGCAATTCTTTTGCATTTTAAAGTTAAAGTAGCTACATAACTACCACTATCACCGCTAGAAAGAATACTTTGAGCCACTCCTGAGTTTACCATGTCAATAGCTTGATTCATTGAAGTTGATTCTCTTAGCGTCTTTTTAAAGTTTTTAGGGTCGCTTGGTACATTTTTATTTAAGAAAAACTCAATATTACTAGGAGTTTTTTGTTGAAAATCTTCGGTAAAGTCTCCAATTAAATTAATTTTAATGTCTTTATTTTTAGAAGCAAATTCAAAAGCGGCATCAATTGCGGCTCTTGAGCCATTATCGTTTCCGTTGATATCAAAAGCAATTGTGTGTTTAATCATTTTATTCTACTCCGATAAGAAAGTGGTAAGTTGGTTGATTTCCTTCGTAGATTTCAACTTCTATATCTCATTTTGAATTAATATAATTCATTATTTCTTTGGCGTCATCATAGCTTGATTGGTCACCATAGAAAATTGTTACAATTTCGCTTGAATCAGAAATCATTTCTTTTAAAGCTATTTTCGCTGCTTCAATATGATTTTTGGCAGATCCTATAATTTTTCCATTTACAATAGCTAGCCCTTGCCCTTTAATAATTGGTATGTCATTAATTTTTGTATCGCGAGCAGCTTCGGTAATTTCGGCTGAATTAATGGTTTTTAGAGCATCTTTAATATTATGAATATTATCATCAACTGAATTTTCTGGATTGTAATTAAATAAAGCGGTAATTCCTTCGTTTTGAGTTTTAGTAGGAATTACAACAACGTTGCAATTATCAATAACTGCAGCTGCTTGTTGAGCGGTAAGGATGATATTTTTATTGTTAGGTAATATAAAAACATTATTAGCATTAACTTCTTCAATAGCTTTAATTAATTCTTGGGCTGATGGATTGGCGCTTTGTCCGCTTTCAACAACATAATCGCAACCATTATCTAACATCATTTGCACAATTCCAGCACCGATATTGCAAGAAACAATTGCACTTTCAACTCTAGTGTTTTCTTGTTGAGCTTCTTTTAATTGCTCTGCATTAGCTTTTGAGTTATTTGCTTGTAATGTCATGTTTTCTGATTTGATTTTTATAAATTCACCAAATTCTTGCCCAAGGTTCAGTAAGTCACCTGGTTTTAAGGTATGACCATGTACTTTTAAAAGATTGTCATCTTGAACAATAACAAGAGAATTAGCTTGCTTTTCAACTCTTTCGGTAAATTTGTTTTTATCAAAAGTAGTAGGGTTGTTAAGCTCAATTAAGAACTCAGTGCAATATCCAAACTCACCATCATAAGTTTCTACATCTGAAATAAATGTTTCGATATCTTCGGTTTTATCTTGTTTTTCAATAGGGTTGCCTTTAAAGTATTGGTTCATGCCTCATAATATTTTAAAAAGACCTTCGCCACCACTGTCGGTTACACCAACTTCTCTGAGTGTTTTTAAAATATTAGGAGTGCGGTCGCAACTATCACGAGAAAAAGCTACAGCATCTTCGAAAAAAGATTCAATTGTTCCTTCTTGGTTTTTGTATTTTTTAGCTAAGTTTTCTGCTGTTTCTCTAATAACGGTCAAGATTGTTCCTTCAACAGGTTTAAAGACAGATTTATAAGCGCGTTCTTGTGCTCCTAAAAAACCATCAATTAAGTCATTAATATTGAGAACCTTGGTATTACTTACTGCCGTGTAAAAACCTTTAAAAAATTGACTTAGAATAACTCCGGAATTACCCCTAGCTTCATAAATCATATCGTGAGCTACTTGAGCTAAGACTTCTGATGTAGTTTGATTTTGTACTTTTTGTAAATTTATGATAGTAGCTTGAATAGTTGCTGCCATGTTGGTTCCTGTGTCTCCGTCAGGAACAGGAAAAACATTTAAGGCATCAATTTTGTTTTTAGCATTAATCAATGAATTTGCACCTGAAATAAGAGCTTCAGCTAATTTTTTGCCTTCGATTGTTTTAGACATTTTCGACTCCTTTCACGAAAATAGTTAGATTTTCAATTTTTTGTTTATCTTTTTTTAATTCAAAATAAACTTGACTATGCAATTCTTCAATAATTGCTTTTGCGGCAACGTTAGGCATAATGACAATTGATGCAGCTAAATCTCATCCTTTTGATTTTTTTACCGCTCAAACTTTATCTAAATCACAATCTGGAATGCAATTTGAAGAGTGGTTTTTTTGTAATCAAGCATCATCGTTTTTGACTATTTTTACAACGCCAGGAATTGTTGTAATAGCGTTAACAAACAACTCTTTAATTTGAATTTGTTCCATATTCTCTCCAAGTAATATTAAGTATTAATATTTTACCATTTTTAATTTTTTGGCCTCTTTTTTCTTTATAAGAAAAAAGCATGAAAGTGAGTTTTTGAAAATTTTGATCAAGTATTTTTATGTTTATAGTAAAAAAACAACCCAATTACTCAAGATAATTAGGAAAATTTTATATAATTGAAAACAACTTAAAGGAGCAAAAAATGTCTCAAAAATTTTCAGAACAAGAACAAATTCGTAGAAATAAACTCAATCAATATGCTGAAATGGGTGTTGTCCCTTTTGCAAAGGCAACATGACTTAAAAAACTTTCTTATTCAGACCAAATTAAAACAGCTGTTGATAGCTACTCAAAAGAAGAATTGCACGAAAAAGAAATTCCTTTTAACATTAGCGGTCGTATCATGACAATGCGTGGACCTTTCATTTTAGTTAAAGATTATCATGGAAAAATTCAAGTTTATTTCAACAAAAAAGAACATGAAGAATTAGCCAAATTAGTTAATACTTTAGATTTAGGAGATATTATTTATGTTGAAGGTAATGCCATGAAAACCAACACTGGTGAAGTTTCACTTAAAGCTAAAACAATTAAACTTTTATCGAAATCTCTTAAACCTTTACCAGACAAATATCACGGCCTTACTGATATAGAAGAAATTTATAGACATAGATATCTCGATTTAATTTCAAACGAAGAGAGTACTAAAACATTTTGAACAAGAACAAAAATTATTAGCTTAATTCGTAGATATTTTGATGATTTAGAATTCATGGAAGTAGAAACACCTATTCTTCATGATTATCTTTCAGGTGCAAGTGCAAAACCATTTAAAACACATCACAACGCCTTAGATCAAGAGTTCGTGCTTAGAATTGCTACCGAAATTCCGCTTAAAAAACTTCTTGTTGGTGGAATTGATCGTGTTTATGAAATTGGACGTATTTTTAGAAATGAAGGAATTGATACAACACATAACCCTGAATTTACCTCAATTGAATTTTATGAAGCTTACTCGGATCTTGAAGGTATGATGAATCGCACCGAAGAACTTATTAGGGGAATTGCTAAAAAATTAGGTAAAGAAAAAGTGATCAACCGAGGAGTTGAAATTGATTTATCAAGTCCATTTAGACGTTTAGATATGGTTGATGCAGTTTCAAAAGCAACAGGAGCTGATTTTAGAAATATTTCGTTTGAAGAAGCTGTGGAAATTGCTCAAAAGCACAAAATTAAAGTTGAAAAGTTTTTCAAATTAGGACACATTATTAATGAACTATTTGAAACTCTAATTGAAGAAACATTAATACAACCTACATTCGTGTATGGTCATCCAATTGAAATCTCTCCTTTAACTGCCAAAAGCGAAGATCCACGCTTTACCGATAGAGCCGAATTATTTATTAATACAAAAGAATATGCAAACATGTATACAGAGCTTAGTGATCCAATTGACCAACTTGAACGTTTTGAGGATCAATTAAGAGAGAAAAACGCAGGGAACGACGAAGCAAGCGACATTGATTGAGATTTTATTGAATCACTTGAATATGGGTTTCCGCCAGCAGGAGGTTGTGGAATCGGAATTGATCGTTTAACAATGCTTTTAACAGAAAAAGAATCAATTCGTGATGTTCTTCTTTTCCCAACAATGAAAACCAAAAATAAAAAATAAGAAGAAAAAGACGCCTTATAAGCGTCTTTTAATTTTTATGATTTTTCATAATCAAGTACTAATTTTCTTCTTTTTCTTTTTTAAAATTCAACTTTAAATATACTGGTAAGTGATCCGAAACTGATTTTCTTAATAATGGAATTAGTTGGTATAGCGAATAATTAGAACCGCTAATTTCTTTTCATTTATCAATTAAATATGCAGAAAATTTATTATCGTATTTTAATTGATGAAACAAATCAAATTTATATGTTCATTTATTTGAATTAAGTTGGTTAAAAGCAGAATCTTGATATAACATTTTGTCGTATGTTTGTGAGTAGTAAGCATTTTGCTCTTCTTTTTCTTGATTTGAGTTATTTTCTTGGAAGTCTCGGAGAATATTTGTTGCGCTTTTCAATGATGTTTTTGCTTTGTTTGATTCATCTCATCCTAGTAAAAAACCTCTTTGAACTGAAGTATCAAAAATTTTGCCAACATTTTGTTTGATATTAGTATCTCCGCCAAAAACAAAGTTTTTACCGCCAATGTTTTTGAAATGTTCAAAAACTTTATATAAGTAATAAGCTTCTGCTGCTTCTTGGTAACCGGTAGTTCTGCTATTGGCGCTCTTTGGGATATCTTTAAATCATATGCTTGCATCAGCTCTGGTTTCAGGGTCTTTTTCTGGATTTTTTGTGCGCTTAATTCCAGGAGAATCAAAATGCGCAAAAATAGTAGTAAAGTAAATTTCCTCTCCTTTTTTCTTGAACATAACGCCAAAAGGAGGTCTTACATATTTGGTTTTCTTGTTATTAGGTCTTTCTTCTAATTCTCCATTAAATGAAGAGCCAATTTTTAAATTATTAAAAGAAATTGGTTCAACTTTATTAGAGTCATAAATAATTGCAATAGATTCTTTTGTAGAATTGCTAGATTCAGGATTAGTTTGTTCATCTGGTTGATAAATATATTGATAGAATCTTTTTTGTTTTTTATCAATTTGATTTAATTTATCAACAATTAACTTCACCTCTTGACCTTTTTGATAATTAATTTCGGTAAGCCCAACCACATCCGGGTTAATTTTTGAAATTATTTGAGCTATTATATCTATCTTGAATTTTTGTTTATCTAAGTTGGCTTTTTTTGTAGCGGAAATTCCACCATAGTTTAGTATATTTCAATGTGCGATTGTTAAATCTGCTGTTTCTTGAACAATTGGTTGATTTACTTGTTCTTTGTTTTTTTCGGATTCAAGGTTTTTTGTGGGTTCTTTTTTCTTGTTGTCTTCTAAAGTTTTTTGTTTTTCTTTGTTAATGAAAGTTTGTTGATTTTGTCCATTATTTTCGTGTTTTTTAATTTCTAGATTTTTATCTTTTGTTTGATTCTTTTGCTTTTCTTTTTCTATTTTGATTTGTGTTTGGATTTCTGAAGAGGTATTTTTTTCTTCAAGATCAGATTTAGACTGAGGATCTACTTCTTTTTTTGTTTGTTTATCTTTATTTATTAATTCTTTTGATTCAGTTTTTGGCTCTTTTGAACGGTCTTCTTTTTTGGTTTCTATATCCTTGTTTAATTTTGTTTCTTCTGTTTTGTTTTTGCTGTTTTCTTTTTCTTGATTCTCTTTTTTATCATTATCTTTTGAATGAGCACAAGAGATAGATAAAATAGGTAAAGAAATATAACCAATTAATAATAGGTTTTTTAAAATTTCTTTTTTCATTACTATGATTTTATCAAAAATCATATTCTCAATAGCGAACTGAGAATTATTTTCATTATGATATAAATAATTGAAATTAATTCCTATTTTTAGCCAAAAAATAGCGTTTTTGTTAAAGGTATTTAGGTATTTAAAATATAATTCTAAATATAGACTTTTGGAGAAATATGGATAAGAAAGATATTATTTTGTTTGGAATGGATAATTCAATTGGTTTAGCAGAAAAAATCTCTAAATTACTTGATCTTCCTTTAACTAAAATTAAAACTACTACTTTTGCTGATGGGGAAAATATGTTAGTGTCAGAAGAGCCGGTAAGAGGAAAGGATGTTTTCATTATTGCAAGCAACTCAAGACCAGTTAATGATAACATCATGAAGTTATCACTCTTTCTAGACTCATTAAAAAGAGCTAGCGCAAGAACAATTACAGTTTGTTTAACTTATTATGGATATGCAAGACAAGATCGCAAGGCTAGCGGAAGACAACCAATTGGAGCTAAATTGGTTGCTAACTTTTTACAAGTAGCCGGAGCTACTAAGTTAATTTGTGTAGACTTGCACAACCCATCAATTCAAGGTTTCTTTGATATTCCGCTTGATGATTTAAAAGGACAATATACAATTGGGAATGTTTTAAAAGAATCGAAAAAGAAATTCACAGTAGTTTCACCTGATCATGGTGGAACAGTGCGAGCAAGAAGACTTGCAGAAATAATTGACAATAGTTTAAAAATTGTGGTTATCGATAAGCGTAGAGTCGGTGAAAATCAAACTGAAGTCATGGGTATTATCGGGGAAATCGGAGAAGAAAACGCCGTTATTATCGATGATATTATAGATACTGGAGGAACAATTCTAAAAGCTGCTAAAAGCCTTAAAGAAAAAGGTGCAAAAGACATCGTTATTGCAGCAACTCACGGAATATTTTCAAGAGGTTTTGAGATGTTTGAAGAAGCTGATTATGTTAGTCAAGTTATTGTTACTGATAGTATTGACAACTCAGAGTTAGCCAAAAAATTCTCAAAACTTAAAATTGTCTCTCTTGCAACATTTTTAGCAAATGTAATTAGAGCACAAGTAAATCACGAAAGTGTTTCAAAAGTGTATTCAGATATGAAGGAAGAAATTAGTGCAAAATAAAGAATTTGTTCAAAAATGGTGCGATCAAAATCAATGAAATTTTAAAGATTTAGAGCAATATGTTCAATTAATAGAAGAAAAAAATAAAGTTATGAATTTAACTGGTTTTTCAGGTGATGAACTATGAGGTCAAGGAATATTAGAATCACTTGTTTTTATGGATGCAATTGTTTCTAAAAAAAGCAATTTAGAAATATTAGATATTGGTGCCGGAGCCGGTTTTCCTTCAATTCCATATGCAATTGTGCGTCAAGATCTTAGCTTTACTATTTATGAACCTTTGCAAAAACGGGTAGATTTCCTTAATTTAGTTATCAATACTTTAGGATTAAAAAATGTTAGATTATATGCCAAGCGGGCAGAAGAAGTTAAAGAAAAAAATCTCTTTGATATTGTAACTGCTCGTGCTGTTGGAACAATATCAACAATGTTAATGGCGGCTTTTCACTTAGTTAAGGTCAATGGGACAATGAGCTTGATTAAAGGTAAAAAATATAATGAAGAACTCCAAGGTGCAAGCCAAATCTTGGATAAAATTAAAATTTCGACAAATATTAAACCTTTAGAGCATCCCTTATTAACTAAACAAAATTTTATTGTTGAGATCAAAAAATTGCGTTCGACACCAAAAGAATTCCCTTATCTTTGAAAAGATATTTTAAAATTCAAAAACACGAAGAAATAATATTGCAAATATTTACAAATAAAAAAAATAAAATTTCAACTATTTAAGTTGAAATTTTTTAATAAGAAATTATAATTTATAAACTAAATTAAGGAGTATTTTTATGAAAAAAACAGTTTTAATTGTAATTGATGGATTAGGACTTAGAAAAGAAACGCAAGGAAATGGTTTTGCATTAGCAAACACTCCAGAATTTGATCGTTTATTTAAAGAATATCCGCATAGTTTAATCCAAGCTTCAGGTGAATTTGTCGGGTTACCAAAAGGACAAATGGGAAATTCTGAAGTTGGACACCTTAATATTGGTGCAGGAACAATTGTATATACAGGATTATCTTTAATCGCAAAAGACCTTAGAGAAGGAAAATTTGCAACTAATAAAGCCTTTGTTGAAGTTTTTGAAGATGTAAAAGCAAAAGGTTCAACATTGCATTTAATGGGGCTTTTATCACCAGGTGGTGTGCACTCACTTGATGAACATTTATTTGAAATTTTAAAAGCAGCGCATACTAATGGCGTTAAAGATGTTGCTGTTCATGTTTTTGGAGATGGAAGAGACGTTGCTCCAGCTTCAATTAAACCATCACTTGAAAAATTAATTAAAATTTGTGACCAATACGGATACAAAATTGCTTCTATTTCAGGAAGATTTTACTCAATGGATCGTGACCAAATGTTTGATAGAGTTGAAAAAGGATATCAAGCTATTTTAGGTAATGGAATTAACCAATTTGAAAATGTTTTAGATTATGTAGATGCACAATACAAAGAAGAAATTTTAGATGAGTTTTTAGTGCCTGCTTCAAATAAAACACTCGATAAGAAATACTTTGTAAAAGATGGAGATTCAATTATTTTCTTCAACTTCCGTCCTGATAGAGCTCGTCAAATGACACACTTATTTATTGGTTCAGGATTATATGAGGTAAAACCAAGTACACCAGTAAAAATTAGTAAGTTTGTTTCGATGATGAAATATGAAGGAATTGATACTATTGTGGCCTTTTCAGAAATGGAAGTATCTCACCCAATTGGTAGAGTACTTGAACAAGCAGGTAAAAGCCAACTTAGATTAGCAGAAACTCAAAAATATGCACACGTAACTTATTTCATGGATGGTGGAAATGATATTGAGTTTAAAAATTCACACCGTATTATGGTTCCTTCACTTAAAGTAGAATCATATGCTGATGCGCCTCAAATGTCTGCTAAAGAAATTACAGATGAGTTGATAGCTAATGCATTAAATTATGATGTAACCATTATGAATTTTGCTAACCCAGATATGGTCGGTCATACTGGAAATTTAAAATCAACAATTAAAGCTGTTGAAATTTTAGATAGTCAAATTAAAAGAATTGTTGAATGAGCGCAAGCCAACGATGTTACTGTATTTATTACTGCTGACCACGGAAATGCAGAAATTACTGAAGATGAAAATGGAAAACCAGCAACAAAACACACAAGCAGCCCAGTTATGCTTATTACAACAGATAAATCTTTAAAACTAAAAGATGGAAAATTAGCCAATGTTGCTCCAACCATTCTTGATTACATTGGTGTAGCTAAACCAGAACAAATGGACGAAGAATCTCTTATTGTTAAGTAAAAACCGATTTATTCGGTTTTTCTTTATGCTTATAAAAAATTATTATTCTTTTTGATTTAAGCAAATCTTTAAAGTAAAGGTATTGCACTAGATTTTTGTATTTTTAGTATAATCAAAATATGGAAATTTTTTACGCTATTATAGCTAACCTTAGTGCTTTTTTATTAGGTTATTTATGAGGTTCTTTAAATACCTCAATTATCTTTAGTAAGATTTTAAAAAATGATGATGTAAGAAATTATCATTCAAAGAATGCCGGAGCAACTAATTCACTTAGAGTGTATGGTAAGAAATTTGCTCTTGCTGTTCTTATTATTGATATTTTAAAAGTTGTCTTAGCTACTTACACAGCATATTTTATTTCGTGAGCTTGAAATGATCATATCGTATTTATTCCGCTTTTAGTTGGTTTAGGAACTACTATAGGACATGTTTATCCTGTCTTTTTTGGCTTTAAGGGCGGTAAAGCAGTTGCATGTAGTGTTGGTTTGCTAATTTCAACTAATATTGTTCTTTTTCCGATAGCAGCTTTAGTATTTTTTGGGCTAATCTTCTGAAAAAAATATGTTTCATTAGCAAGTATTGTAACTGCTATTGTAATGAGTGCTTTAGTCTTTTGACCTTGAATTGTTAGTGGGATTTTAGCAATTAATCAAGCACAAAATGTAGGTGATGCTTGATACGTAGATTCATTTGTCAATTTAGTTGCTTATATTTTATTAATTTTTTCACACAGAAGCAATATTAAAAGATTAATAAATGGCAATGAGTCTCAAATCAAAACCTCAAAAAAATAAATATATTTATTTATTTATTGAATTATTCTAACTTATTTAATTTAGAAAAAATCTACCTATTGTAAGGTAGATTTTTTAATAAAAAAGATGCCTTTAGCATCTTATAAATCAATATTTTTTACATATTTAGCATTTTGTTCAATAAAGTTTCTTCTTGGTTCAACTAATTCACCCATTAAGGTAGTAAAGGCCATATCGGCTTTGTATGCGTCTTCAATTTGAACTTGTAACATTTTTCTATTATCAGGATTCATGGTTGTTTCTCAAAGTTGTTCTGGATCCATTTCTCCAAGACCTTTGTATCTTTGGATAGTAATTTTTGAATTTGGATTGAAAGTAGCCAAGATAGACTCTTTCTGAGCATCATTATATGCATATTGAACATTTTTGCCCTGTTGTAATTTGTATAAAGGAGGTTGAGCGATATATACAAATCCATATTCTATAAGTTGTCTAAAGTAACGGTAAAAGAATGTTAAAAGTAATGTTCTAATGTGTGCACCATCTACGTCCGCGTCGGTCATAATTACAATTTTATGATATCTTAATTTATTGATATTAAAAGTATCTCCTAAACCAGTACCTAGAGCGGTTATTAAAGACATAATTTCTTCATTTTCAAGAACTTTTTCTTGGCGAGCCTTCTCAACGTTAATTACTTTTCCTCTAAGCGGTAAAATAGCTTGCGTGTTTCGATCGCGTCCCATTTTAGCTGATCCACCAGCTGAGTTACCCTCGACAATATAAAGTTCGCTGATTTCGGCGTTTTTAGATGAACAATCACTTAATTTTCCTGGCAATCCACCGTTATCAAAAGCACTTTTACGTCTAGCGTTATCTCTAGCGGCATTTGAAGCTAAACGACCTTTTCTAGCTAATGAAGCGTTTTCGATAATCTTTTTAGCAACATCAGGGTTTTCAATAAGTAATCTTTCAAGCACTTCTGAAAAGATATGATTAACTGCTGGCCTTGCGTCTTTTGAACCTAATTTAGCTTTAGTTTGACCTTCGAATTGAGGATCTGGGTGTTTAATGGAAATAATAGCTGTAAGTCCTTCAATTAAGTCTTCACGAGCAAATTTTTCGTTATTGGTTTTAATAAAACCTTTTTCGATTCCGTAATTATTAATTAAACGAATTAAAGCATCATAAAATCCCGAAACATGAGTACCTCCCTCATGAGTTGAGATATTATTGGTATATGAAATAATGTTGCTTCTGTAAAAATCAGAAAGATATTGGCAAGCAACTTCTACTCCAATAGAAAATTCATTTCCGTTTTCATCTACATGAGTAACATAATTTCCTGAAGCAAAAATAATATCTTTATTAATCGGTGTATATCCTTCGTTAATTTCACGTACGTAGTCAACAATTCCATTATCATATTGAAATTCTTGATATGTATTGTCTCTTAAATCTGTTACCGAAACAAATAATCCTTTATTCAAGTGAGCAATTTGTTTAGCGTGGTCAATAATAAGTTCTTTGTCAAAAGGTATATTGTCCATAACGGTGTAATCTGGATGGAATTGTATTTTTGTTCCTGTTTCGCCTTCTTTGACTTCGCCGATAACTTGTGTTGATTGTATGGTTTTACCACCGTTGGCAAATTCGGCAAAGTAAAGCTTACCATCACGCTTAACTCACGCTTTCATGTTATCACTTAAAGCATTAACAACACTGGCTCCAACCCCATGAAGACCACCTGAAACCTTGTAAGCATTTGACTCGAACTTACCACCGGCATTTAGTTTGGTAAGGACAACTTCAAGAGCGGAAATCCCAAATCTTTCATGAATTCCTACAGGAATCCCACGTCCATTATCTTCAACAATAATATTTTCATCTTGAGTAATGGTGATATCTATTCTATCAGCAAAGCCGGCCATAGCTTCATCAACAGAGTTGTCAACAATCTCTCAAATCATGTGATGCAAACCAGCTTTTGCGGTAGTTCCAATATACATTCCTGGACGTTTTCTAACGTGTTCTAAGCCTTCTAAAAACTTAATATTGCTAGCATCATAAGTGTGTTTTTTTGTTTCCATTTTTGCTCCCTCAATAATTATTTAAAATTATACCAAATTTTTACTTGTTTCTATTACATAGAAACAACTACCAGCGGTTATTAAAATATCAATTCTTGCGTTTGTTTTTAGCAATTCTGATGAGAAAAGTCGCAAAAACACCGCTTAAAAGTCCTAAGAAAATAAGCTCTAGTAGTGCATTTACTCAAATTAATGCTAATCAAAATTCAATACTTCCAATAGCATCTAATCTAAAAAGAGCTTTGTGAATAAAAATTACAACAGTGACTAAAAAAGTGTTAGTAGCTGCAGTTAGAATGCCTACAAAAACAAAAACTAGTGTTTTTATTCAGAAACGAAAAAGATTAGAATTTTTTCTAAATTTTTTAAAAACAAGTGTTTCAGCAATTTTTACATAAATAAAAACTAAAACACCTAATATTAATCTTGGTAAAATAGCAATATCAGGATAAGAAAATAAAATTCGACCAAAAGCTAAAGCACTTAAAAAAGAAGCCATTCCAAGCATTATTCCACCAAAAAAGGAACCTCAAAAACCTAAATGAGCAGCAGAAATAATTAATATGAAAGTTACTAAGTTAATTGCAATTGGACCAATTTGAATCAATCCGATATTGGTAAAACTTAGTAATAAAATAAGGGCAAAATAAAAAGATAAGTAAACAAGTTTTGTAATGATTATCTTGTTTGAATATGGCATAGTAGTAAAATTATAATACTTAATTAATTGAAGGTAAAAAAGATGAATCTTTTAGTTTTAGTAACTGGCAGTATAGCCGCAATAAAATCGCACTTATTAGTAAAGAAGTTAATTGAACAAAAACATACAGTCAAAGTAGCTTTTACCGAAGCGGGTAAGGAATTTGTGTCGCTTAAGGATTTTACAAATTATTACGACAATACTTGATATAAAAATAAAAAATCGGATCATATTGATCTTTTTAAGTGAGCCGACCGAATAATTGTATATCCTGCAACATATAATACTATCAATAAAGTAGCTAACGGTATCAACGATAATTTTGTAACTAATTTACTTAGTATTGGCGGTTTTAATAAATGAATTGTGTGTCCGGCGATGAACACTAAAATGTATGCAAATCCAATTTTGCAGGAAAACATAATTAAATTAAAAAAACTAGGAGTTACTTTTTTAGGTCCAGATGCAGGAATGCTTTATGATGGAGACAATGGAATAGGAAGAGTTGTTGAACCTGATTTTGTTGTTGATTTTTTAAGTTGCAAACCCAAAAAGAAAGTTCTTATTACTTTTGGATTTACAAAAGTTTATCTTGATCCAGTGCGAACAGTTAGTGTTTTCTCAAGTGGAAAATCGGGTTTAGCTTTAATTCAAGAACTAGCCAAAAGCTTTGATGTTACGGTAATAAACGGAAACTTGGAACATCTAAATACTTACATTCCATTGCAAGTTAAAGTCATTAATGTTAAACTTGTTGATGAATATTTCAAAGCGGTTCAGGATAATATTAAAAAACATGATATCTATATTTCTCTTGCAGCAGTTAGTGATCTTATTTTTGAGAAGCAAAAACAAAAAATTAAAAAGAATGAAGATATAAAATTTAATTTTCATCAAGGGGTTGATGTATTAAAATGAGTTTCAGATAATTATCCAAACAAAATTAAAATAGGATATGCGCTTGAAAGTTCTAACTTAATAGAAAACGGAAGATCAAAATTTAATAATAAAAAATTAGACCTTCTAGTTGTTAATAATTCATTGACTTTAGGGTCAAATACTTCAACAGGATTTTTTATAACAAAAGAAAATGAAGAAGCTTTTAAAGACCTAGATAAAACAAAATTGGCTCAAATTATTTGTCAGAAAATTGAGGAAATATGCAAGAAATAGCTGTATTTGATATCGGCAATACAAATATTAAATTATCAGCTTATAAAGTCAAAACTTTAGAAGAATATCAAATCATTCTTTCAACAACAGTTGTAGGTCCTACGGAAAAATTATTGACAGATCCTGATTTAATTAGAGAAAAAATTAAAGAAATTATTGGAGATAAATTATTAAATAATTTTGTTTTTTTAGTGGGCTCATCAATTCATTCTTTAAGTGTTATTTTATCTGACATACTAAAAGAATTGCAAGTAGCTTATAAAATTATTGATCATGATTATAATTTTAAAATTAGTTCTTCCAAAAGAGAAAAAAAACATATTGGACTAGATATTTTAGGATACTCTAATTATGTTGGCTCGTTAGCAAAAACAACGTTAGCAATTATGTTAGGCACTGCTTGCGTATCGCTTTTTATTGATGAAAATGAGATACAAAGTGCATCTATTATGCCCGGAATTTCTTTATCTTTTGAGGCTCTTTTACAGCGTTTAAGCAAGTCAAAGTCAGGAAATCAAAATTGAAAATATCAAATTATGCAAAGCTTAGAATATGGTTATAGTACATCTAGTGCATTAAATTTTGGCTATACTAATATGATTTTAGGAATCATATTAGGTTCTTATTTTGCACTAAAAAATGAAGATAGAAAAAAAATCCAAACTATTTATCTTTCGGGCATGGATATTCAAAACTTCGAAATTATTTTGAGTTTATTTAAGAAAGCAACTGATTCTAAGGTAGAAATAATTTATGATGCCAATTTAATTACACTAGGGTATTTAAAAGCGTATTTAGAGACAAAATAAAAGTAGCTTGTTGCTACTTTTATTTATTTTGAAATTCAATTATTGGTGCTGTTTGATTTCCTTGCGAATCATAATCTAAATTAACATAAAGACGAGATAATCATGAAGTATTTATTCCATCTGCAGAACGAAGATTAGTAACTAATCGATCAGAATAAACACTTGGAAAAACTTTTGTATCAATTTCATTATCTTCGGCAATACCATTTTGATTTAAATCTTTTCAAAAATAAATTTTACTATCTTGATTAATTTCTACAAAGTCTTCTGATATGTATGGAATGAAATTGGTTTGAGGGTAAATTCGAGTTTGAGCTTGTATTTCTCTTTGATCTTCATCAAGTAAAAATGCCCCCGTATCGTGAGTTTGTTTTCCAAAAAAGTTAAAAGTATCCATATATTTAAATTTAGTTGTTGTTTTATGGTTTTTCTTATCAATTAGTACAAATCCAGTATATGTTTTTGAAGGAAGATAACCAGAAAATTTAATTTTATTTAAGTCTGCATCTTCGGTTTTTATTTCATTGTGTAACTTATTGTCATCGCTAATTTGGTCATTTCATTTTCAAGTTACTTTGGGGTAAATTTGAGCAATTGCCTTTCCGTAACCCATATTATTTAAAAATAATTGGTAAAACGATCTAGCGTTATTTTTTAATAATTGAGTTTGTTGGCCGTTTTGGTCATTAAAATGAATTTGACCACCAAAAATATTATTTGGCATTACAAGATGATTTTTTTGAAATAAGTTTTCATTTTGTATGATTTCTTGTAAATTTAATTGATAAACCTTAGCTCAATCATCGCTTTGAGAAAACAAATGCATTTTAGTGTTATATCTTTGATCTCTTTCGATGCTTCCGTATCAATTAAGTAAAAAATCACCGTCTTGTAAAGTATAAAGAGGAGAACCTAGTTGTAGGTAATTTTCATAAGCATATTTAGTATATTCACGAGGAATTAACTCGGTTAATGAATATAAATATTGCAATCTTTGTCCATTAACGACTCAATTTGCATCTTTTATATAACTAAAATATCAATTTTTAAGGTTCTCTTCATTATTTAAGTATTTTATGTCTCATTTATTTGAACCTAACAATGATCCGGTAACTTCTTCATCGGTATTGGCTAATTTTCAAACTGAGTTTAAACTTAATCAATTGCTAAGAATTTTTTTATTAAACAATTCATCGTTAGAAGAAGTAAGTGTTTTTCTTTGAGTATTAAAATGTAGCAATTGTTTAAATCTTGTTGCGAAATCATAATTTCAAAGCTGTTCGCTAGAAAATTCTTTTTCTTCGGCTAATCCTGCATAGAGGATTTTTAAGGATTTTTGAGAGTCTTTTTTGGATATCAAGCCACTTTTAGTGGCGATTTCTGCATATGAATTACTTCAGTGGTGCATATATTCGTGGAAAATAGTAGGCATGATTTGCGATAAAATTCCATAAAGTGAAACCCCATGTTCTAAAAGTCTTTGTCCATTAACATAGATGTTGCGATTGGCTGGCAAGTATAATCCTGAGGCCTCAGAGGGAATTACATAAAAATCATTAATATTAATAGCCTCTAGATCAAAAACTTCAGGGCCAAAAGGAACTTTTCTTTTAAATTCTTGGGCTAATTTAACTAAAGCATTATTCCCTAACATATATCGATTGATGCCGTTAGAATCTTTAATATATGAGTATTCTCTAAAAATAATATTAGTGTAAGGATCGATGAATTCTAATTTGTATCTTCCGTATTCATCAACAGATTCAGTGACATTTTCAAATTCTTCGACTTTATTATTAATATGAGAGAAGGCACCGTTTAAATCAGAAGTAACAACCTGCATGTCATATTTTTGCAATGGGATAATTTTATGCGGAGAGACTTCTGGGTCGTTAAAATCTTTATATTCTCTTAACTCTAAAGTTTTAGGATCGAAAGCTCCTAATTTATCATTTTTAGTAGTATTTGGGGTTGTAGTAAGCAATTGAGTTAGTTTAAAGGAACCATAGGCTATAACTCCCAAAATACCTGCAGATACAACAGATAAACCTGCGATCGTAAGTGCTTTTCATTTTTTCATTTTAATTATTTCTTTCTTGATTAAATTATATATTTTATAAATATTTTAAATTCAAATAAAATGACAGTATTTTTTTGTTTTTTAGCAAAGCTAAGAAAAAGAGAAAAGAAAAAAGCAAGTGTTACTTGCTTAAACTTTTAAAATATCAGCTTCTTTATCTTTGGTCATTTGGTCAATTTTAGTAATTTGATTATCAATAAATTTTTGCACTTGGTCTAAATAATTTTTCTGCACGTCTTCAGAAAGTTCTTCATCATTTTTAATTTGTTTATTGATGTCTTGACGAGCATTTCTAACACCAACTTTAGCTTGCTCTGTAAATTTAGCTATGCTTTTGACTAATTCTTTTTTACGTTGTGTAGTAAGTTGAGGAAAGTTTAATCTCACTTGGTGCCCTTCATCTACTGGGGTTACCCCTAAATTAGCATTTAAAAGAGCTTTATTGATTTCTTTGACTGATGTAACATCATAAGGTTTAATTAATAATTGTTGTGGTTCAGGAACTGAAATATTGGCTAATTCTTCAAGCATAGTTGGAGAACCATAATATTCAACTTTGATTCCTTTTACAAGTTGCGGGTTTGCTCTACCTGTTGAAATTTTTGATAATTCAAAACGATAGTGATTAATTGCTTTTTCACATTTCTCTTCTAATTCAAGTAAGTATAATCCAATTTCCATTATCTAGTTACCTCTGTGTGTGTAATTTGGTTTTTAAGTACTTTAACAATTGAGTCTTTTTCGAGTAAATTAAAAACTATTAAGTTAATATTGTTGTCTCTAGCCATACTTGTGGCAGTTAAGTCCATGACTTGAAGTTTTTTCTCTAAAATTTCATCATAGGTTATTTTATCAAAGTGTTTAGCATTAGGGTTTTTTCTAGGGTCGCTATCGTAGATACCATCAACACGATTTTTACCCATTAAAATTACTTTAGCACCAATTTCTGATGCATATAATGTAGCAGCTGTGTCGGTTGTAAAGTAAGGGCGTCCTGTTCCACCAACGAAGATAACCACTTCTCCATCTTCAAGGTATTTGATCGCCTTTTCATTAACATAGTATTCTACCACTCTTGAGTCCATACTAATTGAACTTACCACTCTTGATTTTAGTCCAATTTTTTCAAAACCGCTTCTTAAAGCTAGTCCATTCATAACAGTTGCTAGCATTCCGATGTAATCGGCATTATTTCTTGGAATACCGTTTTTTTCAGCGGAAGCCCCTCTTCAGAAGTTTCCTCCGCCAATTACGATTGAAATTTCAACCCCCATCTGGTTAATTTCTTTTAATTGCCTAGCAACATTTTCAACTAACTCAGGGTCAATAGCAAGGTTTTTTTCTTTATTTGCGAAACCTTCACCAGAAAGTTTTATTAAGATTCTTTTATATTTCATTTAATCTCCAAAAACTTATTTTTAAGTCACGATAATTATAATTAATATTTTTTTATTTTGTAATTTTAAACTTAAAAAGTTTCTTATTTTAGAATTTTTAGGTCAATTCAATGTTGCTAATTATATTAAGAAAACTAGGGTTCAAGTTATGGAAACGTTTTCCAATATACATTGCTTATTGAGTAAAAATGGTATAATTCTTTAACTACTAAAGAGAAAGGATAGATATGGAAAAACCAAGATATTTATTCGCCATCGATTTAGATGGAACTACCTTACGTTCAAGTGCTACAGGCGAAATTCATGATGCTACGGTTAATGCAATTAAAAGAGCAACAAACGAAGGACATATTGTTTGTATTTTAACAGGTAGACCTTGAAGAAGTACAAAGTTTATTTATCAAGAACTTGGTCTTAATACTGTTGTGGGAAATTATAATGGGGCTCATATTCATCACCCTAGCGATGAGAGTTTTATTCCCTATGTTAAATATATCAACCTTAATGAAGCTCTTTACATTTTAGGTGATGAAAAAGTTCAAAAAGAAGTTACCAATATTGCTATTGAAGGACCAGATTGAGTTCAACTTCAGCACAGAGATGAAGAGCTTGAGAAAGTTTTTGGATTTAAAACTACTTCAAAACTTAAAATTGGACTTGATTTTCACAAATTACCTTTAATGCCAACAGGTGTGATTTTTGATGTTAAGCAAACCACTGATGTTGAAGCACTTAGAAGATATCTTAAAGCTCGTTTTGGTGATTTAGCCGAATTTTCATATTGATCAAAAGGAGAAGGTCTTACTCCGGTATTTGATATGACTAACATTACTGCTAACAAAGGAAAAGCTTTAAGTATGCTTATTAGATATTACGATGTTGATGTAGAACATACAATTGCAATTGGTGATGGATTCAATGATGTACCTATGTTTAAAGTCGCAAATGTTTCTGTTGCAATGGGAAATGCTACAAAAGATGTTAAAAAATATGCAACTGTCAAAATTCAAAAGACCAACAAAGAAGGCGGAGTTGGGTACTACATTAATAAATTTTTAGATAATCCAGAAGCTGAAATTAACAAAAGTAATGACCGTAAAGTTAAAAGAGATGAAATAACAGAATAATGCAATACCTTGAATTTAGTGATCAAATCAACTTAGAAAACCAAAAGGTAATCGGTATTGATGAAACAGGAGTCGGAGACTATTTTACACCTTTAATATCTTGTGCTTTTTATCTTCCTAACCATTTAAAAGATTGAGCGTTAAGCATTGGAGTTAAGGACTCAAAAAAATTAACCGATAAAAAAGTTATTGAAATTGGACAAAAATTAAAAGCTAATCGTGATGTTCGTTTTTCTGTGTATCGACTTAAGCAATCAACTTACAATGAAATGAGCAAAAATTATAATGCTCATGAACTCAAATTTTTTACTCATAATGGGGCGCTTAATAATTTATTAAAACACGAAGAGAATACTGATTTTACGTTATTAATTGACAAATACACAACAACGAATTCAATTTTAAAATATGATCAAAAAATTTTGCAATGAAACAATTGAGCAAATTTTAAAAATTTTAATTTTAATACTTATTTAGCTCATAAAGCCGAATCAATTCATCTTTCGGTAGCTTGTGCATCAATTATGGCACGTTATGAGTTAATTCATTTTATGCAAGCCCAATGTCGCACTTGGAATTTTCTTTTTCCGTTAGGTAGCTCAAAAAAAACTCAAGAAAAAGTTTTGGAATTCGAACAAAGATTTGGGATAGAAGCCCTTAATCAAGTGTGCAAAACAAGCTTTAAAAAAACAAAAGGATAAATGTTTGTAATTATGGTATAATTGTGAAGCGAAAATATTGCTCGCAATTATAAAATGCCGTCATAGCTCAGCAGGCAGAGCACATCCATGGTAAGGATGGGGTCGCTGGTTCAAGTCCAGTTGTCGGCACCATTTCAGAAATGACCAAAAAATTCACCATTACGGTGAATTTTTATTTTATTTTACTAATTTCTTCTTTTAAATGTAAAAGAAGATTATGTTCCCACATGCTATGACCGGCACCATCTACTAAAATTAATTTTGAATTTTTAAGACCTTTATTAAGTAATCATGCACCAATTGGTCTTGTATCAACATCTTGGCGTCCATGTACGATTGTTGTGGGGATATCTTCAATTTTTTCTAAGTTATTAAGAATGTAATTATCCTCTAGTAAAAAACACTTATTAACAAAATAGTAACTTTCCATTAAAGATATTTGTTTATCTAATAAAGGATTTCTTTGTGAATTTTTAAATGCTTTAATTGAAACTAGAGAATCTTCTCAAGTTGCAAATATTTCAAAAGCTTTTGTTTTGTTAGGGTTACTTGAAGTGAATAAATTAAAGTACTTTTGGATATTAGTGCTACCTGGATAAGAAGTAATGAAATTATTAAAAGTTTCAAAGTAGTCAGGATAAAAATCTGAAGCTCCTCCTTTTTCATATAAATAATCAATATCTTCTTGTCGTCCTAAAAAGACACCACGAAGAAGTAAACTTTGCACCTCTTCTGGGTATTTTATTGCAAAGCAAAGTGCAAGGGTTGTTCCTCAACTTCCGCCAAAGAGATTAATTTTACCTAGATTTAATTGTTTTTTAATATTAAGAATATCTTCAACTAGTAACTGGGTGTTGTTGTCTTTTAATTCTCCAAAAGGTGTGCTTTGATTGGTTCCTCTTTGGTCAATTAAGACTACAAATTGAGTATCTAAATCAAATAATTGTCAAATTTTATCTGAGAATCCGCCCCCTGGCCCACCATGAATAACAAATATAGGAGCACCTTTTTGGTTTCCACAATATTGGTAATGAACCACGTGAATTGATTCGGTTTTTCAATATCCATGTTTTATTTTCATTGTTTTATCCTAAAAAAGAAAATCCCAAAAGCGGGATTATTTAATGATTTCGCAGCCCATGTAAGGAATAAGGACTTTTGGAATACTAATTGAACCATCTTCATTTTGATAAATTTCAAGTAATGCAGCCACAACACGGTCAATAGCTAAGCCAGAACCATTCATGGTATGTGCATATTGGCTCTTACCTTGCTCATCTTTATATCTAATCATTGCTCTACGAGCCTGAAAGTCACCCATATAACTAATTGATGAAACTTCTCGATATCTTTCTTCACTTGGTAATCAAAGTTCAAGGTCAATGGTTTTTCTTGAACCAAATCCCATATCACCTGTACATAAAAGCAACTCACGATAAGGGATTTCTAATTTTTCTAAGACATCTTTAGCATCATCTAACATTAAGTTATATTCTTTGAGTGCGTCTTCTTGAGTTGTTACTTTTACCAATTCAACTTTTTTAAATTGGTGTTGTCTTAAAATTCCTTTTGTATCTTTTCCTGAACTTCCAGCTTCGCTTCTAAAACATTCTGTATAAGCTGTGGCACGATAAGGGATGCTTAAATCTATTAATTCATTATTGTAGTAATTAGTTAAGGTAACTTCGGCAGTAGGAATTAAGTAAAAATCATCAGTAGTAAGTTTAAATAGGTCTTCTTCGAATTTAGGTAATTGCCCAGTTCCGTAAAGAATATTTGATTTTACTAAAATAGGAGTAGTAAATTCTTGGTATCCTTTTGTCGCGTGTAAATCAAGCATAAAAGAAATTAAAGCACGAGTTAATTTAGCACCAAGACCTTTGTAAATTACAAAACGCGATCCTGATAATTTAACTGCTCTTTCAATATCAAGAATGTTTAGTTTTTTAGCAATTTCATAGTGAGGAATAACACCTTTTACCAATCCTCTACCTAAATTAGGTTTTTCTTTTAACACTACATTTTCATCTTCGTCTTTTCCATAAGGAACTTCATCAAGAGGAAGGTTAGGAATCGTGTTTCCAAGGGCGTAGATTTGTTCATTAAGCTCATTGGCTTGTTCATTTAACGAAGACTCTTCTTTTTTAATAATTTCAATTTGAGATTTTAATTCTTGGAGAGCCTGCGGATCGTTTTTTAATTGACCAAATTTTTTTGAAAGTTGTGTTAATTCGGCTTTTTTATTTTGTGCTTGTGACATTAATGTTCCACGTTGAGAAGCTAACTCATAATATTTATCGAAAATAGATAAGTCAAAGCCTCTAGATTGCAATTTTTCACGGACTAAATCGTGATTTTTAAGTACATATTTTAGATCTAACATATTACCTCTTTTATTGTAATTATGATTATACACTTTTTTAAACTTTATGTTTTCTAATGAAACTAAAACGACTAATTATAGCGAAAAACTAGCTTAAAAACATAGGTTTTTAATGTCTTGTTTTTTTAATGTTTTGCTATAATTTTAATAAACTTTATACATAAACCGAAAAAAGGAGGAATTATGAGCAAAAGAACATACCAACCAAATAAACGTAAACACGCTAAAGTTCACGGTTTTAGAGCAAGAATGAAAACTGCAAATGGTAGAAAAGTATTAGCTAGAAGAAGAGCTAAAGGTAGAAAATATTTAACAGTTTCTGATAAATAATTTTTAAATTAATAATGAAAAAAATAAATCGACTTACAAAAAATTGAGAATTCAATGAGGTAATTGCAAGTAAAAATCAAGTTGTTAATAAATTTTTAATTGTATATTATCAACCAAGCAATTCTCTAAAAGTTGGTTTAACTGTTCCGAAAAAATTCGCTAACGCAGTTAAAAGAAATTATTACAAACGTCAACTAAGAGCGATTTTGCAAATTTGCAAAATCCAAAGTTTAAATTTTAAAATGGTAATAATCGTGCGTAAAGAATTTATCGAGACAGATTATGCTACAAAAAAGCAAGCCATTATCAATTTATTTGAAAAGTTTAAAAATGAAAAGATCAAATCACTTTAATTTATTTACAAAGGATGATAAATCAAAAAGTAAAGAAGCAAGTGTGCAAAACAAAAGATCTAAGCACTTCAATTACTTTACTAAGGATAATGACCCAGAAGAAAAACGTAAAACAAATTTTAAAAAATTTTGAAAATGACTTAGAGCGTCATTTTACGTTCTTATTGGTGGAATTACCTTAACAGGTTGCGTCCAAACTTTTACCGTTAAAACTTCAAGTAACACTGGTACCGGGGTTGAGTTTACCTCAAGTCGTGAATTGGTTTCTCCAAAAGTCATAGCGCTTGGGGTATCAGAAGAATCAACAGGTGTTAAAGTTAATGAAGATAACGACAATAGTGAAACTATTAATATTAAAACCTACAAAGTTAATACCAATATCAACCCAGTTATTGAAAACACAGAAGATTTAGCAACATTAAGAAAACAACTTAATGGAGATAATAATTCACTAGGATATTTTCAACAAGATAATAGCCAAACAGTTGCTATTTCTAAACTTGTTGACGCTAACGATCGTGGGCAAAATTTAATTGGTAAAGATGAAGGTACTTTATTAGCAGGATCAGTATTTTACGATAGCAATAATGCTTATAGAAAATACAACCCTTATGTTGCTAAAAACAAATTCACCGATATTTTCTTAATTAATGGTGGATTGAAATACTTAACACAAGTTGAGGTTACTGATTCAAAAACCAAAGAAACCCACAAGGAATTTAGATATACAACTGACCCAAATGATTCAAATATTCAAAAAGATGAAAATGGGAATTTAAAAGTTGTTTGAGTTGATCCAATTGCCAAAATTAAAAATTATCAAAATTTAAGCTTAGAAGAATGAAATGCAGCTGATGTAAATGATAAAGCCTTTAGAGCAAAGGAAAGAAAATTACACATCCAAATGTTCAACCGTGATGTACTTCAAGAGTACTACAATTTTTCATTTATTACTAACGGAGAGGCAATCAAAGCTAAATTAAATGGCTTAGAACCTTCTGAATTCTTAAAATCTAAGTTTGATTCAATTTCAAAAGAAGCTAAAGATAATGCCATTGAACAAGATATTAAAAATTCACCATCTCAAACAACTTTATTTACACTTACATTAGCACAAGCACAATTATTAAATAAATACAACCAAATGGTAACTGATTGATTAAAAACTATTGGAGGATTTACTTATGTTGCTGCTGATACAGAAAATATTCCTGCACCAGATGCTAATGCAAGTGAAGAAGAAAAAGAAGAACACAAAAATAATTTAGCAGCTAAAAACAGAGAAGAAAACTTTAATTTCGATAATAATTTTGAAATTTATAAAGCTGATGATACTCCAGGTACCTTAGCATTCTGAGGAGCTGATCCAAACTTATTAAACATTTCAACATGAGGTGAAGCTTGAAAATATGGTCCATTTTATGGTTTATTTGTTTATCCAGTTTCGTGAGCAACCCAAGGGATTACTAAAGGTATCGGATATTTAAATGGTTGAGGTGCTATTTTAGTTATCTTCTTAATTACATTTATTATTCGTGCACTTGTCTTTGGACTTACCTTTAATTCCACAGCTAAACAAACACTTCAAGAAGAATTGAAGAGTAAACGTGCATCTATTGAAGCTAAGTATGTTGGTTTTGAGCAAAACAAAGCTATGAAAGCTCGAAAAGCTCAAGAAATGCAACAACTTCACAAAAAATATAATATCAGTCCTTTAGATCAATTAGCAACCTTGCTTGTAACGATGCCTATTTTCATTACGATGTGAAGGGTTATTCAAGCAATTCCAGCAATTAAATCCACAACCTTATTCGGAGTTATTAACTTCGCATCACAATCAACGAGCAAAATCTCTTCTGATATTTCAACAAACTGACCTTATTTAATTTTAGTTATTATTGCTATTTTAATTCAAGGTCTTTCAATGCTTCTTCCTTCAATGCTTAATAGAAAGCGTTTTAAAGAAAGAACATCAATTGCTGAACAAAATGCACTTAAAAAACAAGAGCGTACTCAAAGAATTATGATGATTGTCTTTACAGTTATTGTTATCTTCTTTGGGGCCGGAGTTCAAGTTTATTGAATTATCACGGGATTATTCACAATTGTTCAAACATTAATTATGCATCGTCTTAAACGAACACAATGGTTCAAAGAAAAATACTCACTTAAAGCGATGTTAAGAAAATAAAAAAAATTCACCCTTATGGTGAATTTTTTATTGGCGCCTGAAAAAAGGCATAAAAAAACAGCGGCTCCCTATTTTCACATTTCTGCTATCGTCGGCACTAAAGGGCTTAACTACTGAGTTCGGAATGGATTCAGGTGATCCCCTTTGCTATAACCACTGATTAAATAATATCATATAAAATCAAAACACCAAGAAAAAAATTAAATTTTTTTTGAAAAATATAATTTGCTATACTTTTAAAGCATTTATTTAATAATTAAATATAAATAATATAGAAAGACGTTATGGAATGAAACTTTAAAAATTTAAAGGTTGGGCAAATGGTTAATGTCCAAGCTTATAAATTTAATGGTTTTTTATATCGTCAATGAAATTCGGCTAAAGTAGTTTTTAATAACTCGCGCCATATTGTGTTATTTTTATGCGGAACAAAAGTTAGTGAATATGATAAAGGAGTTAATCGTTGAAAATACACTGAAAATGCTCTTTGATTTATTCCGAAGAACTCTTATTTTAATGCCATTATCTTATTAAAAAATAACACTGGTATTTATCACTATATAAATATTGCTTCAAAACCGATTTTTGAAGACGAGACCATTAAATTTATTGATTATGATTTAGATGTTAAATGTTATCCAGAGAAAGACTTACAAATTGTTGACCGTGATGAGTTTTCTCGAAACATGATTCATATGAATTATCCAGAAAAATTAAAAACAATTGTTTTTGAAGAACTCAGAAATATTATTTCGCTTTATACTGATTATAAATATTTCTTTAATCCCTCTGTTTTGAATTATTATTTAGAGATTCTAAAAAAAGACCTCTTAATTACTAATGATTTTTATAATGATTTTGTATCAAAGAATGTGCAAAAATATAATGAGGAATTTGACATGTTTAGTAGTAGTAAATTTCAAGAAAGAAAAAAATAATTTTTATTTTGAGAAATTTTTTTTGTAATATAATCATTTCTGTAAAGGTATTATATTTTCTTAAAAAACGAAAAAATATAATAAACTTTATAAAAGTTAATATACTAAGGAGTGTCTAATGACCAAAGAATGTTGTGCAGTAAGCTGCACATGTTGTAAAGCGGACACCTGTGCTTCAATGTCATGTCAATCATGTGTTGAAAAACAAGAGTCAACTAAATGCTGTTAATGTGTAAACTATACATATAAAATTAAGAAAATAGTATATCTTTTACAACCATTATCCGAAAGGATAATGGTTTTTTGTTTTTGCTTTCTATTAAATGAATTAAATCTTGCTTAATTTGAATTAAACAAATTTGAAAAGGTTCATATACCATAAAATAAATATTTAAAAATACAATTTTTATAATATAATAACAAAGCAAAGATATTATTAGGTTTTTTAACTTAAAAAATATAACAAACTTGATTTAATAAGGAGTACTTATGGCTAGAGAAGGTTATACATTAGCATGTACAGAATGCAAAATGGAAAACTATATTTCAAAGAAAAATAAAAAAACTCACCCTGAAAAAGTTGAGTTAGCAAAATACTGTGCAAAATGCGTAAAGCACACCAACCACAAAGAAAAGAAATAATATCTTTTAAGTATTACCTATTTTTGGGTAATACTTATTTTAATTTAGTTATAAAGGAGCAATTATGGATCGTAAAAGATTAGATCTATTATTCAAAAATACCAAAGTAGATGCATTAATTTCAGAAGCGCCTCAAACTCGTTTGTGATATGCTAATGTACAAACTAGTGATGGTCTTATTGTTATTGAAAAAGACAAGGCTACCCTTTTTGTTGATGGAAGATACATTGAATATGCTAAAGCTAAAGCCAAAAATGTTGAAATCATTTTAATGCAAGGTGATGCTGTTCAACAATGATTTAATAAACGTAAATTAAATAAAATCGCACTTGAAAAGAATTATCTAGTTAAAGATTGAGAAAATCGTATTCTTAAATTAACTAACTTAAGCTCAAATGATGTAACTTGAATTGATGGACAAGAATTAAGAATTGTCAAATCACCAGAAGAAGTGCAAAAAATGCAAGAAGTTATTAATATTTCACTTAAAGCTTATGATGAATTCATTCAATGAGTAAAACCTGGTATTACCGAAAAAGAAGCAGCAGCTAAACTTAACTATTTACTTAAAATGCATGGTGCTGACAAAGAAGGTTTTGACGAAATTATTGCCTCAGCAGCTAATTCAGCTGAACCTCACCACCACCCAACTGATAAAGTTATCGAAGATAATTCTCTTCTAAAAGTTGATTTTGGTGCTTTGTATCAAGGTTATACAGCAGATATTACTAGAACTAGTGTTATTGGTGATAGAAGCAAAGTTAATCCTGAACTTTTAAAGATTTTACAAATAGTAGAAGAAGCAGCTAAAAAAGGAAGAGATTTTGTTAAACCAGGAATTAAAGCTTCAGAAGTTGACAAAGTTTGTCGTGATTACATTATTGAAAAAGGTTACGGTGACAAATTTGTGCATGGAACTGGGCACGGACTTGGAATTGATGTGCATGAATTGCCATATGTATCATCAAGAGGTGACTTTGTTCTTGAACCAGGAATGATCATTACTGTTGAACCAGGAATTTACATTGAAGGATTAGGTGGCGCAAGAATTGAGGATGATGTTCTTGTAACTGAAGAAGGAAGAATTATATTGTCTCGTCCTGAGGAAAATTAAAAAAATACCAAATTTTTGGTATTTTTTAATAAAAATAATTGAAAAAAAGCATAAAAAAATGGCGATCACGACAGGATTCGAACCTGTGACAACAAGCTTAGAAGGCTTGTGCTCTATCCAGCTGAGCTACGCGACCACATTCATAACTAATTTTACATGATTTTTCAAAAAATGCAAAAAAATTTTTGGAATTTCGAAGCTTTTTATAACAAAAAACCAATACTAAAGAATAATAGTATTGGTTTTTTGTTACTTAATTTCGCTTACCATTCTTTGAAGTTCTTCAAAGACAATTTCTTTTGATTCGAAAATAAATGCGTGTCCTTTTTGCGGAATGATATTAGCCTTTATATTATATTTTTGCGATACTTTTTCAATTCCTAAAGGAGAAACGTAGTTATCGTTTTGTCCGCTTAAAATATTTACATTAGAAGCGTTTTGATATAGTTTAGCAATTGTATTTTGTAAAAACGATTTATTAGTGATTTGTTCATTGACCATTCTTTTAAATCTTTTTTGATAATATTTAAAAGAACTGGCTCTTTTTTGACAAAATCAATTAGCTACTGATTTTGTTTTTTCGGTAATTTCTGAGAATAAATTTATATACGATTGTATACATTCTTCAATATTATTTGGTAATAATCAAAAATTTAAGTTTCTAGCGTTATCTTGATCATTTAAAAATTCATTAATTGGAGCAATTAACAAAGTTTTTTTGATTTTAGAATTTTCATTAACAGATAAGGCTGAATATGCACCAAGAGAATGGGAAACAACAATAATATTTTTCTCTTCAGTTAAAACTTGTTTAAGAAAATCGTTTGTAGTTTGTTTATATTGTTCAAGCATAATATCATCTTTGCTAGAACTAGAGCCGCAACCAGGAAAATCAAAGCCGGCAAATCTAAAATTCCGGTTTTGTGAATCAATTTGATAAATATGTGCAAAAGTTTTATATGTATCACTAAAACCATGCAAAAATAAAACCAAAGGTTTATTTTTATCTTCAGATTCATAGTAATATGCAATTTCAAAATTATTTGAATCAATAAAGTGTGACATTAGCTAGGGAAAAATAAACTAAGAATTTCTTCTTTGGAAATTCCACCAAAATACATATCTAAATCAATTTGCTCTAAAACCTTTGCTACTGATTCTCTGGTAAAACTTAACCCTTTAAAAAGTTGGTAAATATTAGAATCATTAAGTTCTTTTTTAGCAAGAAAATCACCTTCAAAATAAACTTCAGTAAATTTATCTTTTTCAACATTGGCTTTAATTTTTAAAATTCCATTAGGAAATTTAGCAGCATTTTCAAATGAGAATTTAGGATTTTTACCATAAATTCATTCATCTGTTTTACGAAATGCTATTAAATTATCTAAATTTTTTTCAATTTTGTATCTTTCAACGGGAATTTCTTCAATTTGTCCATGATCATTTTGCACAAAATATTCTACTAATTTATTGATAAATTCATTAGTTGACAAACTATAATTTAATTCTTTTGCTATGTTAGTAACTCTTTGTCTTGCTGATTGAATACCTTTTGATTCGATTTTAAGTTTAGATGGATTTAATGCATTTGATAACTTTGTTAAATCAACATCAAAAAGTAATGTACCATGAGAAACAATTCGGTTACCTTTAATATATTGTGCATTTCCACTAATTTTAGCACCATTACATAAAAGGTCATTTCTTCCCTTAAATTCGGCTTTTAATCCTAGCGAATTTAAATAGTCAATAATAGGTGCTAAAAATCTTTCGTAACCACCTTTGTGATCATAATCAGTAATAAAAGAAAAATTAATGTTACCTAAATCATGATAAACAGCTCCTCCACCACTTAAACGGCGAGCTAATTCAATTTTGTTTTCTTCAACATAATCACGTTTAATTTCTTCGTGAGCATTTTGATTTCTTCCAATAATTACGGCATTATCGTGTTGATAAAGATATAAAATATCTCCTTTAATTTGTTCATCTTGAGCCATTAATTCTTCGATGCTCAAGTTATAATAAGGACTTGTTTTATGGCTGATAAAAATTTTCATATAAAAAGTATATCTTTTTTATAAAAATTTAGTTTAATAAAATTTAGCAAACAATATTTCTTTTTGCTAAAATGTGTTAAAATTAATATAATTATGGCAAATAAAAGAGATTATTATGAAGTTTTAGGTGTTTCTAAAACAGCAACCGAAAAAGAAATTAAAAGTGCATACAGAAAAATGGCGATGAAATATCACCCCGATCGCTATAAAGAAAAAGATGCTGAAGCAAAAATGCAAGAAATTAATGAAGCATATGAAGTGCTTTCTGATTCACAAAAACGTCAAATGTACGATCAATATGGTCATGAAGGAGCAAATGCACAAAATCAAGGATTTTCAGGATTCAGTGGTTTTGGAGGCTTTGAAGATATTTTTGGTGATATTTTTGGCGGTTTTACTGGACGCAGAAATAATTCTGATAGAACAACAAAAGGAGAAGATAAACAAGTTTATTTAGATATTAGTTTTATTGAATCTTATAATGGATTAGTTCTTCATAAAAAATTCCCTAAATATGAAAATTGTTTATTCTGTAATGGAACTGGTGCAGATAGTAATGGAGGAACTGAAACTTGTTCAACATGTCATGGTTCTGGACATATTAGTAGAACAATTAATACAATTTTTGGCCAACAAATTTCTAATACAATTTGCTCAACATGTCATGGTTCTGGAAAAGTTATTATTAAGAAATGTTCAAATTGTAAAGGGGATGGACATAATAAAGTTGAAAAAGAAATTAAAATTAATGTTCCAGCAGGAATTCAAGATGGTGCTATGTTAAGAACGGTTGGTTATGGATATCCAGGTACAAATGGGGGCCCTGCAGGTGATTTATATTTTGTAATTAGAATCAAGCCACATCGTTTTTTTAGAAGAATTGGTAATGATTTATTTTTAGATTTACCAATTTCATTTATTGATATAATGCTTGAAAAAGTAATTGAAGTTCCAACCCCAAATAGTAATCAAAAAATTAAACTTAAAAAGAGTTATCAAAACGGCCAAATAATAAAAATTTCAGGTCTTGGTTTCCCTTATGGAAAAGGAACTCATAGAGGGGATTTAAAGATTAATTTACAAATTATTATTCCTGATTTATCTAATAAAGATAAAAAAGAACTACTTAATCTTTTAACAACATTAGAAGATAAAACTAATAAAGATTTTGTCAATTTAGTCAATAAAACAAAATAAAATAAAGTTCTGTTTTATCAACTAATAATTTTTTAATAAAAAATAAAAACACTTAGGAGTTTTATCCCTAAGTGTTTTTATAATTTGGCTTCTATTTCTTTAATTTTGGCAAGCAAATTATTCAGATTATCATTATTATTGACTATGTGTGTAGCAACATCCTTTACTAAATGAGCATTGTGTTTTTGTTTAAAGTTTTCTTTTTGTTCAAATGTTTTTTGCATTTCTTCAAAAGATATTTGTTGATTTTTCTTTATTTTATTAAATTCACGAGCAATTCTTTTTTCTTTATCGGCTTCTAAGTAAAGACAAAAAGTTTTAGGGTGTAATTTTTGAATTTGTATAAATAAATCACTTCTATATAAAGATTCTAAAACAATATTTTTACTTTTTGAAAGCGCATAAATAATTTTTAAGAAATTAGAGTAAGTGTCTTTTTGAGAATGTAAGTAAATAAGCAGATCATTAAATTCTTCTTTAGATGTTTTTTCGCTTATTGGAAAACCAAGATTTTCTAGTAGAACTTTTTCAATTTGGATAATTTTTATCCTTTTGTAGTTTAATTCCTTCTCTAAAAACATTCCAACAGTGGATTTGCCTGACTCGCTCATTCCTGCTAAAAAAATAATTTTTATATCATTAAGATTCTTCATGTGCTTTATTATTGTCTTTCTTTTTTAAAGAATATCTAATATGGTTATTCATTTAAGCATTTTATTTTCTTAAATTGACCATAAATTTAATGTCTTGATATTATTAATAAATTTGTAGGTTGATAAATCAAAAATCCTAAGAATTCATTTTTATTAATTTATGGTCAAGATTCTATATAAACTAAAAGAGGGTTTAAAATAATTTTTGAAATGGTTTCCTAAAATTTAGCTAATAAATTTGATTGTTTGGAATTATTTATTGTATTATATTGAAATTTTAATATAATTAAATATTAAAGTTTTATAGATTTGATTTTATTATCAATGGGTTTTTATTGCTTAAATAGAGTATAAAACGTTAGGAAATGAATCTTTATTTATATTCTAGTTATTTTTAAATAAAAGCTTATTTTTAATAAAAAAGGAAATTCATGAAGTTTTTATGAAATAAGCAAACTGCTTTTAATTTAAAAAGCAAAAAGTACTTAGTACTATATTCAATTTTAATTTTTCTTTCAGCAATTTTATTATATCTTCCCACTCTATTTTTGAACAAAACTGAAGTTTCTGAAAATTCTTTTTTGTTAATATTGATGTTTTTTATAGGTTATTTAGCGGCAAAAACATTAATTAGCTTCTTTTCAATGTTTGTAGGTGAATTTACAAAAAATAAAATAGAAAGAGAATTAAGAGAAACATTGTTTAATAAGTTTCTAGCACAAAATATAGAAGATATTAGAGGTAAGGATTTTAATCACATTTCAATTGAAGTAACTAAAATTAGTAGTTATTTTTCTTCTTCTCTTGTAAATGTTGTTCAAAGCGTTGTTTTTTGTTTATCGGCCTTTTCTTATGCATATATCTATATGGGTTTGCAAAATATTTGATTATTTGTCTTTTCGTTTTCTGTAACAATTATTTGAGTTGCCTTTTCATTTATTATGAAGCCAATATTTATGAGGAATCAGAAAAATTTACTAGAAAACGAATCGCGTTTTCAATCCACAATTTCAAAATATATAAAAAATATTGAAGTAGCAAGCAAATTAGGAAAAGAATTATTTATATTTGAAAACGTTAATAAGGAGAATAAAAAATTTTATAACTTAAGTAGAAAAGTTTCTTATTGAAAAGCTATAAACCATATGTCTACATCAATATTATTTTCTGTTAGTCAAATAGGTTTAATCTTGTTGAGTTACATTATAATTAGTCAATCAAATAGCTTAGATTTTTCTAACTTTCCTTCAATTATATATATTTCCGGATTACTATCTGTACCGATGGTAAGAATAGAAAAGCTTTTTACCGATAAAATTGAACTTTCTGCATCATATAACAAAATTCTTAGCTATTTTGATGCTTTTTCTGTTAAACAAATAAATAAAAGAAGTATTTCTCATATAGATACAATTAAAATCTCAAATTTTCAATTTAATAATTTTGGTCTAAATTTGAAAATTGATTCTTTTAATATAGAAAAAGGTGATTTGGTCAAAATTGCTGGTAAATCAGGAACTGGGAAAAGCACTTTTATCAAGCTATTATTAAGCGATTCTAAAAAATATATTGGCAATATTTATGTCAACAAAAAATACCCAATAAATGAGGTGAATATTAATATTTCTTATATTAGTCAAAACTTTTCTCTCTTTCCGTTAAGTTTGTTGAAAAACATAACTTTATCAAATAGTATAGATCAGCAAACGATAAAAAAAGTTGAGCAAATATTGCTTCAAGTTGGACTTGGAGATAAAATCAAAAATATTAATGATAATATTGATAATTATTCAAACGGAGAATTAAAAAGAGTCGAAATTGCAAGAGCTATATATTTTGATTCTCCTATAATAATTTTTGATGAGGCTTTTACTGGAATTGATAATGAAAACAAAGATAGCAAAAATTATAAAAGAGCAATTTTCTGAAAAAATATTCTTTTTTATAACACATGATGAAAATTTAAAAATTTATAATAAAGTAATACAATTTAATAAATAATTCTAATTTAAAGGAGAAATAATGAAAAAAACTGTTATTATCGGAAACTGAAAGATGAATAAAACTTTTAGTGAAACCAAAGAATTTTTAAAGGAGTTTACTCAAGAATACAAGAATAAACTTGATTTAATTGCAAACGAAAATATTGATTTTGGTATTGCTGCTCCTTTTGTTGATCTTGCTGCATTTCAAGGAAGAGAAATCGTTGAACTTAAAGTTGCAGCTCAAGATGTATCAGTTCATGAAAAAGGAGCTTATACCGGAGAAGTAGCAGCTAATATGTTAACAGATTTAGGAGTGCATTATGTTGTTCTTGGTCACTCAGAAAGAAGAGCATACCATGGTGAGACTAATGAACTTGTTAATGAAAAAGCTAAAACAGCACTTGCTCATGGTTTAGTGCCTGTTGTATGCGTTGGAGAAACATTAGAAGAATATGAACAAGGAAGAACTAAGGAAGTAGTTAAAAAACAAGTTTTAGCTTCATTAAAAGATCTTGATTTAACAAGAGTTGTTTTAGCTTATGAGCCAATTTGAGCTATTGGAACTGGAAAAGTAGCTACACCTGAAATTGCACAAGAAGTATGTGAATTTATTCGTTCAATTACTAGCGAAGATTTAGTAATTCAATATGGTGGAAGTGTATCACCAGCAAACATTGCTGAACTTTCATCACAAAAAGATATTAATGGATTTTTAGTGGGAGGAGCTTCACTTACAGCTGAAAGCTTCGTAAAGCTTCTTACATTAGGTAAATAATTCATTGCTCTATTAATTTCATTTAATTTTTATCGATCACGAGATATGAAAAAAAGAGATATCTTAATTGATTTTGAATCAATTAATGGAAAAGATTATCAAAACCTTTTATTAGGATTACCTAATACTAAAATTCCATTTGCCTTCACAATTATATGTGAACCACTTAATTCAGATATTGTTAAACTTGATAAAATTACCAAAACATTCGTGATTGATTTTAAGAAAATATATAAAAAAACCGAAAAAGATATTTATTTATATGTGAAAAATAAGATTTTAGAAAACCTAAGTCAATTGGGGATTTCTAGAACAATCAACCCTAAAAAATTACATTTTATTGGGTATAATCCAGAACTTGAAAGAGAGTTCTTAAGCAAGATGTTCCCTGAAAGCAAAGTTTCAAACTTATTGGGATTAAAAAACATTGAATTAAAGCAAAAAGATGCCTTTGATAAAATTAAATCACCTCATAAGTATCAAGTGCCTCGTTTATTTGAAAATTATCAAAAACTAACTAAAAAGAATCGATTTGCTAATCTTGATATTGAACAAAAACAAGGATATTTAGCTGAATTGCTTGGAGTTGTTTTATTTGCTTTACAAACTCAACAATTTGATGTTATCAAAAAACTAGGCTTAAATATTAATGAGCTCAATAAAAAAATGATTATTGAGGATCTTTATCAATACAATCGTCATGATGTTCTTTCCTTATGAGTGCTAAAAGAGGAACAAACCCAGTTAATTTCTATTTTAATTGATGAAACTAGACAAAGAACTAAAAATGAAATGTTAATAAAAATGAATAAACTTAAAAAAGAATTAAAAAAAGAGTGTCAATGTAATCTTGAAGATGAAAAATCAAAAGCGCTTGCTCAACAATATGATGAAGCTATTAATCAAATTAAAGAGCAAGAACATTTTTTTCACAAACACAAAAATTTAAAAAATAAATTTCAAGAGCTAATAACTTTGTTAAATTATCAAAAAAACAAGGAAATACATAGTCACAAAAACTTTAAAAAAACAAGTAATAAAAATACATCACAATAAGTGATGTATTTTTATTTTTTTGAGCCTAGCATAAGTCTAAGAACCAAAACAGCAAGGCTTGCATAATTATTAAACAAAATAATCCCGTTTTTAAAAGCTATTTTAAAGACATCCAATTTAGATTCTCCCATAAGCAAGTTAGCATCTGCAATTGTATAGTATCAAGAAAATAGCGTTGAAATACTTATCATAATCATAGAAATAACAGTGTAAATAATGTTTGTGCTTTCGCTTAAACCAAAACCAAAAATCATCACTAGTAAGAAAGCGATATTAATGGTAAATAAAATTAAAAATAAGTATCACATTTTATTTAAATCAATTAAATTAAAAGCTACTAAAAAGTATGTAAGGCCCATAATTGCCGAAGGGATTAAAAAAGCTAAGATTATAGATATACTTGATAAATTGTATTCTTCATGTGCAAACGCAAGTAAAAAACCCGCTACTCAAGACAAAAATAATATGTTAGAACTTAAAAAAATAACCGAAACACCAAAATTATTTTTGAATCTAACTAAATTATTAATTATGTTCATAATGATATAAAAGATAAAAAAGAAAGAACCAAGAGAAAGCAAAAATATAGCCATTGTATTATTATAAATATACACAGTTCTCATTTGTGTTCCATAAAGTTCTACATCTTGTCACATATAAGAGAGACCATGCGCAAAAGATCATGCTAAAAGCACAAAAAGAATAAATGAACCAATAAATGTTATTCCTACAGATGCAAAATAAAAATTCCGAGTTTTGCGATTTTCCTGAGCAAAGAAATCTGTATTTTTCCGTTTAAAAAGACTTCACATAATAAGGTAATTATATCAATTTAGTAAGTAATGTCTTCAAAACTAACAATACCACTTCGGTTGGTTGGGTATTCATAGTATTTCTGAATCATTTTTTTGTCTAAGCTTTTATATTGATCATAATTTAAAACCGAAATAGGAAGGGGAATTAAATTATCTAATTCGTTCAGCAAGATAATTTGCTCATAGAGGTTTTTTTCATTAATAAAAGACAATACATTTTCTAAATTTAATTCTTTTAAAGAATTCAAAACCGGATAATTTTCATTTAGATATTGATTGGATAAATAAGGAATAATTTCTGAGGTGGCTCATAATGTTTTTATATAAGTGCTAATTGAATTATCTTCATAGTTAAGTTTATTTAAACTATAAATTCAATTATATTGCCCCATTTCTTCTTTAGACACATTTTGAGTGGTTACATCAAAATGATTAATTTCATTTAAAACAGCTGCATAATTTTGTAGAATTTCTTTTTGTTTGCTTGTAAAAGTATTCAAAATAGGTAATACAAAAGTAATTTTCTCGTTCTTGTTGTATTTATGTTCTCTTCAATATTGATTGATAATTTCATTTATTTGCTCAATTAATTTGTTAAAGAATGGATGTTTTAATTGATTAGAAAAATCAAGCAATTTAGTATTTTTAAAGTAATTGATTTTTAAATCTTCATAGAAAATATTTTGATATCCTTGCTTATTGGAAAATATTTCACGGGTAGCTCAATTATAAGCATTGTCTAGTGTTGTAAAATCACTATCTTCGTTTAAATTGTTTTTTATTTGTAAATTAGGGAGAGCTAAAGAATTTCAAAAGTAAGGATATCCTTGCGAATTCATGATGCTAAATTTAGAATATAAACGTGAAATTAGTCACTTTAATTTATATGAGTATTGTGAATTAAAAAAAAGATTTTCAAAGACTTTATTGAATTTTGATTTTTTGTTAGGTTCTAAATTTATGGTATATAGTCATTCTTGATTAGAAGATAAAGAATTTTGGTTTAAAATTTCACGAACTCCATATTGGCTAGATCTTTGTAAAATGTCACTTTTTTGCGAAGTATTAAAAGTATTGAAATTTGCTTCTGAAATTAGGTTTTGCCGATATGAGCGTAATTGTTGAACTCTAAAGGTTTCTTCATCTAGGGGGGTAGGATTATATAAGATTTCAATTTTATTTAAGTTATTTTTGCTACTATTGAAAATATTGTCTGCTGATTTGGTATTTTTAATTAACTCAATTTTGTTAATTTGATTTACTTTAGGAATATAGTAACCAAGATAGAAATCGTTTTTATAGTTAATCTCTTTTTGGGTTGAAATAGGAGTTGGATTAAATAACAAGTTCTCAATCATTTGATTAACAATAAAATCCCCAGCTAAATGTTTTGGGTTTTCTATTATTAAAGTAGTGTTGTTAGCTTTTAGTTTTACACCATATTGTTGTTCGAAAAGATTAGCAATCTCTAGTGTTATGGTTTTTAAAAGATCGTTTGCTTGTAACTTATGTTCAGTATCTTTGCCTGTATAATCCTGATAAAATAGATCTTTAAGTTTAATTTCGATTTTTTGTGCTTTATTGAGATTTTCAATAAATTGAGCATTGTTAATAGAATTAATTTTCTGTGAAAGAGCTGGTAAAACATAATTTTTTTGATTTAGCTTGAGATCGTATTTTTGTTCAAGGTCATAATCATCATTTGAATAAGTTAACTCGGTGTTATTATCAAAATAAACCTTAATATATTCAGCAAGATACAATCGTCAAAATTCAAAGCTAGGACGTGAAACTAATGAATTTACTTTATCAATTATTAAGTTTTGGGTTGCATGTTTTTTGAAAATTGTGGCAAATAGACTTTTTTCAATTTGAGTAGTGACTTTTTTATTTTCGTGTAAGTTTAAAGAACCATTTGAATAAGGATTAGCCAAATTAAAAGATTTAACATAATGATTTGCCGGTTTAATTTGGCTAGGACGGGTACAAGAAAAAGCAACTAATGAGCTAGTTGTTATGCCCGAAAAAAGAAAAAACATTTTCTGTCAACGTTTCATAAGCTACCTTAAAATATATCATTTAGCAAGGTTAAATGATAGTAATTTTGTCGTTGCGACAAAGCCAATTGAAGAAATTAATGTTAATGTAAATAAAGGCCAGTTGTTTTGATTATCAATAATTTGTTTATATAAGTTCCCGATGTTAATTTGAGTTGTAATTTCGGCGATATTAAAAAACGAAAGTGAAGCTAATGATAAAAATCCTAGGGTAATTTGCTCAGAGAGCAAAGGTAAATTGGCAAGCAAAATTTCTTTCAGGATTTTATGCATAATTTTAAGCGTACTAAGTCCAGTTATTTTATATGCGTTAACGTAATCTAGTGTCACCAACTGAGACGTTTGCCCATAACTTGCGTAAAATATTGGAAAAAATCCCACGAGACTCAATACTAAAATAGCTTTTAAAAAAGAATATCCAATGAGGTTAAAAATTATAATGTTAATTAATAAAAAAGGAATTGTAACTATTATGCTAATTAATCAATAGCTAAATTTAGGGATATTACGCTGAAAATAAAATCCTAAAAAAACTCCGGCGTAGCTTCCAAGAATTAATTGAATAAAGGAAGAGAGAACAACAATAATGATTGAAATTAAAAAAGAATAACTAAAAATAGCTAGATTATCAACTCCATTAAAGTTGGTTCCTAGAAGAAAATAAGCGTGAAAGTCGGGGTTAATTTGGCGTAATAATTCATATGGATTATAAGTAATAATGAAATTAGATTGATAATTAATATAGTTAATAATATGAAATGAACTTGTTCTGTCTAAATAAAATAGATAATCTGTAAAAGGAGATTTGTCAAATGTTTTAGTAATAATAGGTGCATAATATGGAGGAAGATCTTGAACTAACTCAGAGTTTAATACCGGTTTTGTAGCAGAAAAAGGGTTAAATATAGATAAACATACAATTAAAAGCAAGAAAATAATTAAAGAGATTATTAAAAATTTATTTGTTTTTTTCTTTCAAAAATTTTTTCAAAATCTATGTTTATATTTTATTGACTCAATCACAATATTTTTTGGTATTTTTGGATTCTTTACAAATGAAAATTGATTATCCATTTTTTCTCCTTTTGAAAAACATTGTCTTGATATTTCATTTAAACTTTTGTTGATTAATGAGATATTGTGGATTGAGTCATATTAAAAAAGTTTCTATAAGAATTTGAATAATAACTACCGAAATCACTAGGGAAAAAATAAAATATAAAACTAAATATGTTTCTTTTTCTCTAAATGCATTAAGCAAAATAATACTTTGTCCAGGTATGCTAAAAACTCTTTCGATAATTAAACTAAATGATAAAACAAATGAATATAAAATGGTTATACTGTGTAAAAACTTAATTAAAGAATTTGCAAAGACATATTTTCAATAAATTATTCATGTATTCATACCCTTTACTTTAGCTAATTTAATGTATTGCATTCCTAAAATAGTTGATGTAGCATTTTTAACTTGAATTGTGAAATAAGATCCACAGACTAAGCAAATTAAAGCAATAGGAATAATTAAACTATTTAAAGTGGCTCCAATATTAGTATATTCTCAATCAATAAAAAGAGTTGGTCAATTAATGTATTCAGAAAAAACTAAAAGCAAAGGAGCTATAACAAAAACTGGAATAGAAGATGAAGCATATAAGAATAAATTGACAAAAGTATTCCAAAAGTAATTTTTAATATAACCAAGTAAAGATCCAATTATAAAACCTAAAATAATGCATATTACAAAACTTGGAAAAATTACTAGCATACTTTTAGAAAAATAAAAGTTATAAAAAGACGCTACATTTGCAAAGTTTTCTTGATTGTTATTTTGTATTATTTTACCGAATTTAAAGGTAAAAAGGCCCCCTATGAACCTGATATATTCGACAAATATATTACTGTTTGGTGAAATAATAAATGACAAAATAAAAAAGAACAAGGTCAACACTAAAAAAAGAGCAATTACTCCAATTCCTATTTTTTTTAGTATAGCCAAGCTCTTTTGCATTTTTTCTCCATAAAAAAATCGCTTTAAAAAAGCGATTTATTCAGCAATTTGTTCTTTTGCAAGTACTTCTTTAATCGCTTCAAGAGCTGCTTCTTCATCAGCTCCATCGCACTTAAACACAACTTCTGTTCCAGTTTTAACACCAAGTGCCATAACATTCATAATTGATTTTAAGTTTGCTTCTTTTCCGTTTGCAACAAGTTTAATGTTTGATTGGAATTTAGTTGCAACAGAAACAAGATTTGAAGCTGGACGTGCGTGTAATCCGATTGGATCGATAATTTTTACTGCAAGTTCTTTCATAAAAAACCTCCTAATTATTAATTTAAAATTAAAAACTAATTCAATTCAATTCAATTTTGATTGAATAGTAAGTTTATTATACCACTTTTAATAACTTTTTTAGAGGTTGATCAAATATCAGAGAAGCGGCTCTTATTTATTTGATTTTAACCAAGAAAGCTAAAAAAATGGTATTATTTAATAAATTAAATAAGGGGTATAAAATGACGTGAGTTACAATCATTTTAATTGTTATTTCATTTGGAATCATAGTAGTTTCGTTTTTGATGTCGCCAGATTCAAACGGGTTCTCTGGTGCTTTGGTAGGTTCTGGTGATTTAGAACTTTTCAAAGTTTCAAAAGAAAGAGGAGTTAAAAAGATTTTAAAATATTCAATGTTTATATTTGGAGTAATTTTATTTATTTGCGCAATTTTAATGCGCTTTTTAATCAAAGGATAATATGAGTATTGAAGAAATTTTAAAATTTATCTCCAAATCCAAAGGAAAAAGTTTTTTAGAAATAGCCCGTTATTTTAGAATTAAACCAAAAGATAATTCAGAACTTAATCGTCTTTTAGGTGTTTTGCAAAGAGATCATAAAATCGTTCGTAACGAAAAAGATTTATATTATGTTCCTGTTTTTGTCGAAAAAGTGGTAGGAACTTTTAGTTTAGCTACAAAAGGAAGTTTTGGTTTTGTTGACTATGATATTGATGAAGTTGCTAAAACTAAAAAAAGTATTTTTGTTAAATCTTTTAATTTTAATGGTGCCATTACAAATGACGTTGTTGAAGTTAGTGTCTTTGAAAATCCAAATTTAGAAAATAAGGAAAACAATAAATACGGAATTATCAACAGAATCATTGAACGTGGAAATGAAACAATTATTGGTTTTATTAAACATAAAAATTCTAGTTCATATTTTGTTCCGGTTGATAAGCGCTTTAAAAATGGAGCATGAACACTGATTCCTTCAAATGTCAAAACTAAATTAAACGATTTAGTTGTGGCCAAAATATTACGTTATGAAGGAAAAAATGTTTTTGTTACTGTTGACAAAGTCATTACTAATGAAGCCGATCCTATGGTCTTTGTTAAATCTTTTTTGGAGCAAATTAAGGCACCAAGCGGCTTTCCAGAATACTTAAATGAAGAAATTAATAAAATTCCTGATTCAATTGATTTAGAAGATAAAAGTAATCGAAGAGATCTAAGAGAAGAAATGATTGTTACTATTGATGGTGATGATACGAAAGATTTTGACGATGCAATTAATGTTAAAAAGTTACCTAATGGAAACTTTAAATTAGGCGTTTACATTGCTGATGTATCTCATTATGTTCAAGAAGATACTTTAATTGATAAAGAGGCATTAGCGCGTGGAACTTCAATTTATCTTGTTGATCGGGTTATTCCTATGTTGCCGGAAAAACTTTCTAATGGTATTTGTTCACTAAACCCCGATGAAGATCGCTTTGTCTTGGCTTGTGAGATAGAAATTGATAGCAACGGAAATAATGTTTCTATTGATATTTTTGAAGGAATTATTAAAAGTAAATTCAGATTGACTTACAAAAATGTTAATAAATACTATCAAGAAGGATTTATTGATGCCTCAATGCATCCGGAACTCTTAGGAGATTTAACTAAAATGCTAAATGATGCCAAAGAGTTAAGTTTAATTCTTCATAATTTCAAACGTGAACAAGGTTATGTGGACTTTGAAATTGATGAACCTAAAATTAAGTTAGATCAACAAGGTAATGTAGCGGATATTATTATTAACAAGCGTGGATTTAGTGAGGTTCTAATTGAGGATTTCATGGTTAGAGCAAATGAAGTTGTTGCTGAGACTCTTTATAAAAACAAATTGCCGGTACTTTATCGGGTACATGATTTACCAGATGAAGAGAAACTTCAAAATTTAGAAAATTCATTTGATGTTGTAAATTTGCCTTTACCTAATTTCAAGTCCTACAATATTACTCCGAAAAATTTTGCTCAATATGTTGAAGAAATCAAGAAACTTAGAGATGATGACTTTGTCAAATTGCTATTTTTAAGAACTATGCAAAAAGCTAAATACTCAGATACAAACATCAAACACTTTGGTTTAGCAAGCGATTACTATTGTCACTTTACAAGTCCCATTAGAAGATATCCAGATTTAATTATTCACCGAATTATTAGAAATTTTCTCATTAATAAAGAGATGGATAAACTTGAAAAGTTTAAATTATCACTTGAAGCAATAGGTGAAGCTAATTCAAATAGTGAGCAAAAGGCTGTGCAAATTGAAAGAGAAGTTAATGACTTGAAATTTGCTGAATATTTCAAAAATAAAATCGGACAAAGTTATAAAGCCCAAATTTTAAGTGTATTAGCTTTTGGTTTTTTTGTTGAATTTGAATTTAAAGCAAGTGGGTTGGTGCACAAGACCAACCTATTTGACGGTGATTTCGAACTTAATGAAAACTCAACTAAATTAATTTCTAAAAATAAAGTTTATACCATTGGAGATACAGTGGATGTTACAATCGTAGGAGTTGATCTAGTTGATGGTAAAGTTGATTGTGTTTTAACTGACCAATATGATAAATATTTACAAAAATTAAAAGCGGATTCTCATGGAAACAATCGAAACAAAACTGAAAGAAATAAAAAGAAATAGAAATATTGTTGCCAACTCGCTAGGTTTTGATGCTGGATTAACGGTCTATCAAGACAAAGACATGTTTAACTATTCAGTTGATACAATCATGCTTGGGAATTTTATTTATTTAAATAAAAAAATTAAAAAAGCTCTTGAAGTTGGAACAAATAACGGAGCCTTATCGATTTTTGTAGCAGCTAGAAGTGAACAATTAAAAATTGATGCAGTAGAAATTCAAGCTAAAGCTGCCGAATTAGCTGAAATTAATGTTAAATTAAATCATATGGAAAATCAGATTAATGTAATTAATTTAGATTTTAAAGACTTTGCTTATGAACATGCTAAGCAAGCTAAACCTAAGTATCAAATTATTTTCTGCAATCCTCCGTTTTATCATTTTGATAAAACTAAAATTAGAAAAAATATCTCTAAAGAAAAGCTTATTGCTACACATGAGATTGAGTTAACTTTAGAAGATTTAATTTATGGGTGCTCTAAAATTATTGAACAAAAAGGTTTTTTATCATTAGTGCTACCAATTGAAAGAGCAATTGATACTTATGAAATTTTGCGAAAATATAAATTTGAACCAAAGCGTGTTCAACATATTTTTACTCGCTCAAATGAAAAACCAAAATTTGCGCTAATTGAGGCAAGATATCAAACCGGATGAGGGCAACATTACTTGCCTAACCTTTATTTACATGATAAAAACAATAAAACTGACCATGATTATTTACCAGAAATTAAAGCACTCTATAAACCAATTAAAGTATAAAAAGGAGCACTATGAAAAAACACTTTCTTATTACAACGCCAATTTATTATGCTAGTGGGAATTTACATATTGGTCACCTTTATACCACTACTTTAGCTTGAGTTATTGGAAATTATAAAAAGATTAGAGGTTATGAAGTTAACTTCCTTACAGGAAGCGATGAACATGGTTCTAAAATTGCTCAAAAAGCAAGTGAAGCCGGCCTTTCTCCACAAGAGTTTGTAGATCAATTGGATAAAAAATATAAACAAATGTGAGTGGATTTTGGAATTGATTATGACTTATATTCAAGAACAACAAATCCTGAACATATCAAAAGAGCCCAACACATTTTTAGTTATTTTTTAGAAAAAGGTTTTATTTATAAAGGTGAATATCAAGGTCTTTATTCTGTTAGTGATGAAGAATTTCTAACTGAAACTCAAGCCATTAAAAAAGATAATCAGTATTTTCATCCCACAAGTGGACATAAATTAGAATGAGTATCAGAAGAAAGTTACTTTTTTAAAATGTCAACTTTTCAAGATTGGTTATTAGAATATATGGACAAACATCCGGATTGAGTTGCTCCTGAAAAGATTAAAAATGAAATTAAAAATAATTTTTTATTTAAAGGTCTTGAAGATTTATCATTATCAAGAACAAACGTTAAATGAGGAATTGAAATTTTAGAAAATCCTAACCATACTCTTTATGTTTGGCTTGATGCTTTATGCAACTATATTACAGCTTTAGGTTATGATGTTTTTGAGGAAAAGCAAAGCTCTCCTTTTGTTAATTTTTGAGAAAAAGGTGAGGTTGTTCATCTTTTAGGAAAGGAAATCACAAGATTTCACGTTATATATTGACCAATTTTCTTAAAAGCTTTAGGTCTTAAACAACCAACTAAAATTCAATCGCACGGTTGAATTGTTACTCCAACAGGAAAAATGTCCAAATCTAAAAATAATGTTGTAGATCCTTATGAATTGCTTAGCAAATACGATAAGGAAATGATTAAGTATTTTTTTGCTAGTCAAATTTCGCTTGGAGAAGATGGTGTTTTTGAAGAACAAAGATTTATTGATGTTATTAATGCCGACTTAGTTAATAATTTTGGGAACTTAGTTTCAAGAACCCTTAAAATGTATTCTAATTCATTTACTAGAGCGTTAAAATACGAATTTTCAATTGAAATAGAAGATCAAAATATTGATAATATGATTATTAATTCTGTTAAGGAATATACAGAACATTTTGATTCATTTGCTCCTGATAAAGCTTTTAAAGTCGCTATTCATTTATCAAGTGAATTAAACAAATATATAGATAATACTAAACCATGAACTCTTAAGGATAATCTTCAAAGATTAGAACAAATTTTAGTTAGATTACTCAATGGAATTTATGCCGTAAATACTTTTTTATCGCCTGTATTGGCTTCAAAATCAAAAGAAGTAATTAAAGCATTAGGAAAAGATTCAATAGATTTTGAAGAAATATTGAATTTTGAAAAATTTAACAATACAACCCCATCGGAGTCATTTATTTTATTTGAAAGAATTAAAAATACAAAGATATAATCAATCTTTGTATTTTTTTCTTTTATCTTTATAAAGCAGAAATTTTTTTATTTTTTTATAATAAGTATTATAATTATATTTACTAAATTTACTTTTTAAATTCTTAAAACGAAAAGTTATTTAACTTTTCATTTTTCTTGTTTCCATTTTTTTGATTTAAAAATAAAATTATTTAATATAATTCTTTCGGGTTATATGATTTTTCATATAACCCCAAAATTTAGTTTTAAAAATTTAAAAAGTAAATTTAAGGACATTAAATGTTAATTAACAGCCTATTGTTAAATGAAAAAGAAATCAAAATTCAAAACTTAGAAATTAAACAAGAACTAACAAAAGAATTTCTAGACTCTACGGAACAGTTACTAGGAAGCTTTGGTCCTGGAACTCAAAAAGGAGATCTAGGATTCATTAAAGAACTTAGCAAAAAAGTAGGACAATTATTTAATGAAAAAATTTTTCCTTTATTTATTAACTTTGCTTCAAATTTATATCTTGATGATATTTCTCTTATTTAAGCTAATCTTTGAAATATTCATTATTGATCAAAAAATGAACTAAAAGATGCTATTTCTAGATGAAGTAAGAATAAACTTGAAAAACAAAGAGAAATCTATTCTCAATATATTTATTCAGGATATTAATGTTATTTTTTAAAAATAAAACCAAAAGTATTATTTTTATTTCAATTTTAATATTACTATTCATTATTTCAGTTTATTCGCTTACTAATCTTTCTTTAAAAATTTATAATAATGGAAGTCCAATTGAAATTATAGAAACTCTATTGTTAATTATTACTTCACTTTTAATTGTTTCAGTACCATTTATAATTTTTCAACAAATTACATTTTTATATTTTTTATTTTTATATTCTAAAGAAAAAATAATTAATTATAAATTATGAAAAAAGCTTGAAATAGCATATTTTTTAAATAAAAAAGAATTAAATGTTTTCAAAGAAAATAAATTTACAAATTATCAATTTGCTAATTATTTTTTAGAAAAATTATTAGAAAAACAAAAAGGAAGAACTATTTTAAAGTTAATCCTTTTAATTATTGTTTCAATTCTTTTAATTTTATTAATAATGAGTGTTCTCAATAGTCTTGAAAAACCTCAATATCACATAGCCTGATATATTGTCTTTTTGATAATATTTTCTATTTTATTGCTTTGTTCAATATGAAGTATTCTTAAATATAGTTTTCTTCTTTCTTTTAGAAAATATAAAAACTATTCAGATGCTCAAAAAGACAAAAAAATTAAAACCATTTTGTTTGTTACATTTAATTTTAAAAAATGAAAATAGATTATGAATTAGTTAAACAAATTCAAAAAGAATCAAGCTTAATTTTGCATGGAAGTTATTCATATCCTTTATATTTTAAAAATTATCAGTTAGAATCAAATGATATTGATTTTATTTCTAATTCAGAAAAAATGATTTAGATTTATCCAAATCATTTAAAACAAAATTTATATTATCTGATAATTACATCCAAAAAGGAATAATTAATGATAAGCATGTAGAAATCTTTTACACTACATTTATTTCTCGTTCTTTAATTAAAGATATTAATGCGGTCAAAGTTCCTATAATAGAGTGGGAATTTGTTTCAAAATTAATGCAATTTGTAAAAGTTTACAGCTTCATGAAAAAACAGGAAAATAACAATCAAGAAAAACTTTTAAGAATAATTAGTCAATTAAACTTTTTTGTAAAAGATTGAAAAATAAAACAACTTCTTTTTAATAAAAGAAAATTTCAAAAAATATTAATTCTTGTACTTATCAATTCATCTTTTCTCTGATTTTTTCTCAATGAGAAAAACCGCATTTTCAATATTAATTTAGAAATTTATTTTGAATTAATAGAAATATTAAAGAAACAAAAATCTTCTATTTTAATAAGACATTTTTTGAAAATATTTTTTAAGGATCCTCTTATAAAAGAAATAAACGGGCGAATTATTTCATTTTTAAATTTTTCTGATTCAATAGTAGAAAGATATTATAAATATACTCAAAATATTTTAGATTTTTCTAATGTTTATTGAAAATTTAATTCTCAAGAAGAACTTAAGAAATTTTTAGGAAATTCTTAAATAGATTCAAAATATGATTTCATACTAAATTTTTTCTCAGAAATTAAAAATCCATCACCTTTAGAAATTAATTATAAATTAATTTTTTTAAATGAAATTTTAAAGAATTAGATATTTTTAAATAAACTTTTAATTTAATTTAAATAAAATGTACTTTTATGTACATTTTTTTCATACAATAAATTTATTGTTGACCTTTTAAAATTAAAATAAAAGAATCTATTTTCATTAAGTTTAATTTGATTTTTAAATTAATTATCCCTAATTTATGTTTAGATATAATTTTTATAGTCATTTATTTTTATTGAATATAACTTTAATTTTAAAGAAAATATAAAATATAAAACAATTAATAAAATACACTTAAAATAAAAAGGTTTATTCTAAGAAAGTAAGCTTGAATTAAATTAGTCAAGCAATTGAACAATTTGAAGAAGACTTTAATTTTTAAGGAATAGTTTTTAGAATTATTTTTCTGCAAATGCTATGCATTAAAAGTGAATAAAAAAAGTTAAAAGATTGGGAATTTTATGCTTTGGCAAGGATAATTATTTTGTTCTTTTTATTTATTAAAATATAAGAAAAGCGAAAATATAAAACACCAAATAAATTGGTGTTTTATATTTTCTTTTATAAATGTAATTTTTTAGAAGAAATTATTCAAAAGTGTGTTCAGTAATTTTGGTGTTTTCTACAACTAAGAATTTGTCACCTTTTTGTACTGAATAAGGAACTAATGCTTCAGATGCGTTTTGGTGATCTTCTTTTACTTTTGAATAAAGTGATGAAGAATCAAGCGAAACAAAAACACCTGAATAAATTCCGAATCCATTAATTAATTTTTGATTTTCTAAAAGTCCAATAACAGTTGCATTAGGTCTAAATTTAGCAATTTGTTTAATTAATTGACCAGTTTTTGAAAGAACAACTATAAATTTATATTTTCCTTCTTTAGATCTACTTGCTACTGAATAAGAAATCAAGTTTCTAATATCATTAACATCTGCATTTTTAATGTTTTTTTCAAGTTGTAAATCATAATATTGTCTTGAATAGAATTCTTTTTCGGCTTTTTTAGAAATTGCAGTCATAGTTTTTACGGCTTCAAGTGGGAATGAACCGTTAGCACTTTCTCCTGAAAGCATAGTTGAATCAGCCCCTAATTCTACAGCATAGTAAACATCAGTTACTTCAGCACGTGTAGGGTGAGGTGCATTTTCCATTGAGTCAAGCATTTGAGTAGCAACAATAACTGGTTTACCTACTTCACGACATTTTCTAACAATTCTTTTTTGGTAGTATGGAACATCGTAAAATGGAATTTCAAGTCCTAAATCCCCACGAGCAACCATAATTCCATCAGATGCTTCAATGATTTCGTCAATGTTTGAAACACCTAAGTGAGATTCAATTTTTGAAATAATTTGAATGTGCGATCCGCCGTTGTTATCAAGTAATTCTCTAAGTTCTTTAACATTTCTTGCTGAGTTAACAAATGATGCAGCAACATAGTTAATTCCTTCTTTAATTCCAAATAAAACGTCGTTAATGTCTTTTTCAGCTAAGAAAGGTAAGCTAAAATCAACCCCTGGTAAATTAATTCTCTTATTAGTTTTTAATTTATGTGTGTTTTCAGCTTTAACTTTTACATAACCTTGTCCAACTTCTTCAACAACTGTTGAAAGTTTTCCATCATCTAAAAGGACTTGGTTTCCAACCACAAGGTCTTGTGACATGTCATATGCAACTGAAACTTCTGTTTCTGTTCCTTCAAGGTTTTGGTATTTTTCAGGTGTAGTTCAAATTGTTACTACTGTTCCGGCTTTAATTACTTGAGCACCGTCTTTCATTTTTCCTAAACGAATTTCAGGCCCTTTTGTATCAAGCATAATTGACACAGGTACATTTAAATCTTTTGATACTTGCTTTGCAATATCAAATTTGTTTTTTTGCTCAGCATAATCACCGTGTGAGAAATTAGCTCTAATGGTTGTAACTCCATTTTCAACTAATTTACGAAGCATTTCGTAGTTGTCGCTTGATGGTCCAATAGTGGCAACTAACTTAGTTCTTTTTTGAATATTCATTATTGACTCCTTAGTTATAATGGTAACTTAATCATTTTGATTTATTAAATTTTACCAATTAATCATTTTTAAATTTTTGAATTTTCAAAAAAACTTATCAAGAAAAGAAAAAAATTACATATTTCTTCAAAAGAAAAAAAGATAAGGTTAATTATCTTTTTTGAGTTTGTCTTTTTTTATTGCTATTGTTCCGGTATAAACACGTTTATTGTTTGAATCGGTAATAAAGTAAAAGAATTTATATTTATCATCTTCTGTTGTAATTTTGTCACTAAATTTAACTTGATATCCATCTTGCACACCATTTAACTTAAGAACCGTGAACATTTGTGTTATAGAATCATAAGATTTTTTAATATCTTCTAAATTTAGATCGCTAAGTTCTTTTTCTTTTGCAACTAGTTCAAGGTTTTTAATTCATGTTGTTTTAATTTTAAAGTATTCCTCAAGCGAAACACTTAATTGATATGTCTTTAATAATGTTTCTGATGTATTTATTAATTTTGTATCGCTTAATTTATCGATATCAAAAGAAGCAGCATTAACAACAGGATTAAGGTATGTGATGGTTTTGATTTCTTTTTTGTCTTTGTCAAATTCTAAAATAGTATTTTCTCAGTTAACTGCCGCTGATTTAGATGTGGTAAATTCCAAGATGCTTTTAGCAATCTGAATTTTTTCTTCATCAGAACCTGCTTTATATGACTTAACAAGATCGTCAAAAGATGGGTATGTTTCTAAAGCGCTAAAGTTTAAGTTAATATGATCATCGATGCTCATATTTTTTTGGTATTGGCTAAAATCGAATTTTTTAAAACCACTAATTTCATACACTTCATCAAATTGAACTTTGTAGCTTGGATTGTTTTGTTTAGGGATGAATTTAATTCTTAAGAATAATTTACCTTCTAAATCATTAGCGTAAGAGCTAAAAATTAAATTATATCCGGGAATAAAATAATTTAGAGCTACACCTTTGTTGCTTAATAATGCAAAATCACGGTCTTTAAAACTATTTTGATCAATTTTAGATTTTCTTGTGGATGAACCAAAGAGCAATTGTTCTTTTCAATATGACTCTGAAATAACAGGACTTAAAATTCTATTTTCGGTAGCGTATTCACTAGCTAGGGTAAGTGGTAGCTTTTGATTAAATTTATCAGTAATTCTAAATATTAATTGATTAGGAGTAAAGGATTCACCATCATTAAGTAATGCATTTTGTTTTAAATCTTCTTTGTTATATTTTAATGTCTGGTTATTTAAAGAATTTTGCTTCTGAATAATTCCGTAAGAAAAACCTCCAATGGCTCCAATTCCAGCAATTATTCCTAGCGCAGCAAGAGATATTTTTGTTTTATATGATCATGATCAATTCTTTTTATTACTCATTCGTTTCTTCTCCTTGTAATACAATACTAATAAAATCTATTAAATCATTTATACCACTTTTAGTTTCGCTAGAAACAAAATAAGTATTAGTTAATTCAAATTGTTTTTTAAAAACTTTATGGCTTTTTAATAACATATTTTTATCTTTTTGTTTTAGTTTATCCATTTTTGTATATACAAGTGAAAAGGGTATGTTATTAATGTTTAAAAAAGTTAAAATTTGCTCATCAATTTTGGTGATTCCATGGCGAGCGTCAATTAGTAAAAACAAATTCTTTAATTGTGAACGGTTTAATAAATATTCTTCAATCATTAGCATCATTTGCTCTTTTTGCGCTTGCGAAATCTTGGCATAACCATATCCTGGAAGATCAACAAGAACCGCATTGTGTTCGTTTTGAAAAAAATTAATTAATTGCGTTCTACCGGGAGTTTTAGAAGTTCTAGCTAATTTGGAATTATTTGTAATAGCATTAATCAAACTACTTTTACCAACATTTGAGCGACCTCAAAAAGCAACTTCTGTTCCAATATTTTCGTATCAATTATTTTTGTTAGTTGAAGATTTAACGAATTTAAACATTTTGCTTTAATTTTTTCATATGGCGTATTAAGGTTGACGAATAATTGATACTTCGATAATTTGGCATGATTAAAATAGTCTCCAAGTTTTTATTAATTTTCTTATTTCCTGCAGCTAATTCGATTTCATAGTTAAAATCGGTAATATTTCGTGCGCTTCGAATTAAAAAATTTGCCTTTAATTCTTTTGCTAACTCTCCTGTTAACTTATTAGGATTACTAATTACAATAATATTGGGAAGATTTTTAAGTTGCTCTTTTGCAAAGTTTAAACGAGTCTCTAAATTACTTTGTTCAATTTTATCAGGGTTATTAGTTACTACTAGATAAATTAAATCAAATAATTTTAGGGCTTTTTTTAATATTTGAATATGTCCTTTATGTAGCGGATCAAATGAACCGGGATAAATAGCTATTTTACTTTTCATATAATTTTAAAGCATCTTGAGCGATTAAAAGCTCTTCATTAGTTCTAATTACATATACAGGAATTTCACTATCTGGTGTTGAAATTAACTGATATTCTCCAATTTTACCTTCATTTATAGTTTTGTCTAATTTAATTTTTCTAAAGAATAATTTTGAAAGAACTTTTTCACGTGTTTCAGATCCGTTTTCTCCAATTCCTGCCGTAAATACTAATGCGTCAATTTTTCCTCCAAGTTTATTAAAATACATTGATGCATAATCGGCTATTTTTTGAGCAAAAAGTTCCATAGCAAAAGCGGCATCTTCATTTCCGTTTTGAGCAGCGGCAACTACATCACGCATGTCAGAAGAAACAGTTGAAACACCTAAAAGCCCGCTTTCTTTATTTAAAATATTTGTAAATTCACTAATTGTCATACCACTTTGTTTAGTAATAAATTCATGAATTGAAGGGTCGATATCTCCCGAACGTGTTCCCATCATAATTCCAGCAAGAGGAGTTAATCCCATTGAGGTATCAAAAGATTGAGAATTTTTTACAGCACAAAGAGAACCTCCGTTTCCAATGTGCATATTAATAAATGTTACTTTTTCTTTGTTAAGGATTTCTTGAAGTTTAAGAGTAATGAAACGGTGGCTGATTCCGTGAGCTCCATAACGTTTAATTTTATATTGCTCTGTTAATTTTTTTGGAATTGCATAAGTTGAGTTTACTTTATCAATTGTTGTGTGGAATGCTGTATCAAAATTAGCGCTTAATTTAGCGTGAGGGAACACAGTTTTAAATCCATTCATTGCTTGAACGGCACCTGGATTGTGTAATGGTGCATACATTGAACACTTATCAATAATTTGGATTGCTTTTTCATCAATTTTTGATGATTTTGTAAAGTAATCACCTCCTTGAACAACTCTAAAACCAATATATTCAACTTCAGATTTATCATGAATTAGGTTAATTTCTTGCATTAATTTATAAACTTCTTCAACTGCAACTTGATGGTTGGGCATTATTGCATTTTTTTCATGCTTTTGATCGGTTTTTATTGTGATTTTTCCGTCATTTAGACCAATTCTTTCTGCTAAACCTGTTGCAATTACTTGAAGAGTGTCTTTTTCAAAAAGACTCATCTTAATTGAACTGCTTCCAGCATTAATTACTAAAATTTTATTCATTATTTATCTCCTAAACTTTGTAATACTGTAATAAGGACTGTATTAACCAAATCGTTAATTGTTGATCCTCTTGAGAGGTCATTAACTGGTTTTTTTGTACCTACAACCACAGGTCCTATTGCACCATATCCGGCAAATCTTTGAACAAGTTTGTATCCGATATTTCCTGCATTTAAATCAGGAAATATTAAAACGTTAGCAGGCTCATTGAATCCCTGGTCTTTATACTTAGATTTTCTAATATCCATATCAATAGCTGCATCAAGTTGAATTTCCCCGATAGCTTTATTAAAGTTTGTTTTATCGTTAAATAAATCAGTTGCTTCTTTTACTAGTTCTGATTCAGGTGTTTTAGCTGAAAAACTAGTTGAAAAAGATAAAAAAGCAACCTTAGAATCTAGTCCGATTTGTTCAGCAAATCTTTGGGCATTAATTCCAATTTCAGCTAATTGTTCTGCATTTGGCTTGACATTTACTGAAATATCTGAAAAGACAAAATTTGAATCATCTTTGTGCATTATCATTGCCGATGAAATAGTTTTAATACCTTGTGCTGGCCCAATAACTTTAAAGGCGGCCCTTAAAATATCAGCTGTAGGATAAAGCAGACCACCAACAACTCCATCTACTAATCCTTGATCTAGCATCATCATTGCTCAAACCGGACGAGTCTTTAGAGCCTGGTAAGCTTGCTCAAGAGTTTCTTTTCCTTTTCTTAATTCAACGTATCTTGTAGCGTATTGGTCCAAAAGATCGTTTTGTTCATTGATATTAATAAAGTTGATTCCTTCAACTTTTTCTTGAGGTTTTTCAATTAATAAAAACAATTCTAAATTATTAAATTCCTTCAATAATTGAGCAGCCTTCACTGTTCTTTGGTCATCTCCATCAATTAAAACAATTTTTTTAATACCGCTAATTGTTTTAATTTTTTCTTTTAGAGAATGTTCAAAATTCATAATCACTCCTTAGATTATTTTCAAGTAATAAATAAATTTTATTATTTTCTTTATCTTTTGTAAAATCTTTGTCTATTTTGTGGGAATTATGAAAATTAAAGCGTTATTTTTTAATTTAATACATGTTGTAATACTTATTTTATTTTTATTGATTTAATATATTTTTATTTATGATTCGTATTTCATATTTTCTATTAATGTATTTTATTTTTTTATCTTTTTTTGGTTTCAAATTTGATATTATTAGCACAGATGTTGGATTTATTAAGTGAGGAGTGATTATGATCTTTGCTAAAGCAACCCTTTATGTAGTTAATGAAGAAAAACTCAAAGGGTTTATTGACTACCTTTATGTTCTAACAAAGAAAACACGTATGCTCAGTAATAATTTATCATTTGAGTATGGTTTTGTTAACAAAAATGTAGTCTTAATAGAACGTTGAACTTCACAAAAAGATTACTTAAGTCACATTAGGACTGATGAGTTTTCAAAAGAGCTTTCAACCCTTGAAAAGATGTCAAAGCACATCAATATTTTGTATATCACACAAACTTTATCATAGTAGTTAGCTTTTGCTAACTTTTTTAGTATTTTCTAATATGAAAAGATTTCCACATCTTACCATCAATTACAAGATTAATGGTATAATTATTTAGCTTATTTAGAACAATTCATAGTAAGTCAAAAAAGAGCTAATTACTATAGGATTCAACTTTAAAATTTTAAGGGAGTTAAACTTATTATCATGAATTCAAAAATTAAAAAATTACTCATTACAACTGCAAGCCTTACCACATTAGGTTTATCAGCGTTTGCTGCTTCTTGTGGTAATACAACATCTACAAATACAAAAAGAGTGAATTACGGTCCTAAACTTGATATTTCGAATTTGTCAAGTGAAGAAAGAGAGCGTGTTGTAAATTCTACAACAGGTGCTAATCCAGGGGCAAATGGATCATTTTCTACAGTTGAAGCAAGCGAAATAGTTATTGGTACAACTTTTAGTGGAACTGGTGTTCAAGCAAAAGCAATTGATGCTATTATTGCTAAATATAATGAGTTAGTGAAAAAAAATGACCCACAAGTTATAGGTTCTACCGAAGGTGTTGCTAAACCAATAAAACACCTAAACATGGGTTCTGGTTATGCTGCAGGTACTGGTAAATTATCTAGTGATTTACAAGCGGGAATTACTAAAGATTTTTATAACTTGGTTATTAATTATGCGCCAGCAGCATCTATATTAGCTGAAAAGAACATGTTGTTAAGTTTCAACGACACATTTTCTAATTTTAATACAGATATTAACATAATTGATGAAAAATTCGTTTCTACAAACACAAATTCACAATATTTAAAAAGACCTTCAACATATATTTTCCCATTAGCAAAAAGTTCAAATGTTTTATCTATTAACGCTCCTGTGCTTTCTTACATTATTAAAGAAATGAAAGCAGCTGGTGCAAAGGTAAATGATGATGTTAAAGACTTAGTTGATAAATTAGACAAAGAAGGTGCATCTGACCAAGACGAAGTTAAAAAAATTTGAGGGTCAAGAGATACCAGTGTTAATTTAAATGATTATGAAATTAAAGCTTCAATATTTGAAAATTATGTTGAACTATTAGATTTTGCTCAAAAGGCACAATCACTTTTAACTAATGCAAAGAATTCTGGAAGAACTGGAGACTTACATGTTTTTGGTGTTGATGATGTTGCGGGTCTTTTCACACAAGCTTTATATGCTAGCTTAAATGCAGATGAAAGCAAAATGATCCCATCTATTTCAAAAGATGCAAAAGGTGATATTACCATTAATTATGGTGGATACTCAAATTCTGTTGATACAGAAGGTAAAAATGCAGCAAAAAGAATTTATGACAAACTTCAAGAAACAGTCAAAACAGGTTCTGTCAGAATTTTTGGAGGAGGAGAATACTCTTCAACTGGACAAGTAGCGCATAAAATTGCTTTCTCAATAGGTTCTAGTGCTGGGTATACGCATAATTTCGTAGAACAAAGAAAAATTAGAAATGCCTTTACTCATGCGGATTACCAAGAAATTAAAGATGACTTAGCAGATGGTAAATATGCTACAAGCATGTTAAGACTATCTAAAGCAGATGGTAATGATAGTACTGTAGCATTTATTGGTTTAGATGATAGAAAAAACAAAATTCACAAACCAGGAACAGATGCTAAAGAAATAGGACAATATGACAAGTTATTCTTGGATGAACAATCAGTTAAAGATTACAATGAATTAACAAAGGAATTTACTGAAGAAGACTTTAGTAAGGCTATAGCAATTACAATTCTTGTTGCTGACAAAGATAAAAGAGAAGCGTTAATTAAGAAAGCAAAAGAAGAAAAAATTTATGCTGGATTAGTTGTAAAAACAAAAGAGGATGAAACACCAGGAGTATTTTTAATTATTAAAAATGCTTTAACAATTGAGAAAAAAGACGATAAAGATGTTGCTAAAGAAAATCTTTCAGCCATTGAAGAAGTATTGAAAAAATTAGGTTATAAATATGAAAAAAGAAGTGCAACAAACACACTTCAAGAAAACGAATTAATTGGTAGAAACACACCTCTTAAATGAGAAGCAAAAAATACCTACAAAGTTGCTTATGGTCAAGGGCCATCATTAATTGGTGTTAAAAATAACTCAGTAGATGACAAAGCAACTAAATTATTTGTAAAATGATTATTTTCTAATAATAAATATAAATTTAAAGAAAAAGGTAGAAACGATCAATGAGTTGAAACCGAAAAAGAATATACTCCAATTGAATACTTTGATGAAAAAGCCTCATATATTACACCTATTAAAGGATTCCAAAATAGTAAATTAAATTTTGGAAAAAATAAATATTTAGATATTGTTCAAGAATTATTTGACAAATTATCAACAGATAAAGATTTTAAAGTTTATGAAGATGCAGGTTCTGTAACAGCTGATAAATTTAGAACTACCCTTTCTATAAGTGTTGGTGGTCTTCAAACACAACCAGATACAGATTTTGCAATCTTTACTAAGAAATTCTCACAATACAAATAAAACTTAATGACATAAATTAATATAATTTGCTATTAAAAGTAGCAAATTATATTTATATATTGGAGCAATTAACATGAAAAAAAGATATAGCAAAATCATTAAAGCTGCTTTTATTTCTTCACCTATTGTAGCAAGTTCTATATTAGCAATTAGTTGTACATCATCTAATAGTGATACAGAATTTAAATCAAACTCAGGAAATTTTAAAAATGAATTACTTTCTATAGGAGATTTCTACGCTATTGAACCAGTTACTTTGTTCAATCTATATGAAAAATTTAAACCAGAATTAAATTCAAAAGTAACAAAAGATCTTAAGGTCACATTAAGTGATGAGTTGTTACCAAAAAAGGAAGATATCACTGGATATCCAGAAAAAATTAATGTAAAAATTGATGGTGATAACTTTGAGTTGCGTGTATCTCAAACTTCTAGTTATTTAGAGTTAGGAGAATATGGTCAATGATTTAGTTATGATCAAAAGGAAAAAGCCGAGGAGAAATATAAAGAGATTGAAAATGTAAAAGAGATTCCTTTTGGTGTTTCTGTATCATATTCACTTTTTTATAATAATAAAAAAATTGAAGGTGATAGTCTAACCTTTACTAAAACATTTAAAACTCAAATGCCAGAAACCCTTGGTCAAGCAATTGATGAAGTTAAGCCTAATCCAGAAGAATTTGTTTCAACAAATATTGATTGATCAAATGTTAATTATGTTGAAGCAAAAGTTGTAAGTGTATCTGATGGTGATACTTTCCGTATTGTAGTCACTGAAGGAAAGTGAAACGATAAAATTCCTGTTGGCACTGAATATACTGTTAGATTAAACTCAATTGATACACCAGAAAAAGCTGTTGGTAAGGCACCAGATACTAAGTTTGCATCTCCTTTTGAACATTCATTTGCTTTAATGTCAACAACTTTTGCGGAAAGACTTTGAAATATAAATGGACAAGTTAAAAATGGGTTAAACAAAAATTATGCTAACAAAGTTAGAGTTCTAACCGATGTTGTGGAAAGTTACGGAAGAATAGTAACTGATGTATTTTTTGGGCCTAACTTTGAATACTCTTATTCAAATGAAATTGTTAGAGCAGGTTATACATACCCATATGAAACCGATAAAAATAATTGACAACTTGGATTGGAATCAATTAAGAGTGATAAAAGCGAACCTATTGCATTTGAATTATTGTATAAACAAAAAGTTTATCCATTAATTTGAAATAGTTTCAATCAAGCAATTAAAGAAAAAAGAGGTTTTTTCAAATTCTTTGATAACCCAATTGTGGGTTCAAGAAATATTTATCTAATTAAACCAAACACTAGCTGAGATATTTTTTGAAAAGATACAGATCCAACAAAAGCCGTAAAAGTTAGTGATGTTAAAAATGTAGATAAAGTTAGTGCATAAATTTAAATTAAGAAAGGATATTTATGAAAATATTTAAGAATCTTAAAGATTCAATTAAAACAATGCTCATTAAAGAAAATGATGAATATCTTCAAAAGTTAGATGAATATGTTCAAACCTATAACAAAGACAAAAATGAAGTCGTTCCTGCTATTGAGTTGAAAAATCTTAATATTGATTTTGGTGAAACACTAGCAGTTGATAATGTTAGCTTCCAAATTCCAGAAGGTAAGTTAGTTACATTACTTGGTCCTAGTGGTTCTGGTAAAACAACTACATTAAATGCTATTGCAGGTCTTTTAACAGCTACATCTGGAAAAGTTCTTTTTAGAGGAAAAGATGTAACTAACTACACTCCGCAAAAGCGTAAAATCGGGTTTGTTTTTCAAAACTATGCGCTTTATCCGCATATGAGTGTATACGCAAATATTGCCTTTCCTTTAAAAAATGACCGTGATTGACAACTTAAAACAATCATGAACCGTGAAAAATATTTAAATTTAGTTAGAGTTTTATATCTAAAAAAATTAGGATCTACACCAGAAGAGATTAACGAGTTAGAAAAATCATTTAGACAATGAGTGGTTTCTAGAAAAATTAATACTAAAGAATTTGACCTAAAATATGCTAGTCTTGTTGAAGAATACGAAAAAGCAGATACCCAATATAAAGTGACTAGAGTTCATGAAATGTCTGAATATTCTTTACTTGCTAAAACAATTTTGAAAAATAACGATAAAACCCATACAGATACTAAAAATAGAATAGCTGACATTAAAGAAAAGTATAACTTGAATGTTAAAAACGGTGTAATTAATGAATCTGAACTAGAATCTTCAAAAACACTTAACTCTTTTAATAAAACTCTTTTAAAATTTAAACAAAAATTAAGTCCAGAAGAAAATAATCAAGAAGTACAAAAACTTTTAGATTTAAATACACAATTATTAAATGAAGATTTTGATACTTTAACATTAAAAGATCGTATTCAAATTGTTAAACTAGAAGAAAAAATTTTGAAATTAATTTCTAGATATAGATATGAAATTAAAACGACTGAAATTCATCAAAAATACGAAGTTCTTAAAAAAGAAACTAAAGAAAAACTTTTAGAAGAAAAGAAAAAATTTAAAACATCAATTTCACAAGATGAAGAATACAAAAAACTTAAAACTTTTGCTTCAAATATTACTTATGTTGCTCGCAAAATTTTCTTTAAAAATGTAAATCTTCTAGAAAAAAAATACGATCTTAAAAATAAAATCAAAGAAGATCGTAAAAATGGATTAGTTTTACTTAATGATGAAGAAAAAGCACAAGTTAAAGAATGACTCAAACATGATATTTCGATGAGCAAAGCTATTCATAATGAGGTTATGGAAGTTGCACAACGTGTTGAAATTGTTCCTATTTTACAAAAAAAACCTACTCGCCTTTCTGGTGGGCAACAGCAACGTGTTTCAATTGCTCGTGCAATTGTTAAAAAACCACAAATTCTTTTAATGGATGAGCCACTTTCTAACCTTGATGCTAAATTAAGAATTTCAACACGTCAATGAATTAGACAAATTCAACAATCTTTAGGAATTACAACTGTATTTGTTACACACGACCAAGAAGAAGCTATGTCAATTTCAGATATTATTGTTTGTATGTCCACAGCTAAGGTTCAACAAATGGGTTCACCACTAGAACTATATAATAAACCAGTTAATCAATTTGTGGCACGCTTTTTAGGTATGCCAGAAATGAGTCTTTTCCCTTCTAAATTTGAAGATAATCAACTTGTAATTGCAGGGAAAAAAATGGGAAAAATGAGCTTTGTTGATAAGTCAGGAACTTCACTTAATGTCGGTGTTCGTTCAGAAGATTTTATTATTAAAAAAGCGACCGATTCTTACCACTTTGTTGGTAAAGTCTTAGTACAAGAAAATTTTGGAAAAGAAAGTAAATTAGTAGTTGAATTGGAAAATGTCGGAAAAATTAATTTCTTACTTGAAAATGGTTATCATTATGAAGTAGGTGATGTAATTTACTTTGACTTACCTCTCAATAAATTACATATTTTTGACTCAATTACTGAAGAAAGACTTGAATATGAATTTATTAAGTAATGGTTTTTTATCTAAATTAGCTAATAAATCTTCAATTGCATTTAATTGAGTACTTAATAAGCAAAAAAATCGTAGAGGTACACTTTCACATTCAATTTTAGAAAAAAGAACAAATTTAGTTGTCCCAATGCTCTTACTAGCACCAGGGTTTATCTTAATTGCTATCTTTGTCTTCTTCCCATTTTTCAAAAATATTGCAAACTCTCTTTTTAGCGAGAGTAATCAATTTACATTAGAAGCATATAAAAATGTTTTAACAGATCCTTATTTTGCTGTCGGAGTAAGAAACTCATTTATTTACGGAATGTTAACTTTACCGATGGTTATGATTATTTCATTAGTAATTTCTTCGGTTATTGCTAAATTGTATAGAAAATATGCTAGAGGATTTTGACAAACAGTTTTCTTTATGCCCTATGTTACTAACGCCGTGGCTATTTCCTTGGTGTTTATTCAGGTTTTTTCTCCAACTGGATTATTTAATAATTTTTTTGGAGGCAATACTGATTGATTAAATAGCGGTGATTCATATTCATTTAATTCGTTATTGCCAATTGTATTTAATGGAATTTGAAGTGGTCTAGCATTTAATATTCTAATTTATACAACAGCTATGCTTTCTGTTGATAAGAATCTTTACCGTTCAGCTTCAATTGATGGTTGTTCAGAATTCAAACAATTTTTTACTGTTACTTTGCCATCAATTAAAAGTACTATTAACTTTATTATGACTTTAGCAATTATTGGTGGACTTAAAGTCTTTCCTCTTGCTCTTTACCAAAGTCAAGCCGAAAAGGCAGTACAAAATGGTGCTTCAAGCTTAATGATTTATATTTATTATGCAACAGCAGGATCGCCTGATTTTGCTAAAAGTGGTGCAGCCAGCTTGTTACTATTTATTATTGGTGTAACCTATTCATCAATTATTCGTGGGGGAATTTTCGCAGTACAATTAACACTAAATATTTTAGGAGAAAGAAATGTTTGAGTTAAAGTTAAAAGTTCAACAACTATTCGTCGGTCATAAACTTCAAAAAAACCAAGAAAAAGTTTCTGGTCAAGTTAGAGAAACAAAATTATATTTAGTAATACTAGCTTCACTATTTAAATTATTTTTACTTTGTTTCTTTGGTGTTGTGATTTTATTCCCCTTTGTTTTTATGATTTTTGTTTCTTTTATGAACAAACAAGAATCAGATACCTTGCAAAGCGCATTTAAATTTTTTCCTTCGTTTCAACCTTCATCATTAGACGTTGGTGCAGATGGAGCATTTACTAGTTGAACACAGGTTGTCTCATATACTTACAATGCAGCAAAAGAAGAAGGTTATTGAAATGCCCTTTTAATCACTACTTTAAATGTTATTCTTTCTGTATTTTTTAAAGTTTTTGTAACTTCATTAATGGGTTATGCTTTTTCAATTAAAAATTGACGTTTTAAAGGTCTTGCTTGATTTATAGCCTTGTCTCTTCTTGTTCTTCCTGAAGTTTCGCTTCTTTCAGGGCAATATATTATTACTCATAAACTAGGGCTTTACAAAGGAGTAATACCGTTTATTTTAGGAATTAGTCTTCCTTTTTCAGCTAGTGTTTTCAATGTAGTTATGTATAAGAATGCTTTTGAAGCTATTCCAAACCGCTTAAAAGAGGTATCATTAATTGATGGTGCAGCGGGAATGAAATACTTCTTTAAAATAGCATTTCCAATGGTTATCCCTACAACAGTAACTATCATTATCTTAACTGCCTTAGCTTCATGAAACTCATACCTTTGACCACAATTACTTCTTACTGCTCAAATTGGAAAAGAAGAAGAAAAAATCAAAGTACTTTCAGTATGACTTGTAAAAGTTGGACTTGATAAAAACCCAGCAGCAGAGATCCCAAAAGTCTTCCAAAACATCAAAATGGCCGGAAGTATTATTGTTATCTTACCTATGTTTATTGCATACTTCATCGGACGTAAGTGAATTATGAAAGCCATTTCAAGACAAGGTTCAACAATTAAAGGATAGTTATGAAAAATTACAAATTTAAAATTGTACTTTGATCATTTATTGGGATCCTTTCGCTTATCATGGTAGTTGTCTTTGCTGTATTGATTAGTTATTTCCAAAACACAATCAATCTTTCAGAAACTGTAGTGCGACTTGATAATAAAATTATTGAAACATATAAAATTATTCAATCTTATTCAATAGGAGGTCTGGCATTTTTTAGTTTATTAACCCCAATGAGCATCATTATTTCTTATGCTGGTTATAAATCTTGAAAATATGCCGAATTGTTCTAATGCAAAAAAATAAATTTAAAAAATTCTTTAAATTATTTGTTGGTTCTGTTGCAGTTGGAGCATCTCCACTTGTAGCTATGTCATGTTTATACGAAAATGAACCAAGCGTTCTTTTTGCTAATAAATATAAGTTTGACAATGCTTATTTACGAAAACCAAGAATCGCACAAAATGATATCCAACCACTAAAAGATTTTGAAAATCAATTATTTAATAATGTTATTGTAGAGTATAGTTTTGATGCTTTTTCTTATAACTTAGGAAAAACCTTTACCCTTAATAACGATCACTTAAAGGTGATTGCACCAAAAACTTATAACTTTAATGAGAAAGACAATGCTTTTGAATATTTAGAGAATTCAATTCAAAATAACGACAATGCTATTGAAGAAGTTAGAAAAGATATAACAGAGATTAATGCTATCTGAAAAAATCTTTTTCCAGAATATAACGCTGAAGCTCAATTGTTTTTATCTAAAATTGAAAAGGCCATTAAATTATCTTTGGGTTCTAAGGTTTTAGGTCTAAACGAAGAAGAAACATCATTTTATAATGGCTTATCAAAATTAATTAATTTTAGCTATTATAATTTTGGGCACCCTGAACAAATTATCACTTACGAAAAAGTTGAAAATATCGTTAAGAATTATCTTAAAGACACTCCTTTTTATGCTAAATTTTTAGAAGATAATGCCAACCCAAATCCTGAAAAACGGCCAATTACTTACACCTTATCTAATAATATTGTTAATATTGATGGTAAACCAATTCAATTACCTACCAACTTTATTTATAAATACAAATACAATGTCCCTTTTAACTTTATCGTTGCTAATCACTTTGAATCTATGTATGATCAAATAGTTGGCGGACATTCTAAAAAAGAAGTTCCTACATTAGAAGCTTATAAAAAGATTTATCAATATATGAGTGATATCTTCTTTAAAGTATCGCCAGATGCTGTAATGGGGATTGCCGCTGGTTTTGGACCTATTTTCCTTGTTTATGGAATTAACCCAAACTCAAATAGTGATAAAAAAGATATTAATTTTATCATTTTCAATGATCATGCGAATTTAAATAGCCAAGAAGTAAAAGAGTTTTTTAATTCACCAGCAGAATTTGTTTTTGAAAACCCAGAAAAAGCATTCCTTAAACCAATTTCTGACATTGAAGTAGAAATTGAAAAGAATCAAAATAATATTAAGCAATATGAACTTCTTCTTGATGATCCGGTTGCTAAAGAAGGAGCTCAAGATCTAATTAATCTTGCCCAAACAGTGATTGATCAATTACAAAAGAAAAAAGATGAACTTAATGTTTTCAAAGAAGAACTTTATTTAGCGGCTAAAAATTATCGTCAAGCACTCAAAGAAGAAAAAAGTGCACAAGAACTTCAAGAACTAAGAAGTCTTCTTGAAGCTAAATGAAACCAAATCAAAGATAAAGACGAAAATGGATCAGAAATTTCGGCATTCCAAAGAATTCAACAAATTATTAATAAGAATCAGTATCTTTTTGAAACCAATATTTATTCATTAGTTCTACTTTATGCCCAATTATTATTTACCTTATCATCAGATCAAGTTGAAATTGTAAAAGGGCATTACAAAAATTCTCTTAAAGCTGCAATTGCTGAAGATAAATTTAGTAAAGACTTTACTCAATTAGCAACTAAATTAGCTGAATTAGAAACAGAAATAAATTATGCTAAGTCACTTAAAGTTGCAGAGACTGATGCAGAATTAATTCAATCAGTTCAAAATCTTGTAGATCAAATTAAAGATTTTAAAGATAATTTTGCTTATGCAACCTCTGAAAAAGAGATAGATGGAAATAAACAAACTGTCAAAGCTCATTCAGAAGAAGAGATTCAAGCTAAAGCTAAAGAATTGCTTGAAAAAGCAAAAACTATCTATGAAAAAATTTATGAAGTTAATACTAATTCATTAACACTTGATAAATGATATTATCGTGCCCCTGAAAATGATTACTATTGACTTGAATTTAAAGATAATAAAGATGGTAAATGAAAATTTGTTGATGTTTATAAAGGATGATTAGCTTACCAAAAAAATAAAGCAGAGAAAAAAATACTCCCTAATTATGATATCAACAATGAAATTTTAGAGATCTTACCAAATGATTTAGTTGTAGCAACAGATCAAGGTTTTAAAAGTCATTTAAAATAAAAATAAAATTCAACCTAAGTGGTTGAATTTTATTTTTGCTCTTGCATTTTGTTAAGATACTCTTGAACATCATTATTAATAAGCCTTGAAGTTGTATCTTCACCAAAATTGGGGAATTGCTCTCAGTTAATTGTTTTTTGTTGGCTTAATAATTGAACAATTTCTTGAAACTGTTTGAGTTGATTGTTATATTGGTTACCTATTGTCAAGTACTCAGAAGTTGGAAGTATTTTGTTAAAAACTTTAGTTTGGTAAAAGGTTTCTAAAATACTATATAAAGCATTGATATTTTCATTTGCATATTGATCGGCTAAAGAAAAGAGTTTTTGATAGTCTTGTTGATTTACATTAGAATTTGATAAAGATTTTTTAAATTTTTCAATTGAGTTGAAATAAATTTGCAAAAGATTCATCGTAGAATAAAGTTCTTTAAGTTGAGATTTAGCTGTAATATCTGAATTAGCGTAAATATTTAATGCTTCTCTTGACATTGGATTAATTGGGTTTAGACCGTTTTGTCCAAGTAAAAGAGCCTTTGCTCCTTTAGGATCATTCCCTACTCTAATTATAGTTTTGACGATATTAACAACAATAAAAGCTTCCTCGGTTTCAAAAGAGCGTTCTCGATCATTTCAAATTTCTTTAAGTAATTGCAGTTGGTTTTCGGTATTTGTTAACGCTATCGAATAATACTTTAAAGCTTCGTTATGCTTTTGTTGTAATTCTTGATTTAAATTACTAATTTCTTGGTAATAATGATGAAATTGTTCAATCACTTGAAAAACATTATTTGAATCACCTGAGCAACTAATGCTAATTAAAGGAATGGATAAGGTGCTTATGGCACCAAGAAAGAATAAAAATTTTTTCTTTTGCATATAGATTAATTTTACTAAATTCTTTTTTTAGTTTAATTTTCTTTTAGTTTTATAAAATCTATTGATTTACTTAAATTAAAAATAATATAATAAAGTGACTTTGAAAAAATTAATATTTTAATGCTTCTAATGACAAAAATCTTAATACTTAAATGTAGAACAAATGGAGGTTTTATGTCAGAACAAAAACAAACTAATCTCATTGAAGAGACCTTTAAAGAAATCGAAAAAAAATTTGGTGATGAAGCGGTAATGCTTCTTGGGAAGGTTCCATATGCTAATGTTGATACTTTTTCAAGCGGCAGCTATGTACTTGATAAAATTTTAGGAATTAAAGGCTTTCCTAAAGGAAGAATTATTGAAATTTATGGTCCTGAAAGTGGTGGAAAAACAACATTAACTTTGCACACTATTGCAGAAATTCAAAAGCGTGGTGGAATTGCTGCTTTTATTGACGCTGAGCATTCTATTGATCCAGAATATGCAGCAAATATTGGTGTTGATATTGATCATTTAATTGTGTCGCAACCAGATTCAGGTGAACAAGCTCTTGAAATTGCTGAATATCTTGCTAAAACAGGGCACATTGATTTAATTGTTATTGATTCGGTAGCGGCCTTAGTGCCTGAAGCGGAATTAAATGGTGATATGCATGAGCAACAAATTGGAGCACAGGCTAGATTAATGTCCAAAGGATTGCGTAAACTAACGGGTCTTTTGAATAAAAACAAAACGACAATTATTTTTATTAATCAGATTCGCGAAAAAGTCGGGGTTATTTTTGGTAATCCTGAAACAACCCCTGGAGGAAGATCTCTCAAATTTTATGCTTCAATTCGAGTTGAAGTTCGTAAGGGGACAATGATTTTAGATGGTAAAGACACTATAGGTAATGAAATTAAATTTAAAGTTGTAAAAAATAAACTTGCCGCACCTTATAAAACAGGAACTAGTGAAATTATTTTTTCACAAGGAATTGACCGTTTGGGCGAAATTATTGATCTTGCTGTGGCTGATAATTTCTTAACCAAAAAAGGAGCTTGATATTCTTATTTAGATAAAAATATTGGTCAAGGCAAAAAAGGAGTTAAGGATTATCTTAAAAATAATCCAGAAATTTTGCAACACTTAATATCAAAAATTAATAATTCTTTATAATATTGAAATTATGAGTGAGATTAAAGTACTATTTTTTGGAGACATTTTTGGATCAAGAGGAATTGAAACGGTGCAAAAACTATTGCCTCAACTTAAGTCGCAACATCAAATTGATTTTGTTGTTGCTCAAGGAGAGAATGTTTCAGGGCGTAAAGGCTTGAATTATAAAGACTATCAAACTTTAAAATCAATTGGTATTGATGCTATTACAATGGGAAATCATGTTTGAGCTAACTCTGAGATTTATAATTTTATTGATAATAATGATATTATTAGACCTTTGAATATCGAAAGTGATTACCCAGGTCATGGATATAGCTTATTTAATGTTAAAGGGAAAAAGCTTCTCGTAGCCTCAATTATGGGGGTTACTTTTAACCCTTTAATGAAACCATGAAAAAAAGATGCACCTGAACCTTTTTTTGATTATGCTGATAAACTTGTTAGTATAGAAGCGGATTTTAAGTTCATTGATTTCCATGCTGAAACTACTAGTGAGAAAAGTGTATTTGCTTTATATTTAGATGGTAAGGTAGATGCAATTTGCGGTACGCATACCCATGTTCAAACTAATGATGCTCGGAAATTGCCTCAAGGTACTTTATTTATTAGTGATGTTGGAATGTGTGGTCCACAAGATTGTGCTATTGGTGCCAATTTTGAAGAAGTGTATCAAAAAATGCGTTTTGATTCTCGAGTGCGTTTTGAGGTTAGTCCAAACCCTACTCAATTAAATGCTGTTATTCTTACTCTAAATTCAAATAAAGAAAAAGCCAAAATTGAAGTTATTACTATATATAATGTATTAGATAAACAAGAATAAAAAAATGCACTAAAAAAAGTGTATTTTTTATTTGACTTTTTATTTTTTGTATTATAATAATATTACGCTTTAAGAAACGAAGCTAACTAAGTAAAAAAAGAATTAAAAAAATTCAAAAAAATGTTTTGAAAAAAATTCTTTTGATGTTATAATAATTTAGCAACGAAAAAAGCAAACAAGTTCTTTGAAAACTAGATATACACAAAATACATGACAGTCAATTTTTTCGAGAGTTTGATCCTGGCTCAGGATGAACGCTGGCTGTGTGCCTAATACATGCATGTCGAGCGAAGTTCTTCGGAACTTAGCGGCGAATGGGTGAGTAACACGTACTTAACGTGCCCCTTAGATTGGAATAACGCTGAGAAATTAGCGCTAATGCCGGA
>NZ_JNIZ01000004.1 GCF_000701485.1 Mycoplasmopsis sturni DSM 22021
AAGTCAGACCGTGAGGACTGGTGGAGCGCTTAGAAGTGAGAATGCCGGTATGAGTAACGATTCGTGGTGAGAATCCACGACGCCTATTGGGAAAGGTTTCCTGGGCAAGGTTCGTCCACCCAGGGTTAGTCAGGACCTAAGGAGAGGCTGAAAAGCGTATCCGATGGACAACGGGTTAATATTCCCGTACTATCTATGACTGTGATGGAGTGACGGAGAAGGATAGCACTACCCATTATTGGATTTGGGGGTAAGCTTAAACTGGTGAACATAGTTAAATGCGTGTTCTATAACCGGGATAAGTGATGCATAGGCGCATGCTGAATTGTGTGATTTCATGCTTCCAAGAAAAGCTTCTAAACGTTAAACTCATAGATACCTGTACCGAGAACGGACACACGTTCCCAAGATGAGTATTCTAAGGCGAGCGAGAAAACTAGTGTTAAGGAACTCTGCAAATTAACCCCGTAAGTTCGCGAGAAGGGGTGCCATCTTGATGGCCACAGTAAATTGTGAGGGGCAACTGTTTATCAAAAACACAGCTCTCTGCTAAATCGTAAGATGAAGTATAGGGGGTGAAGCCTGCCCAGTGCCCGAAGGTTAAGCAGATGTGTTAGCTTATGCGAAGCATTGAAGTGAAGCCCGGGTGAACGGCGGCCGTAACTATAACGGTCCTAAGGTAGCGAAATTCCTTGTCGGCTAAATACTGACCTGCACGAAAGGCGCAATGATCTCTCAACTGTCTCAACACTAGACTCGGTGAAATTATGGTCCCAGTGAAAACGCTGGGTACCCGCATCAAGACGAAAAGACCCCATGGAGCTTTACTACAACTTCGTATTGGAACTTGGCCTAACATGTGTAGGATAGGTGGGAGACTATGATCTTAAGGCGCTAGCCTTAAAGGAGTCGTCCTTGAAATACCACCCTTGGTATGTTGAGTTTCTAACCTGCTACCGTTATCCGGTAGGGGGACAGTGCGTGGTGGGTAGTTTGACTGGGGCGGTCGCCTCCTAAAAGGTAACGGAGGCGTTCAAAGGTACACTCAATACGGTCAGAAACCGTATGTAGAGCGCAAAGGTAGAAGTGTGCTTGACTGCGAGACCTACAAGTCGAGCAGGTGCGAAAGCAGGACTTAGTGATCCGGCTGTACGTCATGGAACGGCAGTCGCTCAACGGATAAAAGTTACCCTGGGGATAACAGGCTTATCTTGCCCAAGAGATCACATCGACGGCAAGGTTTGGCACCTCGATGTCGGCTCATCGCATCCTGGAGCTGGAGTCGGTTCCAAGGGTTTGGCTGTTCGCCAATTAAAGCGGTACGCGAGCTGGGTTCAGAACGTCGTGAGACAGTTCGGTCCCTATCTGATGTGGGCGTTGGAATATTGATGAGAGCTGCTCTTAGTACGAGAGGACCGGAGTGGACGTACCGCTGGTGTTCCTGTTGTTTCGCCAGAAGCATAGCAGGGTAGCTAAGTACGGAAAGGATAACCGCTGAAAGCATCTAAGTGGGAAGCCTCCTCAAAGATAAGTATTCCCTTGAAATTCCTTGTAGACTACGAGGTTGATAGGATGGAAGTGTAAGTGTAGTAATACATTCAGCTGACCATTACTAATAAATTGATAGGTTTAAAAGTTAAGATGTATTTAGACATTTTAATGAATTATTTTCATCATTACTATTCAGTTTTCAAAGTGCATTATGTGCGCAAGCACATTTTTTTATGCTTTTTTAGATTGAATAATGATTCTGGATTAATTTGCAAATTAAAAAATTAAGTTTAATTTTGTAAAACTTAAACATTCAAGGGTAAGTATTAGATTTTAATTTTAATAGTTACTCAGAGAAGGCTCAATGACCAGATAATAAAATATTCAAATTGGATTATCCAATTAAATAATTCTAAAAATTTTTTCTAAAGAATATTTTGAAATTGATTTAAATGAATTTAAAAGATATTTTTGAATATAGAGTTTATTTTTGCTTCTTTTATTTAAAAAAACAAAATATAGTTAATTACAAAAGTTTTAAATGATAATTACTCATCGAAAACTAATTTAGTAGGCTCAAATTTGCAAATTTAAGGACATTATTACCAGTAAAATTAATAATTTATTCAAAAGTAAATTTTTTAAAAAACTTACATTAAATTGAGTCACTTACCTTTTTAATTAAAACTGATTATTTTTTATTTTTTGTATAGTTTTTAAATTTCAGAACGTAATAATACACATTTTATTTTCAAAATTGATTAACTAATATTAAATTGTTATCAAGCATGTTTAGAATGAAATTATTTTATATATAAAATATTCAGATGCTATTATTAATTTTAGACATCAAGTTTGAATCATTAATTATTTTTATTTGATTCAATCAAGAGAAAATTTGATTTTGAGTTATCCAGAAAAAAGTTCTAAACAAAAATCAATTTCTAGAGAAAAGTTAGAATTTATTATTTTAGTGTTAAAATTTATTCTTTTATTTTAGAAAATTTATTTTTAATCTTTTGAAAATAAAAAGTAGAGGATCTTTTAATCATTTATTAAAGTTAATTGTTGAATTTTTAATAAAAAAATATTTAATTAATCATTAATTCTAGTTTTATGTTATAATAATACGGCAAGCTGAAAAAGTAATCACTAAAAAATATAAATTTTTGTTTTAAAAAAAATAAAATTGATGTATAATAAGTATGTTCCTAATTGACCAATTTAAAGAACATCTTGGAGAAGTAGCTCAGCTTGGCAGAGCGCTACGTTTGGGACGTAGTGGTCGCAGGTTCAAATCCTGTCTTCTTCACCATTTTATGGGGGGTTAGCTCATTTGGCTAGAGCGCCTGCCTTGCACGCAGGAGGTGGTGGGTTCGAATCCCATACTCTCCACCATATTATGGCACTGTAGCTCAGTTGGTTAGAGCATCCGGTTCATACCCGGAAGGTCATGAGTTCGACTCTCATCGGTGCTACCAAAAAAAGAAACAATAGGAAGAGGACCCATAGCTCAATGGTTAGAGCAACCGGCTCATAACCGGTCGGTTACAGGTTCGAGTCCTGTTGGGTCCACCAAAAGGGTGATTACCCAAGTCTGGCTGAAGGGACTAGTCTTGAAAACTAGCAGGGGCTTCACGGCCCGCGGGGGTTCGAATCCCTCATCACCCGCCAACACTCTAAATTAAAAATTTAATTAATATAGCGGAGTGGAGCAGTTGGCAGCTCGTCGGGCTCATAACCCGAAGGTCACAGGTTCAAGTCCTGTCTCCGCAACCAAATTGGTCCAGTGGTAAAGTGGTTAATACGCCTCCCTGTCACGGAGGAGAACGCGGGTTCGATCCCCGTCTGGACCGCCATTAAGGCCTTGTAGCTCAGTTGGTAGAGCAACAGATTGAAGCTCTGTGTGTCGCTGGTTCGATTCCTGCCGAGGCCACCAAAAAATACTCTATTTTATTTGCTATTTATAGTCGGTAAAATAGAGTATTTTTTTCTTTTTTAGTATAATATAAAAATATTATAAAGGAGTGCTATGAAGTGGCAAAAAGTATTTAAATTAATTACCTTTTTATCGGTTCCAAGTATTAGTGTACTGATGGCTTCATGCACTACTTCTAAATTTAAATATGAAGAAGAAATTTTAAGTTCTATTAATGAAATGCCTTATGAGCAAATTAAACCTATAATTTATTTTCCGGATATTTCGGTAAGTAAATTAGAGCCGCGTCGCGAAAATTATACCGCTGAGGCACTGGATGCTGCAGGGTATATTGTGGCCCAATCCGTGCAACTTGACAATGGTCAAGTTTTAAGTAGTGAGATTATTAATGTTAGACAAGAAATTAATTCAAATAGTGCTGAAATTACAACTCTTTGACGTTTGAGTAATCTACCAGAAAATATTACTATTTCTAAAACCTTTACATACACACATTTTAAACCTATTAAACCTAATCACGAACATTATATTCATTCAAATAGCAAACTTGAAATCAAAGAAGCTTTATTAAAATATAATTAGGAGTTATTATGCAAGATTATAAAAAAACTTTAAATATGTCGCAAACTGATTTTGATATGCGCGCTAATTTAACTACCAAAGAACCTAAGTATCGCCAACAATGATTAGATTTAGATATTTATAATAAATTACTTAAAAGAAACCAAAATAATACTCCATTTGTTGTACACGATGGTCCTCCATATGCTAATGGAGATTTACATTTAGGACATGCTTTAAATAAAATTCTTAAAGATATTATTGTACGTTTTAAAAGCATGCAAGGATACTACTCTCCATTTGTAGCTGGTTGAGATACACACGGATTACCAATTGAACATAAAATGCTTACTGAAAGTAATTTAAAGCAAGAGCAAATTTCTAAAGTAGAATTAAGAAAACAAGCTACTAAATATGCTCTTGAGCAAGTAGCTAAACAAAAAGAACAATTTTCACAATTACAGCTACTTACTGATTTAAAAAACATTTATATTACATTAGATAAAAAATACGAAGCAAGACAACTTAAATTGTTTAAAAAGATGGTTCTTGAAGGTTTAATTTATAAAGGTCTTAAACCAGTTTATTGATCTCCTTCATCTAAGAGTGCTTTAGCAGAAGCAGAAGTTGAGTATCAAGATGTTGTTTCGCCTTCAATTTATGTTTCTTTAGAGGTTGTTGCCTCAGAAGATAAACATATTAATGTTGGTGATGAGTTAATTATTTGAACAACAACACCTTGAACATTGCTTGCCAACGCTGGAGTGGCTTATGGTGAAAATATCGAATACCTTAAAGTGGCAATTAATGGACATCATTATATTTTAGCTTCAGCTCTCTTTGAAGATGTATCAGCTAAATTAAATTGAGAAAATCCTGTAGTTATTTCTTCATTTTTAGGAAAAGATATTGCAAAGGTTACTTATTTAACTCCAATTATGAAATTTGAAGCGCCAGTAGTTGCCGGACACCATGTAACGGTTGAATCAGGAACCGGATTAGTTCACATGGCTCCTTTATTTGGAGAGGATGACTACCAAATTGGAAAAAAACATAATTTAGAAATGATTATGCACGTTTCTGATGAAGGAATCATCGAAAATACTAACACTGACTTTGATGGGTTATTTTACGAAGATGCCAATAAAGCTGTTTCACAATTTTTAGGTGATAAAATGCTGGCATTTAAACGTATTAAGCACTCATATCCTCATGATTGAAGAACTCACAAACCAATTATTTATCGTGGTACTCCACAGTGATTTGTTTCAATTGATAAAATCAAACCAGTTATTTTAAATCAAATTGATAACCATATTCATTCATATCCTGCTTGAGGTCTTAAACGTCTTAGATTAATGATTGAAAATCGTTTTGATTGAACTATTTCACGTCAAAGAAGTTGAGGTGTACCAATTACTATTTTTTATGATCAAGATAAAAATCCTGTTATTGATGAGGCTATTTTTAATTATGTAATTGATTTAGTAGAACAACACGGAAGTGATGTTTGATTTGAGTGAGAAACTGATCAATTACTTCCTGAACAATACCGTGGCAAAGGATTTACACGGGAAATGGATATTATGGACGTGTGATTTGATTCTGGGGTTTCATCAATGGCAGTGAAAATTCCTGGCGTAGAAGCTCCTTATGATGTTTACCTAGAAGGTTCAGACCAATATCGTGGATGATTTAATTCATCAATTATCAATGCAGTTGCTTGAAATGGCAAAACACCATATAAAAACTTAATTTCTCATGGTTTTGTTTTAGATGCTAAGGGTGATAAAATGTCTAAATCTAAAGGAAATGTAATTTCGCCGCTTGAAGTAGTCCAAAAACAAGGTGCTGATATCTTACGTCTTTGAGCAGCTAATAGTGAATATTCAAATGATGTAACTATTTCGCAAGATATCTTAAATCAAAATACCGAAATTTACCGTAAATTAAGAAATACTATTCGTTTCCTTTTAGCTAATTTAAGCCAATATCACTACCAAGAAACTAAGCTTACCGGAATTCATGCTTATATCTTTGAACAATTAAAAGAAACCCAAAATAAAGTTTTAGAAGCTTATAATGAATTCAAATTTATTAATGTAGTTAAAATTATTAATAATTATGTTGTTGAGCTTTCTGCTTTTTATCTTTCAATTATCAAAGATTTACTTTATGTTCAAGAGGTTAATCATCCTGAACGTTTAATGGTACTTTATAACTTACACCACATTGTGAATTTCTTAGTTAAATCACTTGCTCCGGTGCTACCTACCACTGCTGAGGAAGCTTATTCATTTATTAACAAAGACAATAAATATGAATCAATTTTTCTTGAAGAACTTTATAAAGAACCAGTTGAGGTTAATTATGATTTAATTAATCAATTTGAAGAATTCTTCAAATTAAAAGATCAGGTTAATATTTTAATTGAGCAAGCAATTAAATCGCAAGAAGTAAAACGTAGTAATGAATTAAAACTTACTTTAAATACTTCATCAGAATTTCTTCAATCACTTGATTTAAAAATGCTTTTACAAGTTGGTGATGTGGAATTTGGTGATCACACACAAGTAACTAAATTTGATTCACAAAAGTGTTTAAGATGTTGAAATCACTTTTATCCAGAACAGATGCAAGGTGATTTATGTATTAATTGCAACAATATCGTATCCCATTTTAAGGACAATAACTAATGATCGCGAAAATCAAAACCCACTTCAAACACCAAGCGATTCGTGACCAAAATTTTCTTCACAGCTTCATTAAACATATTAAAACTAACAAAAAAACAATTATTTGAAACTATGTTATCTTTTTTCTTATCTTTGGAATTTTTCTTGCACTAGATCAAATTACTAAAGCGACTTTATTTGTGCATGGAGATATTCACCAAGGAATTATAGGTACAGATGGTCGTTTACAAGTAACCATTATCAATCCTGATGGAAAAGAAGAAATGCTTTTAGCTGAGCAAATCAATCCTTATTCATACCAAAACTTCTTGCCATTTTTAGGAATTAGAAGTATATGACATGGTGGAGTAACTTTTTTGCCTGATTCAGTTCCAAGCTGAGTTATCCAATTAATTAGTATTATCATTTTTATCATTACTTTAGTTATTCCTCTTTATACACAAAAACGAAATCGCTTTTTAATTGTTTTTGTGGCTCTTTTGGGGGCAGGAGATTTAGGAAATGCTTTAGATCGCTTTTTGTTTAATGGTCATGTTAAAGATATTTTATATGTAATTAATCCATCAACAGCTAAGCAACCTGATACTAAATTAGGCGGTTCTACTTTTAATGTTGCTGATTTAACTATTTTTCTTGGAATTATTCTTTCGGTTATTTCCTCAGTCGTTATTATTGTTAGAGATTGAAGAGAAGAAAATAAGCAAGAAAAGCAAGAGCAAATAGAAGAAACCAAAATTATTTCGCAATTAAAAGCTCAAGAAAAAGTTCTAGATTTAGTATCAAAAGTTCATTTTAATAATAAAAGAAGAACACAAAAAATCCTTAAATCACGAAGAATGAAAAATATCAACAGAAGAAAAAAATAAGAGGTGAAACTCTTATTTTTTTCTTGACTTTAAAGTATAATTTTTTTGTTTACATTTTGATTATTTTAAAGGTGATTATGAGTAAAGAAAATAGTAATACGCCCGCTGTTGATGATCCACAAGAAGTGGTTCAGAATCAAGGTCCTGAAAATTGCCAACAAGCATGTGAAACATCACAAAAAGAGTACAAACAACAAATTAAAAATCTTTTTAGGTTTTTAAGTTTTTATCGAAAAACTCCTCATCTAGATGCTTCAAATCAACTTGAATATTCTAGAGTAGCCCAGGAGATGAATATTTTAAATTATAAGATGGGTCAGTATTTGAGTAATACTGCTAATACTCAATTTAATTTTAAAATTCTTTTCAAACGTTATTGGTATCGGCTTTTAATGATTATTTTAGCCGCTTTTATTTTTAACTTTGGAATCCAAATTTTTGTTGTCCGTGGTGATACGGTTCCATCTGGTTTTAGTGGAATTCCAACTTTATTGCAGATCTTTTTTCCAATAGTGCAAAAGTATTTTGCTCTAATTTATATTGGAATTAATTTGCCTTTGTTTTTAATTTTTTGAGGAAAGATTAAGTGAAGTTTTTTGATTTTGACACTATTTTTTATGGTGGTCCAAATTAGCGCAAACTTTATTTTTACCGATGAAAAAATCTCATTATTTTTAATGAAAAGCATTGCCTTTACTACTGATGAGTTAACTCTTAATGATTTGCAAAGCTTTATTAGATATCAAAGCGAAATAACTAACGGGGAAAATGTTGAGCATATCAAAAATCTTTTAGGTACAGCACAAACCACTAATGATCTAAAAATTTTGGCTAATTATTTAACTTTAAATGATTTGCAAAATTTTGTTCAACATCAAATTAGTAATAACCAATCTCAAAGCGTAGAGCATTTACAAGAATTATTAAAACAATATCAAAATGAACCAAATGGTTTGATACAAATTCTTACTAACTTAAATTCAGAAGAACTTAATCATTTTGTTCAATATCAAACTTTTGTAGCTGCACCAGAAGGGATTGGTTCAATCAATAATTCCTTAATTAGTGCACAAAATCAAATAGAAAGTTTAAGACTTAAAAAAGTTTTAAATAACTTAACTAATCATGAATGAGTAAGTTTAATGAAATTTAAATGATACTCAACTGGTAATAGTTGATCTTTTTTGATTAATTCTTTTATTGGATCATTTGTTATAGGTACATCTATTGCTATTACTTGAAAAGCCGGGGGTTCAACCGGTGGAACTGACATTATTGCATATTACTTTATTACTAAAAGTAAAAAATCAATTGGAAAAGTCTGAAGTATTTTTTCATTTACTTCATCAATTATTTTTCTTATTATTTGAGGTTTTGTTAAACCAAATTACTCTCCAGATTGAAAAGAAACGCGAATAATTTTTGGTGTTAGAGAGCTTTCGACATTTTGTTATATTTTGATTAGTTCAACGGTTATTAACTTAATTTATCCAAAATACAAAAAAGTAAAACTAACTATTGTTTCAAGTGATATTAACCAAGTTGTAGCTTACTTTAAATTAATTAACTATTGACATGCTTACCAAATTATTAAATTTACATCTGGATTTACCGGTAAAGAAAGTTACAAAATTGAAACAGTTGTCTTACTTTTTGAAACTAAAAATATTATTTATGATCTTAAACTAATTCAACCTAATATTTGAATTAGTATTAACCCGGTTTATAATATTATCGGAAAATTTGATACCAAATTTGTTGATGATTAGAAGCGAAAGCTTCTTTTTTTGTCATTTTGTTATTAAAAAATTAAGACTTATACGGAAGGAGGTATTTATGAAGTTACAAGACCTTAAAAGAGTTGATGAGCAAGAATTAAAACATATTCAACCCGGCTTTGCATTAGTAGCTTTGATAACGGCAATTCCAACTATTGTTAATGCTATTGCCTCGGTAGTAGGATTAATTAAAACTTCTTTAACTGATAATGGTGAAATTAAAGATAAAATTAACACTTTTAAGTGGGATAATAGCAAAAAAGAAACTGCCAAATCAAGCCCTAATTTAAACAAATATATTAGTTTTTAATTTTGAAAAATTAAAGGTTTTTGTATAATGATATTGTTACTTCAAGTAACCGTTCTGAAGAGGTTTTTTCAAAGCTTTTATGCTACCTCAAAGACGAGCCCACTATGGAGGTATTGCAATTATGTTAGCAATTATCGAAACAGGTGGTAAACAAATCCGTGTAGAAGAAGGATCAGTTATCTTCGTTGAAAAACTTGAAGGTGCAGAAGGTTCAGAAGTAAAATTTGATAAAGTTTTACTTGTTGATACTAAAATTGGTCAACCTTACGTGGAAAAAGCTGTCGTATCAGGAATTATCGAAAAACAAGGTAAAGCAAAAAAAATCGTTGTATACCGTCACAATGCAAAATCTACTCACAAAAGAAAACTTGGACACCGTCAACCTTATACACGTGTAAGAATTACATCAATTCAAGGATAATAGGTACTTAGAAAATGGCAAAAACAAAAGCTGGTGGTTCTACTAAGAACGGCCGTGATAGTCATAGTAAACGTTTAGGTGCTAAGTTAGGTGATGGACAATTTGCAACAGCAGGATCAATTATTTACCGTCAAAGAGGAACAAAAATTTTCCCAGGTGTAAATGTTGGTCGTGGTGGTGATGATACATTATTTACCAAAATCGATGGTTATGTAAAATACGAAAGCAGAAGAAACAGAAAATTTGTTTCAGTTTACCCAGAAAGACAAAACTAAAAAAATGCTCCTTTAAGGAGCATTTTTTATAATCTGGATGCATCTACTTTAGTTACTAAGTTTGCTCCATTTTGAATTAAAGTGTTATTATAATCTTCTAATTTAGTTCCTGGAAAACAATTAATATCTATGCCTTGTGCTAAAAAGCAGCTAATGAGATGATCGGCTTTAGTTTGTGCGATAGTAGAAAAGATTAATACTTGATCACAAAGGGCAGCGGCAAACATGTTAGATTCTTTAAAGTATTGGCGTTTTGGGTGCGTAAATAGTGGATATAAAGATAAGTATAATTCATTAGAATCAATATCGTTAGTAACATTATCTAAACCAGATTTAAGAATATAAACAATTTTCCCTCCTAATTTTTGAAACTCTTTAATAATTTTCTTTTCGCTGGCAAATTGATTAGTTACTAAGACTGAATTTTTTGCAATAATTGGTAAATTATTGTGAATATATTCTTCGATAATAGGATCTTCTTTTTCATGAATTAAGTAAATTTTATCGTACTTAGAATCAAGCAATTCTAAGTTTCCTTTTGCAAAAAATCCAAAGGGAGGATAATCTTCTTTAAGCAAGCGAATGGGATAATTAGAATTATAAATATCGATAAATTCAATCTTTGAGTTTTTATAAATCTCAGCAATATAGTTAATATCCTTTGAATCTAATTGGTCAGTTTTACGCATTTGTTGATAAATTAAAAAGGTATTTGCTTGGAACTTGTGGATTAGGTAAAGTAAAATTTTATTCATTAGACCTCCATTATTGTCTTAATTTTTTTTCATAAAAAGACAAAGTTTTTTATGGTAAAGATCTCATATTCCTTTTTCTATGTTTCAAATAAGCAATAAAAATTTTTAAATTTTTATATAATTAAAACAACTATATTAAATAGGAGATATTTTATGAAAATTGCATTTTTTGACGCTAAAGATTATGATAAAAAATATTTTGATAAATATAATAACGGAAGACACGAGATTGTCTACTTTAAAGAAAACTTGAACTTAGAAACAGTTAAATATGCAAAGGGATTTGACGCTGTTTGTGGTTTTGTTAATACATATGCTGATAAAGTGATTTTAGAAGTTTTAAAACAATTAGGTGTTAAATTCTGATTACAACGTTCAATGGGATATAATAAAGTTGATATTGCTAAAGCAAATGAATTAGGAATTGAAGTATTTAGAATTTTTAACTATTCAGCTGAAAGTGTTGGTGAATTTGCTATGACACTTTTAATGACACTTAACAGAAATATAGTAGTGGCTAATGATCGTGTAAGAAACTACAACTTCTCATTAAATGGACTTGATGGACGTTGCATTAATTCATCAACCATTGGTGTTATTGGTTCAGGTAAAATAGGGCAAACTTTCATTAAAGCAGCTAAAGGAATGGGGGCAAGAGTTATTGTTTTTGATGCATTTGCTCAAGAAAACTTCCCTGACTTAGCTGAAAAATTTGGTTTTGAATTTGTCTCACTTAGCACTTTACTTAAAGAAAGTGATTTTATCTCATTACATGCTCCATTATTACCTTCAACAAAATATATTTTAGATGCTGAAGCTGTTAAAATTATGAAACCAGGTGTGGTTATTATCAATACTTCAAGAGGTGAATTAATGGATATTACAGCAATGCTTGAAGGGCTTAAAAGTGGAATTATTCGTGGTCTTGGAACTGATGTTCTTGAAAGAGAAGAAGGAAGATTCTACGAAGATATTTCTGCACAAAAATCAGAATTTGAACAAATGGATCCACAATGAAAAGAACTTATTGAAATGGATAATGTTTTAATTACTTCGCACCAAGCATTCTTAACTGATTTAGCTCTTACTCAAATTGCTAAAACAACATTAGAAAATGCAGATCTAGCAGAACAAGGTAATTTCGAACGTGCATTAAGATTAATGGACGATGGAAGAATCAAGAATGGATAAACATTTACAAAAAGGCTTTTGAAGTAACTTTAAAAGCCTTTTTAGTTATTTTAATTTAACTAAAGAAAAACGCTCGCAAGCTCTTAAACCAATTGATATTTATACTTGAATTATCAATGGATTTAGTGAATTTTTAGGAAGTTGCTTTATTTCGCTTGGAGTAGTTTTTTTATCACTTAATATAAACCATCAATCACTAGAATATAAGGTTTTTCTCAATCCAGTATTAAGTGGGCTTTTTGTTGGTTTTTGTGTTGTAGGAATTGCAATCTTAGTTTTTAGTCGTTGAAGTTGTGATCTTAATCCAATTGTGTCTTTAACGAGGTATTTAAAAGGACAAAATAACGGATGGTATACTTCGTATAAGATTTTTGCACAAGCAGCAGGTTCTCTTTTAGCGGTTGCCTTTTTATTTGGTATAAGCAAAGGGATTTCACGTGATAGTGCATTAACTCCTTATAATTTTCCAATTGATGTTTTTCCAATTTCCAATACTTTTATTGGCAATCCTATTGACTCAGAAAATATGAATGCTACAATTGGTATTCTCGTTGTTATTTTTGTAGAAATTTTAATTTTTCTAGTCATTTTATTTGGGTATTTTTATTCAAGAAGCTCAGAAAAATATCGAAATTTCTTAATTATTTTTGCAACTATTACAGGATATTGATTATCATCGGTTTCAACTAGATCTTTAAATGTTCCTTTAACAATTAATCCAATTATTTCAACAACGCAAAATGTGCTATATTTAAGTTATTGAATTGATAATAAAATAACTTCTGATGCCTTAAAAGGAACAACCTACTTTATTTTTTCTGCTAATGGATCTTCGATAGCTACGGTAGCAATTTGACTTTCATCAGCTATTACCCCTTTTGTGTATGTATTCTTACAAGGGTTGTTTAATGTCTTTTTAGGACCTATTTGTACTAAATGTATTACTTACAAAAATAATGCAGAAGAAAATCTTATTCAAGATAACGATCAAGTGAGTTAACGAAAAATCTTTCGTTAACTTTTTGTATAATAAAAAATAGGGGTGCACATGCATTTAATACATCAATTTCAAGAGCTTAACCAATCTGAAAATATCACTTTGTCAAATTCAAATACTTATGTCATTATAAGTGTTGTTTTAATTATTCTTATCTTTATAGTTGCTCTTTTAAGTTGATTTTTCGCATATAAAAAGAAAAAGAAAAGCCAAAGTCAACCAGAAGGTCTACGTTTTGAAAATGAGGTTTCTGATTATTTAGAAGAAATCCTAAAAAAAACTGATTTTGACTTTATCCGTTCTACTTTATTTTCATATGATTCTAAAATGTATGAAGTAGATGGAATCTTAATTAGTAATTCCTTAATTGTTGTTGTTGAATCCAAGGCTTTTCATGGCACCTTGCAAGGAGATTCTGCACAAGAATATTTAACACTTTCATCACTTAATAACAAAAAAACAAGCTTTAAAAATCCGATTCTACAAAACGAGAAGCACATTCTTCATATTTGAAAAACATTGGGCAAAAAAATTCCTATTGCTTCTTTGGTTGTTTTTCCAGATGATTTAAATATCCAAATTAGTAATTTAGATAGTCACGTTATTTTAACTAATGTTAATAAGCTAGAAAAAGAAATTTCCATGCTACATGAGTTTTCAAGACAACAACCACCACAATTTAGAAAAGAAAGCATTATTTCTTTACTAAGAGCTTTAAGTGCCAAAAGTAAATCTGAAAAAAAGAAATTCGAAAAAATCATAAATAGAAAAGGACAACATGCAAAGAAATAACTTAGCAATTCAACAAGTATCCAAAGAATTAAATGTAACCGAACAACAAGTGCATACCATTTTAGATATGCTTGAAAATGGGGATACGGTACCATTTATTTCGCGTTATCGTAAAGATGTTACTGGCGGCTTAGTTGATGAACAAATTTATAAAATTGAAGATCTTTTTAAGTACCAAAACGAACTTCAAAAAAGAAAAGAAAAAATTATTGAATTTTTAAAAGAAAAAAATCTTTTAACAGAAACGATTAAACAAAATATTATGCAAGCTACCACTAAAAGTGAAGTTGAAGCTATTTATCAACCTTATAAAGAAGGTAAAATTACTAAAGCTTCAGAAGCTATTGCTCTTGGTTTAGAGCCCTTAGCGCTTGCAATTTTGAATAACAAAAAACCACAATTTGACATTGAGCATGAAGCTAAAAAATATTTAAATGACAAGATTAGCAGTGTTGAATTTGCAATAGAAAATGCAAATTATATTATTGCTCAAATTTTTTCACAAGATCTAGAGCTAAGAAATATTCTTAAAGAAGAAATTTTAAAATTTGGGGCAATACTAACTAAAGTTAATCCTAAAGCAATCGATGAAAATCAAACATTTAAAAATTATTACAATTACAAGGTTCCAATTAAGTACATTAAAAACCATAACGTAATGGCAATTAATCGTGGAGTTGAACAAAAGATTTTAAAGATAAGCTTTGAATATAAGGTTGAATTTTTAATTAATAAAATTCTTTATAAATATGATCGAAAAAAACTTAATCAAGCAAATCTTTTACCAGCTGTTGAAGATGCACTTAATCGTTTAATTTTACCAAGTATTGAAAGGGAAATTTTTGGGGATCTTTTTGCTGAAGCTGAAAGCAAATCTATTGAGTTATTTTCAAATTTAGTTGAAAAAATTCTTAATGGTCCAGCAATTACCGGACATAATATTATTGCCATTGATCCGGCTTTTGCTAATGGGTGTAAGTTAGCTACTTTGGATGATAAAGGAAACTTATTAGCTGAAGTGGTTAAAATTTATCCACCTTTTGCGGCTAAATTTACTTCAACTAAAAATGTTGAAAGAGCAAGTCAAATTACTTTAGATTTAATTAAAAAACATCATGTTACCATTATTGTCATAGGAAATGGAACAGCTTCAAGGGAAACGGAACAATTTATTGCTGACTTAATTAAAGAGCACAATTTACAAGTCAAATACGCAATTGTATCTGAGGTTGGCGCTAGTGTGTACTCGGCTTCTGAATCAGCTAGAAATGAATTCCCTAATTTAGATGAACAACAACGTAGTGCAATTAATATTGGTCGGAAATATCTTGACCCGCTTAATGAATTAGTTAAAATTGATCCTAAATCACTTGGTGTAGGTCAATACCAACATGATGTTAACCAAAAAGAATTACAAAAATACCTTGATTTTAAGGTACAAAAAGTAGTTTCTTCTATTGGTGTAGATTTAAATAGTGCCACTGTTGAAATTTTAACTTATGTTCCTGGTTTAAGTAAAACTAATGCTAAAAATATCTTACTTTATAAAGAAGAACAAGGTCAATTCACTAATCGTAAAGAACTTAAAAAAGTTAAGGGAATTGGACCAAAAACCTTTGAGCAAGCAGTTGGATTCTTGCGTATTTTCAACTCAGAAGAGTTTTTAGATAAAACCTTTATTCACCCAGAATCTTATAAATTAGCTAAAAGCATTATTAAGGACTACAAACTTCAACCAAATGAAAATGGAATTGATGTTTCTGGATTAAAAATTGAGGAACTTACTCAAAAATATGACTCTAACCATTATGAAATTGAGTTAATCCTTAATGCCTTCTCTCAACCTACAAAATTAATTCGTAATAGCAAAGATGGGTTTATTTTAAAAGATTCTATTACCAAAGAAGAGGACTTAAAAGTAGATATGGTTATTGAAGGTACGGTTGAAAACGTCACCGATTTTGGAGTTTTTGTTTATATTGGGGTTAAGAAAAACTTATTTATTCATACATCAAATTTAAAATTAAACAAAGACCAAAATCCTGTAGATCTTTATTATCCAGGTATGGTTATTAGAGCCAAAATTGATGCCATCGACCTTGAGAATCACAAAATTGCCGGAAGTATCGTTGATTAACAAAAATAAATACCTATTAGTAATGAGGTATTTATTTTTTTATAAAGTTTTAAATTAAAGCTAGAGCAACAACTTTTGTTTGTTTTCTATAACAAGGTATAATATACCTTAATTATGGGAATTTTTAAATTAAAAGCAGACTATCAACCAAAGGGAGACCAACCTAAAGCAATTTCTGAAATTTCGCAAGGAATTAAAGAAGGGATCAAGGACCAAGTCCTTTTAGGGGTCACAGGTTCAGGAAAAACCTTTACAATCGCAAATGTTATTAAAGAATTTGACAAACCAGTTATTGTCCTTTCTCATAACAAAACACTTGCAAGTCAACTCTATAGCGAATTAAAAAGTTTCTTCCCTGACAATGCTGTTGAATACTTTATTTCTTATTTTGATTATTATCGTCCAGAAGCATATATGCCCAAAACCGATACATATATTGAAAAAGATTCTAAAACTAATGAACAAATTGAAATTTTACGTTTAAGCGCGATTAATTCGCTTTTAACTCGTAAAGATACTATTGTGGTGGCTTCAGTTAGTGCTATTTATGGGGCACTCAATCCGCAAATGTATAAAGAATCATTTTATCTTTTTTCAGTTGGGCAAGAATTATCAATTCGTGATTTTATTTCGCAATTAATTCAGATTAAATACAATCGTAATGATGTAGATCAAAACCCAGGTGAATTTACCGTTAAAGGTGATCTTGTTATTATTAGACCAGCTGATAGCGAAGATCAAGCTATTAGAATTTCTTTTTTTGGTGATGAAATTGAGGAGATTGCTATAATTGATCCCTTAACTAAAAACCTCATTAAAAAAGTAGATGTGTATCGCTTATCACCTGGAAATGCTTATGCAACTGAAAATTCAATTTATGATCAAATTATTCCTCAAATTGAGCAAGAACTATCACAACAAATTAAATATTTCAAAGATCAGGGAAAACTTTTAGAAGCAACAAGATTAAATCAAAGAGTCAAAAATGATATCGATGATATGAAGGAATTTGGGATGTGTAAAGGGATTGAAAATTACTCAATGTACCTTGACCAAAGAACTTTTGGTGAGCGTCCTTATACGATTTTGGATTATTTCCCAGAAGATGCTTTGATGTTTATTGATGAATCTCATATGTTCTTGCCTCAGCTCAACGGAATGTATAAAGGTGATAGATCACGAAAAGAAATGTTGGTCAATTATGGATTTCGATTACCTAGTTCCTTAGAAAATCGTCCACTTCGTTTTGAAGAGTGAGAAACAGCTTTTAAGTTTAATAAAGTCTACATCTCTGCAACACCTGGTGATTATGAGTTAGATAAAACTGAAGGAGTTGTTACACGTTTATATGTTCGTCCAACCGGATTGATTGATCCTGAAATTATTATTAAGCCAACACATAATCAAATCGAAGATATCTATAATACCATTATTGAACAACGTAAAACTAATGAAAAAACAATTATTTTAAGTGTCACTAAAAGAATGTCTGAAGAATTAAACAATTATCTCTTAGAACGTGGAGTCAAATCAGCATATATTCATTCAGAACATAATACTTTTGTTCGAAATGAAATTTTGCGTAAATTAAGAGCCGGTATTTATGAAGTTATTGTCGGAGTTAATTTACTTAGAGAAGGAATTGACTTGCCGGAAGTATCTAAAGTTATTGTTTTAGATGCTGATAAAGAAAGTTTTATGAGAAATGCTCGGAGTTTAATTCAAATTACTGGTAGAGCTGCCAGAAACGCCAAAGGGCAAGCGATTTTTTATGCTGATCACATTTCTAAAAGCATGCAAGAATGTATTAATGATAATAAAGAAAAACGGGCATTACAAATTGCTTATAACAAAAAGCACGGAATTATTCCAAAAACAATTATTAAGCCAATTCCAGAACCTATTCATGGACATGATATTATGAATGCTGTTCAAGTTTTATTGGATAAAAGTCAAAAACACAATAATATAGAAATTAAAAAACCAAAAAATAAAGAACAAATTTTATCTGAATTAAAAAAACAAATGGATGAAGCAGCACGCTCACTAGATTATGAAAGAGCAATTGAATTAAGAGACATTCTTTTAGAGCTCCAAAACCAAAAAAGTTAAATTTTTGAAAAATTTCATGAAAAAATTAACTTTTTCATATTTTTAATATTTTAAGAGTATAATTCTAGTGGAGAAAAAATTATGAATTATACTTATAACGAAATTAAAGAAAATACTGATGCAATTTTGTATCAAAGTATTGATGTTGTATCACTATACAACTCATTTAGAAAAATATTATCTAAATTACCATTGGAAGATCAAACCTTACATTATCATTTAACTCATTCTAATTTTGATCGTAATGACAATTTTTCTAGCAAAATCTATGATTTTGTAGTTGCGTTAGGTTATTTGGTTGCGACCAAAGCTAACTCAGAAAAAGTTTCAGAAGAAATTAGAAAGCAAATCCAAGATGCTAATGATCAAATTAACCAATTAAATATTGAGACCTTTGATCAAGTTCTAGCAAATTTAAAATTAAAAGAAAGTCTACATCAAATTGCAAAAGACCTTTTTGGTTTTATTAGAATTGATGGAATGGCCAAAGATTTAATTTTACTAGTTGATGGACTAGATATTTTTGATGCTAAAACCAAAGAACTTATTGGTTCTACAACTTTGATTTTAGCACCAGTTAATGGGTGTGATCTTCCTTTTTAGGAGGATTATGTCTACAAGAGACCAAATTGTTATTAAGGGAGCACGTGAAAATAATCTTAAGAATGTTTCTTTAGTGTTGCCAAAAAATAAATTAATTGTCTTTACAGGACTTAGTGGTTCAGGGAAAAGTTCATTGGCCTTTAATACAATTTATGAAGAAGGACGAAGAAGATATGTCGATAGCTTAAGCAGCTATGCTCGTATGTTTTTAGGAGGAACTAAAAAACCTGATGTGGAATCAATTGAAGGACTTAGTCCCTCAATTTCCATTGAACAAAAAACAACTTCAAATAATCCGCGTTCAACAGTAGGTACAGTAACTGAAATTTATGATTATTTTAGATTACTTTTTGCACGGATTGGTAAAGCTTTTTGTCCAAACCACAACATTGAAATTACCTCGCAAACATCAAAAGATATTCTTCAAGAAATTTATAAATATCCTGAAGGAACAAGAATTATTATTTATGCACCACTTGTTGACCAAGAAAAAGGAACCCACCAAAATCTCCTTGAAAAATTACGTCAAGAAGGATTTTTAAGAGTTAATATTGATGGTCAAGTCATGTTGCTTGAGGATAAAATAGAACTTAATAAAAACCAAAAACACACTATTGATTTAATTATCGAAAGAGTCGCTTTAAGTGAATCAAAGCAAAGCCAAATTGCTCAATCAATTGATTTTGCTACCGAAAGAGCAAATGGTTTAGTAAAAGTTGAAAATACTCAAACTGGCGAAGTTAAAACTTTTTCAAAAAATCATGCATGTATTTATAAGGATTTTAATATAGGAAAAATTGAGACTCGTTTATTTTCTTTTAATGCTCCTTATGGAATGTGTGCAAACTGTAAAGGTTTAGGAGTTGAGTTTAAGGCTGACTGAGATTTAGTGGCTCCTGAAGAATGAAGAAGCATCGGTTTAGGCGGGATTAAATATTTTGAAAAAACAGTTAATACCCAAAACTTAGAATGACAAGAATTCGAGGCTTTACTTAATCACTACGATATTGGTCTTGATGTACCTCTTGATGAAATACCAGAAGAGAAACTCCAAAGAATCAAATATGGATCTCATGAAGAAGTTGAATTTGAAACGGTTTCCTCATCAGGAATCAAAAGAAGACATAAGCGCTTCATTGAAGGGATTTTAACAAAAATTGAGCGTTTATATTATGAAACTTCTAGCGAAATGATTCGTGATTGACTGAAAAAATATATGGGATCATTTGCTTGTTCAACATGTCATGGAGCTCGTTTAAATAACAATGCATTAGCCATTCGTGTAGCAGGCAAAAATATTTATGAATTTACGAAAATGTCAATTGAAGATTCTCTTGATTTCATCCAAAAAATTACTCAAAATTTTACTGAAAATGAAAAACAAATTTCAAGCATAGTCACCAAAGAAATTATTGACCGGTTAACTTTTTTAAAAAATGTAGGTTTAGAATACTTAACTTTAAATCGTAATGCTGAAACACTTTCGGGTGGAGAAAGTCAACGGATTCGTTTAGCAACTCAAATTGGTTCGAATTTAACTGGCGTACTTTATGTTCTAGATGAGCCTTCTATTGGTCTACACCAAAAGGATAATGAAAAATTAATCCAAACATTACGTAAAATGGTCGAAATTGGAAACACACTAATTGTTGTTGAGCATGATGAAGATACAATTTTTGCAGCGGATCATATTGTTGATATAGGTCCAAAAGCAGGTCTAGAGGGCGGAAAAGTTATTGCTTCAGGTTCCTTACAAGATATTACTGACGTAGAAGAATCTATTACAGGTAAGTACCTTTCGGGTGAATGAACAATTGAAGTACCAACTAGCCGAAGAAGCGGAAACGGAAAAACCATCGAAATTATCGGGGCCAAAGAAAATAATTTAAAAGACATTAATGTAACTATCCCACTTGGAAAATTAGTAGCTGTAACCGGAGTTAGTGGATCAGGTAAATCTACTTTAATTAATGAAATTCTTGTTAATGGAGCTCAAAGTAGTATCGGAATTGCACAATCACTAAGTAAACCAAAAGCTAAATTTAAATCAATTAAAGGACTGGAAAACATCGACAAAGTTATTCCTGTATCTCAAAGTCCTATTGGAAGAACTCCTCGTTCTAATCCTTCTACTTATACAGGTGTTTTTGATGATATTCGTGATATTTATGCAAACGTAGAAGAATCTCGTGTGCGTGGTTATTCAAAAGGTCGTTTTAGTTTTAATGTTCCCGGCGGAAGATGCGAAAAATGTTCAGGAGATGGTTTTATCAAAATTGAGATGCATTTTCTTCCTGATGTTTATGTTGCTTGCGATAATTGTGATGGAAAAAGATATAACAGAGAAACCTTAGAAATTAAATATCGCGATAAAAATATTGCTGATATTTTAGAAATGAATGTTGATGAGGCATTGGTTTTCTTTGAAGCAAAACCTAAAATTATTGAAAAACTAAGTATTTTAAAAGATGTAGGACTCGGATATATTAAACTTGGTCAAATGTCAACTACTTTAAGTGGTGGTGAAGCCCAAAGAGTTAAATTAGCAACTTATTTACAGAAAAAACCAACCGGGAAAACGCTTTATGTTTTAGATGAACCAACAACGGGACTTCATACTCATGATGTTAAAAAACTCATTAGTATTTTAAATAGAATGGTAGATACAGGAAGTTCTGTTGTAGTTATTGAACATAACTTAGATGTTATTAAATCATCTGATCACATTATTGATTTAGGTCCAGATGGTGGAATTAAAGGTGGAAGAGTTATTGCTAGCGGGACACCTGAACAAGTATCTAAATCAGAAGTGAGCTATACCGGAGAATTTCTTCGTAAGGTACTTAACTAAGTCTTATAAATATTGATATAATTAAAAAATAATTTATAAGGACTAAGAAGATGCAAAAAAACAAGATGTTTGCTTATGATTTAATTAAATATTTTGAATTAAAGATTATTAACGAAGATTGTGAACCTTTAAACCGTCAAATTCTTTCACCAGCAATTAAAAGAGTGGGGTTAGAACTTTCTGAACGAGAAGGTCATGAACGTTTATCGCATAACGTCATTGCATGAGGCACTAGCGAAAGCCGTTATTTTGATCGAATTGGCGAAACTGAAACACGTTTAGCTTTAGAGAATATTTTTATTTATAGTCCGCCTTTGGTTTTGCTTTCAAAGGGGATGTCAAAGAAAAATGTTGAAATTATTAAATCCATTTCAAGTAAATATAAAATTCCGGTTTCATATAATGAGTATCAATCAAGCGCTTTTACAACTGCTTCCATTGGTGCTTACTTAAATGAATTCTTTGCCGAAACTGTCCAAGTTCATGGTTGTTTAATGATGGTTAATGCAACTGGTGTTCTCATTATTGGACCAAGTGGTTCAGGAAAAAGCGAGGCCGCACTAGAACTTGTGCAAAAGGGACATATTTTCGTTTCTGATGATGCTGTACTTGTTAAAGACTTAGGTAACCAATTTGTTGGTTCATCTCCTTATATTACAAAAAACTTTCTTGAAGTTCGCGGAATAGGTGCAATTGATGTTAAGTATACTTACGGTGTCAAATCAATTGCTAACTCTTGTGTTATTAAATTAGTTATTGAATTAGTTCAAAAAGAAGAGCAAAATAAATTAGATCGTTTAGGAATTAGTTTTCTAAATTATCCGATTATGTCGCGAAGCATAAAAAAAATCCAAGTGCCTGCCAAAGAAGGTGGTTCAGTTGCTTCTTTAATTGAAGCTGCTGTAAGCAGTTATTTAGCAAGGCACGAAGGTTATAGTGTCATTGAAGAAATTGAAAAAAGGAGATTAGAAGATGAGTAATTTACCAGTTCCCAGTTATGTTCCGGATTCTCCAATAGTTGCTGGTACACCAAGGTATATCTTTCAAAACTTATTTGGAATTCAAGGTTTTGATTTTAGGGTATATTCATTTATGATTATGCTCGGAATTATTGCTTCAATTCTTACGATTTTATTTTTCTGATATCGTGAAAATTACAAAACAGAAATTCTCTTAACCTTTGTTATTATTGTTGTTCCTTTAGCCATTATCGGAGCTCGTTTAGGATATGTTGTTGAGGCATTACTTTATGAAGCCGAACCCTTTAAAAACTCCCATTGGTATGCCGCTTGAGATGGAGGGCTATCAATTCAAGGTGGGATTATTCTTGCTGGAATCGGCGGAATGTTGTACGGATGAATAAAAAGAGATGTTATTGATTTTCGTAAAGTAATTAGTATGATTATTCCGACGATTTTAATTGGTCAATTTGTTGGTCGTTGAGGAAACTTTGCTAACCATGAATTGTACGGTAAAATCGATTGATCTGGAAAATCATCAATTATTTGAGGACAAGTAATTGCTGATAATATGTATATTTCTGATAGCTTAACTGACAGCATGAATCTAGAAGGAGCTTATCGCTATCCGCTTTTCTTATACGAAGGACTAGCTAACTTATTTGGATTTATTTTAATTGTGTGAGTGTTTAATCTTTTTGGTATCTTTAAACCAGGAACACACGCAACCTTTTATTTAATTTGATATGGAACTGTCCGTTTAGCCCTTGAACCACTTCGTCAAGATTCATTTGGTCTTTATACTAATGTTTCTCTTGTTTTTATTATTTTAGGAACAATTGGATTTATCTATTTCCAATTCTTATCAAGAGTGAAATACGATGTAAAATGAGTTAAATATCGTTGAGTATATTCATATACTGATGAACTTAAATATCTACAGTATGTAAGCAAAACTTCTCCAAGAGGTCTTATCTATTTATTTAAAGATAGATTTCTTAAAAATGAACTTATTTATAAAGGATAGTTATGCAAACTAAATATGATTTAATTATTATTGGTTCAGGACCTGCTGGACTTAATGCTGCTTTATATACTTCAAGAGCAAATCTTAAAGTAGCATTTATCGAAAAAAGCGCTCCAGGTGGAAAACTTTCTTCAACAAGTAAAATTGAAAACTGACTAGGAACCGAAATGGTCGATGGATGACAATTAGCAACTTCATTTTTTGAACATGCTAAGTTGTACGGAGCCGAATATCTTTATGGTGATGTAACCGAAATTATTAACCATGGTGATTTTGACAAAGAAGTTGTAACTTCAAATGGAAAAAGTTACCTTGGTAAAACAGTTTTAATTGCTTCAGGAATGAGAAATAAAGTTCCGCACTTTATCAAAAATGTTGAAAACTTAATTAACCGTGGGGTAAGTTTCTGCGCAATTTGTGATGGCCCCCTTTATAAAAATTACCCAACCCTTGTTCTTGGAGGAGGTAATTCAGCAGTTGAAGAGGCAACATATTTAAGTAAAATTGCTTCTGAAGTTCACCTTGTTGTTAAAGACAACTTCTTTAATGCTGAAAAAAGATTAGTTGATGATTTACTTAAACTTCCAAATGTTAAAGTTCACATGTCTTCTCAAATTAAAGAACTTATTGGAGAAAGCAAACTTGAAGGAGCTATTATTGTTGATCAAAACAATAATGAATTCAAAGTAGAAGTAGCTTCTTTCTTCCCATACATCGGTTTAGAACCAGTTGCTTCATTTGCTTCAAAACTTGATATTTTTGATGAAAAAGGATTTATTCTTACTGATGAATTTATGCAAACCAAAGTCAAAGGAATTTTCGCTGCCGGAGATATCAGACATAAAGATATTCGTCAAATTGTCACAGCTGCTAGTGATGGAGCTATTGCCGCTAAGAAGATTTCGGATTTATTAAATTCAGAAGAAGCAAACTAAAAAATCCATTACCCTAATATTTCTTATTAATTAAAATAACAAACAAAAAAGGAAACTATTGTTTCCTTTTTCTTTTTGGCTTAAAATTAATTTTAAATTTAAGATATCGCTAGTGCAATTCCACCGATAATTAGACCTGATAAAGCAGGTGCTAAACCGGCATTAATTAATCCGTATTTAAAATCAGCACTAACAATATTGTTTATTTTTTTAGGAAAAATTTTTGATGTAGCAAAATATACTAATCTAGGTCCAAGGTCACGTGCAGGGTTAATAGCATAACCAGTTACTGAACCTAGTGACATACCAATAGCAGCAACTAAGAAAGTTACTGGAAGTGGACCTAAGTGTGAAATTCCACCATATGAAACTTTCACGATACCTTCTTCTGCGTTCATTAAAACAGAATGACCAGCGTTAGCTCCTTTTGAAAAAGCAAGAATAACACCAACAAGCACTAAAGTTCCAACTAATTCATATGCGAAATTTTGTACATGAGCCTTTGGGTGAGAAGGCCCTGTTGATAAGGTGCTTTTGAGTACAGCAGCATCATTTTCAATTACGTGTTTTCAGTTTATAAATACAAGCAATGAAGCAGCAAGAATTGCCCCGATAAATTGCATAACAATGTATAGTAAAGCAGCTCCAATATGAGTACCGATATTACTTTTAACAGATTCTTTTGATAAATCTGAAAGGGTTACAAAAAGAGTAACAGCTGGATTTAGATGTGCGCCACTATTAAAGGCATTTGCAACTAAAACTCCACACATAACGCCAAATGCTCATCCAAAAGCAATAAGAACTCAATTACCTCCTGAATTTTTAGCGAACATTTTCTTAAAGGAATTACTTGCATTAACACCGCAACCTAATAAAATTAAGATAAAAGTTCCTAGAAGTTCTCCTAATAAAGGTAATCCAATTGACATTATTTTACCTCTATTTCTTTGATTCAATTAAAAGTACGTTTAACAGCTATGTTTCAACCATGGGTAAGTTTTTCTACTTCTTTGTCGCTGAGTTTTGGAGTGAATTCATGATCAACAATAGTGTTTTTTTCAATTTCAATTAAGTCTTTTCAATACCCTGTTGCTAACCCAGCTAGATATGTAGCACCAAGCGCAGTTGTTTCGGTATTTTTAGGACGTACAACTTTAACTTTTGAAATTGACGATTGAAATTGCATTAAGTAATTAGATTTACTTGCTCCACCATCAACTTTAAGTACAGGTATTTCTTCGTTAACATCAGATGCCATTGCTTTAATTAAATCATTTGATTGATATGCAATAGATTCTAATGTCGCTTTTACAATGTGTTCTCGTTTTGTTCCTCTTTCAAGGCCAAAAATGGCACCTCTTGAATATGAGTCTCAATAAGGAGCTCCAAGACCAGTGAAGGATGGGACAAGGTAAACATTATGTGTGTCATCTTTAAGGGCTAACTCAGCATAAAAATCACTTTCTGCTGAGTTATAAAGTAGTTTTAAACCATCACGAATTCATTGAATAGCAGCACCAGCTATAAAAACAGAACCTTCTAATGCATAAACTGGTTTTTCATTTCCTAGTTGTCAGGCCACAGTTGTTAATAATTTATTTTTAGATAATAAAGGTTTTTCACCAATATTCATTAATGTAAAACATCCTGTTCCGTAGGTATTTTTTACCATACCTTTTTTGTGACAAAGTTGACCAAATAAAGCAGCTTGTTGATCACCTGCGACCCCAGCAATAGGCACTCTCCCGCTAGCTTTAAGTGATCAATGGTGCGGTTCTACTTCTCCGTATATTTCAGAAGATGATTTAACTTCAGGCAAAATTTCAAGAGGGACCTCAAAAAGTTCTAATAGGTCACTATCTCACTTCATTGTATTAATATTAAATAATAATGTTCTTGAAGCATTAGAAACATCAGTTGCATGTACACGACCGTCAGTCAATTTTCAAATTAATCATGTATCGATCGTTCCTGCAAGTAACTTACCTTCTTTATATGCCTTTTGAGCAGCTGGCACATTTTTAAGGATTCATCTAATTTTAGTACCTGAAAAATAAGGGTTAATAATTAATCCGGTTTTTTCACGAACTAAATCTACTTTATCTTGTAATTTTTCACAGTAATCGCTAGTTCTTCGATCTTGTCAGACAATAGCATTGTAAACTGGCATACCTGTAGTTTTATCTCATAATACGACTGTTTCACGTTGATTAGTAATTCCTAATGCAGCAACATCAGTTGATTTAATTCCTGCTTTGTTTTTGGCTGACTGCATTGTTGCTAATTGGGTATTTCAAATTTCTAATGCATCATGTTCTACTCAACCGCTTTTTGGGTAATATTGAGTAAATTCTGCTTGAGATGTTGCAACAATTTTAGCATTATGATCAAAAACAATTGTTCTACAAGAAGTTGTTCCTTCATCTAGTGTAATTACATATTTATCTTTCATGGTTCTCCTTGATGATTAATTATGAAAGGATCTTTTATTTATACTTAGTAAACATCAATTTTATAATCGGGTTTAAAATCTTCTCTTTCTTTAAGATCTAATTCAAGTAGTTTAACAATTTCTTCAGCTATAGATGGAGCTGAAGAAAGAGCAGGTGATTGCATTCCACCAGCAATTAAGAAGTGAGGATTATTTTTAGACTTTCTAATTACAAAGTCATTTGTTTCAATATCAATAGGTCTTGAACCAGAAAGTGTCATGATAGTGCGCTCTAATTTTAATGATGGAATAATTTTTTTTCCAATTTCCCCGATGTGTTTGTATTTTTCGGGTGTAACTAAACGAGTATCTTCTTTTGCTACTCCTTCTTCGGCGGTAGGTCCTACAAGGTATTTGCCATCAAGAGTTGGAGCAACAATTACTCCTTTACCATAAATTGTTGGCACTTTAAATAATACAGAGTGAATAAGATTTGGATCGTAGTTGTCTAAGATTCTATATTCACCACGTCTTGTTGTTTGTTTAAAGTCATCAAATCCATTTTCATTTGCGATTTTATCAGCATAGTGCCCAGCAGCATCAATCACTTTTTTAGAATAAACTTTTTCTTTTCCGTTAATTTCAATTTCAAAAAGTTTAGTCGACTCATCTCATGTTATTTTTGTAACTTGTGAATTAACTTTTAATTCTGTTCCGTTTTGTAAAGATGCACCTAATAATGCACGAGTTGCTTCAACCGGCTGAATTGCAACAGATGAGGTACAAAGCAATGCCCCTTTCACTTCAGGATTAACATTTGGTTCGCGTTGCATAACTTCTTCGCGGGTCAAAATTTTTAAGTCTTTTGGATCTAATTTATTAATTAACCCACGTTCATATAACATGTGAATGTGTTGCATTTCCTCTCCTTCATCAAAGGCTAAGATAAGAGAATCAATTTTTACTCTAGGAAACTTTAAGTGTTTAAATCATTTTTCTTGTCACTTTCTATTTCCTGCAAGGTTAAGTTTTGCTTCGATTTTATGTGGCTCAGGGTCAAAACCACCATGAATAAGACCTGAGTTTCCAAGTGATGTTTCATTGGCTACTTTTGGGTTTTTTTCAAATACCACAACGTCCAATTTATATTGCGCTAATTCATATGCAATTGAAGCACCGATAATACCAGCACCAACAATAGCTACATCGTATTTTTTCATGAAATTCTCCTTAATTTTTTTAAATACATAATAATTATATTACTTACAAAATGTTAAATAGAAACATTTCCATATTTACTATATTGATGTGCTATTTTTTTCAAAAGATAATAAGAAAACCCTAAGTTTTTTATTTTGTACTGAAAAATTTTCATTCTAAGAATTATTGCTTTATATTGTTGGTTATTGCAATCAAAAAAAGGTTTAATTCTAATTGATAAATTAATTTTATTAAGAATAAAACTATAAGTGAGAAAAGATTACTTATGTAGATTTAATGTTAGTCTTTGTGTGTTAATTAGGCTAATTTTAGTTTAAAAAAAGATCTAAAAATGGTATACTTTATTTATTAATTGAGTGTTAAAAAATAAACAAAAACAAAATTCAAATCTATAAGATATAGTAAAAATCATTACTCTAAAAAAGGATTTACTTATGAAAAACAAATTAATTATTGCCTTATCTTCGCTTGGTGCTATTGTTCCTGTAGCTGGAATTTCTGCATCAGTTGCTCTTACTCAAAACGTTTCAAATAAAGAAGAAATGTCAGCGGAAAAAGAAGTTGCTTCATCTGCTGAAGAAAAAACAACCGAAAGCGAAATGTCAGAATCTTCGGTACAAGAAGAATTAAAAGCATTTACAAAAAATATTAAAGTTGCTTTAAAAAATATTTCAGAAGAAAGAAAATATCCAAGATTAATTAACTCAAATGATATTTTAGTAACTAAAAATTTCAAAGGGTTCAAATTATTAAACGAAAAAAATACAAAAGTAGAAGTTGTAGTTTTATCAAACCCAAAATTTAAACAACTTATTAGTTCATCATTTATTTTAAATAGAGTTAATCAAGCAGCCAATCAAGGACAAGCACCATTATTAATTAGAGTAACCTACGGTGATTCAAACTTACAATCAAGTGTTATTAGAACATGAACAGTTAGTGGTTTAAAACATGAAAAACACGAAATGGAAACAGTTTTATTTCCTGTTAAAGTAGCAACAACACAAGGAATTGAACTTGCAACCAAATTCACAGTAGAAGAAGCTAAAGACTTCTTAGAAAAAAATAATACAACTAATAAAAGATTACCAATTAAACAAGTTCAATATTATCAATCATTAAATGAAAAAAATACCGAAAATGAAGAACAAACAATTAGCAAATATGCATTCGGATTTAAATCATATGGTTCAAAAGATATTATTAATCAAAACAAAATTTTATTAGTATCACCTGAAGTATTTGAAAAAATTCAACTTGTAGATTTTAAAGGTCAAGTAGATTCTAAAAAAGAATCGAATAACAAATATTTACCAGCTACATACGATATTGAGACCGGTAAATTAGTAGTTACATTTAAATATAAAGATGGAACATCAGAAGTAAAAACTTTCCAATTAGGACAGTAATATTTAAAACCCTTTTTTTGGGTTTTTTCTTTTATTTGTTGCTTGAAAATGATATAAAAACAAGTTTTTTAAGGTAAAATTGATATTATGAAATTAAGCGGTCAAAACAATGATTTTAATTCTCAATTAAACAATGAATTTGAAGAGTTAAAAGTTTTAAGTTTACAAAATAATCAACAATATTCAATTGATTTAAAATGACTTAAAAAGAAGTTTCGTAACCATATTTTTACCGAGGTTCCTGTTTTGAAACTTAGCAAAAATCCGCTTAATTGGTATCGGTTAAAGCATAACAATCAAAATATTAATCAATTAATTAGGCGATTTTACAATGATAAAATGAAGATTCTTTTTCTTAAGCCATTTTATATTGATAGCTTTAATTTTACAGAAGACGAATTTACACAAATTTTAAAACAAGATCAATTTTCAATTCAACCACGTAACAATGCAAAAATCAATGATGATAAAAATAAGCTCAAGATAGGAAAACTAGAATTATAGGAGAAATTATGGATAATAACATTGATAAGAAGGTTAATATTGCAATTGACGGACCCGGTGGAGCGGGTAAGTCAACAGTATCAAAAGAAATTGCTAAAAGACTTAAATATACCTTTATTAATAGTGGAAGTGTTTATCGGGCAATTGCCTACAATGCTATGACTAAAGGTGCTAATTTAAGAGATAAAGGTGAAGTTATTGCCACTCTTGAAATAGGAATGATAGAACTAAGAGAAGATGAGTCGGTATGACTGCATGGTCAAGATGTGTCAAATATTATTCGGAATCAAAATGTTTCATTAGCAGCCGCTAATGTTGCGAAAATTCAGGAAGTAAGAGATTTTGTTGTAGCTTATATTCAACAAATGACTCGAGAAAATAAAGGTTATATTATTGACGGTAGAGATACAACCTTTAAGATTATGCCGCATGCTGAAGTAAAGATTTTTCTTTGAGCAGAAGCAAGAGAAAGAGCACTTCGCAGACATATCCAAAATACTTCAATGGGTTATCAATCAAGTTTTGAAGAAGTTCTTTATGATATCCAACAACGTGATGCTCAGGATATGAATCGAGAAATTGACCCGCTACACAAAACTGAGGATTCAATTTTAATTGATTGTTCTGATTTATCGTTAGAGGAAGTAGTAACCGAAATTATCAACATAGTAAAAGGAAAGGCAAGAGAAAATGCGTAATACTATTGCAATTATCGGAAAACCTAATGTCGGTAAAAGTACCTTTTTTAACCGTTTAATAGGAAAAAAAGTATCAATTGTTCATGATCAACCCGGTGTAACAAGAGATCGTTTGTATGAAAAGATTAATTGAGTTGGAAACGAAATTAAAATTATTGACACTGGAGGAATCGAAATTGAAAATCGTCCTTTCCAAGAACAAATTCAAATTCAAGCAAAAATTGCCATTGATGAAGCTGATGTAATCTTGTTTTTATTTGATGGTAACAGTGAAATTACTAACGATGACTTATTTATAATGAATATCTTGCGTAAAAGTAATAAACCTATAATTGCAGTAGCTAACAAGTTAGAAAATAATCAAATGTTTGATTATTCTTGATATAAATTAGGGGTAGATCCAATTTTTCCTGTGTCAGCATTACACGGAGAGGGTATTGGTGAAGTATTAGATTATGCAGTGACTTTATTAGATTTTAGTGATGTTGTTGCAGAAGAAACATTTGATTTAGCAATCATTGGAAAACCTAATGCTGGAAAAAGTTCACTTTTAAATAATTTAGCAAAAGAAAACCGTTCTATTGTTTCAGAAATTGCTGGAACAACTAGAGATAGTGTTAAATCTATTATTGAAATTGAAGGCAAAAAATATAATATTATTGATACAGCTGGAATTACACGTAAAAGTAAATTAATTGAAAGCGTTGATCATTATGCTTTGATGCGTGCAATGAACTCGCTTGCTGAAGCTGATTTATCCTTAATTGTTATTGATGCCACTCAACCAGAAGTTTCGCACTTTGATTCAAGAATTATCGGATACGCCTTAGACAACGAAAAACCAGTTATTATTGTTATTAATAAATGAGATTTAGTTGAAAAAGAAACCAATACAATGGCAGAATTTGAGAAAAAGCTTAGAAACAAATTTCACTTTGTGCCATGAGTTCCTTTTGTTTTCATTTCGGCTAAATTTAACCAAAGAATTCCTAAATTAATTCAAACCATTACTGAAGTTAGAACCAATTTAGAAAGACACATTAAGCCAACTTTATTATCAAATTTAATTTTAGAAACTCAAATGATTCAAAAGGCACAACCATTTAATGGTGGAAGGTTAAATGTCTTTTTTGCTCGTCAAGAAAAAGGTAAGATTCCTACATTTACTTTTTTTGTCAATAATAAAAAATATTTACACTTTTCTTACCAAAGATTTTTAGAAAATCAACTAAGAAGCAACTTTAACTTTAAAGGGTGTCCAATTAAAATGAATTTTAAAAATAGAAGGGGTCTAGAATAATGAAAATTATTTATTTAGCAGGTGGTTGTTTTTGAGGTGTGCAAGCATATCTTAAAACTCTTGATGGAGTAGTACAAACTACAGTTGGTTATGCCAATTCTAAAGTTGAAAATCCAACATACGAACAAGTGAAAACAGGTACTACAGGAGCAGTTGAGACTGTTGAAGTAATTTTTGATGAAACAATTTTATCCTTGAAAGAACTTTTAGAAGAATTTTTATCAGTAATTGATCCAAGACAACTTAATTATCAAGGTCCAGATTATGGGACTCAATATCGTAATGGAATTTATTTTAAAGATCCTAAGGATAAAAATATTATTAATCAAGTTTTGACTGAAGTTCAAGAACAATATGAAGAGCCAGTGGTTACTGAAGTTAAAGAAATTACAAACTATTATTTAGCCGAAGCTTATCATCAAGATTATTTTGACAAAAATAGTGATGCCACATGTCATATTAAATTAAAGTAAAAGTCCATTTAAGGACTTTTTTTATTCCCTGACAAACTTATCAATGAAAAAGTTTTACTTTATTTTGTTTTTCATATTAGTTTATTTAAAAGCAAAATAATATAGACATAAATAAAAATAACCAAAATTCATTTGGTTATTTTTAGCTTCATCTTAAAATTATTAAATTAGTTCTTCGAAAATATCATCACCAGTTTCGGTAACAATGTCAGCACCAAAGTTTCTTGCTACAATATTTCCTAATGTTCCTAGCCCATTGAAATTAGGTAGTACTTTAGGTGATTTAAAAGATTTAGAATAAATAGTAGCTGGTAAAAATTCACGTGTGTGGTTAAATCCAGGATAAAGTGGATCATTACCGTGATCTGAAGTCATAATTAAAAGATCATCCTCTTTTAAAACATTAATTAATTTATTTAATTTAACATCAAGTTCGGCTAAATTTTGAGCAAAACCATGCACATTTCTTCTGTGACCATAGTGTGAGTCAAATTGAACTAAATTAGTAAAGACGAATTTATTTTCTGTATCTTGCATTGCAAGTTCAATGGTCTTATCCATTCCGACAGCATCACTTCCACTAGGGATATGTCTTGAAATTCCTTGTCCAACAAATATATCATTGATTTTTCCAATTGAAATAACTTCTACGCCTTTATCCTGTAAACTATTTAAAATAAGTTTAGGAGGTTTATTTGCATAGTCGTGACGGTTAAATGTTCTATTATAATTACCTTCTTCACCGACATATGGGCGAGCAATAATTCTTCCAACATTTCATTCTGGACGTGATGAACAAATTTCACGAGCTGCTTTAGCATATCTATAAAGATTATCTAATCCTGTTCATTCTTCATGTGCACAAATTTGAAGTACTGAGTCCATTGATGTATAAACAATAATTGAGCCGTTAGCTTTTTCTTCGTGTGCAAGCTCATTAATAATTTCTGTCCCGCTACTTGCTTTGTTTCCAATGATTTTTCTTCCATCAAATGCTTTTTCAAGTTCATCGATTAACTCTTTAGGGAAACCATTTTCAAAGAAAGTAGGAAATGGAACAAGTGTTTTGATACCCATCATTTCTCAATGTCCGGCTAATGTGTCTTTTGCATTAGAAACCTCTTGAACTTTTGCCATATATGCAAGAGGATTTTTGACATGGTAATTTCCTTGTAAATTAGTAATATTACCAATTCCTAATTTTCTTCAAGTATCAATTTTGAATTCTTCAACCATTGAAGCTGAGCGAATTGTATTTGCACCAGCATCTCCAAAAGCTTTTTGATCTCGGTCAGGACCAATTCCTAAACCATCTGTTACGATCATAAAAATCCGTTTAAATTTCGGCATATTTCTCCTTATTTTATATAAGCTATATAATAATTTTATTCTTTTTTGTTGAAAACCCTGCAAAAAGACCACAAAAAACCAAAAAATACCAAAAGTATCACAATTTTTTTAAGATTTGCTATTAAGAGTGCTATAATATTTTTGCTATTTTTATAAAATAGCCTCGCTTTAATATTAAAGCTAAAGCGTGTAAATAAATTATGTTTTTATGTTTAATTAGAAATTTTCTTAAAATTTTTCAATCACAATCGCCCTTTTGTTATTTTTTTGTTTTCTTGATTTGATTATAAATCTATAAAAAATAAAGAAATAGAAATAAACTTAATAATTGTTTAATTTTTATCTCTCTAATATTTATTTGATTAAATTTTCTTAATTTTAAAGATATATGTTTATAGATCTTCGAATAAAAAAGCGACTTGTCCTCGCTAACTCCTTTCGTGAATAATAGTTTTCATACTTTTAATACATATTTTAAATTTCTAAATATATATTTCTTATAGATAATAATAAAAAGTAATTATCACAATAGGTATACTTTGCGATCCTAAAAATGTCTTAGGATCGTTTTTTTTTTTTTTGATCAAATTTAATTATTTATAACCTTTAAAAAGAAGACACCATTTTTATGGTGTCTGGATAATATTAGTTAATTTTTCAACAAAATCTTTAGGACCATTATAAGCAATTACAGCAATAGCTTCTGGACCAATATGGATTGAAATAACAGATGGAGAATCTACTAAGTAAGCATCAATTCCATATTTATCTTTAATGTAATTTACATATTGTTGAATTTCTTGGTTTTTCGCATGTAAAATGATAATTTGAGCATTGGGGTTATTTTTAATCTTATCATCAATAATATTTAAAATTGTTTTATTGAAGACCCTTCCTTTACCTTCTTTGAGTAATTGTCCGTTTTCAAATTTAATCATTGGAATAATTTTGAGCAACTTGGCAACAGCAGCAGCTGCAGGTGTGAGTCGTCCGCCTTTAACTAAAAAATCATTATATTTAGGTGCTAAGGTAACATCAAAATCTTTATTAGGACTTTCAATTTTTTGAATTGACTCTTCAAAAGGGCACTGATTTTTTAGTAGTGAATCAAGTTCAAAAATCTTCAATGGTATTAGTTGAGCCACATAAAGAGATTGTACTACATAAACGTTTTCAAAGTCTTGTGCTATTGCAGTTAAGTTGGCTGCCTGTCCTGATAGGTAAGTTGAAATTGGAAAAACAATTACTTTATCATATTTTTGACTTAATTCGGTAAATAATTCGATAGCTAAACCAGGAGCAGATGAACTAGTTTTTGCCATTTTTGAATCTACTGAGAAAATGTCAAATAAATTTGAATTATTAATTTCAATTCCATCTTTATACAAATGATCGTTAATTTCAATTCCTAATGGAAGATAAAATCAACCTAATTTCTCAGCTTGTTTTTTGGTTAAACCTGAAGCTGAATCAATAACATAAGCTATTTTTTCCATTTTTTTATTATATATTAAATTGGTTATTTTAGTAAAATATAAAATATGATATTAGCACACAAACTTAATGATATTTTTAATGGTATTTCAATAGTAACATTTGATAGCAATATTCAACCGATTAAGCAAATTAAAACTACAAACTTTATTTTTTTTGTAAATGAAAAAAATGAGGTACATTCGGCCAATGTTTTAAATAGCGATATTAGCAATCGTTATTTTATTAAAACTTTTAATGCGTTAAATACGAGTCAAAGTGAAGAATTTATTAGTTTATGTTTGCAAGAATTTAGTGAAGGTATTTTTAATAATTCACCTAAATTTGTCTATGGAAAAATACTTAAGCGAACACCTCATCCCAAAAGTGAGAAGCTCTTTGTTTTAGAGATTATCTATCAAAAACAAGTATTCCAAATTGTAACTAACACATTAGATTCACAAGAAAATAAAGTGCTTGTTCTAGCCTTGCCAGGTTCAGTTACTGCAAGTGGTACATATATTATTGCGGGTAAGATGCTTGATGTTAAAAGTGAAGGAATGCTAACCGGATATCAGACACTTGGATTAGAAGGTGAAGGTTTAATTTTTGGTGAGGAAGAAGATCTAGGAAGGGATTTTGCTTTTTAATATGAATATTGTAGAAGAACTAAAATTAAGAGGTATTTTTAAAGATATTTCTAATTACGAAAAATTTGTAAAATTACCAAAGGAAGCAGGAGTTTATGTTGGTTTTGATCCAACAGCACAAAGTTTGCATTTAGGAAACTATATTCAGATTGTTAACTTATTGCGTTTTAAAAAACACGGCTACAAAACTATTGCTATTTTAGGTGGTGCTACCGGAATGATTGGTGATCCTTCTTTTAAAGATGCTGAGCGTCAATTGTTAGATCATGAAACTCTTTTACTAAATAAGAATAAGATTAAGCAACAGCTTGAAAAATTTGGTATTCAAGTTATTGATAATTATGATTTTTATAAAGATATGAGCATCATTGATTTTTTAAGAAATGTAGGGAAATTGGTTAATGTTTCGTACATGTTATCTAAGGATTCGGTTTCTAAAAGAATAGAAAAAGGACTCAGCTTCACGGAATTTTCATATCAATTAATTCAAGGATGAGACTTTGCTTGATTATATAAGCAAGAAAATGTATGCATTCAATTTGGAGGTTCTGATCAATGAGGTAACATTACAACAGGTCTTGACATGATTGGAACTTTATACGGCAAGGAACATAAAGCCGTTGCAATTACTGCTAATTTACTTACCGATTCAAGTGGTAATAAGTTTGGTAAATCTACTGGTGGAGGAAGTTTATGACTTGATCAAGATATGACCAAACCGTATCAAATGTATCAGTTTTTATTAAACCAACCCGATTCAGAAGTTGAAAAACTTCTTAAATGATTAACTTTCCTTAGTGTTGAAGAAATTGAAGCAATTATTAAGCAACATAAAGAGCATCCACAAAATAAATTAGCTCAAAAGAGCTTGGCTTTTGAAGTTATTAAAGATATTCATTCTGAGTTAGATGCTAATAATGCTATTTTAGTTAGTGAATTATTGTTTAATAAAAACTTAAACTTTAGTGAACTCAATGTTGCAAAAATTGAATCTGTAAAAGAAGATTTACCAACTATTAAATTAAATCAAGATGCTAATTTAATAGAGTCATTAATTTCAAGCAAATTGTTGCAATCTAAAAGAGAAGCTAGAGAATTTTTGGCTACTCATTCAATTAAATGAAACTACCAAAATGCAACAGAAGATACATTAGTAGAAAGTCCTCATTTAAATAATCAATATGGCCTAGTTCATGTTGGTAAGAAAAAGATCTTTTTAGTAGAAATAATAAAAAAATAGACCTTTATGGGTCTAATTTTTTATTAAATAAAAAGGCAATAAAAAACCATTTTTATAAAAATGGTGCCGCTTACGAGAATCGAACTCGTGACAATTGATTACGAGTCAATCGTTTTACCACTAAACTAAAGCGGCTAATGGCGGGCAATAAGAGATTCGAACTCTTGCGGGCCGTGAAGCCCCTGCAGCTTTTCGAGAGCTGTCCCTTCAGCCAGACTTGGGTAATTGCCCATTAATACTACTATAATTTTAGCAAAAAGCGCAAAAAATAAAACTCCTTTGGGAGTTTTATTCGTCTTGGTCGTGGTCATAAGGACGTAAATTTTCGATAATTGTCTCAACCTCTACTTGTTTTCCAAATGTTTCTACCAATACAATTACTATGTTTGATTCGGCATTAATATTTTTAATAGTTCCTTCTGTTCCCTTATAAGCTGAATCTACAAAGGTAACGACATCACCTTCTTTTAGTCCAAAGTAGTTTTTATCTGTTTCAAAAGTTTTTAGAGCTTCTTGTTCTTTTTTTAGTGATTTATTAATTTCTCTTTGAGTTACAGGAGTAGGTTTTGCTCCTTTTCCTGATGATCCTACAAGTCCGGTGACATATTGAGTGTTACGAACAATAAATCAGGCCTTATCTGTCATATCCATTTTAATAAAGATATAACCTGGATACATATTTACTCATTTAATTTTATAAGGTTCACCAGCTAATTTTTTATTTAATTCTTTAATGGTGAGAGTAGGTTTTTTAAAAACTTTAAAAGCGCCATTTTCAGTTGCACTATTATCAAATTGTTCAGAAACTTGTTCAGCAATAATCCGGTTTGATAAAGCTTCAACAACAATATCTTCTTTTCCTGAAATAGTCGAGACCATATATCAATTAAAATTACTCATATTTTTTCTCCTAACTTAACCCATAAATTGCTCATAAGTGACTAAAACCATAAGTTAATGCAATTACAAATCCACCAATAATTAGTGTGAATAGAATAATTTTTAGCAATGAAGATACATTTTTTTGTGAATCAGGTCACTTTACACGTTTAATTTCTTTAATAAATTTCCGAACATAATAACGTTTTTTACGAGGGTTTTTATCCTTCTTTGGTAAAAGTTCTTTTCTCATTAAACCTCTTCTTTATGAAGTGTGTGAGCATCGCAATGCTGACAAAATTTTTTAATTGCGATTCTTTTTTCACTTCCATTACTCTTAGTTGTTCAATAATTTTTTCTACGGCATAAACTGCATCCAATTGCTATTTTAGTCTTCATATGTCTTTAATTATATATGAAAAGATTTTTTAATGATGTTTTTTTTAGTAGGTTATCGCCTAATCTTAATTTTTGTTAAAAAAACTAAAAGCTAATAACTTTTAGTTTTTCATCTTTTAGGCAACTTTATCTTGAATTGCTTCAATACCAGGTAATTTTACACCTTGTAAGAATTCAAGTGAAGCTCCACCACCAGTTGAAACGTGTGAGAATTTGTCAGCCATTTGAAGTTTTTCAACAGCAGCAACACTATCTCCTCCCCCAACAACTGAGAAAGCCCCTTTTAAGTTAGCGATTGCTTTACACATTTCTAATGTACCTTCACGGTAGTGTTCAAATTCGGTAACTCCAAGTGGACCGTTTCAAACTACTGTTTTAGCACCTTGGATTGCTTGTGTGAATGCTTTAATTGATTTTGAAGCAACATCAAGTGCCATTAGATCGTCAGGAATATTTCCTTCAACAATCACAGGTTTTACGTCTTTAAACTCAGGAGCAGCTTTAAAATCAAATGGTAATATGATTTTATCTTTATATTTTTCATAGAAGTTACGAGCTAATTCAACATAATCAAGTTCTACAAGAGATTTACCAATTTGTTCACCTCTAGCTTTCATAAATGTAAATGACATAGCTCCACAAATAATCATTTTATCAACAATTTTAGCAAGGTTTTCAAGTACTTGAATTTTGTCTGAAACTTTTGCTCCACCAATGATTGCTACATATGGATGTTCTGGATTGTTGATTGCTTTTGAAAGGTTTTCGGTTTCTTTTTCAACAAGATATCCGATTGCTGATTCTTTAATGTAAGTTGAAATCCCAACGTTTGAAGCGTGAGCACGGTGTGATGTTCCGAAAGCATCGTTAACAAAAATATCACCAAGACTTGCTCAATATTTTCCAAGTTCAGGATTGTTTTTACTTTCGGCTTTGTCATTTAAGTCTTCATAACGAGTGTTTTGAAGTAAGATTACTTCACCTGGTTTCATTTGAGCAATAGCATCTTCAACCATTTTTCCTCTTGTTTGGTTAACAAATGTTACTGGTTGTCCAAGTTGACGAGCAAGTTCGACAGCAACTGGTGCTAAATCTCTTTTAGGTAAATCAGCTTCTTCTTTAACTCTTCCTAAGTGAGACATTAAAATAACTTTTGCGCCTTCTTCAACTAATTTTTTAATTGTAGGTAAAGCAGCTGTAATTCTTTTGACAGAAGTAATAACTCCATCTTTAATAGGTACGTTAAAGTCAACTCTAACGATAACTTTTTTATCTTTAACTACAAGATCATTAAGTGTTTTTTTCATATATTCCTTTCGGTATTATTAATGATTTTATTATACTATTTTATAAATTTGTGAAATTGCATTTTCACGTTAGTTTTAGCAAGCAAATAAGGAAATTTTTTCATTGTAGGGATTCAATATTATTGTGTGTTAGTTCTCTTTTTGAGTTCTCTATTAAAGTAATATAATTTATTTACTTTATTAAAGAATATTTTTGTTTGGTTTTGAATGTAAAATAATCTTTAGTAATATAGTCAATATAATCATTTTTAGTGAATTTTTTTAAATAACCAAGCCATTTCAATTTATTATTACATTTTTAGATCTATTTTTATATCTTTTTTAACATTAATAACACAAAACAGAAAACGCAAAATTATTAAGGATTTTTATGAATAAAAAGTTACAACAAGAACTTTCTCAATATACAGCTAGCTACTTTGAAAAAACTAAAATCATTTTAGAAAACGAAGTACCTAATAACATTATTACTTTACAGTTCTTCCAAAGAAAAGATAATACTTTGCTATGCGGAATTTCAGAGGTTTTAGAATTTTTAGAAACAGTTACAGATACTTCAAAATACACTATTAGATATCTTCCTGATGGAACCATTGTTAATGCCTTAGATATTGTTTTAGAATTAGAGGGACATTATCAAGACTTTGGGATGTGAGAAGGCATGATTGATGGTATTTTATCCAGAAATACATCATTAGCAACTAATGCTTATCAATGCCGTTTAGCCGCACAAGGAAAACCTGTTATATTTATGGGTGATCGTGCTGATCATTATTTAAATCAAGAAGTAGATGGTTATGCTATGAAAGTAGCAGGGATTGATTTAGTTTCAACGATGAAACAAAAAAATTCAAATCAAATTGGTGAAACTAAAGATATTTTTGGTTCAATGCCTCATGTTTTAATTCAAGGATTTGGTGGAGATGTTGTTGCAGCTGCAAAAGCTTATAATAAGAATTTTCCTAACAATAAACTCATCGTTTTAGTAGATTATCACAATAACATTATTGAAGATTCCATTAAAATTTGAAATGAACTTGGAAATAAAGTATGAGGTGTTAGAGTTGATACATCTAAAAATATGGTTGACCATATGTTTGACGGAGAAGAACCTCAATATGGCGTTAATCCAGAGCAAATTATTCGTTTAAGAAAAGCCTTGGATCAAGTAGGCGCAAAAGAATATAAAATTGTTGTATCTAGTGGCTTTAACTTTGAAAAAATCAAGGAATTTGAAGAGAAAAACGTCCCAGTAGATTATTATGGAGTTGGACAAAGTATCTTTAAATTAACCCGTTCTTTTTCGGCAGATGCTACTATTTTAAATGGCAAATTCCAAGCAAAAGAAGGAAGAAGCTACAGAGAAAACCCTAATTTAGTTATTTATAAATCTAAAAAATAATCAGCAACAGCTGATTTTTTTCTTTTTTAATTAAAAAAATTAATACTTATATGAAAGAGTTATATTATGAAATTATTTAATTTATACAAATTTAAAGCAAACAATGGAGAATTTACTCCAACGTTTTTACCTATTTTTGTAATTGATAAATTAATTTACATGGTTGAAGTTAGTGATTTTTTAGAATTTGAAAGCGATCTAAAATATTTTCAAAAACTTTTTACAAAGACAAGATATTTTGATTTATATGCAAATTTAAATAATCTTTTTGCTATTGAGGAAAAACTTTTTGATGCTAAATTTCAAAATTGGCAACTAAAAATGATTCGAGAGGATTTTGAAGATGCTTGTATAGCAGAGTTGTTGAAAAAAGTTAATGATCGTTTATCTTTATTAAGAGATCCGGAAATAATTATTCATCTAAAATCAAGAGATTATAATAGTTTATAAGGTATAATTTTGAAATGTGAAAATTAAGTAAATTATCAGATTATTATGGCCAGAAACCAATTTTGCTGTTAAATAATAAAGTAACTAATATAAGCATTTTAAGTGGATTTTCGTTTCTTTTAGGTACTATTTTTCTTTTAGTTTTTTTTCTTACAAAAAACAGTCCAGTTTTAAAATACGAAGGAAGAATTGTATTTATTATTTTATCAGTGCTTGGTTTTGCTAGTTCAAGTGCAATTTTGCTTATTGATTCTTTTTTCTATATCAATAACATAAAGAAAAGTAACTTTGAACTTTATGATTATAAAAAGAAAAAATATTTAATGATCTTTTCTAGTGTTAATTTCCTTTTTTATTTTTTCTATTTTCAGCGCAATGTAATTCCCTTTTTAAACATCGAGAAAGCTCATTTTGATTCAAGAACTAAAAAATTTACAAATTTAGTAGGAAATCAAAAGGAACTTGTTAGTTTATATAGTTTTAAAAATATTTTTAAGCTTGATATTATTGACATAGCATTAAGTGGAATTTTACTTGGGATTTATATAGGTGTTAGATCAACAATAGGAAGATTAGGTCTTAGTTTTGAGTACTTATTTTATATTTTAGTCTCTTATATTTTGAGGTATTTTAAGGCTGCTATTGTAGCTTTTCTTGCTGATTTTATGGGATTAGTTATTACTGGTTCTGTTGGGACTTGACACTGAGTTTATGGTATCGTTCCGATTTTATCTACGTTATTATTATCGATTCTTTTTGATATTTTTGAGCGAAACAAAAAAGTTTCTATTTTAATTTCTAATGGTATTTTGTGGATTGCTTTTGGAGCTCTTTTTGGTATATTTATTTGACAAAGTTCAGTTGCTACAGGTGAGTCTCTTAAAATTTCAAATACGTTTAATTACAAAAACCTTTCAATTACAACTTTAGCTATTTTAATTGCCCTAGGTTTTGTCATTATGGCATTTATTTCTGGAGCGAGTTTTTATTATTTATTTAAGAAAAAAGATCACGAAAAGAAAAAACTTATTTATATTTTGTTAACTTCTTTTGCGCTTGTGGCATTTACAATTGTGATTTTTAGATGAATCTGAGGACCATTTGCTTATTTACGTTGAAGAAATTGAGCAATTCAATCTAAGCCTAGAAACATTTCTGAATGATATATTCCTGTCATGCTTCCTATTGTTTTAAGATCATCAATAAGCATCCCAATTTATACTGCTTCTTTAGTTATTATATTAACTCCGCTTATGTATCTTAGAAAAAGATATATAGAAAAAAAACTTATATCTCAATATTAATATATTAATATTTTTATGGTATAATAACCAAGCAATACATAAAGACAGCAACAGCGCATGCTTAATATGTTGCCGAGTGTATAATCTTAAAGTTTTGTATTGCGTAATTTTTGAAAGGAGGCATGATAGTGTCTGAATCAAATTTCAAAATAGCAAAAAGACATGTAGTAAGCGAAATTACTTCAAAAATTCAAGAATCTAAAGCGATTGCTTTTGCTGAGTATCGTGGATTAACAGTAGCTGAATTAAAGGAACTTAGAAAAGCTGCTAAAGAAGTTAATGTTGAAATTAAAGTTTACAAAAACAGACTTTTCAAAATCGCTGCTCAAAACACAGGTTTTGAAAAACTTGCTGATCACTTAGTTGGACCTAACATCTTTGCTTTTTCAAATCAAGATGATATGTCTGCAGCAAAATTACTTGTAAAATTTGCTAAAAAACACAAACTAATGGTAATTAAAGCCGGAACATATGAAGGTGAAGTTATTGATGCAAGTGGTGTTAAAAATGTTGCTACATTGCCAACATATGAAGAAGCCCTTGGAATTCTTGCTCGTTCACTTATGGCGCCATTATCTCAAATTTCATTATCACTTAAATTAGTAAGTGAAGGAAAATCAGAATAATTATTATACTTAGCTTATTAGAAAGGAAATATCATGGCTAAATTAACTAAAGAAACATTTATTGAATCACTTAAAGAAATGTCAATTAAAGAAGTGATGGAACTTGTTGAAGCAATGAAAGAAGAATTTGGAATCGACCCAACAGCTGCTGTAGCAGTTGCTGCTGCTCCTGCTGAAGGTGGAGACGCTGCTCCTTCAAGCGTTAAAGTTGTTCTTAAAGCTGACAACGGTAAAAAAGTTCAAATTATTAAAGCTGTTAAAGATTTACTTGGAAACTCACTTATGGAAGCTAAAAAACTTGTTGACAACCTTCCAGCAGTTATTAAAGAAAACATCAAACCTGAAGAAGCAGAACAAATTAAAGCTGTTCTTGTTGAAGCAGGAGCTGAAGTTTCAGTTGAATAATTTAAACTTATTCTAATTAATAATAAAAAAACAAGCCATATTATTGGCTTGTTTTTTTCTTGTTTTAGATAAGGTAAATAAAAAACCAAGTGTAAACTTGGTTTATACTGTTTTGTTTTCATTAACATTCATTTGCGAAATATTTTGATCAATGAGCTTTTCTTTATTTAATAGTTTAAAAACGTGTGTAACATCATCAACCTCACCTACTAAAGTTACAAAATCACCTTTTAGTAGTTTTGAATCTCCTTGAGGACGAATCGAGAATGATTCACGTTTAATTACCACAAGAGTAACTCCGTATTTATTAAAGTTAATTTCTTTAAGTTTTTTATTTTCAAAAGCAGCATTATTAATTTGGGTTGTACCAAGAACTAAATTATCACCAAGTTCTTGTAGATTTTCACTATAGTGAATAAAGTTCTTATCACCTGCAATTAAAGCGGTTCTGATACCAGCTTCTGTTTCAGGGCGAATAATAACATTTACTCCAATTTGTTTCAAAATCCGAGCATGCCCTTCACTTGTGGCTCTAGCGATAATGTTTTTAACACCAACTTCTTGCAAAGCAGCAACAATTTCGGTGTTTTCAGGAACAGCAACAACAACGGTTTCGATTTCGTTAATTTTGATTGCTTTTAGCAATTTAATTTCAGCCGCATTTCCAATGATGATACGTTGAACATCATCAACATATTTTTTGGTTTGTTCTTCTTCTTTATTAATAATTAAGATACTACGATCCATTTTTAATAATTGATCAATTACGGCTGAACCATAGCGACCAACACCGATAATGGCAATATCATTTTTATATCTAATTCCCATGATTAAAATTCCTATCCGATGGCTACATCTTCTTCTACATAGTCATAATAAACGTTGTGACTATGTTTTTTCTTTCAAACAAATAAAAGCGAACTAATTCCAAATTGTCCTATAAACATTAATATGGTAATAGCGATTTTTGAAGCGGCATTGAAATATGGTGTCAATCCTGAAGATAGTCCTGTTGTTCCAAAGGCGCTAAAGACTTCAAAATAAACTTGTTCTAATTTAAAGGAATCAACTGAAGAAGCTATTTTTCCATCGATTTTTTCGATTCCAAAAGATTTGATTCCATTAGGTTGATAAACGTCTAAACTAGTTGTACAAATTGCGGCGATTACAAAGACGATAATTAAACTAATTATAAAAACTTGCATGGCCGCAAAAATATTATCTCTTGAAATTGCTCTTCAGAAGATTCGAATTCTTTTTTCTCCTCTAAAAGTTGCAATAATTGACATTAAAATAATAGCAAAAGTGGTTGTTCTAATTCCGCCACCTGTACTTGATGGAGCAGCACCAATAAACATCATAATAGAGTAAGTAATATAACTGCTATAAGTGAAATCATTAATTCCAATAGTATAAAAACCAGCACTTCTAGTAGATAAGGAAGTAAATAATATTCCAAAGATAATTTGACCTTTAGTACCATACATTTTTCCATTATCAAGATAAGGTTTTAGAATTTGTTGATATTTGAGAACCATTTCATGTTCAATTATTCCGGCATTTGGTTTTGTTTGTAATAAAACAGAATCGCCTGCTCTTATTGGAAGATCTTTTCAGGAAGTTTGTCAAATATAAGTATCCAATGGAATTTTTTGGTTTATAGATTCTTGAATTAAGTTAGTATCGGCTTTATTATATAAATAAAGTTGGTAGGCATATTGGTGTTGTACATCATTTTTAATATAAATTTTATTTCACGCACTGTTTGCATCACGTGAAATAATTTCAAATATTAATGTGATACCAAATCCAACAAGTAAAATTAAAACATAAATAATTAGTGAAATTTTAGTAAATAACGTAAATTTGTAATAACCTCTTTTACGTTTTATTTTATGTAAAATTCAACCTTTAATATCATAAAGAACCGGATAACCTAGCCCTCCAATAACAAATAGTATGATAAAACAAATTTGAACAAAATAATCACCATAAAATTGCATTAATGAGTTCCCGCTTAAAATATCAAATCCAGCATTATTAATTGCTGAAATAGTTTGAAAGAACCCAAAACGGAAAGCGTTTTCTCAATTATGGTGAGCTTTTATGAAACCTTCTCCACCATTTTGGTCCTTAAGGTATTGAATTAAACCAGGTGTTGTTTGAGCATCTGGGGCAAAGTAAAAATATAGACTTAAGGTAAAACCAAAAATAATAATTGTAATAAAGAGAAATTTCAATGAAGAAATAACAATAGCAGCTACTTTTGCATCATCTTGCCCGCCTCTTTCTGTTTGAACCAATTTAACATCTCTCAAGGTTAAGGTATTTCTTCTAAAAATAAAATTAAAGATAAATAGCTTTAGAGCAAAAATCCCAATTCCTCCAGCCAAAATTAACATTGCAATTATAAATTGACCAAAAACATTAAATTGGCTAAAAGTAGGCTTGACAGTTAAACCAGTATCACTAAAAGCACTTGAAGCTGTAAAAACTGCATCAATAAAACTGATTTTAGCTACTGGATCACCTGTAAGTGGGTGAATTTCGTTTTGACTAAAGGGTGCTCAAAGCAATAATGTAGCAATTAGCACTATAAAAAAATACACAAATAACAAGTATTTGAGTTTTGAGAGGTTATTTTTAAAGCGATTCAAGTTATTTCATAAACGAACAAAAAAGCTTTTGGAATAACTAAATAACTTTTTATGATCTAATTTCGGCATTGTTTACCAATTATTTTTTATCGTATTTACTATTTTTAACTGAACGCATAATTTGTCTAATTTGTGTTTCAGATGCTGTTCTTCCCATTTGTTGGAACATAACACGAATTTGTTTTTCTGTAATTGGAGGGTTTTCCTTGATTTGTTTTTCGAACATTCTTTTTACAAGGAAAAAAGTTAGTAGACCAACGATTAAAGCTACAAGAATGATAATTCCGACAATCATTGCTCCAAAACTAACTGGTGACATTGATACATAATTTGATGAAGTTGTTGTAACAGTTGTGCTGTCTGCATAATAAGCAAGAGTGGATAACATAAATTCTCCTTAAAGTGTATAAATATAAATTTAAATATTATTTAAATTTTAACATATTAAATTATTTTTCGCAATTTTAAGGATATAGAAAAAGCTCAATATTGAGCTTATTTATAGGTAATTTTTTGATATTCTTGGCTATTAAAATCTTTTAAAAAGTTTACTAATAGGTCCCCTGCGGCCATTAAATCAGAAATAGAACACACACCAATTGGACTGTGTAAATATCTTTGAGGAAGAGAAATTGTTAACGTTGCTGCTCCACCTTTTGCATATTGAAGTTCATGTGCATCAGTTCCACCTCCCATTGCAACAAACTTATAAGCGGGAATATCGTGGATTTTAGCTGTTTTAACAAAGAAATCAATTAGTTTAGGATCCATTAAAGTTCCGCCATCTTTAATTCTTAAAGCTGCCCCAGCGAATAATTTAGTAGTTCCAGGAATTGTATTTGGGGTATCGTGTGAACTTGTAGTGTCTAAAGCAATTGCAACTTGAGGATTTACCAATGATACCGATGTTTTAGCTCCTCTGGTTCCAACTTCTTCTTGAACGGTCCCAACTAAATATAAATTAACATCTAAATCTAAATCAGCCACTTGTGAAGCCACGTAATCTAAGACGGTTACACCAGCACGGTTATCCATTGCTTTTCCACCAATTAAATCTTCGTTTTTGAAATAAATTGTTTCACCAGAGAGATAAATACGATTGCCAACTGAAACATTGTTATCAAGTGCTTCTTGCTTATTTTTAAAACCAAAGTCTACATATAAATCATTATTTGTCATTGCTTTTGCAATTTCTTCACTTTTCATAATATGAATTGATGTGTGACCAAAAACGCCAATAAATTCTTCATTTAAATCATTAATTAATTTTGCTTTAGTCCCAATTACAGTGCTTGCTCAAATACCACCAATAGGACTAACTAAAATTTGACCATTAGCGTGGATATCACGAACAATATATCCAACTTCATCCATATGAGCGGCAATCATAACTTTGGGAGCATTAGGGTTTTTTGATTTTTTATAAATAATTAAAGAACCAAAATTATCACGAGAAAATTCAAAATTAGGATGCGCTAAATTTTTCTTTAAAGCTTTTACAACTGGCTCTTCATAACGAGACATTGCTTCAAGTTCCATGTATTGAACTAATCTTTGTTTAAATTCTTGTTTGTTCATTATTCTCCTATTCTTTGTAATTCAATTTTACCTTCTTTTAAAGTATATTGAAATTGCGGGTATTTGGTTTTGTCAATTTGATATTCAAAATCATTGATTTCAGGAAATTTCGCACGAATAATTTCCATTATAAATTCATAAACCATAATCATTGCTTTAACATCATTGTGACAATATTTTGCAAGTTCATTTTTTATTTTATTTCACTGGGCATCTCCGGTTATTTTATGGTATCGCAAAATTGCTTCATCCATTGCCATTGTCCCTTTTTGAATTATTAAATCACTATATGGTGTAATCATGGTTTTGAGTTCTAATTTATTGCTTGTAATAAGTTTTTCGACTTTTTTAATTGAACCATAAAACTTAAGATCTTTTAAGAAAATAGATAATTTCCCAGCAAATGGATGTTTTTCTAAATTTTGGTCAATATTTAAAGGGTGAATTCCATTTGGAGTGATATCAAAAGCGAAAATATCTTTTGGAATTGCTATATTTCTATAGCTAAAACAATCATAAAGATCGATAGTATTGTTATTAATATGCATTATTATTCGAGTAAAATCATCAATAGTACCAACGTTTTGCTTAAATCAGTGAGCGAATTCAGATACACTAGAATTTTCGGTGTCTTTTATCACATTTTTAATAATTTCTAGAATTTCCTTGTTTCTAGTATTTTCGTAGCTTTTGTTATAAACAACATAATAATCAGCTTTGTTTGAGTAAATACTTAAAATCAATTCAACAAGTTTTTGGTATGAAATATCAATAGTATCTATAACTATATCTTCTGAATTAACAACTTTACCATTAATTGTTTCAATTACCGAAACTTGTGAGACAACTTGTTGAGAAGTTCCGGTGTAATCTAAGATAGGAAAAACATCACTAAATCCTTCGTAGTCATACCAAATAATACGAGCATTTTTATAGTGTAATTGAGCAATCGTATTGATGGTATTGAATTGGAAGAAATTTGGAGTTAAATTATAATTTTCTTTAGTTTGAAGGTGATGTTCAATTTTCGTTTTTTTGAAGTGGAAAGGCATAAATACTCTTGAAGAATATTCTAAAAATAAATCTCCCATTAAGTATTTATAAATTGCTAATTCTAATTCTTTTGAATCGATAAAAATAGAATCAATTGTTACATTATCTGAATTAAATTGTCCGATAAAACCTGAACTTAGAAAATTATGGATTTTTTGATTAATATCAAATGTATCATCTTTTTCGAAAAAATAACCAATGTCATTTCAAATATATTTAGAACCAAAAGTGAAATATGATTTTTCAATTAACTCAAAATAAAATTGACTATTTTCAAATATTTGATCTTTTGTCTTGGTATTGTGGGGATTTTTAATAAGCATACGAAGATCACCGTTATTTCTTAGTGTTTCGTATTGATCTAAATTTTTAGGATATAAAGAATTATTTTCGTCAAATAATCTGGTACGAACATCTAAATTACGCATTCTTGCAACGTTATAAAAACTATATTGACCATTAGGGTCGAATTTACCAGTAGGATCATATAATAAGAAATCTCCTGATGCCTTGATGATTGAACGAGCAATTAATTCATGTTCACTTAATTTGTTGTTTTTTGTGATGCTAGCTTTTTTAGCAGGAATGGCAGAAAAACTCTCAAAATATTGCATTGCACCAGCTTTGGTATTTTTTAAAATCAAAGATACAGGATCTAAGATAATTAATGATAATGATTGGATTTTAGTAATTTTACTAATAACATCATAGTGATAAATAAATCGATAAAATTCTTTTTTTGTTGAATTTTTTGTAAATCCTTGCAAAGAAATTTTCTTTAATTCTTTATCAAATAACAAGGCTCTTGCAACATATTGAAATTTATTTTGTTGATTTTCTCTTATGTATTGAAAAACCGGATTTACAATAAGGCGAATTTTAGGGTTATTTAAAGCATCTAAAGTTTTTTGAACAGCTAGTTCTGTTTTGCTTAAAAGAATAACTAAAATCTCTTCAGACTCAATTTTATATTTTTGGGCATAAAATTTCCAAGATTCTTCTTCCATTTTCTTGTATGTTTTTCGTTTAACATCATTTACAGAATTGATAGATTCAACTCCTTGGAGATTATTATTTGCTATTAAAAAACTACCAAAATCATGCTCAACTTCATCTTCATCTAATTCGTTTTCATCTTCTAATAAAGCTCTGATTTTATTAAAATCAGATTCAGTATTTCATTTTAGTTTGTATTGATCTCCGACAATGTTATTAATTAATTCTTGATCGCTATTACCTGCTCAAATTAAAGCTGGATTATTTCAAAAAACCCTTTTAAATCTCGGTCATGAAACTACTACTGTGTCTTTCATTTTGCCTCTATTTTGAATTATTCTTTATAATTTTTTAAAAATTATAAACTATTTTCTAGATCGGTGATATTTCGATGTATATTATTCCAAAAATTGTAAGCAATATGTATAATATTAAATGTTATGAACAATGTAAATTTATCTAGAAAAGAATCACAAGTTCAACAACTTGTTGCTAATATTTTAGTCAATAATATTACTAATGCAAATGTTATTGACCCAATTGTTATTGATGCAAAACTTACAAATGACTTATCTCATCTCAAAGTGTATGTATCTCTTTCGGGAAATTCACAAAAAGGTATTGAAGCATTAAATAATGCTTCTGGTTATGTACGCTCAATTTTGGCTAAAAGCCTTAATTGAAGAAAAGTTCCACAGGTTCATTTTTATTTAGATGAAGTAACTGATCATGGAATGAAAATTGATGCTATTTTAAATAAAATTAAAAATGAAAATTAAAACACGAAAATAACTATGATACGAAAGGAATTATGAAGAGAATTTTAAAAAAATTATGAATTGCACCTAGTGTATTGACCCCTCTTGTGGCTATTGCTTGCCAAGACCCTAATAATGCCAATGTTTTGGAAATTCGCATTAATTATCAAAATAAAACATTATTAAATAGTCAAGGCTTAGAAATTTCTATTGAAACTGAAAAATTAATTAATCAATTATTATCTTTAAATCCAGAAAAAGAATTTAAAGATGAATTTTCAATATATAAAGCATACTTAGAAAGAGAAGCTTCTGTAGAAAAAGATAAATATTCCAAATCAGAACTTCAAGAAGTTATTGATTTCAAAACTAATTTCAAAAAATTATATGATGCTCTTTTAATGGTTCAAAATCCAGTTACTAAAATTGAAGGTTTAGAAGAGTTAAGAAACATTTTAAATTTACAAAAAAATATTGTAGCGCAAGTTCAGGGTTCTGTTAACTCTCAACAAAAAATTAGAATTGTTGTTGAAAACTTTAATTCGTTAATTGAAAGTCTTAAAAATAAAAGAGCATAATTTTCTTTTGCTCTTTTTTGTTTTCAATTAATTTAAGATTTTATTGATTGAATCTTATTTTATTTTTGCTTATTTTATAGACAAAAATAGCATAAAAAACTTTTAATGAATTCTATTTTTTTGATAAAATAAAAAAGCATAAATTACAGCAGTTTATTATTTTTAAGAAATAATTTTGATATGTTCAATTTTGATAGTAGGGATGCTGAAATACTGAAATCATTAAACCAAAATTACTTAATTAGAAATAAACTTTCTCTTTATGCAGAAGGGAAATAAAAATGTCAAGATATACAGGACCTGTTTTTAAAATTTCTCGTCGTCTTGGGCACTCAATTCTTGAAACAGGAAAAGAGTTTGCTAAAGGAAGAAAAAGAACTTATGCACCAGGACAACATGGAAATAGAAGAGTAAAACTTTCAGATTATGGACTTCACCTTTATGAAAAACAAAAAGTAAAACACACTTTTGGGATTTCAGAAAAACAACTTAGAAAAACTTACGAAAAAGCTATTAAAATTAAAGGAGTTACCGGTACCAACTTGCTTCAATTACTTGAATCAAGACTTGATAATGTTGTATACCGTGCTGGATTTGCTTCAACAAGAAGACAAGCACGTCAACTTGTAAACCACGGTCACTTTACTTTAAATGGCAAAAAAGCTGACATTCCTTCAATGTTAGTTCGTCCAGGTGATGTTGTTCTTATGAAAGAAAAATTAACTAAAAACCAATATGTAACTGATTCAATGGCTGCTAAAAATGCTGCTTCATGATTGACAAGAAAAGACTTTAGTGTAAAATTTGATCGTTTACCAGAAAGAACAGAAATGCATACAGAAATTAAAGATGCATTAGTTGTTGAGTTCTACGCTAAGTAGTCAGGAGAATATAGATTATGAAAAAAGATATTCACCCACAATACTTTACAGTTGAAGTTACTTGTTCAACTTGTCAAAAACAATTTACATTTGGTTCAGTTAAAAAACAATTCTCAGTTGATGTTTGTTCAGGATGCCACCCTATTTACACAGGGAACCGTTCACAAGCAAAAGCAACCGGAAGAATTGACAAATTCAACAAACGTCTTGAAAAGAAACAAAAATAATTCTTTTCAAATTATTAAAATCACACTTAATTGTGTGATTTTTTATTTTATCTAAAAAGCTAATGAAGTAAAATTAAAGGCATTTAATTTATCTTTGACTTTTTATTTTTATAAAATTTATTTTTATAGATTCATCAACAAAATTAATAAATTTCATGAAATAAAACTAAATAAAGGGAATTTATTAGGAAAAATGTGAAAAATGATGAAAATTTTTAATTTTTTATGCAAACCGTAAAAAATTTTTTAATATATTAATGGAGAAGAAAATAAAAAGCGCCCAAAAGGGCACTTATTAAGCTTTGTTATTTGAGCCGAATTCGTAGATTTTTTCTCTAACAGTTTCGCACATTGCATCAAATCCTGGTTTGTAAAGTTTTCTAGGGTCAAAGTTTTTCCCTTCAAGGTCTTTACCTGATTCGATGTATGATCTTAATGCTTTGTGGTTTGATTGTTGTAATTCGGTGTTAACATTGATTTTGGTAACTCCAAGTGAAATTGCTTTTTTGATTTGTTCTGTAGGAATTCCGCTTCCACCGTGTAATACAATTCCGATTCCAGCAGCATTTGAAATTTCTGATAATGTTTCAAAGCTAAGTGATTCTCAAGTTGAAGGGTATGGACCATGAATGTTTCCAATACCTGCAGCAAGAACATCAATTCCTAAATCAGCCATTTTTTTAGCTTCAGCTGGATCGGCAAATTCACCATCTCCTACAATTCCATCTTCTTCTCCACCGATTGTTCCAACTTCTGCTTCAAAAGAAAATCCTTTAGCTTTTGCTAATTTAACTAATTCTGAAGTTTTTGTGTAGTTTTCTTCGAATGGGAAATGTGATCCATCAAACATAACTGATGTATAACCATCACTTTCAAGAGCTTTTTTTACTCCTTCATATGAACCGTGGTCTAAGTGAAGCGCAACGGGGATAGTAATATTTAAGTCTTTAATTAAACCCTTAACCATTCCTGTTACTACATTAAATCCACCCATGTATTTAAGTGCTCCTTCGCTAGTTGCAACAATAACAGGTGAATTTTCTGCTTGAGCTGTTAAAAGAACTGCTTTAGCTCATTCTAAGTTATTAATGTTAATGTGAGGAATAGCATATTTTCCTTCTTTTGCTTTTTTAAGCATTTCGCTAGCGTTAACTAATGCCATATTTTCTCCTTTAATAAATAAAATAGATTAGAAAACTTCAAAAGTTTTACTTTTTCATGAACCGTCTTTATTTCTTTCAAAACGTCTATCAACTGTTAAAAGACGATAAAGTTCTCCAATTTTGTCTTTTCTAATATCTTCATATGATTTTTCTTCAGTGACAAATTTATCTTCTCATTGGCTTTTTAATTTATCTTCAACAACCTCAAAAATTTGATCAAAGTCAAAACTTTTTGTAGTGTCTTGAGAAATAACTTCGATTGCTATGTCTAACATCGTTTTCATAAACGGTCCTTTCTAAATGTCTCTTTTTAAATGTAAAACAATTATAATTGTTTATTATATTTTATAATAATTTATAAATGAAAATATTTCAAAAATTGTAAAAATATTTTTATTTTATTTAAGAATTAATATTAAATTGGTGAAATTATTTTTAGTCACTTAACTTTAATGTTCCTTACAATAATTACTTAATTAATTTTTCGAAAAAATAATATAATTCCAAATTATGAAATATAACATTTATTTATGTGGTCCAACAGTTTATAATCATGTTCATATTGGCAATATTAGGCCTATTTTATCGATGGATTTAATCTTAAAGGCATTCAAAATTTTAGGTAAAGACTTTTATTTTGTTCACAACATAACAGATATTGATGATAAAATTATTGCTCGTGCAATTCAAGAAAATGTTTCTGAAAAAGAAATTTCATCTTTTTATGCAAATGAATACTTACATTTATTGAAAAAATTAAACATCGATACAATTTCAAAAATTGAATATGTTACAGAAAATTTAGGAGCTATTGAAAATTTTGTAAAAGCTCTGTTATTGAGTAAGAATGCTTACAAAGGCGAAGGTTCAAATGTTTGGTTTGATGTTTTAAAAAACAAAGACATTTATGGTAAAGTTTCTCATCAAAAAATTGATAATATGGTATTTGAAGATAATAATCAAAATAAAAGATTTATGGCCGATTTTGCCCTTTGAAAAAGCACTGATATCGGGATCAAATATAAAACAGAATTTGGTCTAGGAAGACCAGGATGACATACTGAATGTTGTGCACTCATTTACAAAAATTTTGGAAGTCAAGGTGTAGATATTCATGGTGGAGGAATGGACTTAACTTTTCCGCACCATGAAAACGAGAACGTCCAATTTCAAGTCATAACTAGAAACCCAATAGCTAAAAAATGATTACGTACGGGGATGATTAATATCAATGGCGAAAAAATGTCTAAATCTTTGAATAACTTTATTTTAGCTAAAGATTTTTTAGATAAATATCATCCTGATGTGTTGAAATTTATTATTTTATTAAACTCATACACCGGAATTATTAATATTGATGAAAATTTAATTCACAATATAAATAAAATAATGAATAGAATTAAAAAAATTTATTTTAGTGTTCAATTATATTTATTTAATAATCAGGGACAAAAACTCACTGCTTATTATGAAGAAACTTATAAAAAAGCCATGACTAATTTAAGTGAAACGCAATTTAATCATTTTATGACTATAGTTCATGAGCTTGTTAAACAAAGCGCAAAAGATATAGTTAGCGCAAAAACCCTGATAAAGATTTTTGATGACTTAAAATTTGGATTTAGTCAAATCGATTATCCAAAATACATTAAAATTTATGATCAATGACAACAATTATTAAGTAAAAAAGAATTTACCAAAGCCGATGAACTAAGATCTATTCTCATCGAAGAGGGACTTATTTAATGAAAGAATTAATTATTAGTGGAAAAAACTCTGTTTTAGAAGCGCTTGCTAATAAATTACCAATTACTAATGTATACGTTTCTAAAAAAGAAAACATTAAACTTTTTAAGGATTTTAATGTTTCTGTAGAGTTAAAGGATATTGATTTTCTTAATCAATTATCAAAAGAAAATCACCAAGGATTTTTAGCGAAGCTATCTCATTTAAATTATCGTGACTTAGAATTTTTAATTAAACGTAAACCTGAAGCTGTTTTAATGTTAGATAAAATTCAAGATCCTCATAATTTAGGTGCGATAATTAGAACTGCAAATGCAGCTGGAATTCATGATATTATCTTACCTAAAGAAAACTCTTCTGACATCAATAATACTGTTTTGAAAGTTTCAAGTGGTGGCTTTGTTGGTATGAATTTTTATCGTGTTAACTCACTAAGCGCAACTGTTGTAAAGCTAAAAAAGAATGGTTATTGAGCTTATGCAACAACATTAGATAAAAATTCGTTACCTCATAATCAAGTGGAATATAATAAACCTTCAATTCTCATTATTGGCAACGAAGGGAATGGAGTTTCAAAAAGCGTTTTATCTGTTGTGGATCAAACCATTTATATAGAGCAATTTGGGACCGTTCAATCATTAAATGCCTCTGTCGCAACAGGTATTATCCTTTTTGATTTTATTAATGGCTCATCAAGGAAATAGAATTTCTTGGGAAGAAATTCAACCAGAAGTAAAAAGCTACTTCGAACTTCATCAATTCAAAACAATCTCTAAATCTCATTTAATTGTCATAATTTGTGAACACATTAAACCTAAATTGAATCATATGATTCGAAAAATACAATCTATTTATTATCGCGGTTGCACAGTTTCAACTGACGAAATCGAGAATTATATTTATAGTATTATTTTGGATATCATTCATAATTGAGATAATTTCAAGTATTTACCTTTTAGTGTTTGATTTTGAAAATCAGTTAAAATTAATACTTTGAATTATGTAAACAAAAACAATAATGCTCAATATTCTTTCGAAGATGGACTCCATAATAATATTAATTTAGATAAGGTATCTTACAATTATCATAGTGCTAATCAACAATCTAATTTGTGTGAAGTTTATAATTTAAATTTTTTAAAAAAGATTTTAAACAAAGAAGAGATTGAATTTTTAACAGAAATGATGAATTTACCAAAACGCCCAAGAATCAACAAGCAAAGTTTAAAAGGCAAACTTATTTGTCAAATTAATAAAAAAATTAAAGAATTTTTAGAAATTTCAAACATTGAATAAATTATGAAAAAAACATTGAAAAAAGCGCTCTTATCAATATTTTTAATAGCATCATCTACAAGTGTGCTTTTTTCGTGCACTGAACCAACTATTAAACAAGACGCCGAAACTACAAATTCTGTAGTGGATAAAGATAAAAATAAAGATTTTGACAACAGAACCTCTAGTGAAACTTTAAATACAAAAAACACTAAAGAAGAAAATCCAAAAACCCAAGAAAATTATGTAAAACCAAGCGAAAAAAGCGAATTAAATTCTAATATTCAGCCTCTTTTGCCAGAAGAAAAACCGGTTATAGTTCCAACAGAAGCAAAATTTGAGCTTTCAAAATCTTCAGATGATACAAAATTATCTACTAATAAGGATTATTTAAGTTCTCTAAATAAACGAACATTTTCATTATCTGCTATATTTAATGAAAAAGAAAATGGCCATTGAACTTCTCCCATAATATTTCGCTCGGGTACAATTTGATTATTGGATTATAAAGTTATTGAAGTTAACTCCAAAAAAGAACATTTAAAATTATTTTTTGCTTCTAATTTTCATGTTTTAAGTAAATATGCCAATAAAAATGATTATCCGGAATATTATCAAAAAAATCTTCTAGAAAAAGAAAGCCTTGTTGAATATACACTTACTAAAGCAAAAGAAGTAATTCCAATATCTAATAAAAATTCTATTTTTAATTCTAATTGATATAGTGTTTCTTTTAGGAATGACCCAGATATTGAGAAAACAACTTTTAAAAACTTTTTTATTGCTCGGAATTTCTTTAATGAAAATTTTGATATTGCTCCTTCAACTCATCCAAGTTATAAAAAAAACTATTATGCTGATTTTGCAGTGATGGAAGTTGATATTGATTTAAAAGAAATTGCTCGAAATAAGAAAAATGGTAAGCAACTACGTAATAACCTACTTGATGCAATAGATGAAGTTAATAAGTCAATTGAGAAAATTCAAAATAATAATTTAATTAATAATAATGGAAAAATTCCGTATTATACCTTAGATTTTAGTACAGTTTCAAAAATTAGCCAAGACTTACAAAATACTTCATTTAACAAATCATTTTATTTAAATAATTATTTAAAAAATTATCTCTATAATACAAAACCAGAAAATACTTATATTTTAGGATATCCTCAAGATAGTAATAATAATATTTATCAATTTAAAAATTGAGAGCCCGAACAATGAAAAACATACGGTATTAAAAGAGATTCAAAATCGACATACCCTTATTATGTGGAACCGAACTTTCAAGTAAGCCCTGAATTTCACTTACAAGGCATTAATGAAGATTTATCATTTGATACAGAAGTTCAAAATAAATTCTACGGGTTTACTTATAAAATTGACTCTCAAATCTTAGCAGAACACGGAGCATCTGGTTCATTGGTTGTTGATGAACAAAATCTTCCTTTTGGTCTTTTATTTGGTTATATCCAAGAACCTCACTCGATACTTTTAAAATCTCAAAAGGATCCAAAAAAACTAATAAGAAAAGAGTATTGAACCTTACTTCTACAACCTTTGTCACAAAATATTAGGGTTATAACTGATCAAGGCGTTGTAGAACCATTTAATTTAATTGATTCAAGAGATAAAAAACTCTATCCAAATCAAAAAGTTTCGTATCAATCACGTTTAGAAACTGTTTTTGGACATGATTGACAAACTGCAATTTTTGGTGGAGAAACTCTAAAAATTGAGCCTTAGCAAATTTAAAAAAATCTTTTGATTTTCCGAATTTTATGCTTCGGCTTTTTTCTTCCTTTTTAGATTTTAAAAATATACTAATCTTAGCGATTTTTCTTATTAAAGAAAATTCTGTGAAAATATGGAAATTTTATTAAAGTTCTAGCAATTCTTTTTATAATAGTAAGGCAAGAAAATTAAAAAAAGAAGTTTAATAAGGAGTTTTAAGATGAGCAAAAAAACAAGACATTCAATTATCTTAATTAATGGAAAAAGAAGGTCAGGAAAGGGTCTTCTTTCTTCTGCGATTAAAGGGTTAGCTGAAAAGAAGGATTACAAAAATATTTATGTCTTATCCTTTGCTCAACCAATTAAACAAATTACTGAACCTATATTACATGAATTACAATGAGACGGGAAAGATAAAGAAATTGTTCGTCCTTTGTGAATTGCTATGGGGGAAGTAGGTAGAAACATCAATAATAATATTTGATGTTCAAAAGTAATGGACAAAATTAAGGAATTAGTTTCTCAGTCGGTAAATCAAGGTAAAAATAGTCTTTATTTGATTGATGATTTAAGATTCCCTAATGAATTAGATTATTTTAAAAGTTCTCTTTCAGAATTAAAAACTATTGCTGGACCTAATCACGATGTCACTATTAATGCCATTAGAATTCAGAAGTTTTTCGATGCGAAAAAATTTGTTCCAGGTGTTGATGATAACTCAACCGAAATTAGTTTTGATAAACTAGTTAACATTTGTTTTGATCACATCGTACCAGACAATATATTAATCGATGAAAACTGAAATGCAAACTTCAAGCAAGTTGAAATTTACGCAAAAATTATTTACGATAATTTTCTTAAGACAAATTAGTTATGTCAACACGAAAATTCTATAACAATACTCATTATTTCATCGATGAGAAAGAACAAGTTGTTCGTTTAGCACCTAGTTTTCATGAAGAATTACTTACTTTTAATAAATTTAAAGGATTTAAGAAAATCGGAGGTTCAACAGTTAGTGATGTTTTAGGTACCGGTTCTTTTAAGTCTGAATTTGCAGCTTTTTGTCATATTGCAAGAATTAAATTACCTGTATTAACTAAAAAATATATTCATGCTGGTGAAGTTCTAGAACCTAGAATTTTTGAAGTATTAAGAAAATTTCAACCAAAACTTACTATTGAAAATTATGTAGCCAAAGATTATAATTATAATTTTTTTGAAGGGAAAGACGATATTCTTTCAGGTGTGCCTGATGGATATATCAAAGACACCAATTGTATAGTAGAAATCAAAACAGCCGGAGAAAAGAAAATGTCTTATTGAGAAGCTAATGGTGTTGAATCATCATACCGTAAGCAAGCTCAACTTTATGGTTACCTAATGAAAGCTACAAGTTATAAAATTGTCGCTCTATTTTTAAGGGATGAAGAAGGCGATTACGAATTTCCAGAGAATATCGACTTACGCAAAAGACATATTAAAGCGTATGATTTTTTAGTTAACTATGATGAAGCAGAAGATGATATTCAAAAAGTAAAAGATTGATATCGTCATTTTACTACAATAGGTGTTTCTCCTAAGTACAATCGAGTTAGTGATGCCGATCAAATTGAGTACTTAAAGTGTCAAAATGAACAAGAGTGAGCACAACTATTAGAGCGCTGAAAACGTGAAGGAAAAGCAGACTTAGATTCACAAGTGTAGTAGCAGGGATGCTACTTTTTTGCTTTGCTTCAAGAAAGGAAGAATATGAATTATAACTTCAAAGGAATGTTAAAAAATTCTTGAAATAGCGATAGTTTTATCGTTGAATTAGTCGCGTTACTCTTTTTAACTTTCTTTGTATTGCTTTGAAAATGAATTGCTGATGCATATATCAAAAAGCATAAAAAACTCTTTTTATCGTCAACTTGAACATTAACAACATTTTTGATGATTGTTTTATCATGAGCTAACAGTCATTATTTAACTAATTCTTCTCCTACGCCAATTGGAAATCCAATTGTAATCTTTGGACAGATCTTCTTACAAGCTTTTAATGCGAACTCATCTATTTTAGGCAATAATGCCAATTTAGGTGAGATTCATTATCAAGGGATTTTTTATTTGCTAGGGGGAGAATTTATTGGTTTCGTTCTTGGAGTTGTTTTATTTTTTGTAATTTTTGCTGGAATTAAAAGATTAAAACAGCCACAATTTGCTTTACTTAACAATGTTAGTGTTGAAGAAATATTTAAAGTTGAAGCAGACAATTCAATTTATTATGGAATTAAGGAAGGTATTTTTATAACCATCTTTAGTATTTGTTTGCTTTTTATACCATACATTAATCCTACAGCATATAGTACCAGCTTGTTCTTTAATATGTTAATTTTGATTATTGCTGTTTTCTTTATGCTATATTTATCAAGTTATTTTGGTTTTTTTGCCTTTAATTTATTTATTGCTCTTTTGTTTCATCTTATTAATTTGATTATGATTTTCAAAAGAGAAAGACAAAATAATCAACAGATTAAAAATATTGCGTTGCAAAATAAATTTTTAATTATTAATGTTCTTACTTTAGTAATAGTTTCGATTATTATTCCAATGCTAGTTGCAATTATTGCGGTCCAAATTGCTATTACGAAAGGTATTAAATTAACTTTTTAATTATGAAAAAAACATTAGTATTTTCTTCTTTGACCACAGCGTCATTGCTTACTCCTACATTATTAATTAGTTGCAAAAGCGAAGAGCAACAAGTTTCTAAAAAAGAATTCGATCAATTTGTAAACACCAATGTATCTTTAAAACAAATTGATCATAATCTAAGTAACAAAAGCGCTTTTGAAGCTAGTTCTTCAGATTTTGAAGTTGTTACTGAAGAACAAAATGCAAATTTAAAAACTTCACTAAGAGCGGTTACAAATTTATCCTCAATTAATGTTAATAGCGCTTTAAAATCTCAATATGCAGATAAAATGATTCGGGGAGAAGGTCTTTTTGAGATTAAAATTGCATTTACTAATCCTAATGGAGAAGTTTTTAATCAAGTTGTTTATCAACTCCAGCCAAGATATAAAGATTTAACATCAGAAAAACCTAAACTCCAACAAGTAGCTAACTTATTAAAAGCAGAATATTCAAAAGATATTTTTGATTTGACTAATCAAGTTAGTGATTTTAAGAATTTTAATTTAATTGATAATGCTTTTAATACTAAAGAGATCCGTGTGTCTGATGCTGATGGTTTTTATACTGATGCTGCTATTTTAGAAAATAATCTTTTAAATGGTGTGATTAAGGCACTTCCTTTTGCGGCCATCAACTCACAAACATCACAATATTTGCGAGCATATAAGCAAAATGCACACCAAAATGACACTCAACTTATTATTGGAACAAAATACTTACCAACTTTAACTAGTTTACTTGGTAAAAATTACAAACTAACATGAGGACTTAATCTCAAAAAAGTTCCTGAGCTAAGTGATAAGCAGCTTAACCAAATTAAACCAAGTCAACTTTCAAGTCAACAAATTCAAAAAGCTTTAACCTTAGTTCGTGTTGAGTCTCGTAAAACAGGGCTAAGTAAACAATTTCCACAAGAATATTTGAATAATCTTGTTCAAACAATTAGCAATCGAGTAGCTTATGATAACCAAGGTAAATTAAAAATTCAAGCTACCTTAACTTTACCTTTGCTAGATAATGCCAAATATGTTGATGAGCAAGGAATTATTGATTATCAAAATGAACAAAAAAGCATTAACCTTGAATTTGGTGGGTTTGAAGGTGATACTACTGCACAAGAAAATATTGATTTTGAAAATCAAGACGCTAACATTGTTGAATTAAGTAATTCGGATAATGTTTTAAATCATTTACAAAGTACTTTTGAAAATACTTCAGCTCTACCATTTTTAAATCTTGCTGCAGGTGTTGATTTACCAAAATTAACAAAACAAACTAACTTTATCAAAAATGGTTATATCGGACAATTTATTGCTATTGATGATGCCAAAATTAAAGCTTATTTAGTTGAAAAATTTCCTAAATATGCAAAATTAATCAATAAATTAATTTTTAGTGTTCGTTATCATGATATTCAAGTTGATAGAAGCAACTTTAATAATTTCATTTTTCCTATTGATATAATTCATAACTTAGATAATCAATTAGGTTTATATGAATTTAGAACCATTAACTTTATTATTCCTAATGTTGGAAGCGACAATCTAACAGAACAACAAAAAGAGCTTACTTCAAAATTTAACGAATTTGCTCAATTAATTAACTCTGATAATCTAAAAGTTACTACCCCTTCACTTGCTGAAGTTGAAGCAATTAAAGGAAGCGAAACATTTGAAGAACTCTCAAAACAAAAGTTAACACAAATTTTCAAATTAAGCATTCAAAAATCAATTCATGAAAAGCTTAATCAACTATGAGATGAGAAAAAATATCAATACCACTTATTTATTTCAGGATTTAACTTTGACAAACAACTTGGAAAAATGAATCTTAAAGTGCGTTTTGCATTAGCGGATCAAAGTAACGAATATGCCAAATTAAAAGAAATCCAAAAAGATCTTAGCGATGATCAAATAAAAAAACTTTTATCAAGTGCATCCAAAACTAACTTAGGGGCTGATTTTAATCTAGTATTTGATTATTTAGATAGTCCAATTTATCAACTTTTAAAAGAAGAACAGGCTGCTTCTTGAGTAGATGTTAATGTTTTACAAACAAATAAATTCAATTATGATTATCAAAACTTTAAGATTAATGATTTTACCTTTACCAATAGTGGGCACTTTAAAACATTAAAGCTGCTAGATGCTCAAAAAATAGATGATAAAAATATTTTATTTAGATTTAAAGGAATTGATGCTCTTACATTTGATGAAATTATTTTTACCAAAAAATATGGTTTAGGACACCTTTCTTATCCACTTGGAAAAGAATTTACAAACAAAAATTCAAAATCTTATAACTTTATTGCTGGTTCTTTAACTAGAGATTTATTACCAAAAGTTAATACTCAAATTTTCAGTATTTTTGGAAATAATATTATTGCCGGTGGATATGATGAATTAAGAGGTTTTTATGCTAGTGCTCCTAAATATCCTTATCAATTACACTTAGGAGAAGATTATTTAGTTAATTCAAAACATCCTATTTATGCTCCTTATGATGGTGAAATTGTTGGAATTGTTTATTCAGAAAGAGCCGGAAAAGATAAAAATGTAGCCGAAGGTATCGGAACAACAATGCTTATGCGTGTGAAACTAGCTGATATTCCTTTATCATCAAAAGATAAAGAGAAGTACTTTTTAGATTCTGAATACGTTTACATTGGTTATATTCATGTGGACCAAGAAAAAACCTTTAACAACACAATGCTCAATATTGTTCCATTCCAAAAAACTGAAGGTAAAGGTGACCGTCAAAATATCGTGACTTATGCTGATTATAAAGATCCTAAAACAGGAGAAACTAGACACATAACGCCTGATAATCCACTTAAAGTTAAACAAGGTGATATTATTGGCTATGTTGGAACTGAAGGTGAAAATGGAGGTTGAATGCCACACGTTCACATTTCAGTTGTTGCTGGTGGAGAGAAAAATTTCAACGACAATTATTACTACACAACCAAAAAAGATTACTATCCAACACGTTGAAAACGTAAATACAATCCTGATTCTGAGGGTACATGATCATCAATTAGAGTGCCAGGAGTAGCTTTCAGTTATGAAGATTATTCTTTAAATACCCAAAATGCAAAATTACCTAAATTAAATCCAACAACTGGAGAAAAAATTAAAGGTGAGGAAAACTTAGAAAAACAATATTCATATGCTATTTTCCCAATTCAAAACCAAGAATTAAAAGATGGACTTAGAAATCCAAATATCTTATTTAAACTTAGAGGGGAAGATACTTATGCTTTCTCAATTGAACGTCTTTTTGCTCTAGAAAAATAATAATAATGAATAATTTTTATCATTCAAAGCAAAAAAGATGAAAAACTACCTCAAAATGTGGAAATTTTTTAATTTTTTCCACATTTTTTTATGCTCTTTTCCGATTCTTTGCGAAATTATTGGCAATTCAAATAAAATATTTATGTGTTATTTTCGTCGTCTTTGCATTTTGAATAACACATAAAAGATATTTAATTAAATTTAAAATTTAAAATTCACAAATAGTTCTTTCGAAAATTATTATTAAATGAAAGGGGAAAAATGTCAGGAACATTAGGAACATTAAAACAAAAATTCCAAAGCCTTTTTGCTAAAAAACCTAAAAACACTGATAACAGTGGTCAAAGCAAAGCTAAAAAAGTTCTTGGAAAAATTTCTGGTGCATTTATGCTTCCTATTGCAATTATGGCTATTTCAGGTCTTTGACTTGGAATTGGTGCTGCAATTAACTCAAACACTAGTGATGAGTCGCTAAAAATGTTCGGAAGTTTTATCCAACAACTTGGTAACCCTGTTTTTGCTGCATTGCCTTTACTTTTTGCTGTCGCAATGGTAATTGCTTTTACAGATGAAGCCGGAGTTGCTGTTTTTGCAACCATTATTGGATTTTTAGTCTTTCTAGCAATCCAAGATGCTTTAATTAAAGAAGTTAAATTTGTAGCAACTGCTACCATCAATGAAAACGGAAAAGATGTAACATTACTTCTATCAAAAGCATCACAAATTGATTTAGCAAACAAAACCATTACTTTTGATGGTGGCGTAACTAAAAGCTTTAATGATCTAGCCAATGTAAATTGAACTGAAAGCTCAACAGGTTCAACAGTTGACTTAACTGGATTATTAACAAATAACCAAACTTATGTTGAATTAGGAGGAAACCAATTTAACATTGATAAAATTGGTGACAACCTTGGATACAATATTTTATTTGTTGAAGGTGGTAGAGCTCCTTGAACAGTTAAAGCCGTTGTTTCAAACCAACTTGGATACGTAAAATCACTTTCTACTTCAGTATTTGGTGGTATTCTTATTGGTATCTTAGTTCAATGAATCTACAATAGATTCCACACAATCGCTTTCCCAGCAGTATTTTCATTCTTTGCTGGAAAAAGATTTGTAGCAATTATTACAGTTCCATTTACTGCAGCACTTTCAGTTGCATTCTTATTATTCTGACCATGAGTTGGAACAGGACTTAGTATTTTTGGGAACGCTTTAGGTAAAGTTCCATATGGATTTGAATCTCTTATTTTCGGGTTTATTGAAAGATCACTTATTCCATTTGGACTTCACCACGCGTTCTACTCACCGCTATGATACTCACAAGCCGGAGGAGATTTAGCCTTCTCATTAGCGCAATGACAACAAGCAAACTCTTCATGATTGAATGATCAAACATTACAATTAGAGACATACAAAAACCTTAATTTACTTATCAAACAAATGCAAATTGAAGGAGAGCAATATGTTGGTGATTCATCAATGGCTCTTAAATTAGTTCAATTACCATTTAATGATATTACTTTCCAAAAAAATGGTGAAAACGTAACCTTACCATTATTTGACTTTATTTCAAAAGAAATTGGAATTAAAGTAGGAAGATTCGCTGATGGTAAATTCTCATTTATGATGTTTGGATTACCAGCAGCAGCAGCTGCAATGGTTGTAGCAGCACCAAAAGAAAACAGAAAAGTTGCTCTTAGTGCTGTTGTTCCTTCAGCAATTACATCATTTGTAACTGGTGTAACTGAACCAATTGAATTTACATTCTTATTCTTATCACCTGCTTTATTCTGAGGATTCCATGCAGTTCTTGCAGGATTCTCATTCATGTTCGCTAACTTACTTGGAGTTCACGTACCAATGGCGTTCTCAGGTGGAGCACTTGATACACTTATTTACGGAATTATTCCATTCCAAAAAGGAACCAATTTCTACTGAACACTTGTTGTTGGACTTGCATATGTCCCAATTTACTTCTTCTTATTCTGATGATGAATTAAATTTAAAGATCTTGCAACTCCAGGAAGAGGTGGAAACACAAGATTATTTACCAAAAAAGATATGGCAGCTAAACAAGGATCAGGTGATATCGATCCTCAAGCATTAGCTATTGTTGCTGCATATGGTGGAACATCAAATATTGTTGCTTACACTAATTGTGCTTCTCGTTTAAGATACGACGTGCATGATGCAAATAAAGTTGATGTAGATGCTCTTAAAGCAGCAGGTGCAATTAACGTTATTAAGCAAGGAAACCATGTTCAAGCTATTTTCGGACCTGTTGCCGAACAAATTAACGTTAAAATTAGAAATTCACGTGAAAGCATTGCTAAACTTGAAGTTGAAGGAATGGCTAATGTTCAAGCTAACCTTGGAGCAAAAGAAGCAAGCCAAGAAAGCAATACACAAAGCAAACTTAAAGAACCTGTTGTTTTAGGTTCTGTGGCTAACGGAAAATTAATTACTCTTGAAGAAGTTAATGACGGAGTATTTTCAACCAAAGCACTTGGTGATGGATACGCTGTTGAGTTTGAAGCAACTAAAACAGGAAAAGTATATGCACCAGTTGATTCAGAAGTAAAAGTTGTTTTTGGAGAAAGCAAACATGCTTACGGGCTTTCAACTAAAGAAGGTGTTGAATTATTAATTCACATCGGAATTGACACAGTTAATTTAAATGGTGAAGGATTTACTTCATTTGTTAAAGTAGGGGATAAAGTTAAACGTGGTGATTTGATTGCTGAAGTTGATCTTGAAGTTCTTAAAAAACATAACGTTAAATCATGCCCAATTGTAATTGTGCTTAATGAAAGTCAACACAAAGATATTACTTTTAGATCAGAAGCTAAAGAAGTTAGTCCATCATATGATGTACTTAAAGTACAATAATAAAATCTTAATGATTATAAAAAGTCACAACTAAGTTGTGACTTTTTTCTTTGCTTTATAAAGTTTGTGTTTTACCTCAAAATAACTATTTTCATTATTTATATCTTCTTTTTCTAAGAAATTGAGCTTCTCCAGTAAATGCATCTTTATTTATAACCTTAGTCAATATTACCAAAAAATAACTACTTGTTTATAAGCTTTTATTAAGTTAGAATTAATAAATTTTTCAAAAATTGTAAATTGTATTTATATATTAATTTATTTATATTTTTATTGTCTAATTTTCTAGTAATTATGATTATTTATTCATATAAAAAGGAAAGAAATAAATAGTTAACAAGCTGCTTTGTTTTTTAAAATATATTATTTGTTTGTATTATTTACTAAATTAATTTTTATTTTTGTCTTATTTTTGATTTTTTTGTCCCAGAAAGGACTATAATTTACTGGTAAGAATAGAGGACAACATGAAAAAAGCTCATATTATTAATTTAATTAAATATTACTCGGAAAAAAATGATGAAGGTTTCAAAAGAGAAGCATATTTAATTGCTGAAGAATTTTCAAAAAACGGAGAAGTTTCAATTGCTCAATATATAATGGGGATATTATCTCAAAAAAATGTATGAATTCCTCAGGAAAACAATAATCATTTTGGTTTTGTTAAAAAAGTTGAATTAAAAACAGAATCATTGCCTCTTCCAAAAGCAATAAGCAATGAAGTAATGGGTATTATTAACGCCGTTAGCAAGAATTTAGGTGTAAATAAATTTTTATTCCAAGGAGATCCCGGAACTGGTAAAACCGAAACATCTAAGCAAATTGCAAGAATATTAAATAGAGAATTATTCAAGGTTGATTTTAATACACTAATTAGTAGCAAATTAGGAGAAACTAATAAGAATATTTCTTCTTTGTTTAATGAAATAAATAATTTGAATAACCCTGAAAATGTTGTTATTTTATTTGATGAGTTAGATGCAATAGCATTAGATAGATTAAATAATAGCGATATTAGAGAAATGGGAAGGGCAACTAGTGAAATACTAAAGTGTTTAGATGAATTAAATGAAAATGTATTATTGATAGCAACAACAAATTTATATAAACATTTTGATAAAGCTCTCTTAAGAAGATTTGATAAAATTATTGATTTTAATAGTTATACAAGGGAAGATTTACTAGAAGTTGCTGAAAGTATATTAGATTCAATTTTAGTTAGATTCCCAGATCTTGGTTCAGATAAGAAGTTATTTAAAAAAATATTAAAACTTTACCAAAAAATACCTTATCCTGGAGAATTAAAAAATTTAATTAGATCGTCAATAGCATTTAGTGACTATCAGCAAAAATTTGATTATTTAAAAAAAATTTATACTAATGTAACTGGAGATTATTTGATAGATGTTGGTAATTTACTTAAAAATAAGTTTACGGTAAGGGAGGTAGAGGTTCTTACTGGTATTTCTAGAAGTTCAATTTCAAGAGGAGTAAAAGCTAAAAATGAATAAAATTCTTGAACTAAGAAAAGAATTTAATTTTTCCAAATCTCAAAGTAGACCAGGCCCACTTACTCTTAGTAAAAATAAAAAAATTTTTTCAACTCATCTAAAAAATATTCGTGATCAATTGGTAAAAGTAAAAAAATACTGAAAAAACGAAAAATTGAATTTAGTTCCTTTAGTAAATGTAGAATATTGCGAAATTGTGGCTAAGTCTAACAGGATCAGCGCTATTTTTGATATAAATTCAACAAATTCAGAAATAGAGATTGTTGGAGCTAAATTTAGTGAAGGAAACATTAATAAAAGACATATAATTACATATTTAATAAGTTTTGATCATATAAAAAGAGCAATTGATGATCTAAATATTGTTATTGATTTTGTTGATAACAAAATTGGTGAAGAGGTGATTGATAGCTCGTTTTTTGATAGAGTTAATAAAGGGGATCTTAAACATTTTTTTGAAAAAGATTCTCAAATAAAACGCAGTAAATTTTTGCAAATATTAAAAGATTGCGTTTATGTTTGAAATATTACAATACCGACATCAAATTTAGATAGTAAAGATGCTAGAATAGTTTCTATTTATAAAAACAAAGTTAATTCTTCTACGATATTAGATCAAATAGGCATAAAAGTAAATTTTAACAATACATTAGATGACAATACTTTCTTATTATCACCTGAGGAAATTGATCTTTTGAACAAAAATGCGCCATATCTTATTTCTATGTCAGTTACTGATTTAAATAATATGGAAGAGATTCGTATGGTAGATCATGAAGCTAATTATAATTTATCTATACCATCACCTACAAATGAACCTGTTATAGGAGTAATTGATACTCTTTTTTCTGAAAATGTATATTTTAATGAATGAGTGGAATATCATGACATGGTAGATCAAAATATACCTAGAACAATTGATGATACTCTTCATGGAACTTTTGTAACATCAATAATAGTGGATGGACCAAATTTAAATAAAGATTTAGATGATGGATGTGGTAGATTTAAAGTAAAGCATTTTGGTGTTGCGAAAGCAGAATCCTTTAGTTCGTTTAGTATAATGAAAAATATTGAAAAAATAGTTTCAGAGAATAAAGATATTAAAGTATGAAACTTATCATTAGGTTCTCCTTTTGAAATTAGTAAAAATTCTATATCTCCAGAAGCTTCTATTTTAGATAGAATACAAAAAGAAAATGATGTAATTTTTGTCATTTCAGGAACCAATAAGAAAAAAGGTGTAAACAAAGAGATGAAAATTGGTTCTCCAGCTGATTCTATTAATTCAATCATTGTTAATTCCGTTGATAGAAATAATAAAATTGCATCATACTCTAGGTTTGGTGAGGTTTTATCATTTTATAGAAAACCTGATATTTGTTATTACGGGGGAGCAAACGGTGATTTTATTGCTGCTCATTCAGGATATGAAGTATGTAAAGTTTATGGAACATCATTTGCTGCTCCTTGAATCACAAGAAAGGTTGCATATTTAATATATATTTTGGGGTTTTCAAAAGAAGTTGCTAAAGCATTAATAATAGATTCATCAACTGGTTGAGAAAAATTTGACAATGAAGGCAATAAATATGGATATGGTGTTGTGCCGGTAAAAATAACGGATATAGTAAGCTCAAAAAATGATGAAATTAAATTTGTAATAAGTGGTATTTCAAGTAAGTATGAAACTTATACTTATGATATCCCTGTTCCAATAAGTAATGACAAACACCCTTATGTTGCCAAGGCGACTCTTGTTTATTTTCCTTCTTGTTCAAGAAATATGGGAGTAGATTATACAAATAGTGAGTTAGATATTTATTTTGGAAGAGTCAAAAAAAATAGCAACGGAAGTGTAACTATCAATTCGATAAATGAAAATCATCAATCACAAGAGTATGATGTAGGTGAAAAAATCAACGATCATAGCGAAGCCAATGTTAGAAGAGAATTTAGAAAATGAGATAATGTAAAACACATACAAGAAAATCTACATACTAAAAACAATAGAATTAAAAAACCAAAGACAAAATTAACTAGCGGTATGTATGGTATCAGTATTAAAAAGAAGAATAGAAACGGAGACTTTGATGCAAATATAAAATATGGTCTAGTTATAACTTTAAAGGACTTAGAAGGAAAAAACAGAATTGATTCATTTATACAAAATTGTCAATTAAATGGATGATTGGTTAATAGAATAGATATTGAAAATAAATTGGAACTTTACAATTTAATGGATCAAGAGATTGAATTGAAATAATAAATAAAAAAATATAAATGTTACTTTCAAATAGGTATAAAAAATCCTTGCTTACTTCAAGCAAGGATTTTATCTATTTTAATAAAACTAAATTAATCGAAAATATTCAATTTTTTCATACAAAAACACATCCTCGTTTATGAGCGATGTGTTTATTTATTGTTAAACTTGTCGAAATTGAGTTTTTAGGGATTTTGAGCATTATTTTTTTAATAATTCAGATTAGTTTAGGAGGTTCGGAAAAAAATTAAGGGGGGATTTTATTTAATGGGAAACAAGACAAAACCATTATCAGAGACATCCTTAACTTTTAAAAATACTATTGATTATTGAAAGTGATTCAGTAATACATTAGATGAACCCGAAAAAGATAAAACAAAAACTAATTGACAAATATTCGATAAAGATACAAAAGGCCTAAACCCTGGTGCTTTATATGTAATTGCTGCACGACCAGGTATGGGAAAAACAACATTGGCTATAAGTTTGGCTATTGAAATAGCAAAAGAATACAATGAAAAAAATGATTGTGTGGTAATTTTTTCATTAGAAACAAGTCAAAAAAGAATATATGAAAATATTCTAAGCAATTTAATGAATATACCTCGAAAACATTTTTATAAACCTAAAAAAGAATTTTATGAAACATTTAGGGAAAAAATAGAAAACGCACAACCATTAAACATATTGATATTTGACAACCCATATGTTAACGACAATTACATAAGAACAATTCTATGAGAATTAAATCGAAGTAATTACAATATTCGAGCAGTGTTTTTAGATCATATTCAAATTATGTCGAGAAATTATACAGGAACCATGTATGAAACAACTTCGAAGGCATCAAGAGAGCTTAAATTAATAGCATTGGAATTAAATGTCCCTATTATAGCGTTATCGCAATTATCAAGGGAAGTAGAGAAAAATATGAATAAAACAAAATTCATAGAGCCTACCAATGCAGACCTAAGAGATAGCGGAAGCATAGAACAGGATGCTGATTTTATTGGAATGATCTTTAAAAAGCACAATGATATTGAAAATTACAATGTGTTAACTTTAAAAATAACCAAAAACAGGGACGGACAATTGAAAGAAACTATATTGTTATTTGAACCAGAATACTCCAAAATATATGAACCATAGATTCAAGATAATGGAGAAAAATGAAAAAAAGCCAAGAACCTTTAAAAGTTACCGAATTGTTTGCTGGAATTGGAGCAACAAGGAAAGCGTTTGAATCAATTAGCACAATTAAAGAAATCATAAAAAGAGTGTTACCTGATTCTTATGATAAATTACCAAAAGAATTTCAGCCATTTACACATAAAATGGCAGTTGATTGAAATCCCGAAGCAGTTATTGCGTATTACGCAATTCACTATTATCAAAATCTACCAGATAAATTAAAAACATTAGATAAAGACATCATTGATGTATTTGTTGATACGCGTTTAAAAAAATGACTTGAAAGCAATAATGAGTTGGATTTAAAAAAATGAATTGAAGAAAATCAAATTACAGTTAATGACCTTGACCCGGTTAAATGATCAGAAATAAAAACAAAAAAAACAAAAGAATTGCTTGCGGCGGCCATGTATGTAAGCCGCTCAGGAGAACCAACAGGTTTACGAGCAACAAACATTTCAAAAATTAACCCTGAAGATCTGGAAGGAAGTGATTTAATAACCTATTCATTTCCTTGCCAAGGACTGAGTATAGCAAATGCCCAAACATCAAAAAAAGGACTCTTAAATAAAGAGTCAAAAAGTTCAGTATTGTGAGAATTAGGAAGACTTTTAGAAAACATGGAAAACATGCCAAAATTCTTATTAATGGAAAATGTTCCTGGACTAATTTATTCACATAATGAAGAATATCAATTATGAACAGAAACATTAAAAGAATTAGGATATACAACATACACATGGATAACCAATGCTTCAGATCATGGAAGTTTACAAATTAGAAAAAGAACCTTTGCGTTATCGATTTTAGGAAAAAGTCCATTCAAGAACGAAGATGATTTCACAAACAAGATGGAAATAATAAGAGAAGCCAGAAAACAGTTATATTGAAATCAAACATGTATCAACGAAAAAGCAGACGGAAAGGATAACCAGAACGCATGCGAAGCGAGTGACGCTCTTAAAAACAAAAAGAAAAAAGTTTATGAATCAATTTTTGATTTAGATAATTCACGATTCCCCGAAGAAGCAAAAAGAGTGGTCTTAAGAGACACACCAAGCAGAAATCAAATTGTTGAATTAAATGAAAATTTAAATACAAATGAAGATAAAGATTACAGAATCAAAACAGTTACCACAAAAGTAGATAGAAAAAATACAGTGGGATTAATTGAGTGAAAAATTCCTGAAGATGATCAATTGCCATGGAGATACATAACAGAACGAGAAGCATTCAAGATACAGGGATTTAGTGACGAAGATTATGAAGCTGTTGAAGGTTATTTAAAACCTTACAAAAAAAGACAAGACACTTTATATCGTTTAGCAGGAAACAGCATAGATATAAGACCACTTGAAACAATTTTTACATTCATTTATTTAATAAATTCAGGTTTAATAAAACGCATTAAAGGAGAAAAATAATGTATTGAACAACACAAGATGTAAAACGCGATTATATAGGAGAACACGCAAAAGACAAATCATTTTACGAAACAGCAGATTATCCTACATTTAAATCAATTATGAATCAAATAATTGAAAGAAATCAAAAAATTAGCGATAAAACTTTATATGTTCTAGCGTGAGGATGTGCATCTTATTCAGAATTAAGATGAAAAATTGAACAACTAGCACCAGATAGCGAAATAAAAAGATTTTGTTGAGAGCAAAATAAAAAATATGGTTATAAATTCATAAATGCTTACATCAAAAACTTACCTAACTTTAAACTTTGAAAAAATGAAAATTATCAATATTACTTACAACAACAAGAACAAGATAAAAAGATCACGCAAGAATTTGAGAGTCTATTGAATGGTTCTTACCAATTTACGGAATACCCTGATGATAGTAACGAAAATTCAATTAATGAAACTGATCCAGTTATTCAATATTTTGACAAACTTAAATAAATATGAAAGAAGTTTTAAAAGAGCCGCCTAAATTTAGTGAAGAAATTTTAAGAAAAGCTTTACATTATACAGACTTACCTGATAATCCTACTTATGATGCCTTTAAAAGTGAATCGCTTTTTGAAATTCATAGTGGAGCAAAAGGAGTATCTAAAAGTTTCGGAGGTGCTTTAATTACTATTTACAGGATTGTTAATGATATCCGTTTTAATTCAATATGATGTCGTAATAGATATAAACATATTAAAACTACTTTGCGTCCAATGTTTGAAAAAGTTTTGGACTTACTTAAACGCAATTTTGATTTGGATTATCGTCCTTATTTTAGATTTTATGAAGAAAGAATATTTTGAGATTATGAAGATGGTGGAAAAGGTCGTGGAATTTATTTTGCAAACTGAGAAAATGTTCAAAGTTTTCAAGGTTTAACTTTACCAAATCAAAGTTTTTGTTGAGGTGAAATTGTAGTAGATGAACCTATTGAAGATCCGAGTGCTAATCATTCTGTTAGTGATTTGAGAAATATCTACGAAGCTCAAGAAGATAATTTACAAGTTATTTTACAAAACACAGTTTTCAGAGTTGCTCCCCCTAAGGACTTTATTATTAAAATTAAGTTCTTTTACAACATTTTTTATCACAACCATTTCTTAATAACTACCTTTCATAATCGTGTAATTATTTTCTGTGATGATTTAGGTAATCCAAAAGAGGAAGTTTTAAATGAACTAAGTTCTAAAAAGTTTTTACAAATTGACAATAAAGAAGAATTCGATGGCTTAGGTATTGTGGTTACAATGTACAGCAAAGAGTTTGTTCCTGAAGCCGAACTAAGTACTTATCAGCGTAAAAATTTAGAACAACTTAAAAAAACTAATTTAAGACTTTGAACTATTACTGTAGCAGGCCTTTCTTTTCAAAAAGATAGTTTGCTTGAGAATTATTATTTAAAAAAATTAATTTATCAAAATGATGGCCAATTTAATGAAAATATTCATCTAATTGAGCCTGAACAAATTTATGAAGATATAAAAAACGGACTCTTGCAAGGCGTTTATTATGGTTATGATCCTGGCCGTTTTGATAATGCTTCGCTAGTTTGTTTTTTACACTTTAAAAGTTATTTGCTTTATTTTAAAGGTTTTGAAGATATTAAAGAGTTAATCAAAACTAATAACAAAATTCCAACATTAAAACAAATTCATATGAAATTATTAGATCTGATTAAAGAAACAGATAAAGAGATTATTACTCTTTTAGAACAGAGCACAAACTTTAATTATGATTTTAATGCTTTTAATTATTCTAGTTTTTTAGACTTAGATAACGATACAGAAACACAAGTATTAAGAGAAAGAATTTTTAACCAAAATTGAAATATTTTAATTAATAAAGCAAAAAGAAGAAAGTTAAAAAATGTTGATTATTCAATTATTGGGCGTCAACAAAAATGACAATTCTTATTATCTTTTTCTCATATTAAATTTATCAATAATTTTAGCAGTAGAAATTTACTTAAAAAACTAAGTATGCAGGTTATTGATAGAGGAGAAGAAAAAAGAAATGAAAAAATTAATCCCGAAATTTATGACTTAATTAACGCAAGTGAATATGCTATTAATAGAGCTTGACCTATGTTAATAGCAGAAATAGAAGGAGTTTAAAGTGGCCCAAGAAAAATTAAATACATTAATTAACCAAGGAAATAACAACATTTTAAAGACTTTTAGCGTTAAGGAAATTGCTAATATCTATAAAAATAGTCTTAATCCAAGTTATCAAGAAAAACAAACCCCTCCTAATTTTAAAGCTCAAATTGAAGAACAAGGGGCTAATACTCAAATGACAACCCTCGCTAATTCCTTGCCTCAAATTGATATTAAGAATAAAGAAATAGAAGAAAAGTTTAACAAATTTGCTGAAAATTATTCACTACTTGAGACTTATCAAAACTTAGAATATCAACTATATAAAAAGGGAATTTTAGCCTTGGGATTTTTTCATTCTGTTCCTGTTTTAGGTGAGGTTTTAGAATTTAAAAAAGATTTTACAGGAAAATTAACATATTTACTTTTAAGAGTAGAAATGGAAGCTCTTTCTATGTATGAGTTAACCGAAGATCTTTTGGAATATGATTTAAAAAATGATTATGTGAGACAACTTACAAGATATACGAATTTTAATAAAACAACTATAACCGATAAACAAACTCAAGATCCTGAACATTATCATCAAGAGATTTTAAGTGGTTTTATCCCGTTTGTAATTTTTAAAAATAGAAGTGATGGAAAAGCGGATATAGATTTAATTAATAATGAGTATTGAGACATTATTAATAACAAACTAACACAATTACAATTAGATGCTTTTTATTCCACTCCTTTGCCTGTTATTTATGGTGTTGAAGGTTCTGCTCAATCTGTTTCATTAACTAAAGCTCTTTTTAGTTTATCTCATGGAAGAATTTTTACTTATAAATTAACTAATGATAACGGTGGTATTCCACTTGATTTACAAACTGCGCCAACTCAATCGCAAGCAATTATTGCCTCAATTGAAAGTGCTGTTTTTTGAGTTAAAAAATTTCTTTTTATGAAAATGGATTCGCAAGACGGCGGAACGCATAATATGCATACAGCAGAAGTTCAACAACTTAACTCAGATTTTGAAGATTATATTGAGACAAAAGCAAATCTTAGAGAGATTTATTATAAGCAATTTGTAAATCTAGCTTTAAAAGTGCTTAATATTAGCGAAGACGACGAAGATATTAATGTAACTGTAGTAGGTTCAACAAGATGAGCAATTCAAAATGCTCAAACACTCAAAACAGACCAAAACGGTGTTTTATTAAATTCTCAAGCAATTTCAAATAAAGAACAATTTGCTGACAAAAATGAGGAGACAAATGTTGAATAACTTTTTAGATTCTACTTACACGCAACCAAGTGGAACAGTTTACTTATATGAAATTGATACAAAAGATAAACCTCATTTTAAAAAAGATACTGTTAACTTTGTTAGGTTAAAGTTTGTGGATTCTTATGAGTATTTTGAAGTTTCAAAAGATTTTAATAGTTTAGTAGTTGAGAGTGATTTTTTCACTGAGTTTCAAATTTTGCCCGATATAAAAATTGCTTTAAATGAAAAAATTAACTTTGAAGCAAATAAGTTTTATTTGTTCTTTAAAGATCATGGAGCTCCAGAGTTAACCGAAGAAAATTATTATAAATTACTAGATAACAATAATATTTTTGTTTTGAAAGATAAGTCCTTAAGTTTTTCTTTTGAAGCAATTGAGGCTCAGGAAGTAAGTGAATTAACATTAACGCCATTAAGTACTTTAAAAGAATTAAATAATATTGAGTTTATTTATACAAATAAACAAATAAAAGATCCAGAACAAATCAGTTTAAATTTATTGCCTGGAAGCTTAATTAATACGGTCAATATTATTTATAAAAACCCTGATACTAAAAAAGACTATTATGCTAAGTTCATTTATAACGATTCTAATACTATAATGCTTCCGCTTTATTGTTCTCCTTTTTCTGTTTTAGGAAATAAAGTTGCTTGGTTTGTTTGAAATTTATCTGCAAATAAACAAAATCATTTTTATGGTTTAAAAAGTCATTTAAATGATGATTTAAGCTTTGATCTTCCTAGATATTTAGAAGCTTTTAGAATATTTTCTAACGGAACCTATTTTGATACTATTTTTGAATACAATTATAGGTTTTTAAACTCTATTAATTTAAAAGAGCTTCAAGAAAAAGGTATTACTAATATTAAAGATTATACTAACGGACAAATTCAATTACTTAAATCAAGGTATGCAGATGAAAAAGCTCGGAATAAGCTTTTGCACATTATCTTTTTAGCATCTTCATTTGTGAATACTGATTATGCTTTTAAAGGTGGTTGAAACAATGAAATTGAGCTCTTTACTTTATTCAGTTTTATTTATGATCCAGCAAAAAAGCTTTTTATTAAATCTAATTTTATTAGTGTAGAAAAAGAAGGTGAACAGCCGGTTATTAAATGAATATCAGATAATCAACAATTTTTAAATTTCAATACTTATAACCTTGAAGGTAAATATGTTAATTTACCTATTTTACCTGATCAAATTGAAGAAACAGATTTCAGTCAAACCCCGGTTGATTTTAATGATAAAACCTTTAATTTTAATTACCCTTTTTATGTTCAATTAAATAAGAGCTCTTTTTTAGAGCTTCTTAATAGAACAGACTGAGCTGCTCCAAAAATTTATACCTTGGTACATCGTTATAACGATCAAAACAAAACATGAACCGATGAAGAAGTTCAAAGTCAATTTGGTGAAGGTAAAAAGATTCTTTTTTATCATTATACGCATAAGGTTGATCTTATTCCTCATCAATTGCCTACAATGTCATACACTGAGACAGTTTATAGATATAGTGAGCTAAAAATTGATTATGAATTACTTTCGGATCAACAAGAAGAAGGACTAACAATCCAAGGAGCTCCGAGCTTAATAGTAAGAACAAGAAAAGAAATGGAACAGTTAATTAATTCTTATTTATTAACTGAACCAAATAATACTATTACATTAAATAAAATCCATGATATCAACGAAGGACATTTATCAAGAATAGAAATAAGAGGAATGTTTTTGGAAAATGTTTCAATTACCATTAATAACCTTGACTTTGTCTTACCTACGCCTGTTTTTGATAATAAGCCTAATTTATTTATTGAATTTTGATAATTTTAAGGAGAAAGGGAACCGCGGCCCTCAAAGACGGAATAAAATGAAATTAATAAAAAATATTGCTGATATTTTCGGAATCTCCGAATCAGAATTACTTGAAAAGCTTTCCCTACATGAAAATAGCAATAGAATAGATATTTTGAAGGCCTTAGGTGTTTATTCTATTTTCGAAACAAAGGAAGAGCTTGAGAATCATATTAACAAAAAAATCTCTAATATTAAAACCGAACAAAATAATAGAGATTTAGAAAACGAAAACATCATAAAAGAATATCAAGAACAAATTAAAAGTCTTGAGCAAAAAACAGAATTTTTACAAAATTCTTTAAGCAAACATCAAAACAACGAAGAAACCTTATTGATTTCAACATTAAAAAGCATTGACTTTGTAGATAAAATTGAACCCAAAAATTTAGATGTATCTCAAATTAATTGAGAAAACCCAAGAGAATCAATTTTAAAACAAGCCAAAGCAAATCAATGACAAATTAAAGAAAAGCCTGTACAAATTGAAAACAAGAACACTGGCTTTAATAAAGGTTCTGCAAGATTGTTAAAAAATGGTGGAGCAACATTTAACTAAAAAGGAGAAATAAAACATGCCACAACTTACAGTTGTTAATAGTTATTCAACAGCAACAAGCATTGGAAGCGCAGGAACAACATTTACAAACTTCACAATGCAACAAGCAGAAGCTGATAAAGTTTTAAGCAATGTAATGGACAATAAAATGACCATTATTAAAAACGCAGGAACAGGTGAGCTTTCAATTGAAACACATCAAAGTCACATCACTTGAAAATTCGTTCAAAGCGGAAAGATTAAGGTAAAAACAGAGGTAGGACCTACCGAAGCAGATAAATGAACACAGTCTGCAACCCAAACCCTTAGTTGAATGAAACCGCTTTACATGGAACAAGCAATCACTAAACAAGAAGCAGACGAAACACAAGGAATTCTCCCTGCAAGAAAGTTAGATATTTTTTTAGCAGAAATTATGAGAACATATGATAAGTATGCTTTAAATTTATTAATTAGTGATGCCAAAACAGCTAGACAACATGTTAATTTTAATTTAGAGAATACAACCCCAGAAGAAGCTAAGAAAAAGATTCTTGAAACAGTTTTACAACTTGTTAGAAAAGAAAACTTTGAAACAAATAGAAGCTATGTTGATCAAGAAGATATTGTTATTTTTGTAAGTCCTGAATTACATGCTAAATTATCTTCAATGATGGTCGGAAACTTTGCTCAATCAGCACTTTTAGAAGGTTATAAAGCAGTTGGGACTTTAGGAGGTTATAAAGTCGTTTCTACCTTAGAACTTTCTGGTTATTCTGCTATTGTAACCACTAGCGATGTAATTGTTTCATCTTTTGGAACTGAATATCTTGGATGAGCTCCTAAAGATTCAATTGCTGGTGATATTTATGTTCATGCTCGTGTAAAAGCAGCAATTGGATTAGTTGAAAAAGGACTAGTATATACAATTAACCAAGCAGAGTTAACAGTTGATACAAATAAATATCCTGATTTATGAAAAAGCCAAGAAACTATTAAATTTAAACCTAATTAATTATGTTAATAGCTCTAAGAGATCCTAAATTATCAATAATACCAAATTGAGCAATTTACACGCCCAAACAAGCTCCTACATTGTGAGATAAAATAAAGGGATGAGTTCATTTGGCAGTAAATGTTATTGTTGATATTGCTACGGAACTTTTAGTAGATACTTTTGCCGTGATATTCCCACTTAGCGTTCCAATAACAAGAGCGATTAAGTTGGGAATATCTTTTGTAACCGGAGCTTTAAGTGATTTAGTTTTTTACGGAAAAGTTGATTGAGTAGGAACGGCTACAAATGCCTTAGCATCTGCTTTAGCTTTTGGGATTACAGAGATATCAAAATTAATTCCCAAAGGAGCTAAATATATAAGCGAAGCTCTACTAAAAAGACCTCAAATATATAAAGCTTTTCAAAGAGTAGCAAGAAGAACAAAACAGGCTAAAAAAGTGTGAAATTGATTAAAAAAACCTATGAGCGATAAGATTCTAGATGGAGTGAAGCTTTTTGTTGATAAAAAGATTACTCCTAATATGAAGCTTCATAGTTTGATTAGAAAAACAATAACAAGTAAAAACATTGATCAAAGTGTAAAAAGCTTAAAGTTAGCTTATTCAATTTTAAAAAACCCTTTTGCTATTGTGACTCAAGCAATTAGTTTTACAGGGCGAAAAGCTAAACCAGAACTGATGAAAAAGTTAGTTGATATTCAACATAAACAATTAACAAAAGGGCTAAGTAAAGCTATAGCAAAAAATAGGCTAACCCCTAAAAAAGCTCAGCGATATATTCGATTTTTAAGAACAAAGCAAAAAAGATGAATTGAGCTTCAATTAAATCATCGCTCTAAATGATTAAGAGGTATGAGAGTTTATAGCGAAGAATATTATGATCAGAGTGAAAATGTTTCTTTTATGCTTTATTTTAATGATTTAACAACTTCGCGAAAGAAAAACCCGGAAATAAGTAGAGGAAGAATCAAAGGTAAAAGACCTCTTGAATTAACTTTGCCTTGAAGAGATTTTTGAGCCTTTGTTAATTCTTCCTCCCCTGGTAAGTATTATCTTGATAATATCGCATGAGACAAACCCCCAGGATTGTTGAGAATTAGAGAAAACAAAAGATTGTTTTTCAATATTGATCAATTTGAAGAAATTAAAAAGCGTTTTAGATTGGAAACAATTAATACTAGAAGAACAAGAAAAATAAATAAAAGCTACTATCAAAGCTACAACCAAGAAGTTAGAAAACACAGAACTAATAAAACCCAACTTTTTGCTAATGTTAAACGAAGAAAAGGCCGTTATGTTGTTGATTTTACAAAAGGATACAACTCTAATACTAAAAAATATAAATATAGAACAGCAACAAGCAAAAAAATTAAATAAGGAGTTAATATGAACGCACATGATTTTTTAACTTTATTTAAGGTTGATTATGATAGATTCATTAATCATCCAATTTGTTCAACTCAAAGCTTTCCAATACCTGAAAGAATTAAAAAAGCTAATTCAAACATTACAGCAAAACAATGATATACGACTGTAGCATATGCTGTTTTTGTTGCATGCGATACAGCAACGCATTTTCGAGCTAGTGCATTGATGAATGAGGTAGGGAATGATTTTAATAAGTGAGCAGAAAAAATCGGCTCAATTAGAGCTGATAAATTTCAAGAAGCTATATTTTTTGAAATTAATACTCGAGCTAATTCAAATCAATATCCTGAGTTTTCTAAACTTATAACACTTGTGCCTAATGGATTGCAAATTTATGGTGATAGTCGAGACTATAACACTTTTAGTGATTATTTAAATCCTCAAACAATTGCGATGATCAAAAACCTTGAATGAGATAGAATCGATACCGTTGGATCTGCTTTTTTACCTGATACTTGAAAAGCAATAACAGTTGATCAATTCGAAGAAATTAAAGAAGCTCTAAATAGCACAACAAATATTCAAGATCAGAAAATAGAAACAATTGGTGAAAGAATTATTGCACACGATAATCGTTTTAATAGAGTAGAGAGCACACTAGATTTTAACTATAAAAATCAATTAGCTAATTTTAATAATTTAACCCAAAAAGCTAACGAATTACAAAATACTAGTACCGAGCAAACAGATAAGATTAATCAATTAAAAGAAAAGCTCGAAGCTCTTAATAATTCAACAAATGGATATCAAGAGCAAATTAATTCGGCAAACCAAAAAATAGAAGAAGCTAAACAAGAAGCTTCATGACAAGTAGGTGAAATAAGATCATTAGCCGAAGTTAATACAACAGAATTAAATTCCGTTAAAGAAAAAGTTGATAACTTATCAGAGAAAATAGAAAATTTAGAAGTTGATTTTAATGCTCATAAAGAAGCTTCAGAGGCAGAGCTTCACAATATCGAAGCTTTAGCTAATGCTAATAAAAATGATATTGATACCCTTAAAATTAATGTTACTAATTTAGGCAATCAAACGCCTGCAATTCCTGAGAATTTAAATGAGCAAATTAATCAATTAAGAGAACAAATTCAAAATTTATCCAATTCATCTAACAACCAAAATATCAGTATTAACATACCTAAGAACTTAGTAGAAAACCAAGATATTTTTACTGGTAATTATTTAGAGGGTTATCCAATTTATGCTCGTTTATTTAAAGGTAGAATTCCAAATAGTAGAACTGTTGTTCTTTTAAGAAATGTTAGAAATCTAATTGATTACTTTGGAACAATTAAAAGAAATAGAATCGAGCAATATCACATTATCCAAACAATGGAAAAAACAGATGCATCTCATATTTCTCCTGTTTTCCAAGATGGTTCAAATGTTTCATATTATTCAAAAAATAGCAATTACAGTAATCAAAATTACATTCTTGTTATTTACTTTACTAAAAACACTGATACGCCAATAGAGAATTTACCACAAATTAATACAGCGGACTTAAATGCGCTTGGAGGGCTAAATTCTAAAATTGAACAAATTAATCAAGAAATTACAAACTTAAAACAAAATTCAACATCTGGCAATTCTGAAATAGCAACACAAGTTGAGCAAAATACCAACAATATTTCTCAATTAATACAAGGAGGTATGAATTTAGCTAATGAAATAGATAAACTTAAACAAGCAAGAACTATTTCAAATCATTCAGTATTAAATATTGTTAACGAACAAGGAGAAGTTGAACATACCCCTAAAGTTTATACAATTAGAGTAAAATGAACCAACGATAGATATAATGAAAATTTAGCTGAGTTCAATAGCGATGTAGCTTTAAGTGGTTTTTATCCAAATAATTACAGAGAATTAGTTTCTTGTAGCATGTTGGTAAAAGACACATCAAATCAATGAAGACAATTCACTTTTCCTACATCTGAAAGTAATAATGATCCAAATTATCCTTTTCACATAGCAGAAAGTCCAGTGGGATGAGCTATTGTTTCAAAAAGCCCACAAAAGAATTTAAAAGAAGTTGTTGTTTATATGAATTACATTGCAGAGGATCTTAACTCATAATGCCTCAATGATTAGGGGAATTATTAGCTGGAAGCGGTGGAGCTTTAGCTGTTATTATTGCTTTAGTAATATACCAACTTAGCACAAAAAGTAAATCTAGTACAAACAACACTAACACAATTAATATAAATGATAAGAATGAAATAATTAAACAGCTCATTGATATACAAGGAGCTTTAAAAGACAACACTCAAGATACAAAAAACATTAAAAAAGCTCTGCGAATATATGTTGAAAATAATGGCTCGGATGATAAAACAAAAGAAATAATTAAAAAGATATTGGAGGAATAAAATGAACAAAATTATCGAAGCTCTAAAATGATTATTTGCCTTTTCTAAAAAAGCAAGTTTGAAATTTATCGCTAGTGCTAACTTAAGCGAAAGCGAGTTTAATGAATTAGAGCAAGCTTATAAAATTCAATCAATTAAAAGAAATCTACAAAAGTAAAAAAAATAAGAAAAATATTATAAATATTTTAATATTTATAATATAATAATTTATGGAGAGAAATCTCCGTGAAGCTAATTATTATTCGTAATTAGGTTCAATAGCAAAAAAGTTTAATTACTAATTGGCCTGAATATATTTGATTTAGCAAAAAGAAATTCTAATTTTAATTCAAGATTTTTTTCATTAATAAAACATTTTTTTATGTTCATTTAATTAAATTAAAAAGATCCGTTTTTAAAACGGATCTTTTATATTGACTAATTTAAGCTTTGGATATGCTTGTATTTCTACAATTTCATAGAATGAATATTTTCGAGTTTTATTATTAGGTCTAGGAATTGCTAAAATTGGCGTTCCTTTGTTTTGCCGAGCAAATAAAATTAAATTTACATATTGCCATGAATCTCATACTCTAAAACGATAAGAGGGCGGCTTTAATTGAATGAAATAGCGTTTATCTTTGTTATAAGCATATAAATCAACTTTAAAGAAGAAATCTCATGAGCCATAAGCTAAATTAGCAACTCAATGTTTTTTATTAATATAATCGCAGAGCTCCATTTCATTTTTAGCGTTTTGAAAGTTAACATCAAAAAAGAAATTTGCTCATGTATCAATTTCTTCTTGCGTGAGCTCTTTTTGATGTTTAAAAGCTAGAGCTTTCATTTTATTCAGGTAAAAAGGATAATAATCCCGCTTAAATTTATCAAGTCCTAGAATTAAATAACCATTTTCTACAATGATTTTCTTTGGTTCAAAATCAAGTTCTTTAATTGAAAAGGGAAAGCTTTTCATTGTTAACCTCTTGTAATTCTAAATTGAGCTTTAAGTTATGTTTTTTTATTGAAGCAACTTTTAAGAGAGCTTCGATATTAGAAGAGTCTTTTTCGTGGAAATATAAATTGATAACATGCTCTTCATCCTGATTTAAAATAACTATTTTTTTAATGTCTTTCTTTAAAGATTCTTTAAAAGGGCTATTTAAGGCCTGTGAGTGCGTTAAAAGAAATTGGATGAGTATTTCTTCATTTAAATCTTTTCCTCTTGCTACAACGCAATTAAATAGTGTTTTTGAGCCTTTTGTTACTTCATAAAAGACTTTATAGTGATGATTTCTCTTAATTTCGACTAATTCTTTTTTAATTTTCTTTAATTGTGTCATATTTTTCCTTAATTTTTACTAGTATATCCTGTAATTTTTAAAGTTGCTTTTAAAGCACTTTTTAAGTTTGGTTTTAAATAGTGATTTATTAAAGTATTAGGTGATTTATGTCCTGTTATTTGTTGTAATTCATAAACACTAACTCCATTAATTAAAGCAGTTGTGATTCCATCGGTTCTAAAAATGTGAGAGTTAATACTAAAATTTTGTTCTGGATATTTTTCTTGCAAATATTTGTTAAATTTTTTAAAAAAGTTAATTGCTCTATCTCTTGATAATCCTTTTCAATGTTTTTTATATAGTTCATATAATTCAATATCTAAGGTAATAGGTCTAGGATTTCCATTTTTCTTTGCATGTTTAATCTTGAAATAAGCATCATAATCACTGTCATATTCTCAAGAATCAATACCTTCATTAAGTGCTTCAATTGCTTCACTAATTCTGCATATGTTCTTTTTAAGGAAATAAATTAAAATTTTGTATTTTGTTTTTCCTTTACTAAAAGCATTTGCTTCTTTTTCAATAATTTCGTGTTGTTCTTTGGTTAATTGTAAGCGTTTTAAACTTTTTTGTTGTTTAACTGTTTTAATTTGTGTCTTATCAAGCTCTTGGTTGAATTCATTGTTGAGCTTATTAAAAATAACTCTAGTAACATTGAAATATAAAGCTTTGCTTGATGTGCTAACATTAGCACATAAAATAGCTTCATTAATACTTTCGTAATCATATAAATTTTTATTTAAAAGGTATTTGTTAATTATTACAGTTCAATTTCTAATTGTTTCTTTGTTTTGGTATGAATTTAATAGTTGGCTTTTTAAAGCTTCATCTAAAATTAAAGTTTTCATGGTGTCTCCTTTGAGACATCCTAAACCCTTCCATGTACTACTAGAAATAAAATAAACAATGCTACAATCTTCTTAGCATTCTAATGGTCAGGATTAGGATGCTCTTTTTTATTTTGTAATATTGTTAGCATGTGTTATAATATTTCTAGCATTCTAATGTCGAGGATTAGAATGCTCTTTTTTTATTATTTTTTGAAAAAGTTAAGTACAAATAAAAGCAGAAGAAATACCTTCTGCTTTTTTAATTGTAAGAATAAGCAAAATTATAAGCATATAAATTTACTTATTAAGCAATTAAGTTAAACGGTCGAGGTATTTAACTTTTTCTAGAAATATTATAACCTGCTTTTTGAATTTATACAAGTTAATTTTTATTTTTTACAGTATTTTTTACTTTCTTATTATAAGCTTTATAAACTTTTAAAAGCTACTTAAAAGCTAAGCTACTTAAAACTTTTAAAGCATTATAGTAAAAATTGGGGACAACCCCACAAAATTTTTACTATAATAAAATATTCATATTTTATTATAACTAAGCTACGAAAATACTTAGATTATGTTAGAATAGTTTAAATAAACATAAGATAAGCTATTAAGTAGCTATTAAAAAGCTATAAAGTAGTATTAAGTAGCTTAATAAGTAGCTTTTAAGTAGCTAAGCTTTATACTTTTTACATACTTTATCTTTTAATACTTATCTTTATTCTTTTTTATAGCTTTTTAATAACTACTTACATGTTTTATAACTACTTTCTAGTTTAGTACTACTTTCATGCTTTTAACTATTTAACACTACTTCATACTTTGTTTTTATCTACTT
>NZ_JNIZ01000005.1 GCF_000701485.1 Mycoplasmopsis sturni DSM 22021
GGTAGTGCTATCCTTCTCCGTCACTCCATCACAGTCATAGATAGTACGGGAATATTAACCCGTTGTCCATCGGATACGCTTTTCAGCCTCTCCTTAGGTCCTGACTAACCCTGGGTGGACGAACCTTGCCCAGGAAACCTTTCCCAATAGGCGTCGTGGATTCTCACCACGAATCGTTACTCATACCGGCATTCTCACTTCTAAGCGCTCCACCAGTCCTCACGGTCTGACTTCATTGCCCTTAGAACGCTCCTCTAACGTACTTTCGTACCCGTGGCTTCGGTATTGTGTTTACTCCCGTTACATTATTGGCGCAGGGTCTCTTGACTAGTGAGCTATTACGCACTCTTTAAAGGATGGCTGCTTCTAAGCCAACCTCCTAGTTGTTTATGAAACCCCACAACCTTTCTGACTTAACACAATTTTGGGACCTTAGCCGACGATCTGGGTTGTTGCCCTCGCGAGCCGGGACGTTAGCACCCCGGTTCCGACTGCATGACAATACACAATGGTATTCGGAGTTTGATTATAGTCAGTACCGCTAGGCGCGGCCATTCCATATTCAGTGCTCTACCACCAAAGTTTAACATCACACGCTAGCCCTAAAGCTATTTCGAGGAGAACCAGCTATCTCCAAGTTCGATTGGAATTTCTCCGCTATTCACAAGTCATCCGGGCACTTTTCAGCGTACTACGGTTCGGCCCTCCACTTGGGGTTAACCAAGCTTCAGCCTGCTCATGAATAGATCACATGGTTTCGGGTATATGTCAACATACTAAACGCCCTATTCAGACTCGATTTCTCTACGGCTCCGCTTTTTTCCACTTAACCTCGCATGTTAACATAACTCGCCGGTCCATACTGCAAGATGTACGCCATCACCCATTAACGGGCTCTGACTACTTGTAAGTAAGTGGTTTCAGAATCTATTTCACTCCCCTCCCGGGGTTCTTTTCACCTTTCCCTCACGGTACTAGTTCACTATCGGTGTCTGGTTAGTATTTAGCCTTACCGGATGGTCCCGGCAGATTCAGACAGGGTTTCACGTGCCCCGCCCTACTCAGGATACTATCAGAAGATTTTGTTATTTCGTATACAGGAGTATCACCTTCTATGCTTTTGCTTCCCAGCAAATTCTACTATAACAAAATTTTGTAACTTCATGTAGATAGTCCTACAACCCCAACATGTGTTGGTTTGGGCTCTTCCACGTTCGCTCGCCGCTACTGATGGAATCATTGTTTATTTTCTTTTCCTGTTGCTACTAAGATGTTTCAGTTCACAACGTCTCTCGTCTATGTAACTATGGATTCATTACAAAGCAACTAGACATTACTCTAGTTAGGTTTCCCCATTCGGACATCCCCGTATCGTAGCGTATATCCAGCTCCACGAGGCTTATCGCAGGTAATCACGTCCTTCATCGACTTCCAGACCCAAGGCATCCACCACAAACTCTTACTTATTTAAAAGTTATGTTATTTTCCTATTGTTGATGTATTCAAAGACATTTTAATAAATTATTTTTGCAATAATTTAACTCGGTTCAACAAAACAAATTGACTTGTTTTTTTGATGTCGTTGTTATATTAATAATATCTTTACTATTCAGTTTTCAAAGAACATTTGAGAGAAGTTCTCTCAAAACTAGATATACCATTGGACTATTACAATGTACATGACTTAAAATATAAAATAAATAGTCTAAAAATGTAAGTTAATAATGTACTCCGTTAGAAAGGAGGTAATCCATCCCCACGTTCTCGTAGGGATACCTTGTTACGACTTAACCCCAGTCACCAGTCCTACCTTAGGCGGTCGTTTCCGTAGTTAACTAAACCGACTTCGGGTATTACCAGCTCCCGTGGTTTGACGGGCGGTGTGTACAAGACCCGAGAACGTATTCACCGTAGCGTAGCTGATCTACGATTACTAGCGATTCCGACTTCATGTAGTCGAGTTGCAGACTACAATCCGAACTGAGAATGGTTTTTTGAGATTTGCTCCACGTCGCCGTATTGCTTCTCTTTGTACCATCCATTGTAGCACGTGTGTTGCCCCACTCGTAAGAGGCATGATGATTTGACGTCATCCCCACCTTCCTCCCAGTTACCCAGGCAGTCTCCCTAGAACATTTAACTAAGGATAGGGGTTGCGCTCGTTGCAGGACTTAACCGAACATCTCACGACACGAGCTGACGACAACCATGCACCATCTGTCATTCTGTTAACCTCCACTATATCTCTATAGCTTTGCAGAAGATGTCAAGAGTGGGTAAGGTTCTACGCGTATCTTCAAATTAAACCACATGCTCCACCGCTTGTGCGGATCCCCGTCAATTCCTTTAAGTTTCACTCTTGCGAGCATACTACTCAGGCGGATGATTTAATGCGTTAGCTGCGTCGATGGTCACCATCAACTAATCATCATCGTTTACAGCGTGGACTACCAGGGTATCTAATCCTGTTTGCTCCCCACGCTTTCGTCTCTCAGTGTCAGTGTGTTCCCAGTTAATTGCCTTCGCCATGTTGGTGTTCTTCCTTATATCTACGCATTCCACCGCTTCACAAGGAATTCCATTAACCTCTAAACAACTCTAGCTTGCCAGTATCCAACGCGATTTGGGGTTGAGCCCCAAGTTTTGACGTCAGACTTAACAAACAACCTACAGACGCTTTACGCCCAATAATTCCGGATAACGCTTGCAACCTATGTATTACCGCGGCTGCTGGCACATAGTTAGCCGTTGCTTTCTGACAAGGTACCGTCAAGGCAATAGCATTTCCTCTACTGCTTTTTCTTCCCTTATAACAGTGCTTTACAACCCGAAGGCCGTCATCGCACACGCTGTGTCGCTCCATCAAGCTTTCGCTCATTGTGGAAAATTCCCTACTGCTGCCTCCCGTAGGAGTCTGGGCCGTATCTCAGTCCCAGTGTGGCGGATCAGTCTCTCAACTCCGCTAAACATCATCGCCTTGGTAAGCCATTACCTTACCAACTAGCTAATGTTCCGCACCCCGATCCCTTAGTGAAGCAAACGCTCCTTTTATATTAAGTTCATGCGAACTTAATAAGTATCCGGCATTAGCGCTAATTTCTCAGCGTTATTCCAATCTAAGGGGCACGTTAAGTACGTGTTACTCACCCATTCGCCGCTAAGTTCCGAAGAACTTCGCTCGACATGCATGTATTAGGCACACAGCCAGCGTTCATCCTGAGCCAGGATCAAACTCTCGAAAAAATTGACTGTCATGTATTTTGTGTATATCTAGTTTTCAAAGAACTTGTTTGCTTTTTTC